>NVVV01000032.1 GCA_002733495.1 Robiginitomaculum sp.
ACCCGGCCAAGGCGGGTCATAATGGCAGTGGAGAGCATATTTAAAATGGCCTTTTGCGCCGTACCAGCTTTCATGCGGGTCGAGCCGGCAATCAGCTCGCTGCCGGTTTGCGCCAAAATGGCATGATCTGCCACACCCCCTATGGGCGCGTCAGGGTTATTAATAATGCCCAGACACAGGGCTCCGCGTGCTTTTGCTTCGTTAAGTGCGCCCAAAGTAAAGGGGGTGCAGCCACTGGCAGCGACACCAATCACCACATCATTCTTTTCAATATTGGCGGCGCTGATCTGGGCAACGCCATCCTCGTAAATGTCTTCCGCGCCTTCGGCACTAAGGGTCAGGGCCTCCAGCCCCCCTGCCATGCAAAACACCAGGCGATCTTCCGACCAGCCAAAGGTGGGGCCAAGTTCGGCGCCGTCTTGCACCGCCAGACGTCCCGACGTCCCCGCGCCCACATAAACCAGTCGCCCGCCATGCTTTAGTCGCGCAAAGGCCGCATCGGCAGCCTGGGTAAGTGCGCTTAAAGAGGCTTTCACCGCCGCCATGGCGACCAATTGCCCCTCATACATGGCTTCAACCATGTCGCGGGTCGACCATTGATCAAAATCACTGAACCGCTGGCTTGCCACTTCCGTCATGTGAAATCCTGTTTTAGAATTAAGAATACCATTTGTGCATTTGTAATACCATTATTGCATACCATTGATGATTGATATACATTCAAGTCTCATTTTAGGGGAATTTTTGCGCTAACTATACAGAGATTACACATCATAAGGGGTAATCCTGTGCGGGCGGCAAAAACCATAATCAGCCAGCCGTGAACAGGCAAATGCGCGCCACTGTGGTAAATTTGAAAAAAATGATTCGGGGATGGAAGAATGGCAAGCAGCTTTGCACTCTTGGACTGGCTGACAATTGGCGGTTATGTGGGCCTTCTGGTTCTGATGGGCTGGTTCTTTTCACGCAAAAAATCTGAAAATTCGCGGGATTTCTTTCTGGGTGGTAACACCATGCCCTATTGGGTGGTGGCGGTCTCTGTGCTGGCCACGTCGCAATCGGCGGCCACGTTCTTGGGCGGCCCGGATCAGGGTTATCGCGGCAATTACACGTATTTATCAACCAATATCGGCACTATTCTGGCGGCCATTTTTGTCGCCAAAGTGCTGATCCCCAAATTCTACGCGTTAAAAGTCACCACCGTTTATGAACTTCTTGGCGATCGGTTTAACGCCAACACCATGCGCGCGGCGGGGGCGATGTATCTGGTGGGCCGGGTGTTTGCCAGCGGCTCGCGGCTGTTTCTGGCCGCCATTGCGGTGGCGATGATTCTTTTTTCCAATATTGATGCGCAGAGCATTGTCATTGCTGCCTTTTTGATGATGGCGCTTGGGTTTCTGATCACCTTTTTAGGGGGGATCAATTCGGTGATCTGGAGCGATCTTATCCAGTTCATTATCTATGTGGTGTCGGCGGCTGCGGTGTTATTTGTCTTGTGGCAGGCCATACCGGCCCCGGCAGATGAGGTATTCAATGCCCTGCGCCACACCCCCGAGGGGCAGAACAAATTACAACTTTTCAATTTTGCCTTTGATTTTTCACAGCCCTTTACGATGATTTCCATTGTCACCGGATTGACGCTTCTCTCCATTGGCAGCTTTGGTCTGGATCAGGACATGACCCAGCGCGTGCTAACCTGCAAGGATGAAAAAGATGGCGCGCGGGCTTTGCTGATCTCCGCCGTGGTGGCCATTCCCGTGGTTTGGCTGTTTGTCTCTATTGGCCAGCTTCTTTACGTGTTTTACGACCGTCCCGATTTGATGGGGCAGGGCGTTGCCAGCGCGGCGACGGGTTCGTTTGATGGCGAAAAAATTACCATTTTCATGAGCTATATTCTGAATGAACTGCCGGCAGGCATGCGTGGGCTGGTCACAATTGGGGTGGTCGCCGCCGCTGTCTCCACCATCAATTCGGGACTGAACTCCATGTCGTCGGTGATTGTTGAGGATTTTTACAAACCGTGGCGGGAACGGCGCGGCGCTCCGGCCCCTGATCGTCATTATGTGCGCGCGGGCCAGATCTCGATGGGGGTGGTGGGCATTGCGCTTTTCCTGATGGCGGTGCTCAGTTTTTACTGGCAGCGTTATACCAATATGCCGCTTTTGAACTTTGCCCTGTCCGTCATGGTATTTTCCTATTCCGGCCTGTTGGGGGTGTATTTCACCGTCATTTTCACCAAGCGCGGCTCGCACACCTCTGTCCTTTGGGCGCTGGCGGCGGGCTTTGCGGTGACCCTGATGCAACAGGATTATATTGTCGACAGCCTGCATTTGCCGGAAAGCTTCAAGGGTCTGGCCTTTACGTGGAAATTGTGCATCGGCACGGGGGTTGCGTTTCTGGTCTGTCTGGCCGGTAATGACCATAAGAAAACCTGACGGGAGTTGTCATTGTGAACAATGTCATGAAGTCGTTTTTTATCGCTCTGCTGATTGCCTTTGTGGGCGCACCGCTGTCTCTGGCCCGCGCCCAAGAGGAACGCGTACCGACCCCGGACCAGATCAAAGCCGTGAGCGAGGCCGCCATTGCCGCCTTTGACACGCCGGGCATCGCCATTGGCATTGTGCAGGGCGGCAAGGTTTACTTTGTCGGTGGCTTTGGCCAGCGCGACCGACAAGCGGACAAGCCTGTGGACGGGGATACGCTTTTTCGCATTGCCTCGACCACCAAGGCGTTTACCTCGGCGGCGCTGGCGGTATTGGTGGACGAGGGCACGGTGCGCTGGGATGATCGGGTGATCGATTATCTGCCGGGCTTTCGCATGTCTGATCCGTGGGTGACACGCGAATTTACCATCCGCGATCTTCTGACCCATCGCAGCGGCCTTGGGCGCGGGGCCGGGGATTTGATGCTTTGGCCCGAGCCATCGGGATTTTCCCGCGATGAGATCATTTTTAACCTGCGCCATTTGCAATCTGTGACCAGCTTTCGCAGCCGCTATGCCTATGACAATCTGCTTTATATTGTTGCCGGTGAAGTGGTGGCTCGTGCCAGTGGCACGTCGTATGAAAATTTTGTGCAAACCCGCATTCTGGACCCGCTGGGCATGGGATGTTTTGCTGGTCAGATAGAGAAGAAAAATTTACGCAATGTGGCCATTCCCTATGGTCTGATTGAAGATAAGATACAGCCGATACCCCGCAACAAGATCAGCGGTGCCATTACCGCCTCGCAACCGGCAGGCGGGCTGGTGTGTAATGCGCGCGGCATGGCGACATGGATGCTGACGCAATTGGGCGGCGGCAAAGGACCGGACGGCACGCGCATTTTCAGCAAAAAACAACGCAATGAAATGTGGAAATCGCAAACCATTTTGCGGGTGTCTGCGTTAGAGAGAAAACTGGATAACACCCATTTCAAAACCTATGCGCTGGGCTGGCGCAAGGATGATGTGCATGGCTATGAGGTGATCTCGCACACCGGCACATTATCGGGCATGCAGGCCTATGTAACCCTGGTGCCGGAGCTGGATAATCTGGGTATTGTGGTCCTCAATAATGGTTCAAACTATGGCGCACGCAATGCGGTGACGCAAAGCCTGCTTGGCGCCTTTATGGGACAGCCTAAACGCGATTGGGTGGCGTTTTACCATGAGCGCCAACTGGCTGCGGCCAAGCGCAATCAGGCCAGGAAAAAGGCCGAAGGCTGGCAGGGGTCGGGCACGGTGTTGCGCCCCCTTGACGATTATAAGGGGCTATATAAAGACCCGTGGTTCGGCAAGGTGGATATTGCGAAGACGAAAAAGGGCTTACGCTTTTTGGCGCACAAGTCGGTCAATCTGAAAGGTTGGCTGGAACCTTTTGACCAGAACACCTTTATTGTGCGCTGGGATAATCGCGGCTTTGGCGCGGATGCCTATGCGCGCTTTGAAACCGATTTCAAAGGTAATATTGCGGGCTTGACCATGCGCCTTGTGGACGAGGGCGCAGACTTCAGCTTTGACTTTCAGGATCTGAATTTCACCCGCATTTATGACTAAATAGCCGTCAGGTTTTTCACTGCCCTGATGCCAAGGCCCGGGGCATCAGAAAGTGTAATCTTTGGTCCGTCAAAGTGTGCCCCGCCAGTGACCGGATCGAAGGCACACAGGCTTGGCCCATCCAGATCAATCAGGGTAATGGTTTCGGCCCGGGCCACGGCCAGGTGGGCGGCGGCGGCAACACTGATACTGCTTTCCAGCATACAGCCGATCATACAGGGCACTTCGTGTGCGGCGGCAATATCAATGATTTGCAGCGCGCCCGATATACCGCCGGTTTTCATCAGCTTGATATTGATAATATCGACGGCATCGCGTGCCAAAAGCGCACGCACCTGCGCGGCGTTAAAGGCGCTTTCATCGGCCATAACCGGGGTGCTGACATGACGCTTTATGGTGGCCAGACCGTCTATGTCGTCGGCCTTGACCGGCTGTTCAATGAATTCAAGCTCTACCCCTGTGCCTTCCAGCGTTTCAAGTATCTGGATGGTCTCGGCGGCGCTCCAGCCCTGATTGGCATCAAGACGCAGGCGGGCGCGGCCCTTTGCGACGGCATGGATCGCCTTAATGCGCTCTATGTCTTCTGGCCCGCCTTTGCCCACTTTTATTTTCAGGGTTTCATAGCCCTGATCTATGGCGTGCAGGCTGTCGGCAACCATTTTATCCACCGTATCGACGCTGATGGTGAGGTCGGTGCAAAGCTGCGGCGTGCCGCCCCCCAGCACCTGATAAAGCGGCTGGTTTTTGTTTTGCGCATAAAGGTCATAGATGGCAATTTCTGCGGCGGCTTTGGCGCTGGAATTATGGACCATACAGCGCTGAATACTCTGGGTGATGTCTTCCAGATCGGTAATATCCTTGCCGATAAGGAGGGGCATGATATAGGCGCGCAAGGCCTCTATGATCGACCCATGGGTGTCGCCGGTAATCACTGCGGTGGGCGGGGCTTCGCCATAGCCGGTCTGGCCGGTATCAGTCTCAACGCGCAATACAATGTCTTGCACATCGGTCACGGTGCGCAAGGCGGTTTTAAACGGCGTGACCAGAGGTACATTCAGCATAAATAGCGAAAAGCCGATGATTTTCATGGCAGATACGAGGCCCTAGGGAAGAGTTTTGATGGTGGTGGCGCTTTGCAAATAACTGCGATCAATTGATGAGCGCAAGGGCAGCATGGGGGTGATCGACACCCCGTTCAGCGTACCTTTATAGAGCGTGCCATCCGCATTCAAAAGCCCAAGCCCGTGCACATCATGAATGACATAAGGTTTGCCCTTGTCATGGCCGACCAGCATCAGAACATGGCCCGGAATATAGATCAGATCACCGACCTTGCCTCGTTTTAGCCGGTCAATCTTGTCCGCCAGGGGGGCGTCCTTTTCATAGCGCGCATTGATGCCAATAGCGCTGCGGTCCTGATCGCCTGAATTGCGCGGCAGTTTGATGCCAAAGCTCTTATACACTTCGGAGACAAAGCCGGTGCAGTCGCGTCCGTTAAAGCGATGGCCCCAGCCATAACGCTCGCCCAGAAACTTGAAGGATTGGCGAATAATGTTTTCCCGGGTGAAGGGCAGATAGCCCACATGCACATCGGCTTTGCGCTGAATCAGTGCGTGTTTCAGCGCCAATGTGCCATCACCCTTGCGTACCGGCATCAACACCATATGGCTAAGATAGGGGTTTTGCCCGTAAAGATTATGCGCCAGCGCCTTGGGCCGCGATAAGGGCAGGCGCACCCCCATGTCCAATTGCACTTCGGACACTTGCGGCACTTCGGGGTTATAGACGGTGGACACCTTGTCCCCAGTCACAACAAGAAAGTTTTCGGTACTGGCATAGCCCAGAACCGCGTCCCGTGTGCCGATGGCAATGGCCTCTACGGGTACCCAGGCGATATAATTATAAGATTGCACCAGCGCCCATTGCCCATCGGTGCTGGTGTGTAAAACTGCCATTGCATCGCCCGGAAAAAGTGTGGATTCCTGAAAGCGTTCTATATCGCGATCCTTCGCCCCTTCACTGAAAACCAGATCGGGCGTGGGGTAGCTACGCATTGATGTGCGCCGCACGGCGAGCGCAAAGCTTACCGCGTTCTGATCCGTGACGGCGTTAAGATTAAGCATAGCCTCATAGCGTGCAAAATCTGCCTCTGTGACCGGCGTGCCGTCTTCATACATGCGCGGGTTTTTGGAGATGCGGCTCACCGTGCGCATGCGTGCGATCAGATCATCACGGTCCAGCGTATCGGCCATGGCGTTAAGGTCGTAAAGCGTGGGGTCTTGGGCAGTATTTTTGGCGTTAAAGGTGGTAATACCCTCGGGCGATAACAGCACCTTGTTCATCTTGGGCTTGATCCAGAAATCCGCATTCAGATGCTTGGGTGACACCCCGATAACGTCAGAGACAAACGGGTCATCCAGGCCCATATCGGTGCCAGAGTGTTGATTGTTTTCATTGCCACAGGCGGCAAGAAGAAGCGCCAGCGCAGAGCCAAGAAGGAGAGTTTTCGTATTCATAGCGCGCTCATCATCATGAAAGAATGGAGAGGATTTTACCGACCAGCAAACCGCCCCCTGTACCAATAATATAACCCAACATGGCCATCAAAACGCCGATCGGGATCAAGGCCCGCGAATAGGCCGCCGCCAAAATGGGGGCCGAGGCCACGCCGCCAATATTGGCCAAAGAGGCCACCCCGCAGGAGAACAGGTCGAGACGGAAAACCTTGGCGGCGAGCAGCATAAACACCCCGTGCAGCATAAGGACCATCAGGCCCGCAATGATGAACAGCGGTGCCTGCGTCAGTTCGGCAAAATTGGCCCGCGAGGCAATCAGCGCAATTATGCCGTAAAGTAAAATGGTGCCCAGCTCGCTGGACCCGGCAATGCGCCCCAGCCGCGTCATGGCCCCCAGCGCGCCCAGTATAGTGACGATCAGCACCGTCCATGTGGTTTGGGAGAAAAAGGCAGAAGTGGGCAAAAAGTTCGCGCCATATTGAGACAAGGCCGAGGCCATCAGCCCCGCCCCGATCAGAAATAACAAGGAGGCGGCGTTCATTTCGCTTTCGTCTTTTTGGGCGCGGGCCTCGATTTTTGCACTGATTTTTTCGATTAGGCTGGTATCACTTTTTGTCCAGATGTTGAATTTGGCGGCATGGGGCACCAGGGCCAGAAGGATCATCACCCACAGGGCATAATCAATAGAATCCATCAACAGGGTATAGCCCATGCTGGCATCAGGAATATTGAGCGCGCCCTGCACCGCGACCATATTGCCGGTGCCGCCCATCCAGCTACCGCTGAGCGCAGCAAAGGTCATCCATGCGCTGTCCGGCAACCAGGTTTTCAAGATCAGAAAGGTGATAACAAAGCCCGCCCCAATGCTCAGCGAGGCGGCAATAAAGGCGGTCAGCATACGCGGGCCAAGGGCGGCGATCTGGCGAATATCGCCCTTTAGCAAGAGAAGGAAAATCATTGCAGGCAATAAATTGCCCTTCATCGCCTTATAGGTGGCGGTAATGGCGTCCGTATCACTCCACAGTTTGAAGGTGGAAAGCAGCATGATGATAAAATAAAGGATCACAATGCCCGGCAGAATTTTGAAAAGCCGAAGCGTGCTGTTGTTTTCTGTCCAGGCGATCGCCCCGCAAACAAAAAATAAAACCGCCAGATAGGCAAAGCCGCCAGTGATCATGGGAAAACCCTTATGCCCGTGACAGAAGAAAACGCGCTGCGCCCGTATTCATACCATGGAAATACACCGGGGGAAGGCATTTTTGGTATTAGATTGGTAACAACACGTTGATTGGTTTTGCCTTCCCCTTGCGCTTATGAAAGGGTATCGTCTAATACCATTAAACGCCTGAGATTCTCAAAACAGCAGGCGCGCAAAAACTTTAGGGGAATTTCAATGGGCTGGCTTACCGTTCTGCCGCCACTGGTGGCGATTATTGTTGTGGTCTGGCGCAAGGAAGTGATTCTGGCCCTGTTCCTGTCGATCTTTACCTCCGAAATTCTGATGATCGCGAACAAAACGCCGCTTTTGCCGCTGACCGGATTTATCAACGCGCTGGAACGCATTACGGCGGTGTTTGCCGATCCGGGCAATACCCGCATTTTGATCTTCTCTTTGCTGATCGGGGCCTTGCTGGCCTTTATCCGGGTGTCTGGCGGGGTGACCGCCATGGTGGACAAGCTGGTCAATAGCGGTTTGGCCAAGGGGCCGGTCTCGGTTGGCCTGCTGACCACACTGACCGGGATTGTCATCTTTATTGAATCCAATCTTAGCGTTCTGACCGCCGGGATTTTGTCTCGCGGCCTGTTCGACAAATACGGCATGAGCCGCGTGCGTCTGGCCTATATTATTGATAGTACCAGTGCGCCGGTATGTATTCTGATCTTGCTAAACGGCTGGGGTGCCTATGTGCTGGCGCTGCTTAGCGGTTATGAAATGGAACAAACGCCAGCGCAGATTTTGTGGGGCACAGTGCCGCTGAACTTCTATGCGCTGGTGACGCTGGCTATTGTATTTTACACGGTAATCACCAACAAAGTGTATGGTCCGATGAAAGAGGCCGAGATTAGAACCGAAGCCGCGCCGGTTGATTACCAGCATGAATACCCGCCGACCAATGCGCTGTTTATGGTGTTGCCGCTGGCCACCATGGTGTTTGGCATGATCGGCTTTATGCTGTGGACCGGCCATGGGGATCTGGCCAAGGGCAGCGGGTCTAAATCCGTGCTTTACGCCACGGCTTTGGCCTGTGTTGTGGGCTATCTGATGATGTTGTACAGCCGTAAATTCAGCCATGTTCAATTGGTGGAAATTGGCTTTAAGGGCATGGGCGAAATCCTGCCCCTTGTGACCATAGTGCTGTTTTCTCTGGCGCTGGGGGCCAGTTTAAAAACCCTAGGCACAGGCATCTTTATTGCGGGCATGGTGGGCGATTATCTGCCGCTCTTCTTGGTGGTGCCGGTGCTCTTTCTTGCGGGAGCGTTGATTTCGTTTACCACAGGCACGTCATGGGGCACGTTTGCGATTCTCATTCCGCTGGGCGTTCCTCTCATACAGGAACTAGGCCTGCCGCCATCCTTGGTGCTGGCGGCAATTCTTGGCGGCGGGGTGTTTGGCGACCATTGCTCGCCGATCTCAGATACCACAGCGGTTTCGGCCATTGCCAGCGGCAGCGGTCTGTTGGAACACGTGCGCACCCAATTGCCCTATGCGCTCTTTGCCGGGGGCATAACGCTGGTGCTTTATGTGATCGCCAGCCTGATCATGATTTAGGTTTTTTGTGTTTAATCCGGGCCGGTCCATCCTTCGACAAGCTCAGGATGAGGAGAATTATATGCGGCCCTCATTCTGAGCTTGTCGAAGGATGGAAGCGCATTTGTCTCGCAATTGGCTTCAGGCCTCAGATCCAGTCTGGCACGCTTTCCTGTTTGAGAATATCCTCAAGGTCCGGGCGCGTGCGGATAACGCTAAACTGGTCATCTTTAACCAGAACTTCGGGCACTAATGGGCGGGTGTTATATTGCCCGGCCTGCACGGCACCGTACGCCCCGGCAGACAGCATGGCGACCAGATCACCGCTTTGCATAACGCTAAGGCGACGATGAGTGGCAAAGGTGTCGCCGGTTTCGCAAACCGGGCCAACAATATCATAGGTCTCGGTCTGATCGCTCATTGGTTCTTTCACTGGCATAATGGCGTGATAGGCCCCATAAAGCGCCGGGCGGACCAGATCATTCATCGCCGCATCCAGGATCAGAAAATTGCGCGCCGTGCCATGTTTTACATAGCGGACACACGAGAGCAGCACCCCGGCATTGCCAGCAATGGCGCGGCCCGGCTCGAAAATCATTTTCAGGTCCAGCCCTTTGGTGTGCCGGGAAACCATGTCCATATAATCGGCGGCGCTGGGCAGGGTGTCTTCGTCCTGATTGTAAACAATGCCCAGACCGCCGCCCATATCAAACGTGAGGATATTATGGCCATCACGTCGCAAGTCACGGACCAGATCCAGCCCCTTTAAAAGCGCCGTTTCAAACGGGGCGAGGCTGTCGATCTGGCTGCCGATATGTATGTCTACGCCGGTCACTTCAATGCCCGCCATACTGTCGGCTTGTTTGTAGACATCCCGGGCCTGATCAATATTGACGCCAAATTTGTTTTCAGCTTTGCCGGTTGAGATTTTTTCGTGCCCGCCGGCGCTGACATCGGGGTTGATGCGCAAGGCAATGGCGGCCCGTGTGTTCAGCGCGCAGGCCACATCATTTAACGCAATAAGTTCAGGCGAAGATTCGATATTAAACTGGTAAATTCCGGCCTTTAACGCCTTGTGCATTTCATCGCGGGATTTACCAACTCCGGAAAAGACGATTTTTTGCGGGGCAATACCGGCGCGCAAGGCCCGCTCCAGCTCGCCGCCACTGACCACATCGGCCCCGGCCCCAAGAGAGGCCAAAAGGGACAAAACCGCCAGATTGGAATTGGCCTTGACCGAATAGGCAATCAAAGCCCCCATACCCTCGCAGGCATTGGCGAAGGCCTGATAATTCTCGGCCAGCGCCGTGGCGCTATAGACATAAACCGGGGTGCCCACGGCTTTTGCTATGCGGCTCAAGGGCACGTTTTCGGCGCACAATTGCCCGTTGGTATAGTGAAAATTCTGCATAACAAATCCCGGTCTGGCTGTGCGGTCAGGTTAAACGGTGCGCCGTTCTATTGATGCGCGTGGGCCTGAACCGCCGCAAGAACACGCAACAGATTGCCGCCCCAGATTTTTTCAATATCGGCTTGGCTATAGCCACGCTTAAGCAGCGCTTTGGTGACATTGGGGGTTTCGCTGACATCCCACCAGCCTTCGATTTTACCGCCGCCATCAAAGTCAGAGGCAATGCCCACATGCTCCACTCCGACCAGCTTGGCCACATAGTCGATATGGTCAACCAGATCGGCCACACTGGCCCCGGGCGCAAGGGATTTGGAGGCTTCCATTTTTTCGTCAAAGAGAGCTTCGGTCGCTTCGTCCATGGCCAAAAAGGCCATGTCGTCTTCCAGATCCATTTCCTTGCGCACGGCGGCTTTGAAGGCCTGTTGTTCCGGGGTGAGGTTTTTTAAATACCCGCCATAGGCGACGATCTGAATGACACCGCCCTTGGCCGCCAGTGCCTTTAATTGTTCGTCGTCCAGATTGCGTGGATTATCGACCAGCGCCTTGACCCCGGAATGGGATGCAATCACCGGCACAGCCGATAAAGCCACGGCCTGCATCATGGTATCCTTGCTGGTGTGCGAGACATCGACCATGATCCCGGCGTCATTTAAGGCGACCACAAGGTCTTTGCCCAGCGCAGACAGGCCACCGTACAGGGTTTTGGTTTCGCCCCGGCTGTAGCTGGGGTTAGAGCTGTCGGCAAACTGGTTGTGGCCCATATGGGTAATGCCCAGATAGCGCACGCCGCGTTTTTCCCACAAGGCCACATCATCGACGGAATTGCCCAAAGGATAAGCATTTTCCATGCCCAGAAATATGGCCTTTTTACCACTTTTATGGATCTGATGGGCCTCGTCGGCGGTGCGCGCCAGTGTCAGTTGGTCGGCATATTTTTCGGTCAGGCGCGAAATCGCTTTATAGCGCGTTTGCGCGATTTCGCGCGCTTTGGCCACGCCCGCATCATTCATTTCGCCTTGCGGCGTATAAACAATCATGAAAGCCGCATCCAGACCACCGTCTTGCATTTTCTGGACGCTGATCTTGCCTTTTTCATTGGTCCAGGGGTCCATGTCTTCGGCAATGTAGTCCAGCTCAATATCAATATGGCTGTCCAGCGCCAGCAGGTTTTCATGCACAAGGGCAGGGTCTAACGCCTGCGCCGTCTCGGCGCTTTGCGGGGCTGTGGCCTCAGAGCAGGCAATCAGGGCGAGGGGCAGGCACAAACAGGCCAGAGAGATAGGGCGCAACACAATCATCTTCCTTTTGATTCCAACAGCGCCGCCAGGGCGGGTGCTGTTCAATGGTATTATATTTTGGCATTGGTAGCATATTTCTAACACAGGTTACAGGCCATTTTGCCGCAAGGCCTGCACCTTTAATCGCTTTATTATCGCCCGAGCCGATCATCACTCTACGGTCATTGACCAGACCTTCCAAAAAACCATGCTGGCCCTGGGGCGCGCGCTCATGACTGAAACCGGCGGTGCGATCCGCCATCCTTGATAATCACATGGGCCGCATTATGCCCGGGCGCGCCGGTCACCCCGCCGCCCGGATGCGTGCCTGCGCCGCACATATAAAGCCCCTTTACCGGGCCGCGATAGCTGCCATGGCCCAGCACGGGCCGCGCTGACCAGAGCTGATCAATGCTCATATTGCCATGCATAATGTCGCCGCCAATCAGGCCAAACTTGTCCTCCAGCCCTTTGGGCGAGAGGTGCGTCTGGCCCACAATCGAGGCGCGAAAGCCCGGCGCATGGGCCTCCACAGTATCCAGAATCACATTGGCGGCGGCGCTTTCTTCTTCGTCCCAATTTCGCCCATCCGGCAAAGTGGGTGCAAATTGCTGGCAAAACAGACTGGCCACATGGCATCCCGGCGGGGCCAGACTGTCATCCACCACCGAGGGGATCAGCATTTCCACAATGGGGTTTTTCGACCAGCCATCGCGCTTGGCATCCAAAAAGGCACGGTCCATATAATCCAGCGTCGGGGCCAGAATAATACCGCTTTGATGATGCGGGCCGGGTTCGGGCCTGGCGGTAAAAATGGGCAATTTATCCAGCGCCACATTCATGCGAAATGTACCCGATCCGGTGACAAAGGAGCGGATGCGTTTTAGAAAATCAGCAGGCAAATCGGCGGCATTCATCAGACGCTCATACAGCAATCGTGGTCCCACATTGGCGATAACGCGGGGTGCCATGATCTCTTCACCGCTGTGCAGGCGCACCCCGGCGGCTTTGCCCTGATCCACCATAACGCGGTCCACCGGGCTATCAAGGCTAATCTCTACCCCCAGATCAGTGCACACCTTGGCCATAATCTGCGTGATGGTGCCCATGCCGCCAATGCAGTGCCCCCACGCGCCTTTAATGCCGTTCACTTCGCCAAACACATGGTGCAGCAATACATAGGCGCTGCCCGGCGTATCCGGGCTGGCATAATTACCCACCACCGCATCAAAGCCAAAGGCGGCCTTGACCGCCTCGCTTTCAAACCAGCCATCAAGGTAAGTGCGCGCGCTTTTGGTAAACAGGTCCATCACGTCGCGTTTTTGCGCAATTGACAATTTGCTGACCGGCAGGCCCTGCACTGCCGCGCTAATAAGGGTGTTCAGGCCTTCGCCAAGGTTGGGCGGTGCCTTCAGGGCCAGAGCCCGCAACACATTGGCGACATTTTCAAGGGCGTCATAATAGGCCGGCAGAACGTCTGCATCATGATTGGAAAATTTGCGAAACTCTTTTTGTGTGGCTTCCAGACTGCCGCCCAGCATTAGATAGCCGCCGTCTTCTTGTGGCAAAAAATTGGAAATAGGCCGGGTGATCACCCGATAGCCATGCCTGACCAATTCCATGTCTTCGATAACTTTGGGCTGTAACAGACTGACCGTATAGCTGGCCACCGAGTTCTTGAAACCGGGGTGAAATTCCTCGGTCACGGCGGCGCCGCCAACGACGCCCCGGCGCTCGACGATCCGTACCTTCAGGCCCGCTTTGGCCAGATAAAATGCGCACACCAGGCCATTATGGCCCGCGCCGATAATCAGGGCATCACAGGTTTTTATCATTCGGAATGGCCTTTATGGCTCCAGTCGGGGGCAAACACCCGTTCGCATTCACTGCGGTAAAAACCCGCATCATCATAACACCACGCGGGCAGGGACCAGCCGTCCAGCGGGTCGGCAGGGTTTTCGGTATTTTTTGCTTTGTTCATGGCTCAGGGCCTATTTGCAGTTTTTCCTGCGTTTTTCAATAATGACATTGCCCGCATCAATATTGGCAATCCATTTATTGCAAATGGCAAGGCCCGGGGCCGGGTCTACGTCGATCAGGCCCCTCATGCCATCCAGTACCGCGTATTTGGCAAATGTTGTGCAATTGCTTTTGCCTTGCTGATAGCGTTGTATGGACTGTCGTATACGACTGAAATCATTAATAAAATTTTGCGATGCCGGTCCCGAGCGTGGCTGGTCCCAATAGGCTTTATAGCGCGCCTTGAAGCGATCATTCTTACGATTAAACTCTGTGGCGGCCCGTTCGTAGGCTTGTTTTGCTGGCAAAAAGCGGGACTGGCGCGCACTGTTATATTGGTGGATGGCCGCATTCACATCATCAATGCCGACGTTATAGGACGGGTCTTTTTGATCAGCGGGCAGGGCCGCTTGCCGACTGTTAACGTCGGAGCGCAGGCTGGCCAGTTCAGCCCGGGCGTTATCCAAATCACTTTCCAGCGCATCAAGGTCTTCGTTTTCACGCGCCAGATCGGCCTGTTCTTCATCCCACGGCGCGCGGCGCTGTTTATTGGCGGCGCTTTCGCTGACCAGCATGACGTTAAATTTATTGCGATATTGTTTGTAAACGCCATCCACATAGAGGCGAAATTCCTGTTCGATCTGTTTTCTGGGGCCGCTTAGCGCGCCATAGGCCTTATTCAACGCTTTGCATTGCGCGGCCATTTCATTGCCGCCGCCTTCGGCTTTGGCCGCAATGGCGGTTACCGCCTGACGCATGGCATTTTTCAGGCGTTGACGTTGTTGGCGGGCTTCTTGGCGCACCATGGGGTCAAGGTAATAGTCACTGAATTTTTCCAGATATTGTCCCTTGGCATCCTTTACCAGATTATAAAGAAAATAATTGAACATTTCACGTTCCGTGGGCACTTTGCCCCGCGCCGAAACCCACCGGGACGCCCAGGGGGCTCTGCCCATCTGATCCACAGCGTCCTCATCATACATCCAGGTGTTGAACATGCGATCTTCACGGCCACGCATTTCGTCATAAACCTTGCTGATCTGTGGCCCAAACGTCTTGTTGTTGCGCATATAGGTGATCATATAACTGGGGATATAGGGCCGGTCATAATCATCATCGGCAAACATGGCGGTAATGAAATTTTCATAGGCTTTGGTTTGTTTCAGGCCATTGATCCAGACCTGCTCCATGGATTTTATGCCCGACGCCATGGCCTGCATCACCATGATATACTGACCCAGGCCGGGGATGTATTTGGCGATCAGAAATTCTGAACCTACCTTACCTACCGCTTCGAAATCTCCGGCGCTGGCCGCCTCGATCATTTTTAAAACGTCCAGCCCTTCGGAGGGTTTGAAAACGTCCTTGCCAAACACGGTGTCAAACGCGCTTTGAAATTGCTGATCGGCAATTTTCTTGAAATCGTTCTCGTTTTTCTCGGCGGCCTTTTTGGCCTTTTCCCATTCTGCAGCCAATGCCGGATCATCGCGGCTCATGGTCGCCAACAGGGTTTCCCAATCATCGGCGGCGTGGGTTTTGGGCGCGTTCAACGCGGCCAGCAATACAGCAATAATACCTATGATCCAGCTCAGCCGCATGATGGCCCCCTTACGCATACTTTATGTCCCGATTGTATTAGACAGGGTTTTGGGAGGCGTGTCATTACCCGGTTTGAGGTGGGGTAAGTTACGCCCCTCTTGCGAGCGGTGAGGGGAGCGGGCTTTGACAGGTGTGCCCTGGCTTTTAAATCACAAGCCCCTCATCCCAACCTTCTCCCATGGGAGAAGGCGTTCTGCCGAGGATAGTGCTGTGCTTTTCTTCTATCAGGGGCAGCGGATATAATAGCTATTTCAATTTTACCATGGCCAATACCTCTTTGGGGGTTTTGCCTGCGGCGCGCAGGCTTTGCAGGCTGGCGGCATGATTGCGGGTGGCCAGACGCTGCCCCGTCGCATCGCGGATCAGGCCATGATGGCGGTAAACCGGGGTGGGCAGGCCCAGCAAAGCCTGAAGCAGCACATGAATATGGGTGCTTTCAAATAAATCCTGACCGCGCAAAACATGGGTGATGCCCTGCGCCGCATCATCATGGGTGACGGCCAGATGATAGGACGTGCCAATGTCTTTTCGGGCCAGCACCACGTCACCCAGTTTTTCTGGCCGGGCGCGTATGGTGCCGTGCTCGCCCTTGGGGCCTTGGCCTTGTTCGGTAAAGCAAAGTGTTTCCCAGTCTTGGCCGAGCATCTCGCGGGCGGCCCGCAAAGACAACCGCCAGGCAAAGGCCTCGCCTTTAGCAATGCGCAGGGCTTGCTCATCGGTGTTCATGGGGGTGGCTGGACCAGTATAGACCTCTGTTTGCCCGTGAGGGGCACGGGCCATTTCGTCGATAAGCGCGCGCCGGGTGTGAAAACAGCGATAAACGACGCCAAGGGCACGCAGGCGCTCCAGCATGTGGGCATAGTCGTCAAAGTGTTCTGACTGGCGACGCACCGGCGCTTCCCATTTCAGGCCCAGCCAGCGCAGATCGTCCATCATGGTGTGTTCAAATTCTGCCCGGCACCGGGTGGTGTCGATGTCTTCAATGCGCAGGATAAATCGGCCACCGGCGTTTTGGCTTGCTGAAAAGGCAAAAAGCGCACTAAAAGCATGGCCCAAATGCAACAAGCCCGAAGGGGAGGGCGCAAACCGGGTGACAAAATCGCTCATGGGTCTGCTTTGCCGCAAAACGGGGTCTGCCGCAAGAGATTGCGGGGCGGGGCCAAACTGCTAAGCTCTGGCTTTCCCGTTTGAACAAGGCTGATCTTATGTCTCTTTCCGGTCCGCGCCGCGCCCCTCATTCTGGTGGGGCAGCAAAATCTCTGGTGATCCTCTGTCATGGGTATGGCTCAAACGGTGATGACCTGATCGGCCTTGTGCCGCACTGGGCGTCTTTACTGCCCGATACGGAATTTGTTGCGCCCAACGCGCCGCAAACTGTGCCAGGTCTAGCCGGGGCCTATCAATGGTTTGGCATTTCCAATCTGGACCCCAAAGTCATCGCGCAAGGGGCGCGCAGCGCCGGGCCAGTTTTGGATGAATTTATTGATCAGGAACTGGAACGCACCGGCCTTTCGGCGGATCGGCTGGCGCTGGTCGGGTTTAGTCAGGGCACCATGCTGTCCCTGCATGTGGGTCTGCGCCGAAAACAGCAGATCGCCGGCATTTTGGGCTATTCCGGGGCGCTGGCTTTGCCAGAGCTATTGGGTCAGGAAATGCAGAGCAAACCGCCAGTGCAACTGGTTCACGGCGATGCCGATGATGTCTTGCCCGTACGCTTTATGGTCGAGGCGCTGGAGACCTTGCGCGGCGAGGGGGTGGATGTGCGCTGGCATATCAGCCACCGCATTGCCCATTCCATCGACCAGGACGGGCTGTCCCTTGGCGGGCAGTTTTTAAAAGAAGGGCTTGCGATAAAATAACCATTGCACCGATCTGTCTTGGCAGTATCACAGTTTATGCGTTAGTGTATTTAAGAATCAGAGTTGGAGTCATTACGCTTTCAAAGGGTCTTGTACACAATTTACCATGCCGGACCGGCCAGTACGGTTGCGGCGCTCATGAACGCCATGCCTGCCATAACGGCCAAGGCGCGTGGCTGGCCTTGTCTTGTCTTGAACGCCGATTACCAGCCGCTTAGCTATCACCCGTTATCGCTGTTACCCTGGAAAGAGGCCATCAAGGCGGTGTTTCTGGAGCGGGTGAACATTGTTGCGCAGTATGATCACCGCGTGCATTCGCCAACCCAGAGCATGGCCTTGCCCAGCGTTGTGGCGCTTAAGGATTATGTGGCACAAAATCGGGTGCCTGCCTTTACAAGGTTTAATGTTTTTTTGCGTGACGGGTTCGCTTGCGTCTATTGTGGGGCGGGGGAGGATCTGACCTTTGATCATCTCATTCCGCGCTCAAAAGGCGGCACAACAAAATGGGACAATATTGTCACCGCCTGTTCGCCATGCAATTTGCGCAAAGGCGGGCGTATGCCCAAACATGCGGGCATGATGCCGGCGCATCCGCCGCGCCGCCCGTCCTCGTTTGAATTACAGGCTCAAGGGCGGCGTTTCCCGCCAGGCTTTTTACATGAAAGCTGGCTCGACTTTCTCTATTGGGATGCCGAGTTGGAGGCGTAGGTCATTTCACCGTCGTCGTACCGGCGTAGGCCGGTATCCAGAATTAGATGAATCACCCCACCAATTAAAAAGCTGGACCCCGGTCTTCACCGGGGTGACAAGGCTATGGTTGTTGTGAAGGCCTTTGTTCAAAAGCAGGGTAAAGATGAACAAGTCTGGTCTCTAATTTTCCTCAAAAAGCGGTGTGGAGAGATAGCGTTCAGCAAAGCTGGGAATAATCACCACAATGCGCTTGCCGTCCATGCCGTCTTGCGATCCAAGATCAAGGGCGGCTTTTAGCGCGGCACCCGAAGAAATGCCGCACGGCAGACCTTCCAGACGAGCCGCAAGGCGCGCCATGGCAAACGCCTCATCAGAGGTCACCGGGATCACCTGATCGACCAGATCGCGGTCCAGATTGTCGGGAATAAAATTGGCCCCAATGCCCTGAATTTTGTGCGGACCTGGATCGCCGCCACCCAAAAGCGGGCTTTCGGCGGGCTCTACCGCCACCACTTTCAGATCGGGAAGGCGTGGCTTTAACGTACGGGCAACCCCGGTAATGGTGCCGCCCGTGCCCACACCGGCGACAAAATAATCCAGCTTGCCATCGGTGTCGGCCCAGATCTCTTCGGCTGTTGTGGTCTCGTGAATGGCGGGATTGGCCGGGTTTGAAAACTGCCGCGCCAGCACCGCCCCCGGGGTTTCTTTGACGATTTCTTCGGCGCGATCCAGCGCGCCTTGCATGCCTTTGGGGCCGGGGGTGAGGTCAATCCTTGCGCCCAGATGGGCCAGCATTTTACGCCGCTCCACCGACATGGTTTCCGGCATGGTCAGGATCAGTTTGTAGCCGCGCGCGGCGGCGACAAAGGCCAGCGCAATGCCAGTATTACCCGAGGTTGGCTCAACAATGGTGCCGCCGGGTTTTAACACCCCTTGGGCCTCCAGATCATCAATCATCGCCACGCCGATGCGATCCTTGACCGAGGCCAGCGGGTTAAAAAACTCTAATTTTGCGAGAATCTCAGCTTTCACCCCATGGGCCTTGGCAAGGCGCGTGAGGCGCACCAAAGGGGTGTTGCCCATGGTGGCGGGCATGTTGTCAAAAATCTTGCCGCGATTGGCGGTGGGGGTATCGGTCATGATGGGAACTCCGTTGCCAGCTTTATAGGGGCCAACTTTATATGGGGATAGGGAACAGGGTTGCTAGGGTCTTGCCTAAACGCCCGTCGAGCCATAGCCGCCGGTGCCGCGATCCGAATCCGGCAATTCCAGGCTTTCCACCCAGTTGACCTGTACCATGGGGGAGACGATCATCTGGGCGATACGCATGCCGCGTTTGATCTCAAAGGCTTCATCACCATGATTGATCAGCAGAATTTTTACTTCGCCGCGATAATCCGCATCAATGGTGCCGGGGCTGTTCAGCACCGTCAGGCCGTGTTTTAGCGCGAGGCCGGAACGGGGCCGTATCTGGGCTTCAAAGTCTTCGGGGATGGCAATGGCCAGCCCGGTGGGGATCAGCGCCCGCGCGCCGGGGGCCAGTGTGATGGGTTCATCTTGCGGCACGGCGGCGCGTAAATCGGCACCAGCGGCCAGCGCCGTACCATAAGAGGGTAATTCCAGACCCGCAAAATGGTCCAGTTTTTTAACGGCCAATGTGGGCCGTGATGGTGTGTGTGTCATGAAGTTTTCAGGGCTTTCGTTATGGTTTCGGCCAAGCGTTCGGCCACGTCTTTTTTGCTCATCATAGGCCAGCTTTCTTCGCCTTTATCGCGGATCAGGGTTACTTGATTATCGGCGCCGCCCATGACATCACCAGAGACATCATTGGCCAATAGCCAGTCACAGTTTTTGCGTTTTTTCTTGGCCCGCGCATGGTCCAGCACATGGTCTGTCTCGGCGGCAAAACCAATGACCAGGCCGGGACGTGTCGCCCCGGGCAGCGCGCTAATGCTGGCTAAAATATCCGGGTTTTCGGCAAAGGTGAAAATGGGCAACGCGCCCTTTTGTTTTTTGATTTTGGTCGCGCCTGCACCGTCCACCCGCCAGTCGGCAACGGCGGCGGAAAAAATGGCAATATCGGCGGGCAGAGCGGCGCTGACCGCGTCAAACATTTGTCTGGCGGTTTCCACGGCAATCACCTCTACCCCTTGGGGCGCAGGAATGTTCACCGGGCCGGTAATGTAGCTGACCTGCGCGCCGCGCTTTGCCAGCGCTTCGGCAATGGCCGCCCCTTGCCGCCCGGACGAGCGATTGGCGATGTAGCGCACCGGGTCAATCGGCTCGTGGGTGGGGCCGGAGGTAATCAGTACATGCTTGCCAGAAAGAGGCCCGGGCGCGCCAAGGGCGGCTTTGGCGGTGGCAAATATGGCCTCTGGTTCGGCCATGCGGCCATAGCCAAATTCGCCGCAGGCCATATCCCCCTCATCGGGACCAACCATCATAATGCCGTCTGCTTTTAAGGTCGCCAGATTGCGCCGGGTGGCGGCATGATCCCACATGCGCACATTCATCGCGGGCGCGATCAGCACAGGGGTGTCGGTGGCCAGCAAAAGCGTGGTGGCCAGATCTCCCGCCAGCCCATGGGCCATTTTTGCCATCAGATCGGCGGTGGCAGGCGCCACAATGATCAGATCGGCGGTGCGGGACAATTGGATATGGCCCATCTGTGCTTCATCATCCAGATCAAACAGGTCCTGGTATACCGGCTCGCCGGTCAGCGCACTTAAGGATAAAGGCGTAACAAATTCCGCCCCGGCGCGGGTCAGTACCGCACGCACGCTGGCACCTGCTTTCTTAAAAAGCCGGATCAGTTCCAGCGATTTATAGGCCGCAATGCCACCGCCAACGATGATGGTTATGGATTTCCCGTTCATGCGCGCACCTTACGCTGTCACTAATGAATCGCAAAGTGCGGTGGTGCAAAAGCCAAGAAAAAGGCATGGATGCGGCGGCACCCATGCCTTTTTTCTTTTTCCTTTCGTCACCCCGATGAAAATCGGGGTCCAGGTGTGACTCACCACTGGATTCCGTTTTACAACGGAATGACGGATTGGTGTTAAGCGGCTTTTTTGTCCTTGCCAAAGCGGCCATAAAACGTCTCGCCGCTTGCCGCCATTTCGCGCAGCAAGTCCGGCACGGCATAGGCAGGCCCACTGGCTTTGGCCAGTTCGTCCGCGCGCTTGACAAAGGCAGCGGCACCAATGGTGTCGATGTAGGACAATACGCCGCCGGTATAGGGCGCAAAGCCCCAGCCGAGGATCGAGCCAACATCGGCTTCGCGCGGGTCCTGAACAATGCCCTCGCTCATACAGCGGGCCGCCTCGATCGCCTGTGCGTATAAAATACGCTCTTTCAAATAGGCCGGGGTGGGCTGTTGGCCTTCGGGCAGAACACCATTTAGCGCAAACTGGTCAAGTTCAGGCCACAGGCGTTTTTTACCGTCTTCGCTGTAATCATAAAAGCCTTTGGCATTTTTACGGCCTTTGCGATCATACTTTTCAGTCATGGCGATCAGGATTTGCGCCGTTGGGCCTTTGATGGCCTCACTGCCAAGATCGGCCTCGGTTTGCTTGATGATCTTATAGCCAAGGTCAATGGCCACTTCGTCTTGCAAGCTCAGTGGACCCACCGGCATACCGGCCATGCGCGCGCTGTTTTCAATCAATGCCGGCAATACCCCTTCGGAGAGCAGCGCCATGCCCTGTTCGATATAACGCATCACACAGCGATTGGCGTAAAAGCCGCGCGTGTCCGAAACCACAATCGGGGTTTTCTTGATTTTGGTGACAAAATCCAGCGCCCGCGAAATGGCGTAATCCGAGGTTTTGTCGCCGACGATCAGCTCGACCAGCATCATTTTGTGAACCGGCGAGAAGAAGTGAATGCCGATAAAGTTTTCCGGGCGCTTGCTTGCCTCGGCCAGACCAGAGATTGGCAGGGTTGAGGTGTTGGAGCCAAAAACGGCATTTTCCGGCATGTGCTCTTCGGCCATTTTGGTGATCTTGGCTTTCAGCTCGCGGTTTTCAAACACCGCTTCGACCACCAGATCGGCGTCTTTCATGACGCTGTAATCGGTGGTCGGCGTGATGCGCGCTAAAATGCTGTCTGCTTTTTGTTGATCCATTTTTTTATAGCTCACTCGCTTGGCCAGCTCTTTGGCGGCAAAGGCTTTGCCTTTTTCCGCGGCGGCTTGATCAACATCGACCAGCGCCACCTCGACCCCGGCCATGGCCGAGACATAGGCCACGCCTGCGCCCATAAAGCCCGCGCCGATAACCGCGACTTTATTGATCGGAGCTTTCTCCTGACCTTCGGGACGGGCACCGGCTTTGTCCAGCGCCTGTTTGGACAGGAAGATCGAGCGGATCATATTGCGGCTTTCCGGGCGCTGCATCAATTTGGTGAAATAGCGACACTCAATGCGCAAGCCGGCATCAATATCCACCTGCAAGCCTTCATAAACGCAGGACAGGATATAGCGCTGGGCCGGATAATTACCGTAGGTGTTTTTACGGATCATCGGGGCAACGCCCATAAAGGTTTGCGCGCCTTTGGGATGGTAGGGGCCACCGCCGGGGATGCGAAAATTTTCGCCATCCCAGGGTTGTTTGGCATCGGGGTTGGCTTTTACCCAGGCTTTGGCTTTTTCCACCAGTTCTGCACCCGGTGCGGTTTCATGGATAACGCCAAGGGCCAGCGCCTTGTCTGCTGTAATCATTTTGCCTTGCATCATCAGATCAAAGGCATTCATCGCCCCGATCAGTCGAGGCAGACGCTGGGTGCCGCCGCCGCCGGGCAGCACACCGACCATGGCCTCGGGCAGGCCAAGCTTCAGTTTCGGATTGTCCGAGGCCGCAATGCGGTAATGACAGGCCAGCGTGATTTCCAGACCCCCGCCAAGGGCCAGCGCATTGATGGCGGCAGCTACCGGCTTGCCGCAAGTTTCCAGCGCGCGGAAAATCTCGTTGATCTTGAATAATTCTTTGTAGAGCGCCGCACTGCGCTCGTCCTCGGACATTTTGGCCGCTTCGCCAAAAATGCCGCCAAGACCGGAAAGATCGGCCCCGGCACAAAAGGAATTATCCTTGCCAGAGGTAATCACCGCGCCCTTGATGGCGGCATCAGAGGTAATCGTTTTGGCCACCTCGCCGATCTCGGCCAGCACTTCGGTAGAAAGCACATTCATGGTGGCATCGGGGCTGTTGAAGATCACCAGCGCAATGCCGTCTTTGTCTGTGTCTATGGTAAAATGTTTCATTTTATTTGTCCTCTTTGAATATTAAGAATTCCTCCCCCGCGTGCGGGGGAGGTGGGCGCGAAGCGCTCGGAGGGGGGAGTTCAGCGGCTATGGCTTCAAGCACGCCGTCAAGGTTTTCATAAACATCGGGATTGGTGACACGTAAAATATGCCAGCCTTGATTTTCCAGAAACGCTGTACGTCGTTGGTCATGTGCAATTTCCATTTCTGTTGAATGTGTCGCCCCATCAATTTCAATAATCAGCTTTTCTGCGATACAGGCAAAATCAGCTATGAAAGGACCAACAGGGTGCTGTCGGCGAAAACCGTACCCATTCAACTGCTTCTTGCGTAAGCGTGACCACAAGAAAACCTCTGCATTGGTCAAAGACCTGCGCAATTGCTTGGCGTATTTACGTGATCTATTTTCAGTTTCGCGCACTATTGCCCCCTCAGACCGCTATGCGGCCAGCTCCCCCGTATACGGGGGAGCAAAGAAAACCGCAGTTTAACTTTCCTCCCCTGTTTACGGGGGAGCTGGGGGGTGCAGGGCATCAAACCCGCTCAATAATGGTTGCAGTGCCCATGCCGCCGCCCACACACAAGGTGGCGAGGCCGATTTGCTTGTCTGTGCGTTCCAGCTCGTCCAGCACCGTGCCCAAAATCATCGCGCCGGTAGCCCCCAAGGGGTGGCCCATGGCAATGGCACCGCCATTGACGTTCATAATGGCCGGGTCGATGTCAAAGGCTTGCATATGGCGCAAGACCACGGCAGCAAAGGCTTCGTTCAGCTCGAACAAATCAATATCGCCAATGTTCATGCCGGCCTTTTTAAGGGCCTTTTCGGTGACCGCAATCGGGCCGGTGAGCATGATGGTCGGCTCGGAACCGATGGAGGCCATGGAACGCAGGCGCGCGCGGGGTTTTAAGCCGGCTTTTTCTCCGGCTTCCTTTGAGCCGATCAGGACGGCGGATGCGCCATCAACAATTCCCGATGAATTGCCGCCGGTGTGAACGAAATTGATATATTCCACTTCGGGGTATTTCTGGATGGCGACATTATCCAGGCCAATAAATTCAGACAAAGCCTGAAAGGCGGAATTCAAACCGCCAAGGCTTTGCATGTCGGTGCCCGGGCGCATGTGTTCGTCATGATCCAGAATGCACAGGCCAAGCTGGTCCTTGACCGGAACAACCGAGTTTTTAAACCGGCCTTCGCTCCAGGCGTGCGCGGCGCGTCTTTGACTTTCCACCGCATAGGCATCCACATCGTCGCGGGAAAAGCCGTACTTTGTGGCGATCAGATCAGCGGAAACCCCTTGGGGGACGATATTATGATCAAAAGCAATTTCAGGGTCGACGCCCATGGCGCCGCCATCTGATCCCATGGGGACGCGGCTCATGGACTCGACACCGCCTGCAACAACGAAATCGGCCTCGCCGCACATGACTTTTGCCGCGCCAATATTGCACGCTTCCAGCGCGCTGGCGCAAAAGCGATTGACCTGAAACCCGGCTGTGGTTTCGGCGTAATTGGCGTTGATCACCGCCGAGCGGGCAATGTCTGCGCCTTCTTCACCAACCGGGGTCACACAGCCCAAAATCACATCATCGACCAGCGAGGTATCAAGACCATTGCGATCCCGTACGGCCTCTAATTGCTGGGTGGCCAGTTGCAGGGCAGTAATTTCGTGCAAAGAGCCGTTTTTCTTCTTTCCACGCGGTGTGCGAATGGCATCGTAAATATAGGCTTCAGTCATTGGGGAGTTCTCCTGATTTGGAATTTCTTTCCCCCCCCGCTTGCGGGGGAGGCGGCGGCGAAGCCGACGGAGGGGGGAGTTTGGAAGCAATTGCTTCTAAAACGCCATTGAGGCTTTCATAAATGTCTAAATTGCTGACGCGCAAAACCTGCCATCCTTTATCTTCCAGGAATGCGGTTCGTCGCAGATCGTGTTTAACTTCCATGTCAGTGGAATGTGTTGCCCCATCCACCTCAATAACCAGCCTTCTGGTCTTGCAGGCGAAATCAACGATATAGGGGCCAATAGGGCGCTGACGATGAAACCGATACCCATGCAGGTTGCGTCCTTTTAACCGGGTCCAGAGAATAGTCTCTGCTCTGGTCATTTCAGCACGCAGGTGTTTGGCTTGTTTTCGGGACTTTGTTTCAGCTTCACGCATAATCCCCCCTCCCCCCCGCTAAAGGTTTTGGCGGGGTACCTCCCCCGTAAACGGAGGAGGATAAAAAGACATCTACCTTTCCTCCCTCGCAGCTAAGGGAGGTGGCGACAAAGCCGACTGATGGGGGACGCGACTTCACAGCGACCGCGCGATCAGCAGTTTCATGATCTCATTGGTGCCGCCATAAATGCGTTGCACCCGGGCATCGGTGAACATGCGCGCAATGGGATATTCTTCCATATAGCCATAGCCGCCAAAAAGCTGCAGGCATTCGTCCATCACCTTGCCCTCAACATCGGTGACCCAGTATTTGGCCATGCTTGCGGTAGTCGCGTCCAGCTCGCCTTTAAGCAGGCGTTCGGCGCAATGATAGGTAAACGTCTTGGCCACGGTCGCCAATGTCTTGCATTCGGCCAGTTTGAACTGGGTGTTTTGAAAGGCAATGATTGGCTTTTTAAAGGCGGTGCGGTCTTTAACATAGGCTATGGTTTCGCGTAAGGCATGCTCCATGGCGGCCACGGCCTGCACGGCAATATTCAGGCGCTCTTGCGGCAATTGATCCATAAGCTGGTAAAAGCCCTGACCCTCTTCGGTGCCCAAAAGCGCGTCCGCTGGCAGTTCCACATCGTCAAAGAACAGCTCACTGGTGTCCTGGGCATGATTGCCGATTTTATCAAGATTACGCCCACGCTTGAAACCTTCCGCATTGTCGGTTTCAACCACCATCAGCGAAACGCCCCTGGCACCTTCGCCGCCATTTTTGGCATCACCAGTTTTGGCCACCACAATCACCAGATTGGCGGTGCCGCCATTGGTGATAAAGGTTTTCGAGCCATTTAGCACATAGCCATTGCCGGTCTTTTTGGCGGTAGAGCGAATGCCCTGCAGGTCTGAGCCTGCGCCTGGCTCGGTCATGGCAATGGCGCCGACCATCTCGCCAGAGGCCATTTTGGGCAACCATTTGCGTTTTTGCTCTTCGGTGCCATAGTGCAATATGTAAGGGGCAACGATAGCGTTGTGCAATGAGATGCCAAAGCCGTCGACACCGGCGCGGTGCAGCTCTTCCATAATGATCATTTCATGGCGGTAATCACCGCCTGCGCCGCCATATTCTTCGGGCATGGAGGCACACAAAAGGCCCATGGCCCCTGCCTTGGTCCAGGCATTGCGATCGACAATGCCGGCTTTGCGCCATTTCTCGGATAACGGTGCGCATTCGCGCTCGTAAAAGCCAAAGGTGGCATCACGGAAGATGTTGATATCTTCCTCGGTGTACCAGGCGGGAAGCGGGTAATCTAAGGCTTCATCCATGATCAGAACTCGCTCGCGTCCATAGCCATAAGGTTTTGCGCACCAGCCTCAACCCGTGCCAGATGCATGGCCGATGCTGGTAGAATATGGCTGAGGAAAAACGCTCCGGTTTTCAGCTTGGTGGCGTAAAACGGCTCGTCATCTTTTTTGGCAATCGCCACTTTGGCCATTTTCGCCCACATATAAGAGAGCGCGGTCAGGGCAAAGAGATGCAGGAAGTCATGGCTGCCCGCCCCGGCATTATCAAAATTAGAAAGCGAGTTTTCCATCAGCCAGGTAGTGCCCGCGTTTAAGCGTTCGCGCGCTGTGCGTAAGCCCTCAACAAAAGGCTTCAGTTCTGCATCACCATCGTTTTCTGCGATAAAGGCATCCAGCTCACCCAAGAACGTCATGATCGGGCGACCCCCATGCATGGCCAGTTTGCGGCCCACAAGGTCTAGCGCCTGAACGCCATTGGCCCCTTCATAAATCATGCCGATACGGGCATCACGGACAAATTGGGACATGCCCCATTCCTCGATATAGCCGTGGCCGCCATAAATCTGCTGGGCGTTGGTGGCGTTGTGATAACCGCGATCGGTGAGGTACGCTTTGATCACCGGGGTCATCAGCGCCATATAATCGCCAGCTTTTTCACGCACCTTCTCATCGGGGCTGAGATCTTCCAGATCACCATGCAGCGCGGTCCAGTACAAAAATGCGCGGCAACCCTCGGTGACGGATTTATGCTCCAGCAGCATGCGGCGCACATCGGGGTGGACAATGATCGGGTCCGCCGGACCGTCGGGGTTTTTCGGACCCGTCAAGGATCGCCCCTGAAGGCGGTCATTGGCGTAGATCACGGCGTTTTGATAGGAGGCCTCGGCCTGACACAACCCTTGCATGCCGGTGCCAAGGCGGGCGGCATTCATCATCACAAACATCAGGCGCAGGCCCTTGTTTTCTTCGCCGATCAAAAAGCCCGTGGCCTCATCAAAATTCATGGTGCAGGTGGAATTGCCGTGAATGCCCATTTTGTGCTCGATAGAACCACACGTGACGCCATTGCGTTCCCCAAGCGAGCCATCGTCATTCACCATGACTTTGGGCACGATGAACAGTGAAATGCCCTTGGTGCCTGCCGGTGCGCCTTCGATGCGGGCAATCACCATGTGGATAATATTGTCGGTCAAATCATGCTCGCCAGACGAGATAAAGATTTTCTGGCCGGTAATTTTATAGCTGCCGTCGGCTTGCGGTACGGCTTTGGTTTTCAACAGGCCCAGATCCGTGCCGCAATGGGGCTCGGTCAAATTCATTGTGCCGCCCCACGTACAGGCGGTCATTTTGGGCAGGTATTTTTGTTTTTGCTCAGGTGTGCCGCCGGCCAGAATGGCCTCAACCGCACCGCGAGTCAGGCCCGGATACATGGCAAAGGCGGTGTTGGCGGTGCTCATCATTTCAGAGACCGCAATGCCCAATACGCTTGGCAGGCCTTGTCCGCCAAATTCAGGATCGGCCCCCAAAAGTGGCCAGCCATTCTCTACAAACTGATCAAACGCGTCCTTGAACCCCGGCGGGGTTGTGACCGAACCATCGTCATTACGGATACAGCCTTTTTGATCACCGATCTGGTTCAAGGGTTGCAGAACCCCTTCGGCAAATTTGGCTGCTTCGTCCAAAATGGCATCGGCCAGATCACGCGGGGCCTCAGAGAATTTTGGCAGATCGGCATACTGCTCAATTTCCAGCATTTCATGGAGCAGGAATTGCATGTCGCGAACGGGGGGCGTGTAACTTGGCATGGGGTTCTCCTAAAGGGTGCTAATGTTCCAGCCGGGCGCGGGCCAAAGCCTCAAACGCACGGGCGCGTGATTTTAATTCTTCCGAGGGTTCCAGATCGGCCTGGCGGGCTTCCATCCAGGCGCATCCGGTTTCCAGTTCTTCAATGGCACCGTCAATATCGCGGCGTTGTTGTTTCAACACCTCAATACGGGCGCGAAAACGGGTAAGCCAGACACCCAAATGCTGGGGATTGCCCGATGTAATGGATTCCAGATCCAGCATTTCGCGGATTTCTTCGAGGCTGAACCCCACTCGTTTGCCCCGCAAAATCAGGCGCAGACGTGCCCGGTCAGTGGCAGAAAACACACGGGTCTGGCCGTGACGGGTCGGTGTCAGCAGGCCTTTGTCCTCATAAAAGCGTAAAGCGCGCGCGGTGACAGAAAATTCCTCTGCCAGCTCGGATATGGAATAGGTCCTGGATGCGCTTTTAGGCATGAAAGGCTTTTATATAACGTTGACGTCAACGTCAAGCACAGAGTCGTCTGAGCTGTGTTCTTGTCTTCTTTTCCTCGTCTTTCGACAGACTCAAGATGAGGAAAAAGGTGCCTGGCCGGGTCATGACATGTGGTTTTTTATCCTTTTTATCTGGCGTACGCCCACAGCCTCATCCTGAGCTTGTCATCCTCGCCTCCCCATAGGGCCTATTGCCTCATTTAATAGAGTAGCGGAACGCTTTGCATCATCTCTGGTGTTGCATTTCTTGCGTCAGCTATCGCGTCGATGCTGTCAACGCCATGATTTACGCTACCATTGAAGTGTCGCGCGATGGTTGCTATGCTTTATAGCAAGGGTATCTAATTTAATTGATAAATATGACAATATAGAAATCATGAATAGAACAGAAGAAAACGGAAAATGTAAGATCTGCGGTAGTTCATTGCTGACGATTTATGCGCATACGGCAAAATGCAACGAATGTGGCGTGTTACTATATTACCCATACCCAGAAGATGATTGTACACTAGTATCTAATGGCGAAGGAAAGAGATGGCCCAGAGATGAGGTTTTAAGCTGGTATTCTAAATCGTCCTTTTTTAACCATGAAAATTTTACGGATATGGTTAAATTTACAATGGACGAGGAATGCAAAGGCAAAAAACTTGACATCCTTGACTACGGAGGTGGCGGCGGTCAATTTGCGCTCGTGTGCAAGTCGCTTTTTCCAGAAAGTAACATACATATTACCGACATTAGTGACGAAGCATTACTCGAAGAGTGGAGTTCATTGAATGTGCAAATTCCTTTTATAGATTTCAATAACGATGACAGGAAATTCGATTATATTTTTCTGAACGATGTCTTTGAGCACGTCAGTGATCCTGTGTTTGTGATTAAGCAGTTATCAGAAAAACTGAAAAAAAATGGAAAGATATTTATTGATACGCCTAAACAGTTTTGGATATACCCAGTAACAAAATTAATATCAAAACCTCTATATACAAAAGTTCTTAGAGGAACAGTATCGACCGCGCACTTGCAAATCTGGTCCCAAAAATCATTTGAGTTAGTGGTGGGAGAGGGCAATTTAAAAATAGATAAATATGAAGAGTTAAGCGAATATACGATGCCGTCAGATTTTTACATGAAGAACATGGGTATTAGTAATCCTATAGTAAAACTGGCTGGTCGAATATTTTATAGAAATGCAAAGTGGTTAGCGAATAATAAAATTATGTGTATATTATCAAGGCGCAACAACGGATAAAATGACTCGGCTTTAGCTACTATATAGCCGTACCGCTTTAGGTCATCGACTCATTAAATTGGAGTTAGATGCGCAATGATGCGAGGTAATTGTCGTCTCGTTTATTGTATCGGTCGGCTATATACCCATGCGCGCCTGGGATGAGATCACCAGCACCGGCGTGGCCGTGCTTTTGGTGTTGATAGGGAAGGGAGTGTGAGGCCATCGTTTCGACGTCACTATGGACCCCGGCCTGCGCCGTTGTCGGCACAGACTCCCACCATCGTCGTGCTCCGGCTTGACCGGAGCATCCATAGGGCAAATCTGCATGCGTCGATCCTCACTATGGGCCCTCTGGTCAAGCCAGAGGGCGACACGCAAGGGGGGGCGGGGTGATACTTTGTTTTATGTGTCATGACCCGGCATGTCACGGTAATCCAGTTCTGTATTTAGGCGCTCTGGATTGCCGGGACGCGCCCGGCAATGACGGGGAACGGGGCTCCCGGCCTCTTGAGCCGGGATCCATGCGTTATGACGAGGTGGACCCCGGCTCGAGAGGCCGGGGACCCTGCACTTATAGTTTGCCCTTCGTCCTTCGAGACGGCCCATGGGCCTCCTCAGGATGAGGAAGCTCAGGGTGAGGCGCATAACATTAATTTATCCCACACACCGCCCGGCGCCCCATAATGGCGAGGCTTCAACCCGGGGAAGGCGTTTCCGGAGCGGCCTGAAATGTGGTTGAAGCCGGTTACCTATCCCCCCGTGTGATAACGCAGCGCGGGGAAACTGAGGCGTGACGGCTCCTCGTGCGGACGAATTGCCGTGGAGTGCATGAAAGTACCGCTGCGGGGCGATGATTAATCGCTCAAAAAAAGAAACATACGCGGTTATTCAATGTCCCGCATCTTCCCCATTTTATCTTATCCGGTCGCAGGTCTGGCGCTCCGGTCAAAACGCCTGCGTGAAAAGAATATTTTGTGTCCAGAGTTGTCATCACCCGACTGGTTCGGGTGATCCAGCCGGGTTTTAACATTGCGCTGGATTGCCCGAACCCGCCCGGCAATGACGGGGAACGGGGCTCCCGGCCTCTTGAGCCGGGACCGATGAGTCATGATTAGGTGGACCCCGGGTCTGCCGCCCGGGGACCCTGTATTTACTAGTTTGCCCTTCGTCCTTCGAGACGGCCCCTTGGGCCTCCTTAAGGGGAGGGCGTTCAGGGGAGGGCGTTCAGGGTTGGTCCTGAGCCCAAGTGCCCACGCGGGCCAAAATTCCCGCGCTTATCCCTTGACTCTTAGGCCACTCTTTCCTACCTCCCTGATGCATTAGCAGCCGGGCCATGAGAGTGCTAACAGGCACATGGTTTGGGACTGCTGATCTGGTTTTAATTATGGAAAAGCAATTCGGAGACGAACAATATGACATTCCGTCCTTTGCATGACCGCGTGCTCGTTAAGCGGATCGAAGAAGAAGAAAAGACGGCTGGCGGGATTATTATCCCTGATACAGCCAAGGAAAAGCCACAAGAAGGCGAAGTTGTTGCCGTTGGTGCTGGCACCAAAGACGACAATGGCAAGGTAACAGCGCTGGACGTCAAGGCCGGCGATCGCATCTTGTTTGGCAAATGGTCTGGCTCAGAAGTGACGCTTGACGGCGACGAGCTGTTGATCATGAAAGAATCAGACATTTTGGGTATTTTGGGCTAAGCGCGTCTTGCGCATTCCCAAACCCTCCACACTTAGATTACGAATAGGAAATTCCAATGGCTGCTAAAGAAGTACTCTTTGAAGCTGCGGCGCGCGATCGTTTGATGCGCGGCGTCGATATTCTTGCCAATGCGGTAAGAGTTACCCTTGGCCCCAAAGGCCGCAATGTTGTTCTGGATAAATCTTTTGGCGCCCCGCGCACTACCAAAGACGGTGTCACCGTTGCCAAAGAGATCGAGCTGGAAGACAAGTTCGAAAACATGGGCGCACAAATGCTGCGCGAAGTGGCGTCCAAGGCCAATGATGTTGCCGGTGACGGCACCACCACCGCCACGGTGCTGGCCCAGTCCATCGTCTCCGAAGGCATGAAGCGGGTTGCCGCCGGCATGAACCCGATGGATTTGAAACGCGGTGTTGATGCTGCGGTTGTCGAAGTCGTCAAAGACATTGTCAAAAAGGCCAAAAAGGTCAAAACCAACGAAGAAATTGCACAAGTCGGCTCCATCTCTGCCAATGGCGAAAAAGAAATTGGTGCCATGATTGCCAAAGCCATGGAAAAGGTTGGTAATGAAGGCGTGATCACGGTTGAAGAAGCCAAATCGCTGGAAACCGAACTGGACGTTGTTGAAGGCATGCAGTTTGACCGTGGGTATCTGTCCCCTTACTTCATCACCGATCCAGACAAAATGATCTCTGTCATGGAAGATCCGCTGATCCTGCTGCACGAGAAAAAACTCTCTAACCTGCAAGCCATGCTGCCAATTCTCGAAGCTGTGGTTCAGGCTTCTCGTCCGCTGATCATCATTGCCGAAGACATTGAAGGCGAAGCCCTGGCGACCCTGGTGGTCAACAAGCTGCGCGGCGGTCTGAAAATTGCTGCGGTCAAGGCCCCGGGTTTTGGCGATCGTCGCAAAGCCATGCTGGAAGACATTGCCGTTCTGACCGGCGGTCAGGTGATCTCCGAAGATCTGGGCATCAAGCTGGAAAATGTCACCATGGATATGCTTGGCTCTGCCAAGAAAGTGTCGATCACCAAAGACGACACCACCATTGTTGATGGGGCGGGTGAAAAGGCTGGCATTGAAGGCCGCATCGCGCAAATCCGTCGTCAGATCGAAGACTCAACGTCTGATTACGATAAAGAAAAACTGCAAGAACGTCTGGCCAAGCTGGCTGGCGGCGTTGCGGTTATCAAGGTTGGCGGGGCCACCGAGATGGAAGTGAAAGAACGCAAAGACCGCGTCGAAGATGCCCTGAACGCCACCCGCGCTGCGGTTGAAGAAGGCATTGTCCCTGGCGGTGGTTCTGCCCTTTTGCGCGCTTCAAAGCTGATCGACGTTGAAACGGCCAATGACGACCAGAAAGCGGGCGTTGAAATTGTCCGCCGTGCCTTGCAGGAGCCGGTTCGTCAGATCGCCCAAAACGCCGGCGCTGAAGGCTCCATTGTTGTGGGCAAAATCCTCGACTCCAAAAATGCCAATTTTGGCTATGATGCGCAAAACGATGTCTATGTTGACATGGTCGACGCTGGCATTATCGACCCGGTCAAGGTTGTGCGTTCTGCTTTGCAAAACGCTGCCTCCGTTGCCGGCCTGATCATCACCACCGAAGCGGCCGTTGCCGAAGCACCGAAAAAAGATGGTGCAGCCGGCGGCGGCATGCCTGACATGGGCGGAATGGGTGGCATGGGCGGCATGATGTAATCATGATGCTCTGACCAATCGGTCCAGACATTTTAAGGGGGCGGTGCCAGCAATGGTGCCGCCCTTTTTTATGTAATACAAAAGTGATCATCGAGACCAGAAAAACTAAAACTATATTCGTCACTCCGGCGGAAGCCGGAGTCCAGTTCTTTTCCGCCGTGCCTAATTTTAAGGGCTGGATACCGACTTTCGTCGGTATGACGACGCGTGTTTTTTCGTACGTTGAGTAAAAACGATGCATTAAAATATGATACTTAGAAAACCAATGAGTTCTTGCACTAGAAGAATATGGAGCCTGAAATGCGCTTATTTCCTGCAGAATTAGAAATTGAAGACAATGAAGGTTTTTCTGAAGAAAAAGATATTTTTCAACGTGAGAAAATCGGCAATGGCCTTACCAATATTTTGACATCTGTATCTGATCCCTGCGTGGTTGCTGTCGATGGATCTTGGGGAAGCGGGAAAAGCGTTTTTCTCAAAATGTGGGCAGGAGAATTAAGGAATGATGGCATTCCGGTTATCTATTTTGACGCTTTCAAGAACGATTATTTTGATGACGCATTCATTGCGATCGTTGGGGAGATCATCAATCTAGCGATTAAACAATCGGGCGAAAAATCCTCTGCGGATGAATTTAAAAGCAAGGCCTTGGCAGTTTTTAAAATTTTCGCTTTGGCAGGATCAAAAAAGCTGATTGAGCATGCAACGTTTGGAGTAATTGGCGATGAGGAAGTGAAAGACATTACAGATGCCATCACTGAAACAAAAGGATTGGAAAAACAGTTTGATGAAATTCTCAAATCCTATGGAAATAGTCATGATGTTTTAGAGGCTTTCAAGAAAACCCTTTCTGACTTGCCCGAGGTTTTGGGTGAAGGTGAAGAAGGTGAGGAAGCTTCAGATAAAAATAAAAAGCCATTGATCATCATCATTGATGAACTTGATCGGTGCAGGCCAGATTTTGCACTTCAAATCCTTGAGCGAATAAAACACCTGTTTTCAGTGCCAAATGTTCATTTCGTGCTTGGTGTGCATTTGGAACAGCTAGAGAATTCTGTCAAATATGCCTATGGCGGCGGAATTGATGCTCATACATATTTGCAAAAATTCATCCACTTTACGGTTGCTCTGACGACAAATAATTTTCGTTATAGGGAAATGGAATACGCTACCTATATGGAGCATATTATTGGACAATTTGATTTTAATACAGCGGATAAGGAATTCATAAATATAGCAAAGGAAATGATTCTTAAGGCGTCTGAAAGAGAAAGTTTAAGTTTCAGGACAATAGAGCGGCTGCTAACAAAAATTTGTATTTTAACCCGCTACTCTAGGGTCCGTAACCACCAAAACCATTTGGTTTCTGGGCTATGTATATTAAATGTTACGAACCCAGGGCTGTTCAAAAAAGCGAAGGCTGGAGGTTTGCAATTTAGTGAAGTCGAAAAAGCTCTTGGCTTATCTCTGATAGAAGATTCTCAATGGGGGGAAATAACAGAGCTTTGGCGTTATTATACCGATTATTCATTCAGCCAAGAAGATGCAGAAAAAATTATTTCGTTTCAGTTGCCCCCTATGGAGCAAAGGA
>NVVV01000082.1 GCA_002733495.1 Robiginitomaculum sp.
AAGGGCGCGGAGGGGGTCGCCGAGCGTCTGCGAGGCAAGAGATTTCTCTGTAATGTTTTATAGCACGCAGGACTGCGCGCTGACCCCCTTCGCCTACGCCGCGCTCCGGCACTTCCCCCGCTTCGCGTGGGAAGAAATAGTGTGTGGAGCCACCCGATGATCCTGCGCCGCGTCATCAAGCATTTTCGCCATCAGGAATGGGCCGCCATTTTTCTGGATTTTCTAATCGTGGTTGTGGGTGTGTTTGTCGGTTTGCAGGTCAACAACTGGAATGCGGCCCGGGGAGAGCGCGCCGAGGAAGTGTATTACCTAAAGGCGTTAGCGGGCGACGCCAAGGCTTCCATTGCAGAGGTGACAGAGCAAGTCACATTTTTGGAAAAACAGGCGGCGGCACAAAGGCGACTGGTGCGCTTTAGCGATGGCGCTGAGCAAGACCTGACAACCCCGGAACTGGATGCTCTGGTTCAGGTTGGCCTATATGAATTGTATACGGTCAGTCCCCGGCAGGTAACATTTGAAGAACTGAAAAGTTCCGGAAAATTACCACTGCTGAAAAGCTCGGCCTTACGGACCAAATTACAAGAGGTGGATGCGCAAATTGCCAAGGTAAAGCAGTGGGAAAGCGATATTGCCCAGATGTTTTACCTGTTCAGCGATCCATTTTTGATCGACAATTATGACGTTCGTGGATTTGCCGCCATGACCCCAAACAAAGGTGAAGGCAATATTACAGACTGGTTGCCGCCTTTGAAAAACAGGCAAGATACGCGTACCGTGCTGCAAAATCGACGGTTTCAAAATATTGTGCTGTATCGCGGCAATACGGGGTCTGGCCTGCTTGGACTTACCAAAGCCCTTCGCGACAGCTATGTTGATATTGATGCTCTGATTGCCGACCGGCTGGACGAATTAGGGACAAAACCATGATCCTGCGCCGCGTCATCAAACCCGTCAATGCCAATAGCAAGTTGACTTTGGAGTGAAACTTTTTTCACCTTCAGGGTAGTAATAATTACCACCCTGATCTACAATTAATCTGATTTCTAGGAGGTCGCATGTCCGCTCACCATGCCAAGAGTATTGCGCTAACGTCGAAATGGACTCTGTGGATTGACGAACTCGTCGCCGAAGGGGAATATAAAAGCGCCAGCGAAGTGATGCGCGATGGCTTGCGCGCTCTTGCCGCGCGACGCGAATTGCATGCTGTAGCACTCGAACAAATCCGTGCACGGATAGGTGGCTCTCTTGACCAAGCTGATGCTGGTAATTATGCGCAAGGGTCTGGTGAAGATGCTGTTCGACGCGCCTTTGAACCTGCTGCAAAGAAGACCGCATAGTGAAGCCATGGCGGTTAACGCCACTGGCGGAAGGGAACCTTGCTGATATTGCGGTATGGACGGTTGATGGTTTTGGCCAAGCCCAAGCGATCCATTACCGCGATGCCCTCATTGCCCGGATTAATGCCCTTGCAGCTGGGGTGCTGCCACATCCGCGACCCTGTTCGGTTTTGATGCAACCGCGTTCTAGTATCAGCCGTTTAACCTACTTTCGCGAAGGTGGGCATTACATTATTATGCGCGAAACAGATGAGTTATTAGAAATTATTGGGTTTTTGCATGAAAGTTCAAACCTCCCAGACTTGCTAGAGGCATTGTCATGATCCTGCGCCGCGTTATCAAACATTTTCGCCAGCAGGAATGGACCGCCATTTTTCTTGATTTTCTCATTGTCGTGGTCGGCGTTTATAGCGCGGTGTGGGTGCGGGGATATCAGGACCGCCGCGCACAAGAAGTACGCAAAAAGCTGATCATCGAGGCATTGATTACGGATTTCAATGACGCTTTTTTAGTGCGGGAGCGCTTCGTCAATGAAATTGAAACAGAACTGGCAAACTGGCAAAGCGCCTTTGAAAAAGGTGAATTCCCGCCGCCCTTTTATTTTCGGACGACTGTCTCGTCTATCGGCTGGAGATCAAAAGGGCATTTGTGCAGGACTGTTTGCGCGCCGGTTTTCTCTTGAAGGCCAGACAAGGGCAGTTTCCGAGGGGGCAGCACAATGATCCTGCACCAATTTAGGCTCCATTAGTGAAAGAACGAAGATGAACATGCGATTTATATCCATTTTGCTCACCGCTCTGATCCTTGGGTTTTGTGCCAACGCCGCTGAGGTCGAGCGCAGCAGCGGTTTTATTAACGTACCGGGTGGCCCGGTTTGGTATGAGATTATGGGCAGCGGCGATGGCACGCCGCTGCTCACGCTGCATGGCGGCCCGGGTGGCACCTCTTGCGGCCTTCAGGTGCTGGCACCTTTGGGCGATACGCGCCCAGTAATTCGTTACGATCAATTGGGCACGGGGCGCTCTGGAAGGCCTAAGGATTCCAACCTTTGGAACCGTGATCGTTTTGTTGAAGAGCTGGATACCTTGCGCCGCGAATTGGGCCTTACCGAAATGCACTTGCTTGGACACAGCTGGGGCGGTGCCCTGGCCGCGTATTACGTCCTTGAAAAAGGCGATGATGGCATAAAATCGCTTATCCTTTCCTCGCCACTCATCAGCACACCGACATGGATTGCGGATGCAAACCTTCTGCGCCACCAATTGCCCAAGGATGTTCAGGCGGTTCTTGACGAGCAGGAACGCCTCGGCACCACCGATAGTGAGGCCTACAGGATAGCAACGGCCAAATTTTATGCCAGGCATGTCACGCGCGGCGATGCTGTTGAGGCCTTCTCCTGCCCTGACGCGCCCTGGAACCCACAAATATATAACCAGATGTGGGGACCGACGGAGTTTTATGCGACAGGCAGTCTTGGGAATTTTGATCTGACCGCCCGTCTTTCGCAAATCCACGTGCCGACACTATTCATCGCAGGGGAGTTTGATGAGGCGCGCCCCGAAACGATCGCGAAATTTTCTAGGGCCGTACCCGGTGCCAAATTTGTAGAGATTGCGGGTGTCGGTCATGCGTCCGCCAGCCGTGCGCCAAAGCTTTATCGCCGGATCATTAAGGAATTCATTGATCAGGTGGAACGCAATGCCGTCAATGGCACTGTGAAAACCGACGAAAAAAATGCAGAGCAAGCTCGATGATCCTGCGCCGTGTCATCAAGCATTTTCGCCATCAGGAATGGACCGCTATTTTTCTTGATTTCCTCATCGTCGTGGTCGGTGTATTTGTTGGTTTGCAGGTGCAAAACTGGAATGAGAGGCGCGGTGATCGGGCGGAATACGCCCGCGCGCTTGATCGCCTTGACGTCGAGATCAACACAAATCTTGCCATGCTCGACGCGCTTGATCAGCAGATTGCACAATCGCTGCAAATCGTGAGGGATGCCTTTGATGTCTTGCAAACCTGTAAGGAAAACGAAAAAAACCATAAAGTGGTTGTCGATAGTTTTGACTATCTACAATTCACGTTCGGCCTGCATTTACAACGCAATGCTTTGGAGGACCTGACCGAAAACCCGGTTTTGCTGGCGCAACAATCAACCAATGAACGCAAACGTTTTGCAGAGATGTTATCTAATTTCGATTTTCTACAAAAAGAAGCCGATGGTTCTGAAAGTAAGCCGATGAACAAGACTTTAGGGGACATCCCGATCATCGGTGTCGGTGCTATAGGGAAATTCTCTGCTCAATATTTCGGCATAGAATTTTCAAAAGACCGAAGACGATTGTTTTTAAATGTCCCGGTCGATCAAGCTTGCAAGAACAATCAACTCATTAAACATTTTTATAAATGGGAGCTCTACCAATCGGACATTCCCGTATTATCGCGGCAACTCCGCCAGGATCTTGAAAAGACCAAAGCCCTCTTGGAGGCCCGCCAATGATCCTGCGTCGCGTCAAAGCCTCTTGCCATGTTCCTCCCACGCGTCAGCGGAGGGGGTCGCCGAGCGTCTGCGAGGCAAGAGATTTCTCTGTAATGTTTTATAGCACGCAGGACTGCGCGCTGACCCCCTTCGCCTGCGCTACGCTCCGGCACTTCCCCCGCTTCGCGTGGGAAGAAAAAGTATATGGAGCCACCCGATGATCCTGCGCCGCGTCATCAAACATTTTCGCCATCAGGAATGGACCGCCATTTTTCTCGATTTCCTGATTGTGGTCGTCGGCGTGTTTGTTGGTTTGCAGGTGCAGCAATGGAATGATGCACGACAGACGCATCTGCGCGAGTTGCACTATATCGCTCTTCTGAAGGGCGATGTTTCAACGATGAAAACAAATTTTGAAACGTTTATTCAAAGAACAAATGGTCGGGAGGCAGCGATGCTCAGGGTGCTACGTTCACTGGAGGCCTGTTCTTCTGAAATGGCCACCGGACAAGACTTTGAACGCACATTCACCGAGTATCAGAACATATTGACGGTTCCGATATTGGACGCAACGTATAATGAAATGCTGGCGTCCGGCGCGCTAACCAGAATCGAGGGTTTTGCGCTAAGGCGCGCCATTGCGGCATTGTTCACGCGCTTAAATATAAACAATTCGATCATCCTGCAAATTCGCGACACCCTGCCAACAATTGATACGATTGTGTGGGCCCATGTCCGTTTATCCTATGATGATGACGCTCAACCTGTTCTGGCTGAATACAATTTTGAAGAGCTTTGCAAGGAACCTCGCATTCAAAATGCCGTTGTTGAAATGATAGACATGCAACATGACTGGAACACCATAACCGGCCGATCGGTTGCCCGCATTGAAGATCTGGAAGCCGAGTTGGGTAAAACTACAATTATAGCTGCAAAGGTCAAAACGCCATGATCCTGCGTCGTGTCATCAAACATTTTCACAATCAGGAATGGACTGCCATTTTTCTTGATTTCCTGATTGTTGTGGTTGGTGTTTTTGTCGGGTTACAGGTGCAAAACTGGAATGATAGTCGGCAAGAGGTGGTGCAAGAACAAAAGTATTATCATCGCCTTCATACAGAGATTGTAAAAGGACTTGATGAAACGCGTGCTGCCTTCACCTTTCAGCAGGTTCAAAGGCAAAACCTGAATGGCGCATTGGAAGCGTTCAGGGAGGCTTCTGAGATAAGACACCTTTCAGATGGGCAATGTGCGTCGATATATTTTTCGCATATTTATGAAGATGCATTTATTCCCCTGCCAACAGTCACCGAATTGCTGGCCAGTGGACAGTTATCTATATTGAAGAAGGATGATCTTCGCGCGCTTTTGATTGCTCATTTTCTTGCGCTAAAGGGGTGGGAGGATGGTGTTGATGGCCTGCAGGCAGACAGGGCCGTTATGACGTCGCGGTATGCTGACCTGATACGCTTGGGGGTTGAGTTTTCCAATTGGTCTTTCGTCCAACAGACGTTCATTGATAATGGAAGCATGCGTGGAAAAATTCACTGCAATCTGGCAGGTATGCGCGCCAATAATCGTTTTAAAAATGACTTGTTCGATAATTCCTCAAGGCAAGAATCGTATTTTGAAAGTTTGAAATTACAACAAGAAGCATTGCATTCCATCCACGCAAAACTGGATGATGTTTTAAGGATTTCTCATGGGAAGGAGGTCAAGCCATGATCCTGCGCCGTGTCATCAAACATTTTCGCCAGCAGGAATGGACCGCCATTTTCCTCGATTTCCTGATTGTCGTTGTGGGTGTGTTTGTTGGCCTTCAAGCCCAACAATTCGCCGTTGATCGTGAAAATCGGCAGAGCGAAGCGATCTATCTTAAACGCTTACACGCAGAGGTGTTACAGACGTTGCAATTGCGTGAAGACAATGTCGGACGCCGGTTCAGGACCAAAGAAGCAATGAACAATTTGTATCACATTTTGCTGGGCGATGTCGCGCCCTCCAAA
>NVVV01000033.1 GCA_002733495.1 Robiginitomaculum sp.
AAGGGCGCGGAGGGGGTCGCCGAGCGTCTGCGAGGCAAGAGATTTCTCTGTAATGTTTTATAGCACGCAGGACTGCGCGCTGACCCCCTTCGCCTACGCTACGCTGCGGCACTTCCCCCGCTTCGCGTGGGAAGAAATAGTGTGTGGAGCCACCCGATGATCCTGCGCCGCGTCATCAAACATTTTCGCCATCAAGAATGGACCGCCATTTTCCTTGATTTTCTGATCGTGGTTTTTGGTGTTTTAATCGCATTTCAAATCACAACCTGGAATGAGTTTCGTCAAAGTTTACGAGACGAAACCATTCTTCTGGAAAGGTTGCGTGTTGATTTTGCACAGATCGAGGACAGTGTGAGAGACAGTACCACGTTTCATCGTGATGCTTTGGATGGAATGCAAATTATTGTCGATGCATTGAATACCCAACGCCTTACGCCAGAAAAAGTCGAACCATTTGAGAGAGGCTTGAGGTTTGGCTCGATTTACTGGACGAGCCACGATAGATCCGGAATATTCATCGAGGCATTATCAAGCGGTAAATCATCCCTTATTCGGGATGAAAATCTACTGAATACCCTGGTCGATTATAACAGCATGATTGATCAAATGGAGCTGGGTTTCAGTACTAACAGGGCAATACAGATTGAATATATACGTGATTTCACGACGCATTTTGACTATGATACAAGTGCTGATTATGTGTATTTTGGCAAAGAATTTCCGATTTCGGCAATTGGTGAGTATGATTTCAAAAACATGGTGCAGGACAAGAAATTCCGGGATGCGGCCTATGAGTTGCGCGAGACACAAAGATATTACCTGAATTGGCGAACCAATGTCTTAAACCGTGTGCAGGCAATCCGACGCCTGTTGGGCGACGAGCAATTGGTTGAGAAAACCCCATGATCCTGCGCCGTGTCATCAAGCATTTTCGCCAGCAGGAATGGACCGCTATTTTCCTTGATTTTCTGATCGTCGTGGTCGGGGTTTTTGTTGGTTTGCAGGTATCGAACTGGAATGAATTACGGGGCGATCAGGAAGACGAAACGGCATTTTTAGAGAGGCTCGCGAGTGACATTGAAACGGAACTGAAGGGTACTGAAACACTGTTGAAGAGTGCGACCGCCGATAAACATTTGCTCGAGCAGGCCATTTTTATTGTGCAGAGCAATGATACTGACGTGGTGCTGACGACAGAACAATGTCGCATCGCCTGGCAATCGCACGTATTGGGCGGAAGTTACGCCTTCAACAGGCTCTTGAGTGTTGAAGCACTTTCGCAATCCCGTGGCTTGGGCATTCTGTCAGACACGGATTTACAACTTGCCCTGATAAGCTACCAGCGAGCGATGGACTATAGTGCTAATTTAGCGAACTTCATCATATCCGACGTCAAAAATCTGGTCGATGACTACCCGGAGATTTTTCCGCGCACGCTTCTTCCTGATGTTTCATCCCGCTTCGCTGATTGCCAATTGGATGCCATGCGGGCAAGTCGGGCGGTGCGTAATAAATTGCTCAGCAATCATGGGCGCCTTGGCGGAATTACCGCTGCAATAGAAAAACAGGTCAAATTGCTTCGCCAATTGCAATCAATGGTCAAGAGGAATACCCGCCAATGATCCTGCGCCGTGTTATCAAACATTTTCGCCATCAGGAATGGACCGCGACCCACCTTAAATGAAATGGAGCCTTTTATGAAACACACACTTATTGCCATGGGAATGCTGGTGCTTGCCGCCTGTACCTATCCATCTGTCTCTGTTGCCGGTTCTGATAACGCTGTGCCTGTACGGGCGGCTTATGATGGCTTTGCCGCAGGGAATATTGCTGCCGTTACGGCACAGATGTCGCCCGACATTATCTGGAATGAGGCCGAAGGTTTCACATATGCAGATGGCAATCCCTACATTGGACCGGAAGCCGTTGTTGGCGGGGTCTTTGCACGTCTGGGCGCGGAGTGGGTCGGCTTTGCCGCCACGCCGGTAAAGTTCATTAAAGATGGCAACACCATTGCTGTGCTTGGCCGCTATACAGCGACCAATAAAGCCACTGGAAAACCGCTAGATGCCCAATTCACGCATGTCTGGACGGTGGAGAAAGGTAAAATTACCCGGTTTCAGCAATATACGGATACGGCGCAATGGATGTCGGTCATGGGCGAATAATGGGACCATGACGTTGCTGCGTATCATCACCAAAGAAAGCATCAATAATGGAATTTGAAGCCTTTCGCGTTATTGCCCAGATTGCGGCCAGGTTATCGGGATCATTGTCGCTGTACGCTCGCGGCTTGATGGTTTGCCGCCTATGCAGCTCACCGGATTTTACAAAGCAGCCTAGAGGCATTGGCTTTCTCTTGCGCACCCCCCTGCGACAAAGTAGACCCATCCCGCCAAGGGTAAATTAGCGTAGACTGCCCCTCTTGCGATTTTGACATTCCGTCAAAAAACGGGGGGACACCCAATGGATTACGATATTCTAGTGATCGGCGCCGGTCCGGCCGGGCTGGCCTTTGCCAGCCTGATGGCGGATGCGGGCCAAAACGTGGCACTCTTTGACAGTCAGCCCAAGGCGGCTCTGCAAAATCCTGACTTTGATGGGCGCGATATTGCGCTTTCTGAAAAATCGCGGCGCATTCTGGATAAACTGGGGGCATGGTCCCGTATTGATCCTGAACACATTGCGCCCATTCGTTGCGCCAAATTGCATGATGGCGATAGTCGTGCTAGCCTGGTGTTTGATCCACGCGCTGCCGGTTCTGATCGCCTTGGCAATATGGTTTCCAACCATCTGATCCGCAAGGCGCTCTATGATGTGGCCAAAACCAAAGCTAATATCACCCTTTATTGCGAGGCCCGGGTCAACGCCCTGCATCGCGGCGCGGCGCGGGCCACGATCACGCTGGATGATGGGACAGAATTTACCGGCGCTTTGGCCGTGGCCGCTGATACGCGGTTTTCAAAAATCCGCCAAAGCAGCGGCATTATGGCCAATATGCACGATTTTGGACACACGATGATTGTCGGACGCATGGCGCACGAGAAACCACACCACCACATTGCCCGCGAACTATTCCGCTATGATGGCGGACTGGCAATATTGCCGCTAAATGGCAATCGCGCCTCCATTGTACAAACATTTCCTGCTGAAACCGCCAAAACCTATATGAACATGAATGAGGCCGCCTATACGCAGGCGGCGCAATGCCGTCTGAACGGTCTTTTGGGCACGCTGTCCTGTGAGGGAGAGCGCCGTGCCTATCCGTTGGTTGGTGTTTTTGCGCAAAACTTTTATACGGACCGCTTGGTGCTCATTGGTGATGCCGCCGTGGGGATGCACCCGGTGACGGCGCACGGCTTTAACTTTGGCATTCAGGGTGTCGCCAATCTGGCCGGGCATTTACTTACCGCCCTGGCCCGGGGCCGCGATGTGGCCGCGCCCGGCGCGTTAAGGGCATATGAGCGTGATCATCGTGCTTTGTGCTGGCCGCTTTATCAAATGACAGAAAAAATGATGTCGCTTTATACCAACACCACGTTTCCCGCGCGTCTGGCCCGCAAGGCGGCCCTGCACGCCGCACAGGTGTTTCAACCGGGCAAGGATGTGCTGATGGCCACGCTGACCCGAACGCCCCTGCCAACATTGGTGCGGGCAAAACTGCCCACACCAATGCGTCTTTTTTCCTAAGCCTTTATCGCATCCTTTTGCGCCGCAAAGATTTCGGCGCAGGCCTTGCGCGCCAACACCATCAGAGCGTCAAAATCATCAAAGGCCAAAGGCTTGTCCTCGGCACACTCAAGATGCATTCTAACATTCAGGTCTAACCATATAATGACATATATTCATATTATATGGGAAATTATGATAATATGTGGTCATATGTTGGTTTATATGGAATTATATGATATGCACTTACTCAGCGCCTCGTATTGGAGATGAAAATGACAAAAGTTGCTATAGAGATTGAAGAATCAACCCTTAAGGCACTGCAAAAGGTCGCAAAACCGTTGGTAGATACCTATGACACAGTCATTGCTCGGCTTTTAGGACAAGAATTCAAAAGTGACACCGCGATTACTGAAACGACCTCAGCAAATATTCATACGAAGCCAATTCACTTTTCCAGCGACAATCCACCAAACCTTACCCATACAAGGGTTATTCGTGCTCAAATTGAAGGGCAAGCCTTACCAAAAGCGAATTGGAATAAATTATTATCCACGCTTTATGGCATTGCCGTTAAGAACAATAAGGACTTGAAATATCTTGAGGCATTATCTGCCGCACGGACAGTTGCTGGGATTAAAACTGACAATGGGTATAAACCAATTGCGGGCAATATTATTTCTTTACAAGGCGTGGGTTCCAATGATGCGTGGCGGTTCGCCGCTGACCTTGCGCGCAAGTTAGAGAAACCAGTTTCTATTGAATTTGAATGGTACAATAAAAAAGCCGCTGCATATCCTGGCAAAGCAGGCGTTCTTTCATGGCCCGACGCCCAGAATGATCCATACTTGCAATCAGTCAGCGCAAGCCTAAGTGAATGGAATGAGGAGGAGGACGCACAGGCTTATGACAAGCTTTGAGCAGTGGGACGTCGTTGTCGTGCCCTTTCCTTTCGTGGACCTGCCGGTGCAAAAAACCCGTCCCGCTTTAGTGCTTTCAACGAAAGTCGCCAATCATGAAAATGGGCAGACTTTGCTAAGTATGATTACCACAGCAACACGAAGCCATTGGCCAAGCGATTGCGACATTGAGGGGTTGAGGGAAGCAGGACTTCGCACGCCATCATTGGTGCGCTTCAAACTTTTTACGCTACCAAACACCTTAATTGTTCGCAAAATCGGTCATCTGGTTTCTGCCGATCAAACACAAAGCGCTCAAGCTTTAAAAACGCTTTTGAACTTTGATTAATTAACCGCCAATCGCATCCTTTTGGGCCGCGAAAATCTCTGCACAGCCTTTGCGAGCCAGCACCATCAGCGCGTCAAAATCATCAAAGGCCAAAGGCTTGTCCTCGGCGGTGACTTGCACCTCGATAATGCCGCCTGAGCCGGAGAGCACAAAATTGGCGTCCGTCTGGGCGCGGCTGTCTTCCTCATATTCCAGATCCAGCACCGGAATGTCATCCACCACACCGCAAGAGATGGCCGCCGCCATGTCAAAYACCGGATCAGCCGATAAMRYGCCSGCTTTCACAAGGGCRGAGCTGGCCAGTTTTAASGCCACCCACGCGCCGCAAATGCTGGCGGTGCGKGTGCCGCCATCGGCCTGAATGACATCRCAATCRAGMACAATCTGGCGYTCGCCCAATGCCGTTAARTCGGTCACMGCGCGTAAAGAKCGCCCAATCAGGCGCTGGATTTCCTGAGTGCGGCCAGACTGTTTKCCCGAKGCSGCCTCGCGGCGCATYCGGCTGTGGGTAGAGCGGGGCAACATGCCATATTCCGCCGTCACCCAGCCTTTATTGGTRCCGCGCATCCARCCGGGCACCCGRTCACTGACACTGGCYGARCAGAGCACATGGGTATTRCCAAAGCGCACMAGGSMYGAGCCTTCRGCGTAAGGCATAATGCCRGTTTCAAAANYKWAAGCTNCGTAATTCATCATTCTGGCGGCCAGATTGGCGCATGRCATGTCTCCGNTTTNTRTCAGGGGCCGTACATAAACAGCTTGGCAAATACTGCAATCCCCCTTGACGAAACGTGTCAGGGRWCAAATCATCCMRCCATGAGTACAATGCCRCCCTCTCCGCTTAGCGCCCTTGATGCGCGCTCACGCGAAATTTTTCGCGAACTGGTGGAATCCTATCTTGAAGATGGCGAGCCGGTTGGCTCGCGCACGCTGGCGCAAAACGGCACGACGGGCCTTTCCTCGGCCTCGATCCGTAATACGCTGGCCGATCTGGCGGCCATGGGGTTGCTGACCTCACCCCATGCCAGTGCCGGGCGTTTACCGACACAGGCGGGCCTGCGGCTTTTTGTTGATGGGCTTCTGCAAATCGGCGATCTGATGGAAAATGAGCAGCGCGATATTGATGCACGCGTACGCGCCCAAGGGGCAACGCTGGATCAGGCTTTGACCGAGGCCTCCAGCCTTCTCTCCGGCCTTGCGGGCGGGGCCGGGCTGGTGCTGGCCCCTGTGCATGAAAGCGCTTTGCGCCATGTGGAATTTGTGCCCATCTCATCTGTGCAGACCCTTGCCGTGCTGGTCTATGAAGATGGCAGTGTTGAAAACCGCCTGATGGTCTCGCCGCCCGGCGTCACCCCGGCGGCCTTGTCCGAGGCGGGAAATTATCTTTCAACGCGCCTGAAGGGACGCACGCTGGACGAGGCACGCAAAGAGATTTTGCGCGAAATTGCCAGCCATACCAGTGCGCTGGACGAAGCCGCCGAAGGGTTGATCACTCAAGGGTTGGCCGATTGGGCCGGTGGAGCCAGCAGCGAGCGCACATTGATTGTACGCGGGCGATCCAACTTGCTTGGCGCCGTAGATGCAGAACTTGACCTTGAACGCATCCGTTTTCTGTTTGACGACCTTGAACGCAAGAAGGAAATGGTCAATTTGATGGATCAGGCGCAAGATGCGCCCGGCGTGAAGATTTTTATTGGGTCAGAGAACGCTTTATTCAGTTTGTCGGGTTCAAGCGTGATCGTGGCACCCTATATGGATAGTGAAAGACGGATCATTGGCGCTTTGGGCGTTATTGGCCCGACACGGATTAATTATGCACGGGTGATTCCCATGGTGGATTATACCGCCCGTGCCGTCGGGCATGTTTTGGATCGCCTGACCGGGAAATAGATGGAAACGAAGATGAGCGACAACGAAAACGAAATTGAAAATGACGCCACGGCACCACAAATGCCAGATGCGGATATGGATAGTGCCGAAGACGTGCTGGATGCACAGGCAGAGGCGCAGGAACCAGATTTGCGAGAAGAGCTGGGCAAGGTCCGCGAACAGATGTTTCGCATTGCCGCCGAAGCCGAGAATACCCGCAAACGCGCAGCGCGCGAAGTTACCGATGCGCGCAAATATGCGGTCACGGCACTGGCCCGCGATCTTCTGGACGTGGCGGATAATCTTTCGCGCGCGCTTGGTGCCATTCCTGCCGAAGCGCGCGATCATGCCTCCGAGGCGCTGGGCGGTTTGATCGAAGGGGTGGAGCTGACAGATAAAACCCTGCATGTGGCACTGGATCGCCACGGGGTGCGCAAAATTGACCCCAAGGGCGAGAAGTTTAACCCCAACCATCATCAGGCCGTGGCGCAAATTCCCTCTAATGCGCCTGCCGGTGAAGTGGTCGAAGTGATCCAGCCTGGCTATTTGCTGGGCGATCGGACGTTACGCGCGGCCATGGTGGCAATTTCATCCGGCCAACCCGCCGTACCCGAAGACCACGCTGCTGCCGAGGCCAAAGGCGACGAACCCGGCAGCAATATAGACACCACCGCATAAACGCATGACCCCCGGGGGATTTTCATGATCGCCTTGGGGCTTGTGCTGGCATTATGGGTACAACCAGCCTTGCCTTTGCGCATTGCGCCGCTGATTAATGAAGCGCGCGCGCTTGCCCGCACGCAAGGCGATGCCATCTGGCCGGGCTTTGCCAAAACGCCTTTTCCTATTCTTTATGTGGATAAGACCAACAGCTTTCTTTTTTGCCCCGTTGGGGCGGCAAAAGGGTTTATCGCCCTTGGGCGTGATCCCTTTACCAAATGCATGGTCAAAACCCGCACACGAGTGTTTGCCCCGGGCCTTAAGGCCACCTTCCCGGCGGTGGATAATATCGCCACCGTGGTCATTGGTGCCCCGACGCAGACCGAAGGCAATGCCACCACCTGGATAGCCACCTTGCTACACGAGCATTTTCACCAGATGCAAATGGGCTGGCCCGGTTATGATGACCAGGTGAAGGCGCTGGACCTGTCGGATGGCGATCAAAGCGGCGGGTGGATGCTAAATTTTCCATTCCCTTATACCGATGACAACGTGGCGGGTGGTTTTGCCCTTATGGCTGAAAAACTGGCGGCGGTTTTGCGCAGTGATGATACGAACCTCGCCGCCACGCTATTGGCCTATCGCAAGGCGCGGCGGCGCGCCTTTGCCCGCCTGAATGCGCGCCAGGCCCGCTATGGCGAGTTCCAGCTCTGGCTGGAAGGTATTGCGCGGTATAGCGAGATTGCCCTGGCCGAAGCTGCGATCGAGCGCGCCCGGCGCGCCCAAGCCCCCTATGATTACTCCGCTCTGGCTGTGAATTTGCGCAACCGGGTGCTTGAAAACTTGCAAAACTTTGACCTGCAACAGAATAAACGAGTCAGCTTTTATGCCCTGGGGGCAGGCGAAGGCCTGCTGCTGGATCGCATTCGCCCAAACTGGCGCACACAGTATTTTCAATCTGGCATGGCCATGGGGCCGTTGCTGGAAAAACCTGAGTGAGCCTATTTGTGTTTATCACCGCAGAAAAATGCGCTAACCTATCTTTGGGGTCGAAACTGAACTTTGTGAGGATTGCAAAACGTTATGCGTAAAGTCGTCATCACTTTTATTGCCCTTGGTGCGAGCCTGATATTTTCTTCAGCGCAGGCCATAGATGACAAGGACACGGCAATTGGCACCCTGATCAATGGTCTGGGCACCTTCAAAGTGACCACAGACGAAACACGGTACGATTATGCCGCCCCCACAAAAAACGCAGATGATGAGGTCTATAATCCGGCTTTGACCTTTTATGTAGACACCCTGTCAGGCGGGCGCTTTGACCGCTATGGGTATGAATATGGATTTAAAGGCTATTACCCTTATGAACAGCCATCAAAATTCAGCGTTGGATATAGCAGCGGATACGGCGATGGCAGCGCCAGTCATGACTATGGCGCCTATGGGTATAATGACGCGCTCTATCAGCGTTTAAAACAATACCGCAAGGAAAAGCGTAACCGCTAGATCGCCCCTTAACCCACCGTATCGAGATAGGCCTTCAGGCGACCAAGGGCGTCTGCCTTGTCCCGCTCATCCATGAACGAGCCTTCAAAACTGTTGCGTAACAGCGCTTCAATATCGGTGCGGCCAAGGGGCAGCGCCGCAATCAGCGCGGCAAAATTATCATTCACATAACCGCCAAAATAGGACGGATCATCAGCATTGATGCAAGGCTTTAATCCTGCGGCCAGCATGGCCGGGATGGGGTGGTTTTTCATATCATCAATGACGCATAATTTCAGATTGGAAAGCGGGCACACGGTCAGACACATGCCCTCTTCGGCCAGCCTTTTGACCAGTTCTGCATCTTCTAACGCACGATTGCCGTGATCAATGCGATCAACATGCAGATCATCCAGCGCCTCCCAGATATAGCTAGGCGGGCCTTCCTCGCCCGCATGGGCCACCACGTGCAGGCCTGCACCCCGCGCCTTGGCAAACACGTTTTTGAACTTTGAGGGCGGATGGCCGACCTCGGAGCTATCCAGCCCGACCCCGTCAATCAGTGATAAAAACGGCTGGGCCTCGTCCCATGTGGCCACCGCCTCTTCCTCAGATAAATGGCGCAAATAACACATAATCAGTTTTGATGAGATGCCGAGCTTGCCTTTGGCATCGGCAAGCGCCCGGGCAATACCGCCCACCGCATCTGCAAAGGCAACGCCGCGCATCGTGTGCCCCTGGGGGTCAAAGAAAATTTCCGTATGGATCACATTATCGGCGGCAGCCCGTTGCAAATAGGCCCAGGTCAGATCGTAAAAATCCTGTTCCTTCAACAAAACGCTCATGCCCTGATAATAAATATCCAGAAATTCCTGCAAATTGGAGAAATCATAGGCGGCATGAATTTCCTTAACGCTTTTAAAAGGCAGGTCCACATCATTGCGCCGGGCAATTTCAAACATCAGTTCCGGCTCGAACGAGCCTTCGATATGCAAATGCAATTCAGCCTTGGGGGCATTGGCGGCGAGAATGGTAAGGTCGGTCATGGTTGGTCCTTTGGTGATGGAGGGTCAGTATAGGGTCGCCGAAGCGTTTTTAGAACCACCTACCCCGGTGGGAAGACCGTGTTTTTCTTCACCAGCCCAAAGGCGAATTTGGAATCAATAGAGCGCACCCCCGGCAATTTGGTCAGCACATTGCGGATGAAGTTTTCATAATCTTGCAGGCTGGCGCTGACCACATGCAGCAAATAATCGCTGGACCCTGTCATCAGATAACATTCCAGAATTTCGTCGGCTCGGGCAATGCCGGCTTCAAAGCCACGGATCAACTCGTCCGATGGGCGCTCCATCTTGATCTCGACAAACACATTCAGCGGCAGGCCGTATTTTTCCTGATCCACCAGCGCCGTATAGCCGCTAAGTACACCGCGTTTTTCCAGCGCCCGAACCCGGCGCAGACAGGGCGAGGGGGACAGGCCCACCCGCTCCGATAATTCCTGATTGCTCTGCTTCGCATTTTCCTGCAAGGCACGGACAATTTTACGATCTATTGCATCCATAATGATAGCCAATTAGCAGTATCTGCTAATATCATCTCATTATCCGCAATACTACGCAAGCACATAGCAGCACAAATCAGCTAATCTGCGTCCAGTGTAATTTGCAAAGGTATGGCTGATGGCTGATCAAACTTCGAAGACAGGTTTTGCCACCCGCGCCATTCATGGCCTGGAACACGCGCGCCAGCCCGAAGGCGCGCTGAACCCGCCGCTTTATCTCAGCTCGACCTTTACCTTTGATCGCGTGGAAGAAGGCGCCGCGATGTTTGCCGGCGAACGGCCCGGCCATTTTTACAGCCGGGTTAGCAACCCCACGTTAAGCGCCCTTGAAGAGCGCTTTGCCGCGCTGGAAGAGGCCGAATCGTCGCTCTGCTTTGCCTCGGGCATGGGGGCGATAACCTCGGTGTTCTGGACGTTCCTTAGCGCCGGCGATGAGGTGATTGCCGATAAAACGCTTTATGGCTGCACCTTTGCCTTTTTGCATCATGGCCTTAGCCGCTTTGGCGTGAAGGTCATTCATGTGGACATGACCGACCCGGCGGCGGTTGCTGCGGTCTTAAGCGAGAAGACCAAAATCGTCTATTTTGAAAGCCCGGCCAATCCCAATATGCGTCTGGTGGATATTGCCGCCATTAGCACAATTGCCCGTAACGTGGGGGCCAAAACCATTGTCGATAACACCTATTGCACGCCCTATCTGCAACAGCCCCTAAAACTCGGCGCAGATATAGCGGTGCATTCAGCGACCAAATATCTGGGCGGCCACGGGGATTTGATCGCCGGTATGGCGGCGGGCAGCGCCGACGACATGATGCAAGTCCGCGTAGAGGGCTTAAAAGACATGACCGGCGCGGTGATGACGCCCTTAACCGCGCACCAGATCATGCGCGGCTTAAAAACCCTTGATCTGCGGATGGATCGCCACTGCGCTTCGGCACAAGAGATCGCCGAACGGCTGGAGGCGCACCCGCTGGTGAAGAGCGTGTCCTATCCCGGCCTTAAAAGCTTTGCCCAGTTTGCTCTGGCAAAGCGGCAAATGCGGGCCCCCGGCGGTATGATCGCGCTGGAACTAAACACCGATATTGGCGGCGCCATGCACATGATGAATGCGCTGACCCTGATTAAACGTGCCGTCAGCCTTGGCGATGCGGACAGCCTGATCCAGCACCCGGCCAGCATGACCCATGCCGCCTATAGCAAGGAAGAGCGCGCCGAGCACGGTATTTCAGACAGCCTGATCCGCTTGTCGGTGGGGCTGGAAAGCGCCCGGGACATCTGGGCCGACCTTGAAAGTGCACTTGGCACGCTTAAAGCCACAAGCACCGCGCCAAAAGCGGCCTAAACTCAGTTCTTGGCAGGGGTTTCACCTGCCTCTAGGGCCGTGCGGATTTTATCAGCTTGCACCCTTGCATCGCGGATCACCGTCTTGGCATTCAACGTGCGCACTGTACCGTTTTGCATAAGCACCTGTCCATCAACCATGGTCATCACCACATCGCGCGATCCGGCCACATAAACCAGATGGGATTCTATATCATAGAGCGGTTCCATACGCGGGCTGGTCAGGGTGAGCTGGATCATGTCGGCACGCTTGCCGGGGCTTAGCGTGCCGGTCACATCACCAAGACCAATGGCCGCGGCCCCCATGCGGGTGGCCATGGCCAGCACTGTATCGGCGGGCATCACCGTGGCATCGCCGGACTTGCCCTTGTGCAGAAGGGCTGCAAGGCGAATTTCTTCCCACATATCCAGATCATTATTAGACGCCGCGCCGTCGGTGCCAAGACCCACATTAATGCCCTTGGCAATCATTTGCGGCACCGGCGAAAACCCGGCGGCGGTTTTCATATTCGAGGTCGGGTTATGGATCACCCCGGTTTTGCCACTCATCGCCATCATGTCCATTTCATCTTCATCGGGCCAGACCATGTGCGCTGCGATCAGCGGGTAATCCAGCATGCCAAGGCCCGCAATATGGCGCACCGAGGTGTTGTGATAACGCGCTTTCATCACCGTCATTTCCGAGGGGCTTTCGGCCACATGCATCATCAAGGGCGCCTTGGCCGCTTTGGCGGCAGCAAGCACCGCTTTGAGATGATCGGGCGAAACCGTATAGGCTCCGTGGGGCGCAAAGGCGGGGATCAATTTGCCGCTGGGGTCCTTGAAGTTAGCAACAAAGTCTTTGCCAGCGGCAAAACTGTCATCCCAACCTTTAAAACCTGGGCTGGGATAATCAATCATCGGTGCGCCTAAAATGGCGCGAATGCCGCAGGTTTCATACACTTTTGCCGCCACATCTGGGTAGAAATACATGTCCACAATGGTGGTGGTGCCGCCGCGCACCATTTCCCAACAGGCCAATTGCGCCCCGGCGCGCACAAAGTCCTCGTCCACAAACTCGCCTTCCATAGGGAAGATATAGTTTTGCAGCCAGTCGATCAGCGTCATGTCATCGGCCATGCCACGAAATAGCACCATGGCGGCGTGGGTATGGCCATTGATCAGGCCCGGCATCAGCACCTTGTTAGTGCCGGAGATTTTCTTTGCCGCCTTGAATTTAGCATCAATGTCGGCGCGCGGTCCCACCGCCAAGATGGCTCCGTCTTTGATCGCCACGGCACCGTTTTTCAAAACGCCGCCTTCTTTTTCCATGCTCAGCACATAATCGCCATACACGATCATGTCGGCCTTGTCCCTGGCCAGCGCCGATACGGGCAGGGCCAGAAGAATGATGGCGAACAAAGAGCGGACAAGCGGCAATGAGGACATGGTGGGAGACTCCTTTAAATGTAGCGAGCAGGTGTAGCCTTACGCGCCGAAAAAGTCACCTTTGGCGTTTTTATTTTCCTTTGAAAAAAGTTTCTAATGTCATTACCGGGCTTGCCCCGGTAATCCAGAGCGGTATTGAACGACATGCTGGACTACCCGCATAAATCGGGCAATGACATGCTTCCCTCTACCCGACCGGGGTGATTTTTAAAGACGTGATCTGGTTACGTTTGCGCCCGGTAATTTCAAAGCGATAGCCATAATAGGAAAAGGCCTGGCCGATTTGCGGAATGGTTTGGCTTTCATGAATCACCAGACCAGCCACGGTTACGGCCTCTTCATCGGGTAAATCCCATTCCATCGCCCGGTTCAGATCGCGCACACTGACATCGCCTTTGACCAGCACCGCGTCATCGCTTTGGCGCGAAACGCCATGGACCGGACGGTCATGCTCGTCTTCGATCTGGCCGACAATTTCTTCCAATATATCTTCCAGTGTGACCAGCCCCATCAGGGCGCCATATTCATCCACCACCAGGGCAAAGTGCTCGTGGTCGGCGCGAAAAGCGTTAAGCTGTTCGGGCAAGGTGGTGGTTTCGGGGGTGAAGACCGGCTGGCGCATGGTGGCACGAATATCCACCGCGTTAAAATCACCGCCACCGCTGTGGATGGCGCGCAGCAAGTCTTTGGCATGCAAAACGCCAACAATATTTTCCGGATCATTTTCCCACAAAGGCAGACGTGTGTAGGCACTTTGCAGGGCCTCAGTGATAATGGCTTCGGGATCTTGCGAAATATCAATCACATGCATGTTTTTGCGGTGGATCATGATGTCTTCGACATTCATTTCCTGCAAATTCAAAATGCCGCCAATCATATCCCGGTCGAGTTTTTCTACGCCGCCCTCTTTGGACAAAAGGTCTACCGCGCCGCGAATTTCCTCATGCGGGCTGAGGATCGACCCTTTGGTGCGAATGCCAAACAAAAGGAACAAGCCCTTGATAATGGCCTCAACCCCCAGCACCACCGGGGCAAAAAGAATGCGCACCAGCTTGATAGGCAAAGACACCATCATGGCGGCGCGGTCCGGATTGCTGAGGGCCCAGGTTTTGGGGGCCACTTCGGCGAAAATCAGGATCAGGGCGGTCATTACGATGGTGGCCAGCACCACGCCATATTGACCAAACAGGCGCAAAAACAGCGCCGTGGTTAGCGCCGAAGCCAGAATATTGACCAGATTATTGCCCAGCAAAATGGCACCGATCAGGCTCTCCCGATCAGCGATAAGCTGATTAACGCGTTTTGCGCCCTTCACCCCTTCTTTTTCCAACTGGTGCATGCGTGCCCGCGAGGTCGCCGTCAACGCTGTCTCAGAGCCAGAGAAAAACGCGGATAAGATCAGCAACAGCACCACCGCACCGCCAATTAGCAAAGTTGCCGGGTCCATTACTTTTGCTCCGCTTGTGCGTGTAAAAACCGTTCCAGTCCTGCAAGGTCGCTCTCTTGGTAAACAAATGTGTCACCAAGGGCGCGCGGCAGCACCAGACGAAACTGTCCATTGCGGTTTTTTTTGTCATTCATCAAAATGGGTATCATGTCCGCCGCACGATAGGGGCCACCGGGGGCGGTGCGCAAGCCCGTGGGCAAACCACACGCCGCAAGATGGCGGGCAAGGCGATCATGATCATCTTGTGGGCAGAGGCCCAGATGCACCCCATAGGCAAAGGCAATGCCCATGCCTGCGGCCACGGCTTCGCCATGGGCCAGCGCGCCTTCATATCCGGCCAGGCTTTCCAGCGCATGACCAAAACTGTGCCCAAGATTAAGGAGCGCCCGCTCGCCGTGCTCGCGCTCATCGCGGGCCACAATGCCAGCTTTACCCGCAACGGATCGGGCAATGGCTTCGGCCATCAAGGCTTCGTCGCCTTGCAAAGTCGCTGCACCGTTTGCTTCCAGCCAGTCAAAAAAGCACGCATCGCCAAGGGCGGCGTATTTGGCAATTTCCGCATAGCCCGCGCGCATTTGACGTGCAGGTAGAGTGCGCAGGAACGCGCTGTCGGCGATCACCAGATCAGGCTGGTGAAAAGCCCCGATCAGGTTTTTGCCCGCAGGCATATTGATGGCGGTTTTGCCGCCAACTGAGCTATCAACCTGAGCTAGCAAAGTGGTTGGGATTTGAATAAAATGCGTGCCACGTTTCAGGATCGCACTGGCAAAGCCGGTCAGATCACCAACAACGCCGCCACCAAAGGCGGCAATGGCTTCACCGCGTTCCACCTCCAGCGCCAGAAGATCAGCGCAGAGGCTTTCCAGCCGGGCAAAACTTTTCTGGGCTTCCCCCGGAGCAATCAGGATCGGATGCAGGGTTATGCCAGCGCCATCACATGCGCTTTGCAGGGTTTGCAGATGATGACTGGCAACGGTTTCATCGCTGACACAAATCAGGCGCTTGTTTGGGCAAAGGGAAGCCACATTATCCATAGAGGCGTCCAGTGCCCCCGGACCACAAATCACCGGATATGAGCGCGCGGCCAGATCAACCGTTATAATGTGCAGGGCGTTTTTATTCATTCTTTGTTTTGTCTGCTTTTTAGCGCGCTAATGATGTGCTCAACCGCATGATTGTGGGTTTCCACTCCGCTTTCAACACGAATATCGGCCTGTGCATAGGTGGGGTAGCGCGTCTCCATCAGGGTTTGCATGATTTGACGGGGATTGGGTTGGCGCAAAAGTGGCCGGGTATTGCGCAATGACACCCGTTCCATTAGTACATCCAGATCCGCATGCAGCCAGATGCTCAGGCCTTTTTCACAAATGATGGCCCGGGTTGCCGTATCCATAAACGCGCCGCCGCCCGTAGCCAGAACCCCGGACGAACCACCAAGCAGGCGCTCTATGACCTTGCGTTCACCATCACGAAAGGCCGCTTCGCCAAAATCGGCAAAAATATCTTCAACGCTACGCCCTGCGGATTTTTCAATTTCTTCATCAGCATCAAAAAATGGCACGTGCAAGGCATGGGCCAGTCGGCGGCCAATCGTCGTCTTGCCCGCCCCCATCAGGCCAACAAGTACAATCATCCTGTCTGTCAGACTGTCCGGCGTACCCACAGCGTGAAAATTCGACGTATTGTTTCCCAGTTTTGCCACACTTGGGCTATACGTCAGTCGTGCAGACTGTGCAAACCTACTATGGTCCTGCATAGTGTAATTATATCCTTTGGAGGAGAACAGATGCGACGTATCGCTTTTGGGGTATTCATACTTATTGCTCTTGTTTTTGCCGCCTTTGCCATGCTGGTTGGGGCGGCGGGAAATCAGGTCTCCAAAACCAGTCAGATCCGGGTTGAATTAGATAATGGTTTATAGGTTCGTTTTTTACCGCTGTTTTGGCATTGTTCTTTTGTTGGCCATAGCCGTTGCTGCGCGTGCGCAAAACGGCACGCCAAATGCAGCCCAAACCAATGTACAGGTGCAAAGCCTGGGCCAGGTTGAACCTTTTGAAGTCGGAGCACTGGCTGGCATTCCCTATGAAATGCCCAAGCGCCAATGGCAAGGCACCGGTGCCGACATCGCCGCCAGATTGATGAGTGATCTGCCCGAGCGAGGCGCATCGCCCTTGCTAAACCGACTGGCGGCCAGTGTGCTTATCTCTCCCTCCACGCCGCCTATTGATGGAGCTGGTGATATGAAACTGGCGAGCCTGCGGCTGGCAAGCGTCTATCGTCTTGGCCAGCTGGATGCGGTGATCGACCTTGCCGAACGCAGCCCCGGCGGTCTGTCAGACCCAGAAAATGCCGCCATTGCCACCCAGGCTTTTCTGGCGCTGGGTAAAGACACCGAAGCCTGTGAAACCGCCATTCGTTTGCAAAATGGACGGGGCGCAGTGTTCTGGCTAAAAGTGCGGGCCTTTTGTCTGGCCCGCGAAGGGCGCACAGCGGCGGCGGAACTAACGGCGGATCTGGTGCTGGAGGCAGACCCCGAAGATGTGGACTTCCTTTTGGCTCTGAACAATATGCTGCGCAAGGATCAGCAGCCGGTGAAGCCCATTAATGCGCTGGAACTGGCCATGGCGCGTTTTGCCGGTGCGCCCATTGATCTGTCCGAAGCTCCGTTTTCTCTAAAAAGCGCTTTTCTTGATACGCCGGGTCAGAGTGGCCTTGAGGCGGCGCGTATGATGGCCGCCGCCGGGCTGTTGCCTTCGGAAAAACTGGCCATGCTTTATATGAATTGGAACGACCCGGCCTTGCCTGTTCCCGATCTCACGGAAGCCGCCATACAAGACGAGGTGACAGAGGATGGTTTTGCGCACGCGGATACAGAAGAAGCCCCACAAATTGACGATGAAGCCATGCTGGATTTTGCCCTTTCGCAGAACGATCTTGCACGCGCCGCGCTGATTTATCAAAGCGCCACACGGACCCGTAATGACCATGCCCGGGCCAAAGCTGTTTTTGCCGGGCTGCGCCATGAAAAAGACCTAGGCGCGTTTTTTGCAGCCGCGCATCTTTATGCCCCATTGCTGGCACGCACCGACCCCGAAGGTATTCAGAACAATGCGACCATGGCCCGCACCTTTGCTTATGCGCTCTTGATCGCAGGGCGTCCGATGCAAGCCCGCGCTTATGTATTTGCGGCTGATGACGAAGATACGCGCCGCCTGCTTCGGCTTTATGAAAAGGGTTATGCCCTTGCAGATTTTGACAAAACCAAAAACATTAATCTGGCCTATACGGACCTGATGGCGTTTTATGGCCTAGGCGTGCCGTTAACTGATGGCCTGCGTGATTTTGTGTTTAGCCACAGCGCTGACAATGAGGAGGTGACCCCGTGCCGAAGCGGTGCCATGGTTGCCATCATGGATGGGGCCAGACACAAGGCCCGGGCCGCCAGCTTTTTACGCACCGCTTTAATGCTAACCGATGGCGGCTTTGACGGGGTCGAGCCGCAATGCGGCGGGGCCGTAATATCGGCCTTTAAAACCATGGGCTATGAATATCTGGCCCGTCAGGCCGCCCTGGAAATGATGCTGGGGCCACGCTTGCGGACGCTAAACGCTTTAAGCGAATGAAACGAGCATGAATGATCACGCGCTGATTGAGCAATTTCTGGAAATGATGAGTGCCGAGCGCGGCGCGGCTCTGAATACTATACTGGCCTATAGGCGCGACCTTGTAGCTCTGTCGGACTTTCTGAGCACACAAAAAACCACGCTATCCTTGGCGGATCAGGACGATCTGGAAGCCTTTATGGGGGCGCTGGCCGATCAGGGCGTTAGTGCACGTACCGCCGCCAGAAAGCTCAGTGCCCTGCGCCGTCTTTATCGCTTTGCCCATGCCGAAAAAATACTGGCCCAAAACCCATCTCTGGTGCTAAGCGCGCCAAAACTGCCAAGGCCGCTGCCAAAGGTTCTTGGCCACGATGAGGTCAACCAGCTTTTGGCCACGGCGGGCGCCAATACCAGCCCTCGGGGCCTGCGCACGCATGCCCTGATCCACATTCTCTATGCTTCGGGCCTGCGGGTTTCGGAAATGCTCAGCCTGCCTATGACCACGGGCCAGCGCGATGAGCGCATGCTGATGGTGCGGGGTAAAGGCGGCAAGGAACGCCTTGTTCCGCTCAGCCATGAGGCGTTAGAGGCCATTACCGCCTATCGGGCAGTACGCGAACGCTTTCTGCCTACGGGGCCATCTGCACCACGCGCCGACGGGTTTCTTTTTCCCTCGCGAGCTAAAAGCGGGCATTTAAGCCGCGAGCGTTTTCATGCGATTACCAAGGCCTTGGCGGTTCAGGCCAAGTTGGACCCGGATAAAATTTCACCCCATGTTCTGCGCCATGCCTTTGCCAGTCATTTGCTGGCCGGCGGCGCAGATTTGCGCACGGTTCAGGTATTGCTGGGCCATGCAGATATATCCACCACACAGATTTATACCCATGTGCTGGACGAGCGCTTGAAAACGCTGGTTAATCAGGCGCACCCTCTGGCTAAGAAGCAATAAGTCTTGAAGCTCAGGCTTCGTCGCGAACCCCGGCCTCCAAAACCGCATCCAGTCCGTCCTGAAGGTAATCGCCCAACATGGGCACGCCCATCAAATAGCGTGAGGTCGGCCCGGTGGCGCGTTCCTTGGCACGCTGCACCACATGAGCCCATTCACTGCCTTCATATTCACTGCGGCCAATCCACATCAGCGCCACCAGTTCGGCGGCCTGATCCACATTCAAGGCTTCCAGAACCACCCGCAAGTCCGCGCCTGTCAGATCGCCGACCGTATCCTGCAAAATATCAAGGTCACCATCATCGGTTGGGTTGGAGCCTGAATCCGGATCGGTTTCGGCCTCTTTCACGTCAAACGCATGCGCATGCTCGATAATGGCTCTAACCAGGTCGGGTGCGATTTCCATAGGACACTCCTTTTTGTTTTTTTCAGTATATGTGATTTTGGGGCATGTCAGGCGTGACCTAGCGCCGCAGGTCAGTCGGTAGGCAAGCGATCCAGATCAGTAGAGGTAATGGTGTTTGCCGCTTTTTCAAGCGCTTTCAACGAGATATTATGTCCGCCCAGGGAAACTATAAAATTCTTGTAACTCCAGGCAAAATTTCCCTGCGCCGCAAGGGCATCCCAAGTCTGCAAGACCACCTTATCTCCATCCCGCTTTAGGGTTTCAAAACTGCCATCATCCTCAGTTTTGGATCGGTTGATGCCGGAAAGCCCTGCCAGGGTTTTAATGAAATTCACTCCGGTTGAGTTCATAAGAGTTAGGGTAATTTCCTGATCATTCTCGCCCTGATATTTGGCCTGCACGGTTATGGTTTTTAGGGGAGTCTGAAGCGTTTTTACGTCCAGGTAAGTTCTACGCAAACCACTCATTTTTTGCGGAACCAGCGCTTTGAGTGCCTCCAGATCACTGACAACGCCATATGATCCACCGTTCAGCGCTGCGATCATGCCCGCAAGGTCGCCCTCTTGCACGCCATTATTACGATTTTGCGTTTGTACTTCGGATTGCGTTTGCACGCGCTGATCAGCGGATTTCTTGTGGCCATATTGTCCCCCAACACCATTGATCAGCATGGCCAGAACGATTGCTATCGCAGCAAAATATACAGCTTTGCTTTGCGAGGGGGTCATTAAAACCCGCACACCGACATACAAAAGATAAAGAGAATACAATCCACCCAGTACTGCCAGAAACGACAAGGCCGGCATGGCCATGAATATACTAGAAGTCCAAGCGGCAACCGGGCTGTAGGCCGCCAGCTTCAACGCCTGATTGAAGTTTTTTTGTGCCCCAAAATAGGGCGCAATGGCAGTGAGAATATAGGCCAGAGCATAGACCCCGGCGAGGCTGATTACATAAGAAAAGAGGGCATTAAATACGCCCTGGGTAATGGGCAGACGGGAATGTGCCCCCATAAAAGAATGGGCCAAAAACCCCGAAAGGGCTGGAATGGTTGCAAGGGGTAAAACCCAGGTTTTGAAGAGCGTGGAGACATCCACGGCTTCCCCGTCAATGACTTCCCATTCAGCTGCAGGCTTTGTGATTAGACGCCTTGCGCGTTCAATCTGTGTTTCAAACATAAAATAGCCTCGCCCTGTATCGTCAGAGCCAGAATTTACCACGCCACACTATGCAGGGCGAGACACAATTACGACAGCGTTGCTAATGCGTTTTGAACGTCTACCTGCGGTGTATTCCAACTGGTGACAAAGCGGGCAGAGCCATCTGGCCACGCATAGAATTGCACCCCGGCCTCACGCAGGGCTTTGGCCTGCCCGTCTTGCAGACAGACAAACACTTCATTGCCCTGTACCGGGTGTTGCAGGCATGCGCCGCTTCTCTCAAATCCATCGGCCAGCATTTGTGCCGCCGCATTGGCGTGACGCGCCAGGCTTAGCCACAAATTGTCTTGCAGCATGGCCAGCACTTGCGCGCTGACAAAGCGCTGCTTTGGCGGCATGTGCCCACCGCGTTTGCGCCGGGCCTCTAATGCAGCAAATGCTTTTGACTGTTCACCAAAGAGAATGATCGCCTCAGCCCCAAGGGCACCGTTTTTGCTGAACCCAAAGGACAACACATCCACCCCGGCCCGCCAGGTCATGTCGGCCGGGCTGCACTTTGTGTGCACCAGGGCATTGGCCAGACGCGCCCCGTCCATATGCGTGCGCAAGCCCGCATTATGGGCCAGAGCACAAAGCGCTTTGACTTCTTTTTGTGAATAGGCGGTACCGGCTTCGCTGAGCTGTGAAAGCGACAACACATCAGCGGGCGTCTCGTGCACAAAATCACGATCCATCGTCTTAAGTGCTACTTGTAAAGCATCCGAACCAATCAGGTCATGCGCGCCAGAAAGTAAAAATAATTTGCCGCCATGGGTGTAAAATTCAGGCGCACCGCGCTCATCGCGATTTATATGGGCGTTCTCGTGGCATATAATGGCCCCATCGGGTGGACACAAAAGGCTAAGTGCCAGCGCATTGGCCGCCGTGCCCGAACTAACAAAAGCAACCGCCAGATCCGTTTCAAAAAGCGTAGACAAAGCCTGTTGCGCGCGTGCGGTCCAGTCATCGGCCCCATAGCTGGGCGCGGCGCCCGCATTGGCCGCCAGCACCGCCGCCAACACATCAGGATGGGCCGGTGCCGTTGTGTCAGAGGCAAAATTCATGAGGTGTCTTTGTCGCCATCTTGCGCAGATATGCCCTCCAGCCCGGCAATGACAAAGCGTACCGCAGGCTCAACAGAGGATAATAGTTTTGCCCGGGACCAGTTTTCCTGAAGCGCTATGCGCAGATACCCCACATAAATATTGACCAGGGCAAAAGATGCCACCCGGCGGTGTTCAATATCACTGGGCAGATAGATCGACGACATGGAATTGGCGAGAATATCACTCATGTCCAGAAGGGTTTGGCTGAATTTACGCTCTTCTTCTCGTCCCCACGACCAGGTAAAAGCCATAACCTGGCGCGTTAAATCCGGGTCGTGCAGATCGCGCGCTGACATCGCTTCCAGCGCCCCCATCGCCATTTCCAGAAAAGACTTGGCAGAGGCCATATTAAACTGGAACTTTTCCATAAGAATTTTATTGGTTTCCAGAAAAATTTCCTGAATCAGTTCAGCCTTGGTTTGAAAATATTGCATCACCAGGCCCGGTGAAACCCCAGCCTCATCAGCGATTTTACGTATGGTTGCGCCATTCATACCGTGTTTTTTCACAATTTTTCTGGCGGCATCAAGAATACGCTTGCGCGTCTGTTCCCGGCGACCTGCGCCCTCATCATCGTCTTTAGCCACACAATACCCCATCTTGAGTCAGGGACTTACATTGGTCACTTTGTCGCACTTTTCAACTGAAATTTTTATCTGCAGTGCAGTTTTTTACGGCTCCCCATGGGGCGCGGTAATATAATGCCATGCGTAATTATTTTTCCAGCCTGCCCAGATAGCGCACTTTATATGCTTAAATTTTAAGCAAACCCACAGCGCTTTTAAAGGTTTTGCCCCCTGACTTGCCCTACCCAGGCGTTTTTGCTGCGCTGCCTCAATATCAACGCTTAGATAGGATGCAGCCCACGATGTTACTCTTGCAATCAGTCCCAAACGCCCCGGATATTGCCGCTCGTCTTGCCGAGCTGGAAAAGCAATTGGCGGCGGTGCAACACACATCAGGGTTTGTGGATAACACATTTTTGTTTCTCATCTCCGGCATGGTGGTGATGTTTATGGCCGCAGGGTTTTGCATGCTGGAAACCGGGCTTGTGCGCCAGAAAAACGCCGCCACCATCGCGCTTAAAAACGTCTCCATCTATGCGCTAGCCGGGCTGGCTTATTATATTATCGGCTATCGGCTGATGTATGATGGCGTGGACGGTGGGTTTTTTGGCCATTTTGGCCCCTGGTCAGCAAGCACGCCCGAGGGGGAGAGTTATTCGTCCTCATCAGACTGGTTTTTCCAAATGGCATTTGTAGCCACAGCCGCCTCTGTCGTCTCTGGCACCTTGGCCGAACGCATTAAGCTTTGGCCGTTTTTATTTTTCAGTATTGCCCTTTGTGCGCTTCTCTACCCCATTACCGGGGCCTGGGTCTGGGGTGGTGGCTGGTTGTCTGAACTAAAATTCTCAGACTTTGCCGGCTCTACGCTGGTGCACTCTGTCGGGGGCTGGGCGGCGCTCAGCGGGGCGCTGTTTCTGGGCGCACGCAAGGGCAAATACGCTGGTGGCAAAGGGGTTTCCCCCATGCCCGGCTCAAACCTGCCATTGGCCGCGCTGGGGACATTTATCCTGTGGTTTGGTTGGTTTGGCTTTAATGGCGGCTCGCAATTGGCCGCTGGCACCATTGCCGATATTGATGCGGTGGCCAAAATTTTCGTCAACACCAATGCCGCTGCTGCTGCCGGGCTGGTCACAGCTTTGGTGCTGACCCAGCTGATCTATAAAAAAGCCGATCTGACCTTGGTGTTAAACGGTGCCATCGGCGGGCTGGTCTCCATCACCGCCGAACCTCTTGCCCCCATGGTGTGGCAAGCCATGATGATCGGGGCCGTTGGCGGGGTCATTGTGGTGCTGGCCGTGCCTTTGCTGGATCGGTTGAAAATCGATGACGTGGTGGGGGCCATACCGGCGCACTTGTTTTGTGGTATTTGGGGCACGTTAATTGTTGCCTGGACCAAACAGGCTGATGGCTTTGGCTTTATACAGCAATTGGGCGTGCAGGCGTTGGGTGTTGTGGCCATCGGTGCCTTCACGTTTGCCCTTAGCAGTCTTCTCTGGTTTGCCCTAAAAAGCACTGTTGGCATTCGTTGCCCTGAAGAGGATGAATTCATTGGTCTGGACAAGGCTGAACTGGGCCTTGAGGCCTATCCGGAATTTGCACAAGGATAAATAGACAGGGTTAACGACCATTAACCTCTTGCTTGGACTTTATCGTCATACTGCCTGCCGGAACTGCGCATAAACACCGTAGAGGGCAGGTGGACCGATGAGTGATCAGATATTTGACAATGGCACCTATGGGCAAGATGGCCCATTCACGCGATTTTTGCGTGCCACGTTCGGGCGACTTGGCGGACTTGTGCTCTTTTCCACAGGCGTTTTTCTGTTTCTCTCCGTCCTGACCCACGCCCCTTTAGACCCCAGTTTTAACAGCGCCGCAGATGGTCCGGCGCATAATATCGCCGGGCTGGCCGGGGCCTATGTTTCCGATATTCTGATGCAAGGCATTGGCTGGGGTTCTTACGGGCTGGCGCTGGGCCTGACGGCCTGGGGAGTGATGCTAATCAGCAGGCCAGAGCGGCGCGCGCTCATGACCTGGCCAAAAATCATCAGTTTTCTCTTTGGTGCAATCCTGCTCAGCTTTGCCAGCGCGGCTTTGCCCATTCCGGCCAAATGGCCCTTTGCCACGGGCCTTGGCGGGGTGTTGGCCGATACGCTGTATCTGCCTTTAACCGCGCCGGGTGTCCCCGGATGGGTTGGCGGTATTTCTGCGTTTCTGGCCTTTATTATTGCCTTTTTTGCCTTTGGCTTCACTTTTGGTTTGCGCTTTCGCGATGGGAGTGCGGTTCTGGATGCCGCCGGTCTTGTCTGGGCCACTTTCCGGGTGGGCATGGACCGGCTGATTTATGCCTTGCAAGGCCTGCGCCGCCAAAACACTGTACCTGCGTCTAAGGTTAGAAAAACCACCAAGCAGCCAGCCTCGCCGATTAAACGCACGCCAAAGGCCCGTGTAAAAAAACCCAAAAAGGTAAAAACCAGCCATCGCGAAGCCCGCGAAGCCCAACTGACCATGCCCTTTGGCGGCAAAAATACATTTGAACTGCCGCGTCTGGATCTGCTGAGCAAGCCTCTGGGGCGCACCGCAAAAATTGATGAAGACGCCTTGCGGCAAAATGCGGAATTGCTGGAAACAGTGCTCGCGGATTTTGGTATTAAGGGCCAGATCGTTCATGTTCAGCCCGGTCCCGTGGTCACACTTTACGAGCTGGAGCCAGCCCCTGGCCTAAAATCCTCCCGCGTGGTCAGCCTGTCTGATGATATTGCCCGCTCGATGAGTGCCATTGCCTGCCGCGTGGCGGTAATCCCCGGGCGCAATGTCATCGGCATTGAACTGCCCAATGCGCGCCGCGAAACCGTTTTTTTGCGTTCGCTTATGGCATCGGGGCTGTTTGAGCGCTCTAAGGCAGAACTGCCGCTGGCGCTGGGCGAAACCATTGGCGGGGAGCCTTTTATTGCTGATCTGACGCGCATGCCGCATTTGCTGGTGGCCGGAACCACAGGTGCTGGTAAATCCGTGGGTATCAATTCGATGATCCTCTCTTTGCTTTACCGTCACGGCCCGGATCAGTGCAAGTTTATAATGATCGATCCTAAAATGCTGGAATTGTCGATCTATGACGGTATTCCGCATCTGCTGGCCCCCGTGGTCACTGACCCCAAAAAAGCGGTCACGGCCCTGCGCTGGACAGTGCGTGAAATGGAATCGCGCTATCAAAAAATGTCAAAACTGGGCGTGCGTAATCTGGCGGGCTATAATGCCCGCATTGCCGAGGCCAAGGCCAAAGGCGAACAATTAAAGCGCACCGTGCAAACAGGCTATGATAAAAAAACCGGCGAGCCGGTCTATGAAAGCGAATATCTGGATCTGGATCATCTGCCCTTTATTGTCGTCATCATAGATGAAATGGCCGATCTGATGATGGTGGCCGGCAAGGATATTGAGACCGCCGTTCAACGACTGGCGCAAATGGCGCGGGCCGCAGGCATTCATGTCATCATGGCCACCCAGCGCCCCTCGGTGGATGTTATTACCGGCACCATCAAGGCCAATTTCCCCACCCGGATCAGCTTCCAGGTCACCTCTAAAATCGATAGCCGTACAATATTAGGCGAGCAGGGTGCCGAGCAATTACTGGGTCAGGGCGATATGCTGTTTATGGCAGGCGGTGGACGCGTGCGCCGCTTGCACGGCCCGTTTGTTTCTGATGAGGAAGTGGAAAACATTGCCAACTTCCTTAAAAAGCAGGGCAAGCCGGTCTATCTGGAAGACATTACCGAAGACACCGGCGAAGACGACGCAGAGAGCGGGGCGCTCTTTGGAGCCTCGACCGGAGATGATCTTTTTGACAAGGCAGTGGCCATCATTGCCCGGGACCGCAAGGCCTCGACCAGTTATTTGCAACGGCGTTTGCAAATTGGCTATAACCGGGCCGCCACGCTGATTGAGCGCCTTGAAGAGGAAGGCATTATCAGCGCCGCAAACCATGCGGGCAAACGCGAAATTCTACTCCCAGGACATGGGGATATGTGAGCGGCGCAAAGTGAGGATTCATGAACGCGTGCTGAACATCTCTGCCCTGAAATTGCCAGAGTGTCTTTTTATAGATACGCACAGTGCAAACGAAAGCGTACCGCCATGAAGTCTATTGCCCTTATTGCCTGTCTGGCTCTTCTGATGCTGACCGGCTTTGCCGCCAGCACCCCTGCGCCCGCAACTGATCCGACTCTGGAACAACGGGTAGAGCGCCTGAACGCTTATGTGCGCTCTATCCGCACCATTTCGGGGCGCTTTGTGCAAAGCACAGCCAATGGCGATCAGCAAACCGGCACGTTTTACTGGAAGCGCCCGGACAAATTGCGCATTGAGTATGACACCTCGCCTTTGCTGATTGTGGCTGATGGTTCAAACATTGCCCAGATCGACCGGGAGCTAGAAACTATCGACCAGATTCGAATTTCCTGGACGCCCTACAAATTCCTGCTTTCGCGCAAATTTGATCTCAATAAAGGCGCCGACCTTGTTGGCCTTGAGCGCACCGATACCGCCAGCTTTGTTACTGTGCGCGACAAGGATGGGAATCTGGATGGCGATTTTACGTTGATCTTTGCCGAACCCAATCTAAAATTTTTGGGATGGACCTGGCAAAACGCCTTTGATGGCGAAGTTCGTTTCATCCTCACTGACGTAGAAGAGGGCGTAAAACTGAAATCAGCGCTGTTTACCATACGCGAAGAAGAGCGCCGCCGGGGTGGTCGTCGCCGCTAGGCAGCCATAACGACTCATTCGTTATGGTGCAAATATATCACACGCAAATGGTAACATAAATTTCATTTGCTATTTCCTGGTCATTGTGTCTTTAATGCACTTGTAATTGCCCACTCGGGTTTTAGCTCCGTCCCCCGTAGCGACCCGTCAGGCGATTTGGCCAGAGATATGCCACCACAGTTCTCGGCCCTGCGCGCTTATACGCGCATCTAACGACGCCCGGTCGCCCCCTCTCGGCCGGGCGTCATTGATTCTGTTGCTCAGTATTTCTGTGCGTTGCGCCCTTTCCCATAGACCAGATGCAACTATGCTAACCACTGCAAGCTCAGTCCTTTGGGAGGCAAATGTGACAGATTTTAAAATCGCCAGCTGGAATGTGAATTCTGTGCGGCTGCGGGCACCGCAGATCGTGGACTTTTTAGGTGCGGATGCCCCAGATGTTTTATGCCTTCAGGAGATTAAATGCCGCAATGGGGAGTTCCCGGGCGAGGTCTTTACCAAGGCCGGCTACCCCCACCACATGGTGCGCGGGCAAAAGGGTATGCACGGGGTTGCGATTGTCTCGCGCCACCCCATCACCGAAGAGGATGACCCGGAATTTTGCCAACACGGTCATGCGCGCATGGCCATGGGCACCGTCAATGGCGTTACCATTTGCAATGTCTATATCCCTGCGGGCGGCGATGAGCCAGATGCCAAGACCAACCCCAAATTTGCTCATAAACTGAACTTTCTGGATCGTATGAAAACGTTTTTTACGGCCCGTAAAAAAGCAAATCCAAAAGAGAAACTGGTGCTGACCGGCGATTTGAATATTGCCCCGCTGGAATCTGATGTGTGGTCCCACAAACAGCTTCTCAAAGTGGTCAGCCATACCCCGATCGAGATTGAGGCCTTGAAGGCCGTGCAAGACGCCGGTGATTTTGTTGATGCGGCGCGCGAACTTATCCCCGAACCGACTCCGGTATTTACCTGGTGGAGTTATCGTTCGAAAGATTGGACCAAGAACAATCGCGGGCGGCGGCTTGATCATATCTGGGTCAGCCCAGCTTTGCGCGATGCGGCCCTGCACCACGGTGCAGACGGCTTTTCCGCCCATACGGCCTGCCGATCGTGGGCGCGCCCCTCTGACCACATCCCCATCACCCAAATGCTGCGCCTTTAATCCTGCGGACTCATAACCTCCTGCATGGTATAAAGCCTAGCCTTTTTCCCTGCCAGCCACTGGGCGGCCTGTAGTGCCCCGTAGGCAAATATATCACGGCTTTGGGCGGTGTGGGTAAAGCACAAGGTTTCTCCCGCGCCATAAAACGTCACATCATGGGTGCCGACCACCTGGCCCTTGCGTTCGGCGGTGATGATAATCTCGCCGCGCGTTGGATTTTCTTCCAAGGGCGCGCCCACGGCAAGGCATTTTGGCGTCACACTATGATCCCAGCCCGCACGCACGGCGTCAGCCAACATCAGGGCCGTGCCCGAAGGCGTATCTTTTTTGGCGCTGTGGTGAATGTCATGAATGTGCACACCCCAGTCTGGCCCAAGGCGAGCGGCGGCCTCTTGTACCTGATGCACCAGTGCGGTCACGCCCAGTGAGAAATTGCCGCTGCGCAGGATCGCCATATCGTTTGCCGCCCGGCTCAAAGTTTCGTCCTGTGCATCCGTCCAGCCGGTTGTGCCAGTGACCAGCGCTTTGGCACCACCTTTGGCAAGAAGGCCCGCCAGTGAGGCGGCGGCTGCTGGGCTGGACACATCTATCACCACATCACAAGCGATGAGAGTTTCGGGATCAGCCCCCGCCAAAATACCAACAGGTTCAGCGCCAGCCAGCAGACCCACATCCTGCCCCATGGCATCGCTGCCATGGCGCACCACAACGGCGCGCAGCGAAAACCGGGGGTCAGCCAGCGCCAACGCCGTTATGCGCCGCCCCAGACGCCCCGCGCCGCCGTGTATGCCAAGGGTGATCGTGCTCATCATCTATCCTGTTTGCCGGTTCAGATCCGTCTGCCCCATGGGCATAGTCTTTACGCAATTGTGCCACGGATCAATGCGCGCTAAGCTGTCCCCATGAGTTTTGTACTTCCAGCGCTGTTTTTTGGCTTTTTTGGCGGATGGCTGACCTTGTCAGGCCTTGGCCGTTTTGGCCAGCTGAAAGCCATATCCGGTAGTGTGCGCACCGTTAGTGGCGCTTTGCTGGCCGCGCTGGGGGCCGGGTCAGCGCTTCTTGGGTTTAACTTTGTCACCTATCAGCGCCTAACCAATGAGCGCCCCGCCGCCAATATCAGCTTTACCAGGGAAGGTAGGCAAAATTATACGGCGATCTTGCAAATCCCCAATGAAGACCCACGCACCCTGACGGTCAATGGCGATGAATGGCGTCTGGATGCCCGGTTTATCAAATGGCACCCGGTGGCCAATATTGGCGGGCTGGATGCCTATTACCGGCTGGACCGTATAACTGGGCGCTTTACTGATACCGATCAGGAAATCAACGCACCCCGGTCGGTCTATGCCTTAAGTCAAAATCCGGGGCTGGATATCTGGAAACTGGCGCAGGATAAACGCTTTGCACGCTTAAAGGCGCTGGATGCTTATTATGGCAATTCAGTTTATGCGCCGATGAAAGACGGGGCCGAATTTGCGGTGTTCGCCACCCAGAACGGCCTGATTGTCCGCCCACAAAATGATGTCGCCAAAGCGGCGCTTTCAGGCTGGGAATAANCCCGCYTTATYGCGGCTCTCGCTGCATCAGCCACATGGGCARGCCTTKGCCATCCACRTCAAARTCTGCAACCACCTCAAAGCCGCGYCCGCGATAAAACCCCAGRTTTTGYGCTTTGGAATTTTCCAGATACGCAGGCARGCCRTGYTCRTCRCAATAGCGYARCATGGGGGCCATCACCCGCTTGCCKAGCCCYTGGCCCTGAAARCGTGGGTCCRCCGCGATGGCAAAAAGRTAMACRTGRGGGWKYKKSGGGTGCAGAKCYTCCARMCGMKYRTCMAKATCMAGCGTGCGGCGKATKGCCGATRRCCCGCTRTGGCGCACAACCGAWGCSGWYAGGYGCARSGTGGGNARAAAGNGCAAARTCCTTGGACTGGYYYGGGTTYAGCCACAAACARGCGGCTTTRTTYTCGCYGTTTTCACGCNASMAAGCNGCCGCCGCCCCGGGGCAGRTAAATATGGCGYGCMAGAAGCGYRAACATCAGCTTTTGCGGCTTAGGGGAACCAAGCGCCCAGTTCATTACCGGATCGTCGGCAAAGCCTTTGGCCATGACATCAGCAATAGCATCTATATCCGCATCATTACGGGTGCAGATTTTAATATGACAACCATCCCTCTGCATGTGTTGATTCTACCGTCATCTAGCCAGACACAGCAAGACGGGCAACAGAAATAACGGGTTTATTTTTCCAGACCGATTTGCATTGTTGAGCCCGAGTGTACAAAACATAATACCTATTGACATGCCATAATATCATATGTTAACATAAATATCTATAAAAAAGGTTAAATGTCATGTCTAAATATGACCCATTGTTACAAACACTGCTGACCAAGGAGAATTCAATCTGGCGGGTGCATTTCGATCAGATTGAGAAAATCCTGGGCATACCTCTGCCAGCAAGCGCACGAAAATACCCCGCTTGGTGGAGCAATGATGAGACCTCTCACTCTCACAGTCGTGCCTGGCTGCGTGCAGGTTGGAAAACCAGGCAGGTGGACCTTCATGGTGAGGCAGTAACGTTTCGAAAAATCACCAATGATGTTTCAGACTCCAAAAACACTCGACAAGTTCAGAAGCCGCCATCACTTTATCTTCACGATATTCCGCAATCTATCATGGCGGCCCTCACACTCCGCGCCGCAACCAATGACACAAGCACCGAAAAAGAAGCTATAACCTTGCTGAAAAAAGCAGTGAAAAAAACTGACCTCCTCAAGCAGGCAAATTCCATACGGGCAATGACCCCTGTTGGCCAAGATTACGATTTAGCATTACTTGTTCGCAAGGAACGTGAAAAACGATGAAGTTGGTCATAGATGCCAGCATTGCCCTTGGCTGGTTTATTAGACAGGAAACATATCCAGATCAGCTTTTTTTACTAGAAAATGATTATATTCTCGTTGCTCCAGATCTAATTTTCCCAGAATCAGCAAACGCGCTGTGGCGACTGATAAATGCTGAGCGGATTTTACCAGAACAGGGCTGGCGTACTCTGTCTGTGTTGGATGAATGCTTTGACCTGATTGCCCCATCCAAAGCACTTGCAGAAACAGCGTTAAGCATGGCATCCAGGCTTAACCACCCGGCCTATGACTGTTTTTATATGGCCCTTGCAGAACGAGAGGGTGTGCAAATGCTAACCGCTGATAAAAAACTGTTAAATAAGTTGAAAGGAACGCCGTTTGAAGCGCTAGCCATCGGACCAATAGAAAAAGGGACTTGAGTACTCTTTACAGCAATTTTTGTTTATAATAATTAATGTGGCCGTTCTTCATCGTTGGTCATTTTATCCCAGAAACTGCGGGCCTTTTCAAAAAATCCCTCATGTTCAGGGTGACAGCCGGGGCTAGATTCGGGGCAGCATTCAACAACGCTGGAACAAATGAAACCGTAGGACAAGCCATATAGAAGGGTCATCAAACTAAGTTAGTGAAAAAGCCGCCAAACCCGCGAGCATTGCCATGAGGAAAAGCCAACTTTATAACCAATTCAGCTAACAACCCAGCCATAAGTGAGTGCGGCCAAGAACAGCCAGCCTGCGCGGCGAATCATTGATGCTGGGTAGAGACATATGCGCGCTCCTGCGATTGTCATGGAAAACCAGTGATGAGTTTAAGTATGTTCTTAATTTTAGAATATTTCAAATGCTTGGTTTTCATGCATCATAAATGATTGC
>NVVV01000002.1 GCA_002733495.1 Robiginitomaculum sp.
TCGCCACTCGCTACGACAAAAACGCCACCAACTTTATGGCCGCATTATGCCTTGCCGCCCTGATCTGCTACTGGATTTGAATGAGTCTGGACCCTAGGTCCCGCAATAAATTGAAAAAGCATCGACATAATTGTGTCCGGGCATAGATTCTGAGCTTTTAATTCTAAATATTTGTCTCTAAAAATTTGGGCTGTCTTTTCTCCTCGCATTAAATCTATATGAGCATCAAAATACTTTTGAATGCCACGCTCGTTAAGGCGGCCAACTTGGAGAACTTGCACCCACGCTGGGGAAATAGAATTATATTCCAGTTTTTGTGGTGAAACTGGTAAAATACCGTCATTAGATGGGGTTGTTGTTGAAATCAACTTACTCATTTCGTCAACCAGTCCTTTAACCTCCTCGATTTGTAGATTTTGATAATCTAAATTTCTTGCGGCGGGCCCAAGAAATTTCTCTCGCTGAGGCTTGCTTAGCTCACTTAAGATTTCAGTGATCTTAGGTTTTCCGAGAAAGAAGAATAAATATTCGGGATTGGAATCTTGAAGTTTTTGTTTCTCTAAAATAGTTTCAACCGGCAAACCCTCAACAATATTGTGGGTCATATGCCAACTTTTCATAATAGCAGAAAGATCTGTTTTCGCTTTATCAAAATCATCATTCATTTTTTTTATAAAGCTGCTTACTGCCCCTGAAGCACCATTTTGCGCTCCGTAACAAGCATATACGGCACCACTTGACTCCTGATAACCATCACATCCTTTATCTCCCAGTGAACCATAAGGTTTCACTGTTATAAAATCTTCTCCGTAACGCTCCTGCATCAGTTCACTAAAAAAGGTCTGAAAAGCAACCCCGGTGGTCTTTCTTAATTTTAATTCAAGAAGCCAGTGCCATGAAATATCTTGCTGAGTTTCGATGTTTGTTTCTTTCATTAGATTTAGTGGTGCTCATTATAATGAACAGAAAAATAATTTCTATTGATTCGGCAAAAGCCATGGAAATTTTCTTCTTGAAACCTTTACCTCAATGGGCCTTTCTAAGAAAGGCCAAATAGAAATTGGCTGCAACCCTGTTCGCAAGCTGAAACACCTTTGCTGGACAATAGAGCACCTATTCCCCATCTAACCCATCCTTATAAGCCAACTCTGCGACTTCACGCATGAGCCGCAAGATTTCCTCAATGTCCCCATCCGAATAATTCCTGCCGATCATGCCCAAGGCTTTACGGGCTTGGAGCAGGGTCAAACGTGTGCCGGTTTTGGTTTTTTGTTTTTGCATAAAGCCATGATCGGTAGAGCATGGCTTGGGGAGCAAGGGGTTTGCCGGGTTGGTTTAGTATTCGTCGGCCTGCATGATGGTCAAAACCCGCCGGGTGACGTTTGGATCAGCCGTGTCGGGCGATAGGCCTTTGTAAGCGGTGTCGTAGTAGTCCACTTTGAAAAAGAAATTCACGCCTTCAACCGTTACCCGACCAAAATCGTGTTCCCCATGAGGATCATTGGCTTCACTAAAATCAGAAAATTCTCGAATAGCCGACAAGACATTGGCGCGGACGCTATGGCTGAGGTTTTGCACCCCAAGCGTCAACATAATTTTGCCGCCAACACCTTCCGTTCGGAGCGTGTCATTGAGACGCGCTATCGTGGCCGATTTGGGGTTTTCCATGGAGGATCATATTACATAATCCCCCATTTCTGCGTCAAAATTAGTCTCCGATGTTGGCTTTTCAATGGCTTGGTTTGTGTCAATTTGGCGTAACAACTTGTCCAACGCCGCCACGGATTTTTTCATGTGATCCGGGCTGTACGGCGCATAACGCTCGGTCATACTGAACCACTACCGGCGGATGCCGGTAGGTTCGTTTGCAGGCTGTAAGCCCGCTACGGAGTTTTGACGTGAGTTTCGAGGTATTTTAGGATAATTTCATTGRTGATATTGCCGCTGGTGGTGCAGAAATATCCGCGCGCCCAGAACCGGCGGCCCCAATACCTTTTTTTCAGGGTTGGAAATTCCTGTTGCACCTTGCGTGATGATCTTCCTTTGACCCGCTGGACAAACGTGCTGACCGAAATGTGTGGCGGTATGTCTACAAACATATGGATATGATTTGTCGACAATATCCCCCTGATGATCCGCACTCTCATTTCGGAACATACCTGGCGGATAATCTCGCGTACCCGCTCACGGATTGCCCCGCGCAATACCTTGTAGCGGTATTTGGGAACCCAAAAATTAGGATACTAAAAACCCGAACCAATCAGATGGAAGCGGCAGAAGTTTCGGATCATTTGGATAAAATGTTCAAAGACGGGAAACTGGACTAGGCGGCGCACTCCCCCAGTTAGACAATAATGCCCACCCGCCGGGCCGGACCACAACGGGAAAGGGATTGAATTGAAGGCCTGACGATTGAGGGAGCCCAAGCTCACGAAAGAGGAAGGTATTCAAGAAAGACCCTTTTAGTAAGGGGAACCGAATTGGTAACACCGGCTTAGTCCTTTGTTTTATTGACGTATTTCCCCACCTATAGACAATGTTTAATACAAGGCTGGAAAAAGGGTGAAAACTCGCCCAATATCAGCCCATGGAATTTTACGATTCATTTCAGCAAGCGCTCACTGATTGGCTGCAAGAGCCTCTCATATCCAAGCAAGATGGCGACATGAAAATTGGTGAAATGCAGCTCAAAGAAAACCCATTCCCCCACAAGAAACTGACCCGATATTTGACCCTTCAAATATCAAATATGAATCCCCTAATCAGCGCCAAATTGCCGTTAGCTACCGGTACAAAAAAGCCCTACAAAAATATGAAGAACGATACGCTCGCTATACGCAAATTTCGGAGGAATCACGCACTATTGTTTCGAATTATCGAGCTGACCTTAGCGGGTATCTGGAATTTGTTGAAGCTACCCTTTCATCTGCTGCACCAGCTAATTCAAGCTCGTTTTTTTTTGAACCTTGGCCGGTCAACATTCATGAAGCCGCTCGTAAAAGGCACACCTTTCTTACTGGTGGAACTGGTTCCGGTAAAAGCGAAGCTTTAAAACTTTTGATCCGACATTACGAAACCAAACAGACCGATACTGCTTTGGTCATTTTGGACCCGCACGGCAAGCTGGCCCATGACGTGGCCTTGTTTGCGGAACATCAGCAAAACGACCGTCTGGTTTATATTGACCCCAATTTGTCGGATCGACATATCCCGGTCCTCAACGCCTTTGAGGTGTCAGATAAAAGCGTCTCCAGTTTGGAAACCCAGAGCGCCCAATTGATGGCGGCGATGGAACAGGTGCTGGCCGGTTTTACGCTCAATATGGAAAGCCTGCTCTTGCCCTGCCTAACCGTCCTGCTGCACCGTGACGGTTCTGACATGGCCGACCTCGTCCGCTTTATTGACAAGGCCCGCAATCGCGATTTGGTCACTTATGGCATCCAGCATCTACCGTTTGATGAGCACCGGATATTTTTTGAAACTCAATTTTTCTCGCAGCATTTCGATAGTACAAAAGAGGCCCTTAGAAACCGTTTTCAATCGCTGATAAACATTCCCACCATCAAACAATTTACCTGTGGTTCATCCACCTTTGATTTGGAAAGCCTGATTGATCAAAAGAAGATTATCGTTTTCAATCTTTCGATCTCAGGAGCTGCAAAAAATTCGACCCGGGTAATCGGTCAATTCATCACGGCACTGGTTCAAAGTTATGCCATGCGCCGACAGACCGACCGGGAAAACCCTAAAACACCCATTCATTTTTTTGCTGATGAATGCCAGTATTTTGTGTCTCGAACGACCGATGATATTTTAGGGGAAAGCCGAAAGTACGGCCTGTTTCTCACCTTGGCGACCCAGCGGACCGAGCAAGTTGGCGGTCGCACCCTAGACGTTATTCTGGGTAATGCGGGCTTGTTTTTAGTCGGGAAAAACCGGGGTAAAACGGTTTCCAAAATGAGCAAAGAACTGGATATCGAACCAAACGATATTCGCTCACTCCCTACCGGTAGCTTTTATTTGAGCCAATCCGGGCGAACCTGCCTTCGAACCAAATTGCCACTTGTCGGGCAGAAGTACGCCATGAAAGCTAAGGATTGGAAAAAAGTAAGGCAGGAACAACTTGATCGCTATTATCGCCCGATCCATGAAATCGCCCGCAAACATGCTTCTGGGAAGGCTACAAACGCGTCAAAACCCAAATTATCATTTCCTGAAATGCCACCGGCAAAACCAAAATCATGACTTTTACTGCCCTCCCTGAAAACCCACTAAGAGCTTTGGAAGCGTTGGCGATATATCGCTACCTGACGGCCAAGCAACTGGTGGCCTTGGGCATTGCCGCCAGTCCAACCGTGGCGTGGGATCATGTCGTGCGCCATTTGAAGCGCGGTCGCCCGCCCCTCATCAAAACCCATGATTTTGGACGGTGGCCGGCTTATGGACGTTTGCCACACATCCATTACCTGACCGCCAAGGGAGCCAGTTGCCTGTGCGAGTATAAAGGCTTGCCAGCCAATGCCATTCGCTACCCCAAGGGAGGTGTACAGTTTACCCGTGATATATTTCACCGTATGGCCCTGATTGACTGTCACATAGCTTTGCGAAATTGGGCCCACAACAATGATTTTACGATTGATTTCTCCTACCAGTATTTTGACAAGACGGGCTCACTCCACGGCCAAATTTGCGATACCAGACTTGATCTGGATGGTGGCGACTTCATTGAGCCGGACGGTCTGTTCTGCCTGAGTAAAGAATCCTTCAAACTTCCCATAGCTCTGGAAGTGCATCGCTATCCCGACACGGGCCGGATCGCTGAGCAATTACAAAAGAACGCCTTTGCGATCCATTCCCAAGCCATGGCCAGCAAATATGGGCTTGGCGTAAACAACATTGTGCTCTCTGTACACGAACAGGCAACCACCATGAAAGCCGTGCAAAAGCGATTATTGGAAGCCCCGGGATTTGACGCGTACTTGCCCGGTTTTCTCTTCAATACTTTGGCTCAGATCAAAGAAGATTTTACGAAAGGCTGGACGTTTGCCGACGGCACGCCAGCACCACATTTTGAAGCTTAAAACTATCTTATGTATTTGTAACTATGAATGTTTTTAGCTGCTGTTRTCGTTTGTTGCTAGACTTTATTCCTCATTTTATTAACATCATACTGCATGTGATAGGTCAGGCTCATTATGAGGACCGTTATTCGCTACTAACAATCACTTCCAACACAATGGAAAATCATACTGAAGAATATCGGCCATCTAAAAAAATACGGTGTTTCGACGAGATTGGGAAACGGATTAGTTTTGAAACTGCCGCTAAAATATTAAGCATTGACGCATCTGAATTGAAGATTATTGCAGACTTTACGAACCAAGAAAAAGCCAACGTTCTCCGAGCTTTAAATAAAAGCATTTCGTAGGTTACAGCAAAATTACTGATATTGAATCGTAGAGAACACTCTTTGCGGATGGTGCATCTCTCCCCACATTTTGAGGGTTGAAAGTTTGCGCGCCAGTTGCGCGCCAGTAAGCACTTTCTAATATACGCTAAACCCTTGAAAAGAATGGTGCACCCGACAGGATTTGAACCTGTGACCTCTGCCTTCGGAGGGCAGCGCTCTATCCAGCTGAGCTACGGGTGCAATAGGTATAGGCGGATGTCGCCTTGCCGGATGCGCGTGGTGTAGCGCGCCGGGCGGACTTCCTCAAGCGCTTTTCGCTGTGGGATCGGGGGTGTCCGGGTTGTTATAGGTCAGGGCCAGAAACACGTCCTCCAGATCCGGCTCGACGGTTTGCAGATCATTGATGCGGATATTAGCGGCGCGAACCTGTTCAATCAATTCGGCAACGGACTGGCGGCCAAATTGATAGGTAATGGCCAGTGCACCATCGGGACGCAGGGTGGCGTCATAGGCCGAAAGGTTTGCCGGCACTTCGTCCAGAGGCTCCACCGGGTCGATCACCAGGGTTTTATGGTCCAGCCGTTTGAGCAGGTCATCCTTGCGCTCACACGCTACCACCTCGCCATGGTTGACGATGGCGATCTGGTCGCAAAGCTCCTGCGCCTCTTCCAGATAATGGGTCGTCAGGATAATGGTTGAGCCGCGCGAATGCAGCTCGCGCACATAATCCCAAAGCTGGCGTCGCAATTCAATATCCACCCCGGCGGTCGGCTCGTCCAGCACCAGTACTGGCGGGTTATGCACCAGGGCCTTAGCGATCAGCAGGCGGCGTTTCATGCCGCCGGACAGCTCGCGGACATAGGCATTGGCCTTATCGGCCAGTCCCATGGCGGTTAGAATTTCCATGCTGCGTCGTTCACGCTTGGGTACGCCATAAAAGCCGGCCTGAAATTCCAGGCTTTCCAGCGGCGAGAAAAACGGGTCCATATTGATTTCCTGGGGCACCACACCAATGGCGGCGCGGGCCTGGCGCGGGGCCTGATCAATATCAAAACCCCAAATGCGGGCAATGCCGCTGGTTTTGCGGGTCAGACCGGCGAAAATGTTGATCAAGGTGGATTTACCCGCGCCATTGGGTCCCAACAGCCCGAAAATAGAGCCACGCGGGATTTGCAGGCTGATGCCTTTAAGAGCTTCCATGGGCGGGGATTTGCGCCGGCCGGGATAGGTCTTGCGCAGGTCGATGGTTTCCAGCGCCAGATCAGGTGTTGTAGTGATATAGCTCAATGCGGTTTTCCCTTCTTGGCGCGTTGACGCGGCGCATAGGCTGCATAAGTATGCACGACACGGGCAAACGGCAATGCGGGAGCATAAAAATGGCACCAAATTCTCAGGCTAATGACGAAACCGGGAAGCTGCCTCCACATAAAACGCTTCATGTGGAAACGGATCGCGTGGCCTGTGATGGTGGTGGCGGCGCCCTGGGCCAYCCCAAGGTCTATTATGATCTGGCTGAGAGCGGCGAGGCGCACTGTTTTTACTGTTGCGCTCATTTCATAAAAAAATAGGACGCACACCATGGTGCACGCCCTATATTTCTAATTTTTACGTCTAGCGTTTGTTAAACGGGTCGGAAAAGCGACTGTCCGTCAGGAAGCCGTTGTCGGTTAGCGTTTTTAGAAACGCCACCAATGCTGCCTTTTCTTCGGTTGTCATATTCATACGCCGTGGCGGGCCACCGGGGCCACCTTCGCGAAGGTGCGGTGACAAGTCAGGGTGATCCTGAATGCCCGAATTATAGAATTCGACCACCTCTTCCAGCGTGGAAAACCGCCCATCGTGCATATAGGGGCCGCGCACGGCGATATTTCGCAATGATGGCGCCTTAAATCGGCCATTGCCAACGCCCTGATCGGCATCGGTATTGGCATCCAGCCCGTTATTCTCGGCGACGCTGAGAATTTGCGTGGTGGTACCATGGCACGCAGCGCAGCCCAAAGACTGCACACCCGAGCCAGGGGAAGGCATAAAGAGACGCTTGCCCAGTAATTCCTCAGCGGTGAAGGTGCCAGCAAAGTCCGGGTTATCGACAGTGCCGTTGATATAAGCCTGATCGAATTTAGAGTTGGTCGTGACCAGCGAGCGCACAAATTGGGCCAACGATCTGGAAATGCGATCTGCGGTAATGGTGTCATCGCCAAAGGCGCTGGAGAAAAGCGCCGGGTAAAAATCAACCGCCTGCAGCTTTGGCAAGAGCTGACTGAGCGTCATGCCCATTTCCACACCGTCCTGAATGGGCATCAACACCTGGTCTTCCAGTGTGGCCGCCCGTTCATCCCAGAAAAAGGCACCCGGCGCATAAAAGCGCGCATTGGCCAACCCCATGGAATGGCGGCCGGTATGGCCACCGACAAAGCCAGTGCTGAGCACATCGGGGTCAGAAAACCCGATGGACTGTTCATGACAGGAGGAGCAGGAAATGGTGTCATTAATGCTCAGGCGTTTGTCGTGGAATAATACCCGCCCCAGCGTCGCCCCGGCATTAGTGACCGGATTACCGACCGGGGTATTATCCTCGTTCAGCGGATAGCGAGAGTTCATGGCGCCGCCGCCATTGCCATTGCCATTACCGCCGCCCTGATTAGCGGGGGCGGTGGTGAAATGCGCCGGCAAATTGGCCGCTATCGCTTCGTAATCAATAGTGGTCGAAGGCAGGCCCGGTGTGCCCTGCAAGGTACGCAGCGCCACAGAGGTTGATCCACGAATGGCACCCCCTTCCTTGAAGGTGATGTTGATGCGGTTTGCCGCCGGATCATACGGCCATACGGTGTTCGAACTGGTAAAGAAAGCAAAGGACGGGGTGTCTCCGGCGCCTATGGTCAGGCTGGTTTGCGTCGCTGGCGTGGCAAGGCAGGCCCCACTGACCGGATCGGTCTGGCAAACCAGTAAAGAAACAGGCAGAGCAGGCGAAGCGCTGGAACTGGCCGAAACCACAATATTACCCGTCGCCCCCACATTGGCGGTGGCGACCACAAAGGCGCCATCCTTGGCCCGATCAATCATATCGACAATGCCGGCGGCCGTGTTCAGACCCACCGCAGAGCCGGTTTCGCTAATGGCGATAATATCCGGCACGTCTATGTCAGAGGCCGAGAAAAACAAGGTGTTCAGGCCGGAAACAATCACTGCAGACTGGCGATTGGAACAGGTAAATTCGATCGGCAGCTCCAGACCGGGGTCCTGAGCCGTACTGGCCGTAAAGGAGAGCACATAGCTCTGCGCCGCCTTGCCGACAATGGTGACGGTCTGGTCCTGTACCCCTACGGGCAGGTTGGCCGCATCGGTTTCCTGAAAATGAAAGGTGCCTGCCGGGGAGGATCCATTCATCACCAGCCCGCAATCCAGAGCATCACTGGCACCGGGGTTGATGACGGTGGCATAAGCGGTGGCCGCTATGCCGGTTTTTACAGAGCGCGAAGAGGGCAGCACTGCCGCAGCCAGAGCCAAGCTATCATCCGCCGCCAGGGGGCGAGCCTCCGCAATGGTTACACCGCTGGCCGCAAAGGCCGGATCATTGCCCGGGCTTTGTACTTTTCTGGTGGCAACCAATGCAATGGCGCCCTGACCCCGTGCGACCCGAAGCTGATTAATCTTGCCTAGCAGGTATTGCACGCGGGCGGCGCTGGCCAGGCCATAACGAGCTTCAAACCCAGGGGTGATCCAGGCCACCACCGGCCCGGCGGGGTATTGTAACGCCTTCGTCGTCAGAGCTTCCTCCTCTACGCGGGCAGATAACAATGAGACGCTGTCAGCAGGGATAAAAACCGGGCCGGCCTTCGCATCACTGTAAATGATATATGTGGTGGCCCCTTTAACGGTCCATTCGCCAAAGGCCTGACCGGCCTGGATCACTATATCCAGCGCCGTTTGGCCATCGGTGGAAACCGCATACAGAACCATGCCGCCCAAATGAGGGTGAGAGATGCGGGAAATCTTCATGTTTTGGGTATTGCCGTTTGGCGTTATTACCCGCACATTCTGCCCCGCTTTCAGGTTTAACTGCGCCGCAGAGAACTCAAGAGCCGTCAGTGCGGCTTGCTTGTCGGTTGTGGAGGTTAGCGTCCACAGAGGCTGAACTATGGAAGGGGCGCTAGTAGCGGACTGTGTGCTGGAAAGGAATAGCGTTAATGCCGCCATTGCAGTGATGGCACAGCTCTCTCGTAAGCTTTTTCTGGTCATTTCTGGCCCCTTTCAAAGTGTGGGATTTTACCTGTTGATTGCGAATGGATTTGAGCATTCAACGGTTGGATTAAACCCGAACAGTCGCCGGATATTGCATATTAGTTATGCCTTATATTATGCATTACTAATGTACGTCAATGTTTTTTTGAAAGTGCCTTTTGGGCCTACCCCTAAAGCCGATCAAAAACGGATCCCATACGCGGACTGAACAGGCGGTCATAGGTCTTCATCAGGAATGCATCGGTCATGCCTGCGATGTGATCGCAAATAACACGCATGTCTTCGCCTGACTTCTCAAATAAAGCGTAGGCATCGCTCGGCAGAAAGGATTTTGGTTCTGAGGCAAAGGTTTCAAAAACCGAAACTACCATGGTTTGCCCTTTGAATTCGAGATGTTGAACGTTTGGGCTTTTGATAACGCTATCAAAGATAAAATCTTTTAAGGCCTTTAGAAATTTTTCCGGACCGGCATTCATTCTGGCCTGATAACGCAGCAAAGGCTCAACAAAGCCTCTCTTTTCTACGATCTGTGCATTGTTGATAAGAAAGCCAACCATGCGACTGATGGTATGCTTGCGCGTATTGCCGTCGGCAAAAAGCTGGTCGACAAACTTGTCATAGATATTATTACCGTATTGATTGGGATATTTCTCTTTCAGGAAGTCCAGAAATGAAGCGCAAGCCACATCATCAACCGCCGCTTTGAACGCATCCTGATCAATCAGGCCGAGCGCAATAGCATCTTCAAAATCATGCACGCCATAGGAAATGTCATCGGCCAGGTCCATGATACTGCAATCAAAGGATTTGTGCCGCGCGCGGCTATGCTGGCCTTTTTTAGTGCTAAGGGCGTAAAAGGTTTTGCGGTCTTTGGCGCTAAGGGGTGCCAATATCCAATCCACCACGTCCTGTTCAGTATTCAGATAGCATTTTGGCGGTTTGGACTGATCCCGATCAATCAGGCGGACCACGCTTGGCCCGTCTAAAAGGCGCGGAGCCCGCACCGTATTATGGGCCTTAGAGAACGGTATCGGGTATTTCAGAATACCCAATAGCGCCCGGCGGGTCAGATCCGCGCCTTCATTGCCAGACATTTTCTCCAGCCGAGCCAGAATACGCAAGGTTTGTCCATTTCCTTCAAATCCGCCATGATCACGCATGCAATAGTTCAGCGCCACCTCGCCCCCATGGCCAAAGGGGGGATGGCCCAGATCGTGAGTATAACCCAACACCTGGATCAGGCTGTCTTCGGGCAGGTGATCAAACACGGGCTGGTCCCGGTTATCCTGCCTGAACTGGCGTACCAGGCTGGTGGCAATCTGGGCGACCTCCAACGAATGAGTCAGGCGGTTTCGGTAAAAATCACTATCCCCGAGGTTTAGAATTTGGGTTTTGCCCTGCAAACGGCGAAAAGAACCGGAATGGATAATGCGGGCATAGTCCACATCAAAGGCCGTGCGGGCATCGTCACCCGGTTGCGTCCATTCGCTTCTACGTGCCATCCAGTGCATGGTACTTATCCTTTATCGGTGAGGTGGCGCATCTATACCGGGGCCTGCATTAGCCTTACCATGAAATGGCGATAAACAAGGGCAGTATGGAATGCAATCGGGTTTAAAATTTTCTGGCATCTTGCCACAAGATAAAGAAAATGGTGCGGGCGGGGGGAATCGAACCCCCACGATCTAACAGATCTCAGGATTTTAAGTCCTGTGCGTCTACCAATTCCGCCACGCCCGCAAAGCCGTAACGCTGGAGCGCACTATGGCAAAAGTCGCGCCAAAAGAAAGCCCCTATTGCGATCATCATACAGCCATGGGCAGTATAGTCTTATGCGATTCTCCGACCCCCTGATCGAAGCCACGCTGATCCAGCGCTATAAACGGTTTTTGGCCGATGTACGCCTTGGCAATGGCGAGGAAATGACCGTGCACTGCGCCAATCCCGGCTCTATGATGGGGCTGAACACGCCGGGGGCGCGGGTCTATATTTCGGACAGTCACAACTCCAAACGTAAATTGCGTCATTCGCTGGAGCTGATCGAGGTCGATGGCGCGCTGGTGGGGGTGCATACAGGCCGGGCCAATGCACTGGCCGAAGAAGCAATTCTGGGCGGTGTGATCGCGCCGCTTGGCGGCTATGCCACTTTGCGCCGCGAAGTAAAGTATGGCGAGGCCAGTCGGGTTGATTTTCTTCTTGAGGATAAAAACCGCGCCCCCTGCTTTGTCGAGGTCAAAAGCGTCACCCTGTCACGAAGTTCGGGGCTAGCTGAATTTCCAGACAGTGTCAGCAAACGCGCCGCCAGACACATGGACGATCTTACCCGCGAAGTTAAAAACGGTGCCCGCGCCATTGTGCTTTTTGTGGTGCAACGCGAGGACTGCGATCATTTTCAGCCAGCGGCCGATATAGACCCCGCCTATGCCCGGGCCCTGCAAGTGGCCCGCGACGCCGGCGTGGAAATGCTGGTCTATGGCTGCCGGGTTAATCCACAAGAGATTTGCATTACCCGCCCCATTTCGTTTGAATAAGGTCATGACAAAGCCATAAGGGGCCGACATGACAGATTTCGTTGAGGAAGCGGTGATGGAGGCCAATGTCATGCTGGAGGTCGCAAAAACCGAGGACGGCGTCTTTCGCTGTACGCTGACCAGCGATTATAACCAGATGGTGCGCCACATCACCGTGAAAGAGGGCATTGATCATACCCCCGGCGCTGGCAATCTGCTGTACCATTTTGCCCTGGTCACACAGGGCGTTCTGGGTAGCGATGATCTGGACGACTGGGCCGAGGAACAAGGCCTGGACCCCAATGACGAGGCCATTAAGGCCCGCTATGAACAGGCGCTCACCGATGCCGAAGATCTGCGTACACTTCTGGGCGGCTATACCTTTGGCAATCTGATGGGCGGCCTCGCCATACACCAGGCCATCGGCAATGCCCGGCCTTAGTTAGATCATTTCCAGCGCAATGGCCGTGGCCTCGCCGCCACCGATGCACAAAGACGCCACGCCTTTTTTAAGGCCGCGTTGTTCCAGCGCCGCCATCAATGTCGCCATTATACGCGCACCCGAAGCGCCAATGGGGTGACCAAGGGCGCAGGCCCCGCCATGTACATTGATCACATCATGGGTGATCCCCAGCTCTTTCATGGCGATCATCGGTACCACGGCAAAGGCCTCGTTAATCTCCCACAGATCGACATCATCGACAGTCCAGCCCGCCTTGGTAAGCGCCTTTTTCATGGCAGGCACCGGGGCGGTGGTGAACCATTCCGGCTCGTGGGCATGGGCGGCGGTGGCAACGATTTTGGCAATGGGTTTCAGGCCGCGTTTTTCGGCCTCAGATTGGCGCATCAGCACCATGGCCGCCGCGCCGTCCGATATGCCCGAAGCATTGGCCGCCGTTACCGTGCCATCCTTATTAAAGGCCGGGCGCAGGTTTGGGATTTTTTCCGGGCGCGCCTTGCGTGGCAATTCATCTGTATCCACCACCATATCGCCCTTGCGAGTCTTGATGGTTACCGGCGTGGTTTCGCGATCAAAGGCCCCGGTTCTGGCGGCCTCCTGGGCACGGCGTAAGGTTTCCAGCGCATAGGCATCCTGTGCCTCGCGGGTAAGTTGATATTTTTCAGCCGCCGTATCAGCGAACTTGCCCATGGGTTCGTGGGCATAGGCATCTTCCAGCCCATCCAGCGCCATGGAATCATAAATTTTGGCATGGCCATATTTATGGCCAGCGCGATGCTCAGGCAGAAGAAACGGCGCATTGCTCATGCTTTCCATGCCGCCGGCAATGATCACATCGGCCTGACCGGCTTTGATCGCATCATGGGCCATAATCGCCGCTTGCATGCCCGAGCCGCACATTTTGTTCAGCGTTGTGGCCTCAACGGAGAGCGGCAAGCCAGCTTTTAAAGCCGCCTGGCGGGCGGGTGCCTGCCCCTGACCGGCGGGCAGGACACAGCCCATAAAGGCCTGATCGACCGCCTCGCCCTCTATCCCGGCATCATCCAGCGCCGCCTTGATCGCCACCGCGCCCATTTCATTGGCACTGAGCGGCGTCATCTCACCAAGCAGGCCGCCAATGGGCGTGCGAGCATAACCAACAATGACAATAGGGTCAGGGTCTTGGGACATGACAAACTCCAGTTTTGATGCGCTGCAACATGAGCATACGCACTCCGTCCGTCAAGATAGAGATGCACCGGGCATTTCTCAGAAAAAAGACCCATCGGGCAAAGCGTTATTTCACTTCAAACGTCACTTGCATATTGACGCGGAATTTATCAATTTTCCCATCTTCAACGGTAACCGACATATGATTGACGCTGGCGGAACGCACATGCTTCACCGTTTTGGCAAAACGCTCCACGCCGTTGGCCACTGCATCTTCAAATGATTGCGTAGAATCTGACAGTATTTGTGATGACTTTAAAATGGTCATGATAGAAGCCCCTGCTTTCCCCTTGGAGGCGTATTAAAGCAGAAAAACGCTAAGCATGCCAGAAAAACCCTGACCCAAGTTCAAATCCCCATCAAGACTGCTTCTGTCCACCGCCTTTACTTGGACTTGGTGATTCCCATAATATCAAGAGCCATTTTTTCATAAAACGGCTCCGCAACACCACGGCGCACCTTGCCCAGGAAAAATTTCTCAAAGGCAACTTTGCCCCAATGCACCCATTTCCCACCTGACGCCCAGCTTACATTACGCGGCGGGATTTGCGGCATTGCCACAAAGGCAAAACCACCATCGCCAAAGTCAGCCAGACACACGGCATTCCAGGTGGCTTCGTGTTTTGGCTCGCGCCCATCCAGTAAAGCTGCAATATTATGGGCGGTGGCACGCACCATGCTTTCGATCATAAAGCCGGTTTTAGGCACACCAACAGGAACCGGTGTTGGCCCTACCGGCGGAATGGCAATACATACTCCGATTGAGAAAATATTGGGGTAAGCCTTGTTTTGCTGGTGTTCATCCACCAAAACAAAGCCGCGTGGGTTCACTAGGCCTTCCTGTCCCATCAGAGGTTTAATACCGCGAAAGGCTGGCAGAATCATGGAATGCTTGAAGGGCAGCTCGTGGGTGGCGGCAATCGAACCATCCTCGTTCACTTCTTCGATCACCATCATGCCGTCTTTGACTTTTCTGATCCGGGCATTGGTGATCCAGTTAATATGCCGGTTACGCATTTCGCTTTCCAGCATACCTTTGGTATCGCCAACGCCATTCAGGCCAAGATGGCCGATATAGGGTTCAGCGGTGACATAGGTCATGGGTACTTTATCGCGGATTTTACGCTTGCGCAGATCGGTATCCATGATCATGGCAAATTCATAGGCCGGACCATAGCAGGAGGCCCCCTGCGCCGCACCGACAATGATCGGGCCCGGGTCTTCAACAAAGTCCAGCCATTTTTTGCGGGCGTTATCGGCATGGTCCGTGGTACAGATCGACACGGTATAGCCATCCGGACCAAGACCCTCGACCTCATCAAAGGCCAGCTCGGGCCCGGTGGCAATGACCAGATAATCATAGCTTATACTCTGGCCATCACTGAGCGTCAGGGTGTTACTTTTCGGGTCCAGCCCATCTACGCGGGCGTGAATGAAATCAATTTTCTTGCGCTTGAATACCGGGGCCAGTTCGACCTTGATTTGGTCAGCCTGTCGCCAGTCAACTGCAACCCAGGGGTTTGAAGGGGTGAAATTAAAGGTCGGCTGGTCGCATACTACGGTGATGGTGTCTTCACGGCGCGCCTTGTTGCGCATCTCAAACGCCATAGGAACACCGCCAAGGCCCGCGCCCATAATAACAATATGTGCCATGTATACTCTCTCCCCCCAAGGTTTAGCTGTATACTTCAATAAACGCCTTTGAGGCGAAACTGGCAAGAGAGTTCTATGGTTTTATGACGACTTCTGGCACCATCAGACAAGCATGGGTTGGGTTTTGGTAATCCAGCCGCCGCCCAATACACGCTCGTGATTGCCGTCCGGGCTGTAAAAAACGCAAGCCTGACCCGGCGCCACCCCTTCATCGCCACCATCAAGATGCACGCTCAGCGCACCATCACCGCCTTGTACAAAATGACCGGCCATAGGCGGCCGTGTTGAACGCACTTTAACCGCCACCGGCTGGCCACCCAGCGCCGTGTGATCGCCATCGCCCAGCCAGTTCACCTCGCGCAAACCCAAACCAGCGATTAGCAAGGCCTCGCGCGGGCCAACAAAAACCTGTGCGGTTTTGGCATCCAGGCGTACCACGTATAGCGGTTCGCCCAACGCCACGCCCAACCCCCGACGCTGGCCCACGGTGAAATGAATTACGCCCTTGTGCTGGCCCAGCACGCGGCCATCAATATGCACAATATCCCCGGCACGCACCGCACCGGGACGCAGGCGTTCCACCACGGCGGCATAATTGCCATCGGGTACAAAACAAATGTCCTGGCTGTCCGGCTTGTCTGCCGCCGCCAGCCCCAGATCGGCGGCCAGCGCCCGCACATCGTCCTTTTGCAGACCGCCCAGCGGAAAACGCAAAAAGTCCAGTTGCGCCGGTGTGGTGGCAAAAAGAAAATACGACTGGTCCTTGGCGGCATCGACGGCACGGTGCAATTGAACACCTGATGGGGTTTTCACCCGCTGTACATAATGCCCGGTGGCCAGCGCTGCTGCACCCAGATCCTTGGCGGTGCGCAAAAGATCGGCAAATTTCACCGTCTGGTTACAACGTACACAGGGAATGGGAGTTTGACCGGCCAGATAAGTATCGGCGAAATCCTCCATCACCGCCTCAGAAAAGCGCCCCTCATAATCCAGCACATAATGGGGAAAGCCCAGGCGCTCGGCGGCCATGCGCGCATCCTGAATATCATCGCCGGCGCAACAGGCGCCCTTGCGCGCAATGGCGGCCCCATGGTCATATAATTGAAGGGTGATGCCCACCACATCATAGCCGGCCTCGTGCAAAAGCGCCGCAGTAACGGTACTGTCCACGCCGCCGGACATGGCCACCACAATACGAATTCTGGATCGGTCATCGCCCCATTGACTGGACGGTAAATCCAGCACGGCAGGGTCAAGCGCCCGCGCCCGGGCGCGGCTTAGTATATCGGTCATCTCTCGCCTCCAGCGAGATCAAAGGCCCGCAGCAAACTGTAAATGACGCCTATAGAGTGTCTGCGCAGGCCCGAAAAGGGCGGGACACAGTGCCGCACTGCCTTGAGGATAGCGCCGTTCATCTCCACATGAGCTGTATACGCAATCAAAGGAGGCTCCCATGATTTCCTTCACCACCACCCGTGACAATAAAGTCCTTGGCTTTCGCGTATCAGAGAAATTAAGCGCGAAAGATTATGAAGAGGTACTGACCCCGGCGATCGAAGCCCAGATCAAAGCGCAGGGCAAAGCCCGTATCCTCATCGAATGGGATAACAGCTTCAAAGGCTGGGAGCCAAAGGCCATGCTGGACGATATGCGCCTGGGGTTTTCCCATTGGAATGATTTTGACAAAGTCGCGTTGGTCGGCGCACCAAAATGGCTCGACATATTCTTCAAACTCTTCGATTCCCTTTCCAAAGGAGAAGTCAAAGCGTTTGCCGACGGCGAATATGATGCGGCCATGACCTGGGCAGGGTCCTGATCAGCGCTTTTTCCCGAGCAAGGCATCCAGCGACAAATTGCCGGGACCATAGGCCATAAGCGCGAACAAAATGACCGTCCACCAGACATGGTCATTCCACCACAGGGTAAGCCCCTGTCCGGTCCAGAAGGGATAGACCAGGGTAGAAATAACCAGGGTCATTACCAACAGGCCGGCACTGGCAAAGCGGGTCATAAAACCCACGACCAGCATCAGGGGCAGCACCGTCTCCCCAATGGTGGAAAGCGCACCGGCAAATACGGCCAGCCCGTGGGGAATGCCCTCAAAATATTCATATTCAAACAGGTCAACCGCAGTGCCAAAATCCTGTACTTTCAAAATGCCGGATTTAAAGAACATCCGCGCCATCACCAGCCGGGCGGCCAAAGCGGCCAAGCCCTGAAAATGGCGGGTTAGGCCCTCGAAACGACAATAAAGACGTTTGGCGGTGGCCAGCATGCTGGCCTTGTTGTCATTGGTCATCTTGCTCTCCGTTAAAGACACCGGCGCTTAGCCAGTGTGCAAATTCCTTGCTTAAATCAAACGCCGGGTCATGGCGCATGGCATCGGTCCAGCCTTGCGCCAATGAATGCTCGCCGCCAATGGCATCCAGAAAAACATATTGCGCCTGTGTCAAACCGGCGTGGCGTATCTGCATGCCCTGTCGCCAAACGAGCGCCCATTCGCGCCCGGTTTTCAGATCAATTTCACGCACATTTTTATCTTCAATATTGGTTTGCCAGATTGAATAAGCCGGCACGGAAAACCGTAATAAAGTGGCCGTTACATGCAGGCCCGGCGCGCTGGCCGGTAATTTTTCTGGAGATATATTTTGCAAATTCTCCGCGTTCAAAGCCGGCGCGTTTGCCGCGCCATAGGCAATAAACCAGGCCCAGTCGAGACGGGCCACCGGGGCTAACCATGGTAAATTTGCCTGCACCGGAGCAAAGGTGCGTAAAAAGTCTGCAAACCCTGCCCCATAATGCGTCAGACTGGAAGATGATGGCGGGTTTTCCTTTAAAAACCCCGTCATCAGGGCGGCGAAATATTCATCCCCGACCAGCCGGCTGATCGCCTTGTAAATGCCTTGCATGGATTTGGTGGTGGTGACGCGAAAATTGCTCTGATGGATGCCAAGGCGCGATACGTGGCCGCTCTCTTTTAGCCAGGGCGCCAAGGTGTCGGCATCGCTCCCGCCAAGTACTTTTGCAAACTGATCATAAAACTTTTGATCCTCAGCCATGACAGGCCTCCAGGCTCGCTTTGTCCAAAACCTGATTGGCCTGATTCACCTCGGCCATCAGCGCTGCAAAGGGTGGAATGTTCTCGTCGCGCTCGATCAAAGTGGGCTTTGGCCCCGCCGCGTGAATGAAATCTTCATAAAGCGCCCAGACGGCCCCGCTGATTGGCGCACCATGGCTGTCGATCAGGATCTGATCACCATTACGGGTTTGGGCGGTAAAGCCCGCAAGATGCACTTCGCCAACTTCCTTCGGGGGCACAAGATCCAGCCAGTCCCGGGGACTGCCGCCCAGATTTTGCGCACAAACATAAATATTATTCAGATCAAACAACAGACCCGCCCCGGCGATTTTGGCCGCCTCCACATACAATTCCATCATGGAAATATCGCCGTGCAGCGAGATATACAGCGCCGGGTTTTCAATCAGAATGCGCCGCCCCAGCGTGTCCTGAGTTTCAGCAATATGCGCCGCCAGCGCATTCAGGGTCTGGCGGGTTGGCGGCGGCGGTAACAGGTCGGCAAAATAGGTGTTTCCCAAGCGGGACCAGGCCACATGTTCGGAAACACTGGCCGGATCATACCGGTCCACCAGCGTTTTCAAACGCGCCAGATGTTCCTGATCTGGTCGGTCTGGCCCGCCCAGCGATAACCCTACCCCATGCAGGGAAAGCGCAAAGCGTTCGGCAATGGCATCCAGCCAGGCCAGTCGCGGTCCACCTGCGACCATGTAATTTTCCGGGTGTACCTCAAACCACAAACCATCGTCAGGCGCATCCAGCGCATCACGATAATGCTCTGGTTTAAGGCCAATGCCTGCAAGGTTTGGCAATTTTTGGCGGTGTGTCATAAAACTTCCAAATAAAAGCGGCGGGCGCGCTCTTTGCACAACCGCCGCTTTTCATTGTGCTTTTCCAACAAAGGCTCAGGCTTCGATTGCTGCCTTGGCTTGGTCTTTGAGCATGCCTTTATACGCTTTGCCGTTTTCGGCCTTTACCACTGTCTGGGCACAGGTGCCCTTGGCTATGAATTGCCATTCACCGGCATCATAGCTGACTGTGGATTGCCCCTGACAGGAATGCGTGCCGGCAAGATTTGCGCAATCATTTTCGCCAGCCAGTGTAATGCCATAACATTTTTCCTTTGGACCTTTGACTTTGGCCGCATTGGCCACACCAGCGGTAAGGGCAATGGAAGCTATTGAGAGCGTGGCAACACTGATTTTAGTATAAGTATTCATGGGAAGGTCTTTCTTTTATCTACGTTCCTCGACACGCCGCATTCAGCGCAGCGCCTGGATGAGACATAGCCTTTCTTTGCCCATAGTCATCATAACAACACCACAACCTTCAATGAACAAGTTGTGAGGAGAGTGTGAGAAACAAAAACGATTGCGTTATTCACCTGGCAGTACGCGTTCGATCCACCACCCACGCGCCAAAGGCCAAAAGCGAATAAGCCACCAATGCCGATATGGCAAAGGGTTGGGCCGATGCCCCGGCCTCGACCTCGCCCATATGACTATAAGCCTGCACCGCCATCAAAAATGCCAGAAACAGCCATGGAGATAAACGGCCCATAAATCCTTTGGGTGTGGTATGGCGCAGATATAGCCAAAAGCCACCCACGAGCAGGCCAATTTCGGCAATTTGTGACCATAATAGCGAACGCCAAAGCCCAAACCCGTATTTGGGATCACCGACAATCAATGGCAGATCCGGCGCATGCACCAGCAGATCGGCAAACCAGTGGGACAGGACCGCCCCCCCCAGGATTAATCCGGCGGCCCATTTATGTCCGCCCTTACGATAAACGCCATAAAGCAAGGCCGCCGCCACGGCCCAGATTGCCGCCCCCACCAGAGAGTGCGTATAGGGCATATAATAAAGGTCCAGTGGCGAGGCCTCCATAAAACCGGGAATAATGCGCACCTTTTCCACCCCGGCCAGCACCAGCCCCGCCCAGACAAAATCCACCAGTTGCACGGCAACGAACAACAGCCAGAGAGGTAAGGCTGGCTTAAACGCACGGGCCGCAAACGCGGCGCTGTAATGACCTATGAACAAGGCTCTTTCCCCCTAAATAGTTATTCCCCAAACGATCCGGCAGGGCCAGGAAACACCACTGGGCTTTCTGATCCATCTTTGGCTACCGAGGCTACGCCGAAATAATAATTGTCGATCACAATATTCTTCATCTCAACATGGTCGACCTTGCCGACAAAACGCGACCATTGCCATTGTGGCTGGTCGGTCAGGCGCCAGTATACCTTATATCCTGCCAGATTGTCAGCCGACTTTCCCGTGGCCATTTTCCAGCTAAGCTGTGTCGAGGGTTGCACCGCGCCTTTTATGCCAACCTTGGCGGGAAACGGTGGCGCGCCAGCCATTTCGGCCAGGGAAACAACATTCAGGGCCGTGAGCTTACGGGCATAATCAAAGTTTACCCCGGTGATTACATCGCCATATTTGTGCCCACCTTCCTCGCGAATGTTCTGGTGCTGGCGATCATAATTCTCATGGGTTTCCATAATGCGCACCCCGGGAATGCCTACCGCATTAAACGGCCGATGATGGCCACCCCGGCCAAACCGGTCCAGCCGATAGACCATCATCACATCCAGCGCCGGGATATAGCGGTCCGCACGCACATCGATATAACGCGCCAGATTGCGCGAGGGCGAATCCACTTCGCCGCCGGTAAAGCGGCGCATGCGGGCCTCTTTGGGGGTCTCCACATCCCGTGTGCCTTCGGAGAAAACCCGCGCAATGGTGTTGTCCACAATGCCATCAATACCGGATATATTTCCGATCATATCGTTATTGAGCACCGCCTTGATCCGCCAGTGATGGTCGAGCGCATATTTGGCGACGATCTTGCCGCCAAAAAGCCCCTGTTCCTCGCCAGCCAGCCCGGCATAGATGATGGAGCCAGAAAATTTATGCTTTGACAGCACGCGCGCCGCCTCGATCACACCGGCCATGCCAGAGGCATTATCATTGGCTCCGGGGCTATCGGAGGTGAAATCCATTGGGTCGGTCACCCGGCTGTCAATATCGCCGGACATCATCACATAACGGTCCGCATCCAGTGCGCCGCGCTGTATGGCAATAACGCTGACCACCTCTACGGGATCGGGAATGCGTTGTTCACCCTTTACCGTATCGGCAATGGTGATGACCTCAAGGCAGCCGCCGCATTCAGCGCTGATGCGCTCAAACTCGGCTTTGATCCAGCGCCGGGCCGCGCCAATGCCGCGCGTGTCCGATTTGGTATCTGAAAGCGTATGGCGAGTACCAAAATCAACCAGTTTTTGTACATCCCTGTGCAGGCGATCCGCCGACACATCTGCGGCCAGTTCATGCATCAGCAGAACTTCGCCCGGCGAGGCGGTATCTTTGGCCAGCGCTGGTGAAACGGCCATGGCAAACGCCATGAATGCGCCAAGGCGCAGAATGTGAAAATGCATGATGGAGCTCCTGATATTTTTATTTTGCCACAGCTTAAAGGAGCGATGGATCAGCAGCAAATTAATCTTGCTACACCAAGCCATAGCCCTTGGGGAAAGCATCACCTATAAGCATAGAAAACTTTGCCATCGCCATTGGAGCCAAAAATGATTCAAGTTTCATCCTCTTTTGATGCCGGAAATATTGAAGTCCTGGACGCGAGTGATCCGCAGGATATTCGCCTTGAAATCAGAAAAGATAATCGTTCTGATTTTTATCAATGGTTCTATTTTCGCCTGACTGGCGCCCGAGGAAAATCGTGCCGTTTGCGCCTTATGAATGCTGGCGGCGCGGCCTATACCGAGGGCTGGCCGGGATATAAGGCGGTTGCCTCCTTGGATCGGGAAAACTGGTTCCGGCTGGATACGAATTATCAGGACGGCGTGCTGGATATCCATCTGGTGCCCGAGGCCGATGCCATCTGGATTGCCTATTTCGCCCCCTATTCCATGGAACGGCACAGCGATCTGATCGCGCAGGCGCAACTATCTGACCGGGCGAGCCTTGGCGTTTTGGGCAAAACCCTGGACGGACAGGATATAGACCTGTTGCATATCAGCGACGGCAAGGATGGCCCCAAAAAAAAGTGCTGGGTCACGGCGCGCCAGCACCCGGGCGAAAGTATGGCTGAGTGGTGCGCCGAAGGGCTGATCTGGCGCTTGCTGGACGAGGCCGATCCGGTCGCCCGCGAACTGCTGAAACACGCAGACTTCTACATCGTACCCAATATGAACCCGGACGGATCAAAACGCGGGCATTTGCGCACCAATGCGTGCGGTGCCAATTTGAACCGGGAATGGGAAAACCCCACCATGGAGCGCTCGCCGGAGGTTTATCTGGTGAGAGAAAAAATGCGCGAGATCGGCGTGAATTTTGCCATTGATATGCATGGCGATGAGGCCTTGCCCTATAACTTTATTGCCGGTGCCGAGGGCACACCCGACTGGTCCAACGCCCGGGCCACGCAATTGGCCGATTATCTGGATGCGCTTAAAAAGGCCAGCCCGGATTTTCAAACCGAACATGGTTATCCGCCTAGCGCTCCCGGCACCGCCAATCTGTCCATGGCCACCAACTGGGTTGCACAGGAATTCACCTGTCTTTCCATGACTCTGGAAATGCCTTTCAAGGACACCGTTAATACCCCCGATGAGGAATACGGCTGGTCACCGGAACGTGCCGCTGCCCTGGGCCGGGCCTGCCTTGACGCCCTGTGGGCACGGATTGATGATATTTAGCAAGGCTGAAATACCACTCCTGCTCTTCGTATACGCTTACCGTCATGCCGTTGAAAAACGGCATCCAGTTTTACAGTCGTTCTGGATTCCGGCTTACGCCGGAATGACGAGCAATATTAACTCACCAATTGGGCGCGCATTTGCTGGCGCAACACATCAATCGGAGCAAAATTACCTGCCTTGCCCTGACGGTAATGCCAAAACGTCCAGCCATTGCACGCCGGGGCGTGTTGCACCGCAGCCCCGACCTGATGGATCGAGCCTTTGTTCTCGCCCGTCGTGATAGAGCCATCGGGGCGCACCCGGGCAATGCGACGTTTTTGCGGGCAAAAGAGCTTGTCGCCAGCATGTAAAAGTCCTGCCTCGACCAAGGCACCAAAGGGAATGCGCGGCAAGGACTTTTTAGAGGGTGTAACTTCCAGATCCTTGTCTTGCGCCGTGGTGATGGCATCAATACGCGTCTGTGCGACCTCTACATAGGTAGCGTCTTGCTCGATGCCGATAAAATTACGGCCTAGCTTTTTGGCCACCGCGCCGGTGGTGCCGGTGCCAAAAAACGGGTCCAGCACSAYATCRCCRGGATTGGTKGTSGMSAGMAKWACSCGGTGCARCAGSSWTTCCGGTTTTTGTGTCGGGTGCGCCTTTGTGCCCTCTTCATTTTTGATGCGTTCTCGCCCTGCACAAATGGGCAAATTCCAGTCGGAACGCATTTGCACACCGTCGTTCAGCATTTTCATCGCCGGATAGTTGAAGGTGTACTTTTTCTGCTCGCGGGATTTGAGTGCCCAGATCAGGGTTTCATGGGCATTGGTAAATCGTGTGCCTTTGAAGTTCGGCATGGGGTTGGACTTGCGCCAGATCACATCATTCATGAACCAGAAGCCGGCATCCTGCAAAATGCCGCCAATGCGAAAAATATTGTGGTAAGAGCCCATCACCCAGATGGCGCCATCCTCTTTCAGTACACGCCGCGCAGCTTCCAGCCAGCGCCAGGTGAACAGATCATAATCATCAAAACCGCCGATCTGGTCCCAGCCATCAGTTACCGCCGCAACTTTGGAATTGTCCGGGCGATGCAAATCACCGCCAAGCTGAAGATTATAGGGCGGGTCGGCAAAAATAAGATCCACACTGTTTTCCGGCATGGCTTCCATGGCGGCGACGCATTCATCGTGGAGTATTTGATTTAACGGCAGTTCGGTCATTATGATTCATCCATATTTTCAGTGGTGAATCGTGCGCTGCTTCGGTTTATGAGACCTTAAAAGGCATAGTAAACAAGGTGTTAAGAGTTATGGTTAATCAAGGGTTACTACCGTACTGCCGCCGACACCGGGGCGAAGGAAAAGCGATGAAGGGGGCATGGCCCAAGGCTTTGCAGCGCCGCCTTGTGCACCTTGGTCAGATAGCCCTTATGGGCGGCAAACCCATAGCCAGGATACAACTCATCGGCGCGTACCATCAGACGGTCACGCACCACTTTAGCGATGATCGACGCCGCCGCGATCGAGACGCTTTTGCCATCGCCCTTGATGATCGCCGCCGCTGTGCATGGCAGATCTTTTGGCAGTCGATTTCCATCAATCAGCGCATGATCAGGCATCATTGGCAGGGCCGCCACAGCCCGTCCCATGGCCACCATGCTGGCATGCAGAATATTCAGCCGGTCGATCTCTTCAGGTTCGGCCATGCCAAGGCCAAAATGCGCGTCCTGGATCAAAACTTCAAACAAGTGTTCCCGGCGCTTTTGCGAGAGCTTTTTCGAATCATTCAGGCCCGGAGGAATTCTGGCCGGATCAAGAATCACCGCAGCGGCCACCACCGGCCCGGCCCCCGGACCACGGCCGACCTCATCCACCCCGCAGACAATGCCGGTGGCCGTGCGCTCCAGGGTATAATCTGGCATGTTCAATGGTTAACAGTGCAGCCTATTCATCCGCTACGCGGAAGTTTTTGGTCTGGCGTTTCATCATCGCCATGGCCAATGGATCGGGCAGGATTTTAGCAATCGCCGCAATGGTTTTATTGGCCGTGCCGGGTACGCGCACGGCGACATTGTTTTCCACGGCTGTATAGCCAGCTGCCGCCACATATTCAGAGGTTTTCCACATCCAGCCCGGCGTCTTGGAAACCAGACCTCGAGTGTCGTTGACGTCATGAAATTCGGAAAAGGTAAAGCCGGGGCAAAGCGCCGATACGTGCACGCCTGTGCCCAAAGTTTCCAGATTAAGTGATTGTGAAAACTTGATCAGAAACGCCTTGTCGGCAGCATAAAGCGTATGCCCTTTGGAGCCAGGCAAATGCCCGGCCAGCGAGGCCACATTAATAATGCGGCCAAATCCGCGCTCGACCATACCCGGCAAAGCCAGATAGATCAGCTCGCACGGGGCGGTCAGCATGATCTGGATAAAATCCGCATGGGCCTTCCATGGCACTTTGGCATAGGTGCCCGGCACGCCATAACCAGCATTATTGATGATGCCATCCACATGCCTCCCGGCATCGGCAACCGCCTTCATGATCGCCTTGGGCGCGCCCTTGGTGTGCATGTCCACCGGAATGATCAGGCTATCCACACCGTTTTTGGCCTTCATTTCTTCGGCCAAATCCTCAAGGCGCTCTTTACGCCGTGCCGTAAGCGCCAGATCCCAGCCATGGGCAGCAAATTCACGCGCCAAAGCCGCGCCAATACCAGCCGATGCGCCAGTGATCAAAATAAGGGGTCGGGTCATGATTTTCGTCTCCGTTTTCACGGCAAACCATGGCGCACTTTTTATCCCTTATCAACAGAGCTGTATGCATCACTTGACGTTATATCGCGTCGCGATATAGTTGCATCATGAGTGAGAAAGCCGAAATCCTGTCCGAAGCCAGCACGTTCATCCTGCTGGCACTGGCTGAACCGCTGCACGGCTATGGGATTATCAAAAAGGTCGAACAGATGAGCGATGGCCGTGTGCGCCTTGGCCCGGGCACGCTTTATGGGGCGCTGACCAAAATGGTCAAAAAGGGCTGGATATTGCCTCTGCCGGTGGAAAATGGCGCGCGGCGTAAGGTCTATAAGCTGACCACCGTGGGCCATGCACAATTACAAAGCGAAATGGCCCGCCTCACCGCGCTTGTCAGTTATGGCAAGGCGGCGCTTTTGGCGTGGCAACAAGGAAGATTATCATGAGCAAAAAACATAAAATCAAAACCGTTTTCAAGTTTTTCTTTGTATGGCAAGAGGGTGCAGAAAGCGCCTGGTTACACCAGCAATCGGCCAAAGGGTGGCATTTGCAAAAGGTTTGGCCTTTTGTGTATCGCTTTGAAAAGGGTGAGCCGCGCGATCTTGTTTATCGCCTTGATTTTCAAACCGAGACAGAAAACTCACTTACAGATTACTTTCAACTTTGCGCAGATGCTGGCTGGAAACATGTTTGTGGTTTTTCTTCATGGCGTTATTTTTGCGCAGATGCTGACATTGCCTCCTCAGCAGAATTTTTCTCAGATGCCCGCTCGCAAATCGCCAAATACAGACGTGTATTGGGGATTTTGGCGTTGCTGGCACTTCCGATATTGTACCTTAGTCTGATATTCATCCCAAGTACCGTCAGTGAAGATGACTTCAGCACGCCTGCGCTATATATGGCAGTAAAGTTTTTGTACGTCATACTTACAGGTTTGCTTGTTTACTCAGGCATAGCCATTGTTCTCAAAATCAGGAAGTTGAAACATCAGGACTGCAAACAATGAGCGCGCCAGAAACTTTGATACAAAACTATCCTTGGGTATCCTGGAAAGAGGATGATTTCCTGGATTTTCTCAAATCCATGGCGGCAAAGGGCTGGATATTGTGCGACTTTAAAAAGCAAAATGCATTGCTGATGTGGAAGCCACACGGCTATATCTTCAAGCGCGCTGAACCACAAAATTTGGAGTTTCGCGTTGATTATCGCCCGGTCCGCAAGAAAGAACGCGGTGCGTATATTCAACTTTGCGAGGATGCAGGTTGGCGTCTTGGGTGCGCAATCAAGGGGATTTATGTCTTCTATACGGATGCAAAAAAAGCGGCGCAGGCCGATTTCTTTTCCGACGATCAATCAAAAATTTCTAAATTCAGGCGCTTGCAAATCCGCACGATGACACTAGGCGTTTTTATCATCCCAGCTATGTACTATCTGTATTACTATTCGTGGTTATCTCATCATATTTTCATCTTTATGGATTCGCCTTTCATCGCCAGCATGATTGTGCTCATTACTGTTTTCTATCTCTATGTCCTGATCCGGCTTAACCTGGCTATCGGGCATATTAAAAACCAAAAGAGCGCTGAAGACGTACAAAGCGAACCTACGAAAAACAGGAACAAATGGCATTTTTGGTATGATGTGGTAATTGTCATTAGCCTGACATTAGCCCTCACTCCACTTTTTGGAATTTGGTTTATTCCCAACTTTCACTGGCAATGGAGTTGGTATTTCCAAAATGCATTTTTTGTTACCCAATGGAGTGTCTTCATGGTTCTGTTCTTTGCCTGGGCGAGTAGACAGGGAAAGAAAAAAGCCAAAAAGGTTCTTGAAGAAACATAATTATATTGCCTGCCTTGACTTTAATTTGTATTTTCCCTAATTAATATACATGAACAAAACTTTCAAGGCGTTGGCCCATCCGGTGCGGCGGGAAATCCTGTCCATGCTGCGCGATGGTCCGATGATTTCGGGCGATATTGCTGCCCGGTTTGACATGAAATGGCCGACCATGACCGGGCACCTGAAAGTTTTAAAAGAGGCTGGCCTAGTCCACGGTGAACGCTTTGGTACGCAAATTCGCTATCGGCTGAACACCGGGGCCGCCGAAGAGGCCATTGGTGCCATTATGGCGCTTTTTGGCAAGGGCAGGGGCGACAAAAATATGGATGGAGAAAACCCATGATTCGTAAAGGTTTGATGATCTCTGGTTTGCTTGTCACCGTGATGCTGGGCCTCAGTCTTTGGGCCATGCCACATCTTCCCGTTGATGGGCAATTTGCCAGCCACTGGAATATAAACGGGCAAGTCGACGGCACCAGCAGCCAAGCCGTCATCTTGTGGCTGATGCCAGCGCTAGGCGCAGCCATGGCGGCGCTGATTGCCATTTTGCCAAGGATTGATCCGCGTGGGCGCAATCTTTTGCGCTCGTCCACGGCCTATCTGGTTATCTGGATCGGGGCCTTGCTGATACTGGCGGCGGGGCATGCCGTCATGGTGCTGAATGCAACAAAGATATTTGATCTGGCCGATGTATCGCACGGGCCTGGCCTGTTGCGCTGGATGAGCCTGCTCACCGGCGGTCTGTTCACGGCCATGGGCGCCGTAATGGGCAAGATACGCCCCAACTGGTTCGTAGGGGTGCGCACCCCCTGGACGCTCTCATCCGATCTGTCATGGGACAAAACCCACCGCCTGGCTGGTTGGCTGTTTATGCTGACCGGGATTGCTACTTTCTTTACGGCATTGGTGCTGATCCCGCGCTGGGCTTTGGTGGTATTGATCGGCGGAATAGCACTGACGATCCTGATTGCACTGCCTTATTCCTGGTTAGTGTGGAAAAATGACCCCGCACGCGAAACCCTCATACCAGAGGACGCCGATTAGGCTTAACCTCAGGCAGAAACCGGCTTTCTAACTTTCTTCCAGACGAATTGCCCGACCAGTAATGTCACCACCAGAGCAATGGCAATGAGGGGCACCACAGCCTTGGCCGCCTCTCCGCCCACTTCACCCAAAGCGTGGAACAACCCAAATACCAGCGCCGCGTAAAGCATGCCCGACAGGACAACCCACAAGGAAAATGAGCCAAAGGGCGCCTTAAAAAAACCCGCCGCGACATAGGTGGGAATGCGTGTACCCGGGATAAAGCGCACCGCCATCAGCGTCGCCCCCAGCCGTTTTAGCACTTTTTCCTTTGCCGCCTGCACACCCTCTTTTTGCGCAAACTTTTCGGCCCAATGATGCGTGCGCGCCGCGCGTCCGGCCCAGTATTTCCATAAATCACTGGCGCTAAGGCCGATAATTATAGAGAGAAACAACAAAAACGGATCGCCCATGCCCATGGTCGATGCCGAGGCCGCCCCGATCACCGCCGCGTCCTCTTGTACAAATGGGGCCACCAGCAGGCATAAATATATGCCCCACGGATAGGCCGCCAGAGCGGCTTCAACTGCGTCCATAATTTTTATCCTTTTACGGCTAGCACCGTTACCATTCTTATTTGGGGCGGCTCGTCAATACTGGCAAGCCCGAATATGTACAGTTATAATAATGCCGCTTCTTGTTCCCATGCCCACACGCTTTGATAGGCCTCATCATCAGTTAGGCGCGGCAACCAGCCTGTAAGCCTTCTCAATAGCGCAGATGACAACACAACGTGCTGGTCAAAGTTCTGCCCCGTTCCTTCTTTTGCCTCTGATTTAATCTCAAGCTTTATAGTTCTGCCAATAGCACGGGCAAAGGCCAAGGCGCGCTGGCTCTCGCTTACATGCGTTTCCGGCCCGATATTGAATATTCCACCGGGTGTTTGAGAATGTGTTGCCGCCAGAGCAATGGCACGGGCCACATCATCAACATGCAAGAGCGGAGATTTCCATCGGGCTTCCTTCCCTGATAAAGTGATGGTTCTTTTGGGCATCATCAAAGCTTGGCAGAGATGTTGAAACCGTCTTCTGGGATCACCGGGACCAAACACCATTGGCAAGCGTAAAATGACGCTTTCCAAATCAGCACAACCCAACGCTGCCTGCTCTAGCGGGATTTTATCATACCATTGCCGCCCAGCCATTTTCCCGCGAAAGGGATAAAGACGCGTGCGCAGGGGCGCATCCTCACAAAGAACCGTATTATCCGTCGCCCCCGCTTCTGTTCCCAAAAGGCGACCAAAAGCTGCATACACATCACACGACGATATAAGAACGTACCGCCTGACGCTCCCTTGCAGGCAATCCAAAAGCGGCAAGGTATCGGCCTCCTCAAAGGCGATCATGTCGATAATTATATCAGCACTAAACCGTTCTGTTGCCCTAAGCACATCTGTGGGAGAAGCGCGATCCACCGTACATACCGCGACACCGGGAACAGACGATTGGCCCGTCCGGTTCAACACCAGCACATTCTGGCCATTGGCGACCAAGGCTCTGGCAACAGCATTGCCAATAAACCCGCCGCCTCCTAACAGCATAATGTTATGCATTTTGCATTGACTTTCAGAGCGATTGCGTCATTTCCACAGCTTATACATATTTTCGGGAGAGCAAAATGGCGCATCCGCCCAAAAAAGTGGTTCTGGCCTATTCTGGTGGTCTGGACACTTCGATCATTTTGAAATGGCTGCAAAGCGAAATGGGCGCCGAAGTTGTGGCCTTTACCGCTGATCTGGGCCAGGGCGAGGAGCTGGGACCGGCGCGCAAAAAAGCGCAAGATCTGGGCGTAAAAGAAATTTTTGTCGAAGATTTGCGCGAAGAATTTGTCCGCGATTATGTATTCCCGATGTTTCGCGCCAATACGGTGTATGAAGGGCAATACCTTCTGGGTACTGCCATTGCCCGCCCGTTGATTGCCAAACGCCAGATCGAGATCGCCCATGAAACCGGCGCCGATGCGGTGTGCCACGGGGCCACTGGCAAGGGCAATGACCAGGTGCGTTTCGAGCTTTCTTATCTGGCGCTGGACCCTGATGTGCAAATTATTTCGCCCTGGCGACAATGGGATTTTGGCTCACGCACCGACCTGATCGCCTATGCAGAAGAACATGGCATTGACGTGCCCGCAGACAAGCGCGGCGAAGCGCCATTTTCCGTGGATGCCAATCTGTTGCACACTTCATCAGAGGGCAAGGCACTGGAAGACCCGGGCGTAGAAGCCCCTGAGTTTGTCTATCAGAGAAGCGTTGCCCCCGAAGATGCTCCGGATACGCCGCAATATATTGAAGTTGGCTTTGAAAAAGGCGATCCGGTCAGCATTGATAGGGTACAGCTTTCCCCGGCCACCTTGCTGACACGCCTGAACGATCTGGGCGGGACGCATGGCATTGGCCGACTGGATTTACTGGAAAATCGTTTTATCGGCATGAAATCGCGCGGTATTTACGAAACCCCAGGCGGCACAATTCTGTTGGCTGCGCATCGCGGTATTGAACAGATAACGCTGGACGGGGGCGCAACGCACCTGAAAGACGAGCTGATGCCGCGCTATGCAGAGCTGATTTATAATGGCTTCTGGTTCTCGCCAGAACGCACAATGCTGCAAGCTGCCATTGATGCATCTCAGGAAATGGTCAGCGGCAACGTGCGCCTGAAGCTTTATAAAGGCGTGGCCAGCGTTGTTGGCCGGACCTCACCGCGCTCGCTCTACTCGCTGGACCATGTAACCTTTGAAGATGATGTGGTCTATGACCAATCCGATGCCGATGGCTTTATCGAGCTGAACGCCCTGCGCCTGAAACTTTTGGCACGGCGTGACCGGATGAGTGGGAAGAACAGCTAGGGTTCAGGCTCACTCTTCACTTTCCGGCTCGCACCTAGCTTTGGCATCACCTTGCAGGGCGTCGGCCTTCATCGCCATTTTAAATATCTCGCCAGGGGTCAACCCTTTGGCCGTAAGGGCCTTTAACGCTGATTCCAGTGAACCGCGATGTTTGGGGTCAGTCAGGATCGTCAGGGCAGACAATTCTTTGTCTGTAGTATTATCAGCGACAAAACCTGCATAACATTTACACAAAGCGGGGGTTTCACCTTCGGCAATACAACTCTTTGCAAGTTTTTGTGCATCGGCACCAAGGGACACTGGCATCAGTGTCGCGATATTAAAAATGCTAAAAAATACAAGTACTAACATGGTAGTTCTTTCTTTTAAATTATATAGAGCCCCGTATTGTATCTCACTTTAAGCGCGGTGAATATGAATGCTGGATGAATAAATGTTGAGCGCACTCGACGTCGCGCCTTTCAACCCCCATATTAGATGCACTCCAAACCGTCCCCACACACACACCCCAATGGAGATGACAAATGCGTATACTCTCACTTCTGGCACTGGCGGCCACAGGGTTAATCCTGACGGCCTGCGCCACCGCCACCCCCTATCAAGCGGCTGTAGACTCTTCGCGCGGCTATAGCGAACAACGGATCGAAAGTAACCGATACCGGGTTTCCTTTTCTGGCAATTCACTAACCAATCTGGAAACCGTAGAGAATTATCTGCTCTATCGTGCCGCAGAACTGACCAAACAAAACGGCTATGACTATTTTGTTGTTGCTGATCGTAATACCGAGAAAAAGGAACGCTATACCGGCGGCTCCGGTTTTGGGTCCGGATATGGCTCTCGCTTTGGTTATCTGGGCCATTACGGCTTTGGCTGGTCATATTACAGCCCGTTTTATGGTTATGGCTATGGTTATGACCCGTTCTTTGATGGCTATGACATTCATCAGATCACCCGCTATAAAGCAACAGCCGAGATTGCGATGCAGCGCGGGGCCAAGCCAGTCAAAAACGAGCATGCTTATCAGGCCAGTGAAGTTCTGAAAGAACTGGGCGCAAAAATTGTCCGTCCGGAAGACATCAAAAGCTAATTGCCTTCTCGCGAAAATTAAAGCCGGGCGCTTCTCCAGTGCCCGGCTTTTTTACGCCGATTTCAGAGATTCAACCTAAAAACAGCAAAACACTGTAATTGCGAATAATTCTCATTTGCATATTGTAGCGATCCATTGTAGGAATGCGGCGCATTCGCAAAATGGGTCGTGATCAGAGCGCGCCCAATAGTTTTACGCCGATTTTAGGATAGCGAGGATTATATAATGGCAATACGCAATACGGCCCTGCTTTGCGCAAGCGCCGCAGGACTGGCACTTAGTTCCACGCCAGTATGGGCAGAGGGGCAAACCCCCAGCTTGGAGAAAATGTGGCAAATTATACAGGAACAACAAGCCACGATTTCCAAGCTCAAAGAAGCATTGGAAACTACGCGCGAAGAAACCACACGCACACAGGACAGTGTTGAAAAAACACAGAAAAACGTCGAGGCTGTTGCCAATGCCGTTGAAAACAAAGCGAGTTCGGCAGGCACGGGATGGTGGAACAGGACTAGTCTTGGCGGTTATGGAGAGATGCATTATCAGGGCGGCGCCAAGGATCAGTTGGATTTTCACCGCTTTGTGCTGTTTTTTGGTCACGAGTTTAACGACAATATTCGCTTTGCTTCAGAACTTGAGCTGGAGCATGCCTTTTCTGCCGATGGGGAACCCGGCGAAGTTGAACTGGAACAGGCCTATATAGAAGCTGATCTGAATGAAAGCACACAAATCTATGGCGGCGTTCACCTCGTTCCGGTTGGCCTTATCAATGAAGGCCATGAACCCCCTACCTTTTATGGCGTGGAACGCAATGCGGTAGAAAAAAACATCATTCCGGCGACCTGGTGGGAAGGCGGCCTTGGTATGCGCGGTGCCATCGGCGATAGTGGATTTTCTTACGATGCCATGGTGTCTTCAGGTTTGGAGCTAAATGCGGCCAATGGCTATAAAGTCCGCTCTGGCCGTCAAAAAGTCGCCGAAGCCAATTTTAAAAACCAGGCCTATACCGGGCGTCTGAGCTATAGTGGCATTCCTGGCATAAAAATGGCCGGGTCCGTCTATTATCAAAGCGATGCCACCCAGGGCGCCGGCGATGCCCTTACCGGCAAGGGCGTTAGCGCCCTTCTGCTTACCGCCAATGTCGATGCAAAATGGCGTGGATTTGGGATGCGGGCCTTGTATGCCAATTGGTCACTGGATGGCGCGGAAGTTGACCTGACCGGACGGGATAAACAGGTTGGGTATTATGTTGAACCCTCTTATAAGTTCAGCCTTCCACTTGGCGCCTTTGATACGGCGCAGTTGGGTGTGTTCTATCGCTATTCCAATTGGGATAACAATAAGGGCCTGAGGGGCAATACAGGGATTAACCGCCATATTTTCGGGGCCAATTTCTGGCCGGTAGAGGATGTCGTTCTGAAGATGGATTACATTATTGAAGATCGGGAAAGCACGATCAGAAATCTTAAATCTCTTAACCTTGGAATCGGGTATCAATTCTAGTGAACTGGATTTTTTTCACACTATCCTTGACATCCAGACGCATGGGACTTGCGGTAACATGCGTCTGCCTGTCCCTATTATCTGGTGGTGCACAAGCTGCGGACGCAACTGCGCAACAGCAATTTATTGCCGCTGCCTTTGCAGGTGAGCTACCCGAAGCCAAAACGCTTTGGCTTAATGCGGCCATAAAGGCAGATGTCAAAAAAATCCTGCGGCATGACTATTTGGGCTTGCGCGTACGGTATTGGCAAAAAAATACCAAGACCGTTTGGGTATTGGAGGAGATCGGAAAATACAAGCCGATCACACTGGGTGTTGCCATAAACGCGGGCGCCATAGAATCCTTAAAAGTTCTGGAGTATCGCGAAAGCCACGGGTGGGAGGTCAAGCATGACTTTTTCACCCAGCAGTTTATTGGCGCACGCTTGCCCAAGCATAATAAACTTGATCGCAGAATTGACGGTATATCCGGGGCAACTCTTTCTGTACGGGCCTTAAAAAAACTGGCGCGCCTGGCGCTTTATTTTGACTCGCATGTTCAAAACTAATGAAAAATAATCTCCTCCCCTTATTGAAACGCTGGCATCGCCGCATCGGCATTATATCAGCGCTGTTTGTTATCCTTCTCAGTGTAACGGGGTTGTTTTTGCTCCTTACTGCCCCTCTAGGCCTTGATCAGAAAACCTGGCATGGGACCTTGATCAGCCGGGCCTATAACCAAAGTCCAAAATCCCCACCCACAGGCATCCCTCTGGATGAAAGCCAATGGGTCCTTATGATTGACGGGCTGGTCTATGTTGGCGATGCCGCCCCCATTCCCCTGACACCCCCACTGCTTCTCGCTAAAAAAGACAGGCGCTTCATCAGCATAGCCAACGCAGATGAAACGCTGCTGACCCTGCACGATGGGACATTGGTTGAGCGCATGCCCGGTGTAGATTTTACCGGCGCGCATCCAGCTCCCCTGCCAAAAGCCATTGAGAAACGCATTATTCGCCGCTATCAGGGTCGCGGCATGCCCGTATCCCGAATTTTACTGGACATTCATACGGGTCGTTTTTTTGGCAAAATCGGTGCCTGGCTCATGGCCATGGCCAGTATATTATTCCTGCTGCTATCGCTTAGTGGCCTTTATATGTGGGTCCGCAAGCCAAAAGGCCAAAGGCCTAAATCTGGATAAGGTCACCGCTGGGGCTGACCAGTAAAACCTTTTGCGTTCCCGTATTTTTTGCCACCTTTTTGATTGCCGCCAACTCCATCAGGGTAAAGGCCGTCGCCAAACCATCGGCCATGGTCGCCGAAGGATGAACCACGCTGGCGGAAATAAAAGACGGCGCTAGGCCAAAGGGCGAAAAAATATGAGACAGGGTTTCGCTGATATACCCACCCTTTGACGAGGATGTGGCCAGAGCGGCACGGCGAAGGTGCACAGTTTCAATAATATCCAGAACATTCATTGGGTCTGCAATACCAACGGTAAAACGCTTTGGGCCAAAAGCCTGAAATTCACCAATATTGACCAGGCCGCTATAATCTCCCAATCCAGCCAGCGCCGTGGCAACCTGTTCAGTTATATAGCCTTGGGCAATACCGTTCAGGGTGATCGCCATGCCCGGTTTCTCAAACCAGATACGCTGACCATCGATATGGACCTTATCAAACCCGGTCAACGCGCGCGCCGCCGTTAATACCTGATTAGCCTGCTGCGAAGAAAGTGCCTGTTTTTGAATACCCTGCGCCGCCTTCCACAAGACTTGCACCGTTATGTCAAAAGCGCCTTGCGTCATAACACCGATCTCTTTGGCGGTGCGAATCAGAGAAACAAAGTCCGATGAGGCAATTGGCAACTCACCATCACGGTTTAGCCTGGAGATTTCAGAATTGGGTACATAAAGCGAAAAACGCTGGCTCATATCCTTGATAAGGCTCTGTGCAAGGGCAAAAGCGCTTTGCGCTAACGTATCGCTGGTCCCGACAAGGCGAATTGTTGCAGGAGCACCTAGGGCCTCGCCTTCCCAGATATGCCCCGGCGTATTCGTTCTTGTTACGCAACCCAAAAGAGCACCACCGCCCAGAACGGTCAGAAGACCACCGGCAAAACATAGGGCCTGCCTGCGTGTAATCATGATCGAAAACCTTTCCACCAACGCCTATAAAAATACTACATGGCAAATGCCAAAGTGCCTATGGTTTAACGCCCCTTCATTGAGGTATGCATATTTGCATATCTATCCCGCCAAGCTGGCCGTTCTCATTATTCTTCAATAGGCCCATATGCTGGGAACAGAACAACACAGTTAAAAAAAGGATAAAAAAATATGTCGGTCGCTGAAGCTTTCGCTCATTTTGATGCCAACACCATGGTCGATAACGCCATGGCCCGGGTTCGTCGTACCATTGGTGTACGCGCAATGCCCTCAACCTCTAATGTCCAGGATTATCTGGACGCACAGGGTCTGATGACCATGGTGCCTGCCAATACCGAAGATGATGCAATGCAGGCTGCCAACGAGTCTGCCGCTCATGCCCCTTATCAGGCCAGCACAGTTGGCCGCCGCTGGTCACGCCGCACACGCCGCGCCCTTCGCGGTTAAGCCCCCCTCTCCCTCCCCAAAGCCCCCTCTAAACCGTAAACCCCCGCCCGCAAATGCTGGCGGGGGTTTTGCGTTTAATATCCCTTTTTTGGCCATATGATTGCACCAGAGCGCATTCACGCTTACATCTTGTGCAAAGGAGTTTTCCATGCTGTGCGTTATTTCCCCTGCCAAGAAAATCACTGTTCAACAGGCGGCAACGGGTGTCCCCACGACCCGGCCAGCCTTATCTGATGAAGCGCGTCAGCTTGGCCAGATCACCAAACGGCTGAGCCGCACCCAGATCAAACAGATGATGGGGCTGTCAGATAACCTTGCAGAGCTGACCCATGCCCGTTTTGCCGCGCTCGATATTGAAAATAACACTTTGGCCAGTCCAGCGGCTCTGACCTTTGCCGGTGATGTGTATCGGGGGCTAGATGCCGCCTCATTATCTGCGGATGATATGGCCTTTGCTCAGGATCACCTGCGTATTCTTTCAGGCCTTTATGGCGTACTTCGTCCTCTGGATATGATGCAGCCCTACCGGCTGGAAATGGGCCGCAAGCTGAAAACACCACGCGGCGAAGATCTTTATGACTTTTGGGGGCCGCGCATTGCCGACGTTTTAAAAAATGATCTTGAACGTTCTGGCACGCAGGTATTGCTGAACCTGGCATCGAATGAATATTTTAAAAGCGTCGATAAAAAATCCCTGGACGCACAAATTATCAGCCCGGTGTTCAAGGAAATCAAAGAGGGCAATTCCCGCGTTCTGGCGGTGTTTGCCAAACCAGCGCGCGGCATGATGGCCCGGTGGATTATCAAGAACCGCGTCAATGAAGCGAGCCAACTCAAAGACTTTGCCGTTGCCGGTTATCGCTATGATGCCCAAGGCTCAACCCCGGAAAAATTTTTGTTTGCGCGCCAGCAACCGGCCAAAAAGGCCGCTTGATTTTGCAAGCCCCAAAGATCAAGCGTGGATAGCGGCGGGGCACACACTAAACACCAACCTTGTGAGCCTGTAATGACTGATAAAGAATTTCTACACGCCTTTGAAACGACAGACCTTAGCGAAGCTGATTTTAATCATGCGGCCCATGTGCGCGCTGGGTTTTTATTGATCCACCGGCACGGCTTTTCCCGCGCGCTTGCTCATTATTGCGAAGCTTTACGCGCACTGACAGAACACTTTGGCGTACCGGAAAAATATCACGAGACCATTACCATTGCCTATCTTGCCCTGATCAATGAACAGATCAGCCATGACCCCGGCGGAAACTGGACGGCGTTTTGCAAAGCACACCCGGACGTATTTTCCAAAGAGGCTCTGGCGGTATTTTACACCCCGGCGCAACTGGCTACCCCCCAGGCACGCGCAACCTTCATCTTGCCCAGACCCGGGCAGCGCCCATGAGCACGACCACCATCACCCTGATCACGCTGATTGCTTATCAGGGGCTTTTGCTGGGCATTGGCTTTTGGGCCAAAGGGCGCACGCGCAATGAGCGCGATTTCTTTTTGGGTGGGCGCAATGTTGGCCCGTTCATTACCGCAATGTCCTATGGGGCCAGTTCCTCCTCAGCCTGGGTTTTGCTGGGCCTGACGGGTTATGTCTACACTACGGGCATAGCAGCCTTGTGGATATTGCCCGGTGTCTGGGCGGGCTACATCGTGGTGTGGCTTTACATCGGTCCCGGCCTGCGCCGCGCGGCGGGGCAGCATGACCTTGTCACTTTGACCGATTATCTGGCGCATGGAACGGCGGGGACTGCGCGAAAAACCATCATCGCCCTTGCCGCCTTTATGATTATTTTTTCATTCTCCTTTTATGTCGCCGGGCAGTTTCAGGGGGCCGGTACGGCCTTTGCCAGCGCCTTTGATTTGCCTATGAGTCTCAGTGTGCTGATCGGCGCGAGCGTGGTTCTTCTTTATACATGGCTGGGCGGGTTTTGGGCTGTCAGTGTCACCGATGCAGTACAGGCCACCTTGATGCTGGTGGTGGCCATCATCCTGCCCATCGCCGCCATTGCCGCGCTTGGTGGACCGGGCGCGTTCTGGCAGGCGGTGGTTACACAAGGGGCAGATACCAACGTCCCCGGGGCGGCCAGCCTTGCCGGTCTTGGCTTTATCATTGGCTCATTAGGCATTGGCATCGGCCCGGTGGGCCAGCCACAATTACTGACCCGGCTTATGGCCATTGATAGCGAAGCCGATATAAAACGCGGCTTTGCCCTTGCCTTTGGCTGGGCGGTCGTGGTGTTCAGTGCCATGGCCATTTTAGGGTTGGCGGCGCGCGCCCTGATTGCGCCGGGCACCGGGGCCAGCGAAGGGGTGTTCTTTGCCCTTAGCAATACAATTCTGCCCGGCGTATTGGCCGGTATTGTGCTGGCCGCAGTTCTCTCGGCCATTATGTCCACCGCCGACAGCCTGTTGCTGGTCGCCGGGTCAGCGGCGGCGCACGATTTAGGGCTAGCAAAACGGTTTCCAAACCACGCGCTTTTGGTGTCGCGCCTGACCACCGCCGGTTTATGCGTGGCCGCCGCAGCACTGACCCTGGCCCTGCCAGCCAGCATTTATGGCCGGGTGCTGTTCGCCTGGTCAGCGCTGGGCGCAGCCTTTGGCCCATTGGTGATCGCCATGGCCATGGGCCGCCCGGCGCGCCCCGCAGGGGTGATCGCTGCCATGCTGGTAGGCTTCACCCTTACGGTTATTTTCTACCTGCAACCCAACACGCCCGGCGACTGGCTGGAACGGGTGTTGCCTTTTGTCGTCTCACTTGGCATTGCGCTCAGCATGCCAAAGCGCACACACTAACCGGCCAGTAAAAACGCCCGCATGGCTGTGGTCACATCGCGTAAGGATGGCTCGTCCACATACATCATATGCCCAGCCTGATAATAACTGGTACTGACCCGGCTTGCATCAATGCCATTGCGGTTCATCGTCATATCAGTGGCAAAAAACGGCGTGGCAAAATCATAATAGCCCGAGGCGACAAACACCCGGTAATCGGAGTTTTCACGCATCGCCTCGCCAATCCATGGCGCCACATTAGTATAAGCGGGCCAGTTACGGTTTTTGCTCAAAGACCAGTTCCAGTTCTGGCCGGGTTTGCCATCAAGCACTTTAAAAGGCCGCTCGATCGGCACATCCAGCTCGCGGGTAAAATAATCAATGGCCGCCGCCGTATAGGCTGAATCAATGCCATAACCTGACGGGTCATTGTCAAAGGTTTCCCCGGCCTCGTCAAAATCCTCGCCGGTATAACGGGCATCCAACCGCCCGATGGTTTTGCCCTCATCGCGCAGCAATTCTTTTTCAAAACGAAACGGACTGATGCGCATATGAGCGTTGCGAATAAAGGTATTTGACAAGCCTATATACCGCGACAAGGTTTCAATGATCGCCGCCTGTTTTTCTTTTGCCATGGAAGACCCGCGCAACAACGCCGGGGCATATTTGTCCAGTGCAAAAGCTTTTACTTCGCTTAAAAATGCTTGCTGGTCATTATTCCAGGCGGCACGATCCACCTTGTTATGATACCAGGCCGTCGCCGCCATGGTCGGCAGATAGGCAATATGCGGGGTGTCATTTCCCGGCCCGAAGCGCGCCGTTTGAAAATCCAGAATGGACGAGATCAGCATCACGCCGTTTAGGCCCATATCGGTCCAGCCGCCTTGCAATTCCTTGGTCAAAGCGGCGGCGCGGGTGGTGCCATAGCTTTCCCCGGCAAGGTATTTTGGGCTATTCCAGCGTTTATTGCGGGTCACCCACAGGCGTATAAATTCAGCCAGTGAGCGGGCATCCTCTTTCACTCCCCAATAGTCCTTGGGGTCCTGGTCGCCCAGTGCCCGGCTCCACCCGGTACCAACCGGGTCAATGAACACCAGGTCAGCAATATCAAGAAGTGTATAGGGGTTGTCTTCAATGTCATAAGGCGGCGCACCATCATCCTTGCCCCCCTGCGGCAAAGCCACCCGGCGCGGGCCAAAAACCCCCATGTGCAACCAGATTGATGCCGATCCCGGCCCGCCATTAAAGATAAACAACACCGGCCGCTTGTGTGCATTTTTTACGCCGCTGCGAAAATAACTGGTCGAAAAAATACTGGCCACCGGCTTGTCTTTATCGTTTTTAAGATAGGTTTCCCCGGCAATAACCGTATAGCTGATTTTCTGGCCATCGGCCTGTACCGTGCCCGCCTTTTCCACGGACACCGGATCGGGAACTCTTGCAACCTCCTCGTTTTTCTTATCGGCTGCAAAGCCTGGCATGGCCGACAGGCCATAGGCGATAATCGCCACAACTATATTGCGTATCATGATGTGCTCCCTCTTCCCTGTGCCCAGTGAAGCACGCACAAAACAAAACGCCAAGAGTGGAACTGATGCCGTAACACGACGGCAAGCTTTGCAGATATTAAGGCAATGTAAATCAAAGGCTTGCATGATAGACGCCGTTACAGATTAAATGTTCAGGCCTGAATCGGGAGACAGATTTGGCGTTCAAGCAAAAAATGTCCGTCTGGTTCAGTAACAAGACACGGGCCAAAGTTCTAAAGTACGAAGGCTATCCTTTATGGTTGCCGGCAGTGCAATTCCCTGTAGCCCTGTTGATACTGGCCGCCGGCCTGGGCCTGACACCCGGTGCGCGCGGGCAAGGCTTTATCGCGTTGATTGGCGCTTTGTGGCTCGGGCGGCTTGGCTGGTGCTTTTACCGGATCATACAAACCCGTCTGATCAAGGCGCGCTTGCGCCCCGCTCCCTGAAAACACGTCAAATCCGCTTGACCCGCGCCGTGCGCCCCCTAGTTTGTTGCAAAACAAAAACATAAGGGGAGTTTGGTATGGGTTGGTGGTTTAAACTGGTTTTGTGGCAGCGCGTTTTGGCGGCTCTGACCCTTGGCGTTATTGTTGGTCTGGCCTTTCGCACCTTTGGCGGTACGATCGTGACCGATGGCGTAACCCGCTATCCCGGCGCAGAGTTTATCACCGTCTGGATCAAGCCCTTTGGCACGGCCTTTGTACAATTGATCAAAATGCTGGTGGTGCCGCTGGTGTTCACCACCCTTGTCACCGGCATTACCTCCATGGGCCATCCGTCAAAGCTCGGCACCATCGGTATTCGTGCATTTTTGCTGTATGTTTTTACCACGCTTGTGGCCGTCTCCATCGGCCTTTTTTATGGCACGATATTCAAGCCCGGCTCTGGCGTCGATTTTACCGACGTGGTGCCCAATGTACTGGCCGGCAATGCCCCGTCCATGACCGAACGCCTGATCAATATCATCCCGGCCAACCCGATACATGCCCTGTCCAGTGGTGATATGCTGGCCATTATTTTCTTTGCGCTTTTACTGGGTGTGGCCATTTTGATGGTCGGCAAAAAAGCCAAGCCGGTCGAGGACTTTTTCAAGGGCGCTGTCGAGATTATGTTCAAGATCACCCATTGGGTGATGGAACTGGCCCCTTACGGCGTTTTTGCCCTGATCACTTGGGTCACCGCCACCAAGGGGGTTGAGACGTTCAGCTCGGTTCTGATGCTGGCGCTGGCGCTCTATCTTGGCTGCATCACCCATATGGTGCTGATGTATGGTGGCCTGATCAAGCTGGTCTTGCGCCTGCCGCTGATCCGGTTTTTCCGGGGCATTCTGGATGCGCAAGTAGTGGCCTTTTCCACCTCGACCAGCGCTGGCACTTTGCCTGTGACCATTTCCTGCGTACAGGACAATCTGGGCATCAAGCCGGTTATTGCCGGCTCCGTCCTGCCGCTGGGGGCGACCATTAACATGGATGGCACCTCGCTCTATCTGGGACTACTGGCCCTCTTTGCCGCCAATGCCTTTGGCATTGATGTGTCCATGACCGATTATGTCCTGATCGCCATGACCGCGACGCTGGCCTCCATTGGCACCGCCTCCATCCCTTCGGCGTCCTTGTTCATGCTGGCCATCGTCCTGCCGGTGATTGGCGTTTCACCAGAGCAAACCGCCCTGATGGTCGGCTTCATCCTGCCGTTTGATCGGCCACTGGATATGATGCGCACCCTGACCAATGTCACCGGCGATGCCGCCGTCGCCACCGCCGTGGCCAAATGGGAAGGCGAACTGGACGAAGAGGTCTTTCGCACGGTGGCGAAGGTTTAGATCATACGGCGCAATTGCGGGCGGTCATTTGTCTGGCTACAGTGTCGATGCGCGCCTCTAATGCTGCTTCCTCCTTCCTTTTGAAGCTCAATTTTTCTTCCTCTGCACTACGTTGTCTTCGCAAACGTTTTGTTTTTTCTTCTTGCCTTGAAAAAGTAGTGGAAAGGGTGATCGCTAATTGTGTCGGATTTGCTACCATGCCACTCGGATCACGCCGGGCAACACTGACACCAAAGCCAACGGTATTGTTGATAATTCCTGTTGCGCTTTCTCTTATCGCATTTCCAAGTCTGACCAATTCAGTATCAGAAAATATAATTTCCCCTTTGCGAATTGCCACGCGTTCTGTGAGCTGGATTACTTCCTGAATTATGTGATTTCTATCTTTTTCTAACCTTTCTTTATTGCTCCGCAATTGTCTACATTTTTGCAAGTCTTCAATTAATGTGTCTGAATTTTTCATGCGTGCATGTCTCCACTAACTTTGGGAATGGAAGGTACTGTACATTCTCAGATAATTACCATACCGTTTCTAATGCTGAGATGATGTCTGGAAACTACTAATTGCTATAGTTTAAATGCATTGGATTTAAGGTTGGATAAGCTTATTTATTCATGGGGTATACATTATGGGTAAAACTGGTCGGTATGGCCTTGGTGTTCTTGCTTTGGTGCTAATCGCCGCATTCATCGGTCTTTTTATACATTTTCAGAACAAGCCCTCGGTAGAAAAGATGTTCAAACTCTCTACTTTTGACTATTTTCCGTCGAAAGATTTGATGAGCGAAAGTGAATATAAATATTTCCAAATGGCGCTGGATAATCTTGATTGCGACGTTGCAGATTTACTGCTCAACACCGCCTTTATCCGGCAATACCCCAAAATGAAGCGCCACAGGCTCATACGCGATTGCGACCACAATAAAGGCTGTTCGGACTGGGAATTTAATGTCGTTAGTATGTTTATTGAATATGGGTATTGCGAGGCCCTGTCGGGGTTTAATAAAGCTGAATATGAAATTCGCATTCATGACTGGACGCCACCAAAAGCCACCATGACGCTCAGCATTGATGGTCAGGAATACGACAATTACTGGATACAACAACGCGATTTGTCGCTTATCACGATGGCTGGAATTGCCCAAAATGATTTTGTTCCAGCCCTTCTGAAAATCGCCGATTTATTGCATCATGGTGATGTTTTTGTACCCTCAATCGAAATCGAATATTATGTCCTGAACCGCGCCTGTTATGTGGGGTATGAGAAATGCGCGGACCTTGCCCCTAGACTGGCAAAGGTGAAAAGCAAACTATCTCCGGAACGCGCCGAAAATATCGAACAAAAAGCAAATGCAGAAATGGCCTATGACTCGCCCTATTTGCCCCACTCGTTAAGGACAGGAACATTAGTCCCTCTTTAATTGCCAAAACTATCATCAATACAAAAAAGGCCGCTCATCCGAGCGGCCTTTTTTGATAATTATGATAAGCGATTTGGCTTAATGCTCTACATCGCGCCAAACGGCCTTATAAGAGCCATACATCAGCAGTGCAAAGATGAAGAGATAGATCATTACCATCCAGCCCATGCGTTTGCGCTCTTCCATTTTTGGGTCAGAGGCCCAAGCCATAAAGGTGACCACATCATGGGCCATCTGCTCGACACTGGCTTTGGTGCCATCGGAATATTCCACCAGATCTTCAAAAAGCGGCGGCGACATGCCAATTTGCCCGCCCTTAAAGGCCGGGTTGTAATTCATGCCATCGCGTAATTCCACGCCTTCGGGCGCTTCATCTTCATAGCTGGTCAGGAGACTGTAGATATATTGCGGGCCATGCTCGCGTGCCCGCACCAGCAGCGAAAAGTCAGGCGGCAAAGCCCCGCCATTGGATGCCCGCGCAGCCTGCTCATTGGCAAAAGGCGAGGGGAAATGATCAAACGGCTTTGCAGGCCGCTCGAACATATCGCCTTCCCTATCCGGACCATCGGTTACGGTAAACATGGCCGCGATGGCCTTGATCACCGGGTTCTCATTGGCGTTTGGATGCTCTTCGTCATAAAACGGCGCACCCAAATCGCCAAGATTACGAATGGCCACCAAAGACATGGAATGACATCCCGAACAGCTTTCCTGATAAATTTGAAAACCGCGCTGGGCTGCTGCCTTGTCATAGGTGCCAAAAACACCTTCAAACGAAAAGTGCTCGTTCTTCAGCTCTGTGTCCTCGGAGGCAGAAACACTGCCGGCCCCAAGGCCCAGCACAGCCGCCGTCAGTAATATGGCCGTCAGTTTGGATAAACGCATCTTAGGCCTCCTTCGGCGCGGATTTAAGAACTGATTTCTCAATGCTTTCGGGACGGGGTTTTGGCTTTTCAACCAGGCCCAGAACCGGCAGGATAACCAGGAAAAACGCGTAGTAATAAAGCGTCAGGATACGAGCCAGCCACAAAAAGCTAAAGCCGGTAAGCTCGCCTTGCGCATTTTGCCCTGTGGTAAATACCAGATCCGTTGGTGCCTTTGCCCCGGCCCACCCCAAACCAACGCACACCAGCACAAAGATCAGGAAGAACAGTTTGGCCAGCGGGCGATAGCGCATGGAGCGCACCTTGGATGTATCCAGCCAGGGCAGGACAAACAGCACGGCAATCGCACCGAACATCACAATCACGCCGCCCAGCTTGTCAGGCACAGCCCGCAGCATGGCGTAGAACGGCAAATAATACCATTCGGGCACAATGTGCGGCGGTGTCACCATCGGATTGGCACGGATAAAATTATCAGGGTGGCCCAAGGCGTCTGGCATAAAGAACACAAAAGCAGCGAATACCATCAGAAAAACAATAATCGCAAAACCATCCTTGACCGTGTAATACGGGTGAAACGGCAGGGCATCCTTGTCGACGTCCTTAACGCTGACGCCGGTGGGGTTGTTATTGCCCGGCACGTGCAGCGCCCAAACGTGCAAAATAACCAGCCCGAGAATAGCAAATGGCAGCACAAAGTGCAGGCTGAAGAACCTGTTCAGGGTTGGGTTATCAACCGCAAACCCGCCCCAAAGCCAGTTCGTGACAGATTCGCCAACCAGCGGAATGGCACTAAAGAGGTTGGTGATTACCGTGGCACCCCAAAAGGACATCTGGCCCCAGGGCAACACATAGCCCATAAAGCCTGTGGCCATCATCAGCAGGTAAATCACCACGCCAACAATCCACAACACCTCGCGCGGCGATTTGTACGAGCCATAATAAATGCCCCGGAACATGTGAATATAAACAGCCAGGAACATCATAGAGGCCCCCACCGCGTGCATGGGTTGCAACATCCAGCCAAAGTTCACATCGCGATTGATGTGCTGAACGCTGTCATAAGCCATATCGACATGGGGCACATAATGCATGGCCAGAATGATGCCGGTAATGATCTGGCTCATTAGGACTACGGCGAGAATAGCGCCAAAGGTCCACCAGTAATTCAGGTTTCTAGGTGTTGGGAAGACGAACGTGTCATAGCCAAGCCGAATAATCGGCAGGCGTGCATCCATCCATTTTTCAAAGCCCGATTTGGGGTCGTATCCAGGATAACCGCTCATAATGTCCCCTATCCGATTTTAACAAGAGTGTCGGTGAGATATTGGTAAGGTGGCAAATAAAGATTTTTTGGTGCCGGGCCTTTGCGAATGCGTCCCGCCGAATCATAGTGCGAGCCATGACAGGGGCAGAACCAGCCATCATAACTGCCCGCACCATCACCAATTGGCACACAGCCAAGGTGGGTGCAGATACCAATCATGATCAAATATTCCGGCTTTAACTTGCCATCCAGATCCGGCAACAGACGTTGTTCGTCGGTTTGCGGATCGCGCAAAGTCGAAATGTCGACGGCGCGGGCCTCGTCAATTTCCTTTTGCGTCCGGTACCGCACAAAGACAGGCTTGCCCTGCCATTTGACGATGATTTGCTGCCCTTTTTCAACGCTGGACAAATCCAGTTCGGTGGTCGAGAGCGCCTTGGTATCAGCCGCAGGGTTCATCTGGTCGATCAATGGCCAAGCATAAAGCCCCGCCCCCACAGCGCCAGCGGCGCCCGTGGCGATATAGATGAAATCTCTGCGGCTTGGGTTTTGGATAGGCGTTGAGACAGTTTCAGCCACGACGGTAACCTCTTGCATCAGATGCACCAGAACAACAAACCACGCCGCCGACTCTCTGGCACACTGGCCGGAGCGTGTTAGTCACACTATGAAAAGACGTTCTGTTTCTCATTTGACCACAGGCCAGCCGACACAAACGCCCCCCACAGAACACTTCTCAATAGCGGGATAAATTGTGCCGCGCATTTATTCAACCGCCCCGAGGCAAAAGAGATCAAAATTCTGCCCTTTTACGCAGCCACACCGCCAAAAATGCATAGTTTATGGTCGCAAGGGGCGCTATGGCGCGCTACCAACGCAAATCAGGAGTAAGCCATGTCGAATATAGAATCACAAAAATCCGCCGCCAGTACCTGGTTTTCCACCCTGCAGAAGCGCATTTGCGCCGCGCTGGAAGAACTGGAGGTGACGGCAGACCCGGCGCTTTATGAGGGCGAGCCGGGCCGTTTTGTCAAAACGCCCTGGAAACGCGGCGATGGCAAGGTGGACCTTGGCGGCGGCACGGCGGCACTGCTTAAAGGGCGATTGTTTGAAAAAGCTGGCGTGCATGTGTCGCAAGTTTGGGGCGAATTTTCTGACGAATTTCGCGGCCAGATCCCTGGCACCGAGGATGATCCATCCTTTTGGGCGGCAGGCATTTCCCTGATCATCCACCCCACAAACCCGCGTATTCCGGCGGTGCACATGAACACCCGTTTTATTGCCACCACAACGTGCTGGTTTGGCGGCGGCGCGGACCTGACCCCGGTGCTGGACGTGGACCGGCGTAAAGAAGCCCCCGACACGCTGGCTTTTCATCGGGCCATGAAGGCAGCCTGCGATGACCACAAATCCGGCGATTACCAGGCCTATCAAGCCTGGTGTGATCGCTATTTTTATTTGCCCCACCGGGACGAGCCACGCGGCACGGGCGGCATTTTCTATGATCGCCTGCAAAACAATTGGGACGATGACTTTGCCTTTACCAAAGCCGTGGGCGAAGCCTTCCTCGAGGTTTACCCCACCATTGTCGCCGGGCGCATGGACGAGAAATGGAGCGAAGCAGAGCGCGAAGAACAACTCATCCGCCGGGGCCGCTATGTCGAGTTCAACCTGCTTTATGATCGTGGCACCACCTTTGGCCTGAAAACCGGCGGCAATGTCGCCACCATTTTGTCCTCCATGCCGCCCGTGGTGAAATGGCCCTAACATCGCGTCTGGATTGGGCCTGCCCTTTCTGAACTTCCTCATCCTGAGCTTGTCGAAGGACGAATGGTGAAGGATGATAAAACTCAAACTCAGGGTCCCCGGGCGCAAGACCCGGGGTCCACATGAGATTCAGCATGGATCCCGGATAAGGCTGACGCCTTTCCGGGAACCCTAAAGAGGAAAACACCCTCATCTTCGGCTTGCCCGAAGGATAGAAGATTAAATACAAACCTCATCCTGAGGGATTGCGCAGCAATCGTCTCGAAGGATGAAGGACTGGATTGCCGGGATAAACCCGGCAATGACAACAAAGTCCCTACTCCCACGCCCCAAACAACTTAGACAGCTTCAACCCCTGGCCCTGATAGTTGGAGCCGGTGGCGCCATAAAGCGCGGCGGGGGTTTGGCGCATGGGTTCAAACACCAGTTTGGCTACCGTTTGGCCGTCTTCCAGGATAAACGGCACGTCGCGGCCCCGCACCTCCAGCACCGCCTTGGCCCCGGCACCGCCCGCGCCATCAAAGCCAAAGCCCGGATCAAAAAATCCGGCATAATGAACGCGAAATTCGCCAATTTCGGGCGCGATGGGGGCCATTTCGGCGGCCATGTCCGGGGGGATGCAAATCGCTTCTTTGGAGGCCAAAATATAAAATTCACCGGGATCGAGGATCAATTGGCCGTCTCTGGGGCTGAGCGCCTCCCAAAAATCACGCGGATCATGACCACCGATTTTACGCAAATCCAGCACCCCCGCATGACGCTTGGCGCGATAGCCGACCAGCGCATCGGGGCAAAGCGCCAAAGACACATCCAGCGCGTGCAAGGGCGTGGCCGGCGCATCTCCATCGCCTTTTTGGCGCAGGCGAATTTGCGCCAATCGGTCACCCGGGCGCACCAAAATGGAGAACGTGCGCGGGCTGATCTCCAGCCACAGGCCGCCCGTGTAACCCGGCGCAATAGTATCAAACGATGTGGCCCCATCGGTAATGACCCGGGTGAACACATCAATACGCCCGGTCGAGCTTTTGGGATTGGTGCGCGCCGCCATATCGCCCGGCAGGTTAAGCGCCTCTTGTAAAGGCACCAGATAGATACAGCCGGTTTCCAGAACCGCGCCGGGGGACAAGTCAATTTTATGCATGACCAGTGGCGGGGCAAGCCGCGAGGCCACCGAAACATCCCGCCCCGGCAAAAAGCTGGCGCGCAGACGATAGGCAGTGCGGCCCAAACGCAAATCCATGCTGGCGGGCTGGATCTGGTCTGCGTCCAGCGGTGTCTGGGCGCTGATCACGCCTTTGCGCACACAGGCTTGAATTTGCTGATCGGCAAGAATTCTGGCTGTCTTCATGGGTGCGGTGCTCTCCTTAATGTGAAGCAGACGCGATTCGTTCCCCGCACGCAAGCGCTTGATGATCGAGGCGAATTAGGGTGAAGTGCGCTCATGACCTGGGAAAAGACCACAAATGGTATTTTGATCCGCGCCACACCTCATTTTCTGGATGACCGTTCGGATGTCGAGGCAGGGCGCTTTGTCTGGGCCTATCAGATCGAGATTGAAAACCGCAGCGCCCAGCAGGTGCAATTGCTGAACCGATATTGGCGCATTACCGATGCCAATGGCCGTGCCGAAGAGATTTTTGGCCAGGGTGTGGTTGGGGAACAACCCGTGCTGGCGCCTGCGGCCACGTACCGCTATACATCGGGCGCGCCCTTAATGACGCCTTCGGGCCTGATGGAAGGCTATTATGAAATGCAAAGCGAGACCGGCGAGCCTTTTCGTGCCCTTATTCCGCTTTTTTCTCTGGACAGCCCCCATGACACCGCCAGCAAACATTAACGCGATCCGCCTCATGCATTGGCTCCCTTATGAATAGCGCGCGGTCTGTCTCCCTGATTATCGGCGCCTTGCTGATCCTGTTGGGGGCTTTCATGCTGCCCCCCATGATTATCGACTTTGTCACCGGGTCGGATGAATGGCGCAGCTTTGCCACGGCGTCGGCGCTAACGCTGTTTGCCGGGGCAATTTTAATGCTGGTGGCGCGCGGCGGACAATTGCGCATGAATTTACGCGCCGCCTTTATCCTGACCACGTTTTCCTGGGCGATTATGGCCGTTTTTGCCACCTTGCCCTTTATCCTCAGCCAGACCCCCATGTCTTTTACTGATGCCTATTTCGAGAGCATGTCGGGCCTGACCACCACCGGCTCAACGGTGATGAGCGGGCTGGACGATATGCCCAAGGGCATCTTGTTATGGCGCGCCATCCTGCAATGGATTGGCGGGGTGGGTATTATCATTGTGGCGCTGGCGGTTCTTCCCATGCTGAAAGTGGGCGGGATGCAATTGTTTCGTGCCGAATGGTTTGAACCCATGGGCAAGGTTTTGCCCCGCGCCCAAGCCATCGCCATTGGCATTGGCGCGGCCTATGTGGGCCTGACCATGCTGTGCGCCGGGGTCTATTGGATGTTGGGTGTTGATGCGTTTGACGCCATCTGCCTTTCCATGACGACACTTTCCACTGGCGGTTTTGCCAATTCCGACGCCTCGTTTGCCGCCTATGCCGATGGCGGGGCCGACATTGCCGGCAGTGTCTTCATGACCCTGGCTGCCATGCCCTTTGCCACCTACATTCTGGCCATGCGCGGGGATATTTCTTCCCTGTGGCGCAATGCCCAGACCCGGGGCTTTCTTGGCCTGTTGGCGGTGGTCATTATCGGCATGAGCTTTTACATGGAAATGACGAACCATGAGGGCCTGGCCCATCCCATTCGTCTGGCCATGTTTAACGTAATTTCGATCACCACGGGCACCGGCTACGGGTTTGGTGATTACCAGCTTTGGGGGCCCATGGCGGCGCCGGTGTTTTTTGTGCTGATGTTCATTGGCGGCTGCGCCGGGTCCACATCGTGCAGCATCAAGATTTTCCGCTTTCAGGTGGCCATTGAGGGTCTGCGGGTGTTTGTGCGCAAAATGCTCAACCCCCATCTGGTCAGCCCCTTGCGTTATAACGGCGTGCCTTTGCCCGAAAGCGCGCTGTATTCCGTTTTGAACTTCTTTTTTGTATTCTTTGCCTGCTTTGCCCTGGCCACACTGGCCCTGTCCTTTGCCGGGCTGGACACCACCACCGCCATTTCCAGCGCCGCCACCTCCATTACCAATGTGGGACCGGGGCTAGGCAATCTTGTTGGCCCGGCAGGTAATTTTTCGCCGCTGCCTGATACTGCCAAATGGGTGATGTCGATCACCATGCTGGTGGGACGGCTGGAGCTGTTTACCGTGCTCGTGCTTTTCCTGCCGCGTTTCTGGATCAGCTAGGGCTTAGCCGGACTCCACAACTCAATTTTTCGCCCTTCCGGGTCAATAAACCAGCCAAAATCACCATAAACTTCTGATTTGATGTCACCAACGATCTGGCCACCATGGGCCCGCACTTGCTCAAGCGCCTCGGCCACATTATCGACCATCAGGTTAATCATGACATCCTTTGCAGAAGGATCCATATAGTCACTGTTGCGATCGAAAATAGAAAAGACCGGCCCGGCAAAATCATGGAGTTTGAATTGCACATACTGCGTATCACCGCCCATGTTTTCAAAACCAAGGCCAAGGGCATCGCGATACCATTTTGCTGTTTTTTCCGGGTTATCGGACTTAAAAAAAATCCCACCAATGCCAGTTACTTTGGCCATGAGCATCTCCTCTTAGGAATGTAGAGCCAATTATGTAGTGGAAATCTCTTCCGGCGTGAAGAAAAAATCTTTTGAGCAAAAGGCACAAGTCATACGAATGCGCCCGTCCTCTTCGGTCATGCCGTCATGCTCTTCTTTGGGAAATTGCGACAGTACCGAGCGCAGATAATCCGGAGTGCAGGGACAGCGTTTGTGTAAGGGCGAGCCCTCAAAGATCCGCACACCGTCTTCGTGAAACAAACGGTATAGCAATGTGCCCGCTGATAATTGCGGATCGGTCAGCTCGTCTGCGCTGATGGTCTCAAACAAAGCGCTGACATGATCCCATTGCGCGTCTTTGGCCTCATCATCACCGCTTTGTCCCGCGATCAATTGCATGATCGCGCCGCCGCCGCGCCAGCTTTTCGTGCCGTCCGCATTCGTCAGGCGGGCAATGCTGGCGTGTAAATGTGTGGGCAATTGTTCTGATGAGGCAAAATAACCGATCGCACTTGTCGCCAGGTCTTTACCCTTTAACGCCACCACACCCTGATAACGCTCGGCGGCATCACCCGGATCAATGGTCAGGGCAAAACGGCCTTTGCCCATAAGCTGACCAAGATCGGGGGTCAGCCCATCCAGTTTTGCCAGCGCTGCCTCGTCATAACGGGCATAGCCGCGCACGCCGCCCTTGGTGGAATAATCAACCAGCACCAGCGAGACCGGCCCATCGCCGCTGACCTGAATAATCAAACGCCCTTCGAATTTCAGTGAGGACCCCGCCAAAATGGCGATCAGCACCGCCTCGCCCAAAAGATGGGCCACCGGGTCTGGGTAATCATGGGCGTGCAAAATATCGTCCAACACCGGCCCCATGCGCACCACCCGGCCCCGTATGGGGTGGTTTTCCAGCGCGAAGGGCAAGACCTGATCATCTGTCGCACCCAGCGCCTCTATATTTTCGCTCATGGTAACAGGCACCATTTCAAGACAGCCTTTTGGCCGTGCAGGCGGTTTTCTGCTTCGTCAAAAACCAGTGACTGCGGCCCATCTATAACGGCGGCGGATACCTCTTCGCCCCGGTGCGCCGGCAGGCAATGCAAAAATACCGCCTCGCGTTTGGCCTGCGCCATCAGACCTTCGGTCACGCAATAAGGGGCCAGGTCCGCCAACCGCTTGTCCGCATCCGCATCGCCCATGGAGACAAACGTATCGGCAATGACCACATCGGCCCCGGCCACAGCGGCGTTGACATCGCTGGTCAGTTCAACCTTGGCACCGCTATTGGTGGCAAAGGCCAGATCGTCTTCGCGTGGGGCATAGCCATCAGGGCAGCCAAGAGTCAGAGAAAAACCCAGCCTTGCCGCCGCATGAATAAAGCTGGCCGCAACATTGTTACCATCGCCAACCCAGGCAAGGTGCAGCCCGTCCAGATCGCCAAAATGCTCCTCCAGCGTCATCAGATCGGCAATGATCTGACACGGGTGCGAACGATCCGTCAGACCGTTAATCACCGGCACGCTGGCATGATGGGCAAATTCGGCCACGTCTTCGTGGGCATTGGCGCGGATCATCACCGCATCGACAAAACGCGATAACACCTGCGCCGTATCGGCAATGCTCTCGCCGCGCCCCAATTGCATGTCGGCGGCGTTTAACACCAGAGACGAGCCGCCAAGCTGGCGGATCGCCATATCAAAAGACACCCGCGTTCGGGTCGAGCTTTTCTCGAAAATCATGGCCAGCGCCCGGCCCGGCAGAGCCGGGCCCACATCCAAAGCGCCCTTTGGCAGACCTTTTCGGGCCGCCTTCATGGCGTGCGCATCGGCCAAAATGGCCTTTAAGTCTGCGGTAGACAGGTCCGCAATATCGAGAAAGTGACGCATCCAATCAGTCTTCCTTGCGAGCCGCAGCCAGTGCCTCGTCCAGCACGGCGATGGCCTTGCGGGCATGATCTTCGGTGATAATCAAGGGCGGGGCCATGCGCAGGACGTTATCGCCTGCTGCGCCACTCAAAAGGCCACGTTCGCGGGCCAATCCCATAACTTCGCGATTGACATAAGGAGCTTTTAATTTGACGCCGCAGAGCAGACCCTTGCCACGCACATCCTCAATCATATCGGGATAAGTATCGGCAAGACCGGCCATTTGCTGTTTCAAAAACTGGCCCATTTGCGTCACATGATCCAAAAACCCGGGCTTCATAAGCTCATCCCAAACCACAATACCAACGGCCATGGCCAGTGGATTGCCGCCATAGGTCGAGCCATGGGTGCCCACAACCATCTGTTCGCCAACGGCCTTGGTGGTTAGCCATGCGCCCAGCGGGAAACCACCGCCAACACCCTTGGCCAGCGCCATAATATCAGGCTGGGCACCGGACCATTCATGGGCAAACATTTTGCCGGTCCGCCCCGCGCCGCACTGAATTTCATCATAGATCAACAGCGCGCCGGTTTCGTCGCACAGCGCGCGCAGCAGGCGCAAATACTCATCGGGTGCGGCGCGCAGACCGCCCTCGCCCTGCACTGGCTCGATCAAAACCGCCGCCGTCTTCTTGGTGATGGCCGCTTTTGCGGCCTCTTCATCAGCAAAGGCGATCTGGGTAAAGCCCTCCATCAGCGGACCAAAGCCCTTCATATAGGCCGGATTACCACCGGCATTGATCGCCCCGTAAGAGCGACCATGAAAAGCGCCTTGGAAGGTGACGATTTCAATGCGATCTTCATCGCCCTTGGTGGCGTGATATTTTCGCGCAGCTTTCAGCGCGCCTTCAATGGCCTCGGTGCCTGAATTGGTAAAAAACACCAGATCGGCAAAGCTGTTCTCGCAATACCGGCTGGCCAATTCCTCGCGCGCTGGCACGTCGAACATATTCGACAAATGCCACAATTTTCCGGCCTGATCGTTCAGTGCCTTGACCAGCGCCGGGTGGCAATGCCCCAGACAATCCACCGCAATCCCGGCAATAAAATCCAGCCAGGCATCACCCTTGGCATCATAGAGCCAGACGCCTTCGCCACGTTCAAACACCAGATCCGGTGGGGCATAGGTTGGGATAAGATGTGAGGACATAAGAGAACTCCTTAAAAGACAGAATGGGGCCGAATGTGCTTTGCCATGCGGGTTTCGTTTTATGAGGCAAACTTGTGATTGCTGTTTTCATCTTTATGCCACCATGGACGCTTTCGCAATTGCAGATATGCAACCATTTTCTCAAGGCTTCTTTTGAGCCTAATTGTAAGTATGATCCCCGTATTTACGAGCTAAGCCCGTTGTCGGTATTCCATAAAACACCATCTGAATACGCCATAAGCAGACAACATGGTCACCAAGGGTGTTTTCTTGCATCTTACGTCTTCCTGCCAAACGAAATTGTATATAATGAAGTCGTTCGCGACCTGAGGTCTAAAGAATGAGCAAAACGCCGACCCCTAAATCTGTGCTGTTTTCCTGCACGATGAACTCCATCCGTTCGCCTATGGCGGCGGCCCTGTTGCGGCGGCGTTATGGTGCCACCATTGGGGCGGATTCCTGCGGTGTCTATGAGGGCTATCTGGACCCCTTTATGGTTCAGGTGATGGAGGAATGGGGCGTGGATCTGGCCGAACACGAACCAAAAAGCTTTGTCCACCTGGAGCCAGCCGCGTTCGATCTGGTTATCGTGCTGACCCATGATGCCGAAGATAATGCAAAAGACTTTCTGAAAGACAGCAACGTCCCGCTGGCGTTTTGGGATACGCCAAACCCCACGGACGAAATGTTTGGCCCACGCGATCTGCGCATTCAGGCCTATCGGGATTGCCGTAACTTTCTCGATAAAAGAATCGCTAAACGTTTCGGCGCGGCGAAATAACGATAAACAAAAAATTCGTCACTCCGGCAAAAGCCGGAGTCCAGTTCTTTAGCGCGGATCATGAAAAAGCTGGATACCGGCTTTCGCCGGTATGACGCTCAAGGCGAATGGGTTTGGCCCCTAAAACAATACCCGCGGGTTCATAATATTATCCGGGTCCAGCGCAGTTTTGATGGTGCGCATCATGTCCATTTCCACGGCACTTTTTTGCGTGCGCAGAGGTTCTTTTTTCATAATGCCGATGCCGTGTTCGGCGGATATGGACCCGCCAAGGGCCATGGTCTGTTCGTAAACCATGGCAGTGATGTTCGGGGCCAGCGCCAAAAACGCTTCGCGTGTCATGGCGGTAGGCTGTAATATATTAAAATGCACATTGCCATCGCCCACATGACCAAAGGCAAAGATGCGGCATTCGAGGGCCATGCGTTCGGCCTCTTTTGAGGTGACTTCGATAAACGCTGCCATGGCGGAAACCGGCACGGATATATCATGCTTTAAGGCCACGCCCTCACCCTTTTGCGCCGCCGAGAGGGATTCACGTAAGCGCAAAAATGCCTCGGCCTGAGTTTCGTTCTGTGCGATCACTGCATTCTGAATGATGCTGGCATTCAAAGCCGCGCCCATAACATTTTCCAGTGCATTTTCGCCTGTAGCGTTTTGAAAAAAACCAAATTCCAGCAAAACATGCCAAGGGCTGTTCTCTGGCAAGGGCGCGCGCGTACCGGGGATGTTTTTCAGGACATAATCAATGCCGACCTGACTGATCAGTTCGAACTTGCTCAACGCATCGCCATAATGCATGCGCATAAAGCCCAGCAAGGCGATGGCATTCTTCACGCTGTTTAAGGTGCACCAGATCGTGTGCCTTATGGGCGGTATGGGATAGAGCTTTAATACTGCCGCTGTGATAATGCCCAGCGTGCCCTCGGCCCCGATGAAAAGCTGTTTGAGATCATAGCCGCTATTATCCTTGCGCAGTCCTTTTAGCGTGCTCAGCACCTCGCCTTTGGGGGTAACAACTTCCAGCCCCAGGCACAGATCGCGGGCCGTGCCATAGCGCAAAACCTCCATGCCGCCGGCATTGGTAGAGAGCACGCCGCCAATGCTGGCTGTGCCTTCGCTGGCCAGAGATAAAGGAAAGAGAAGCCCCGCCTTTTGCACGACATCTTTGGCCGCAGCCAGTGTTAAACCTGCCTCGACGGTCAGGGTAGAATTGGCTGTATTTACGTCCCGCACCTGGCTCAGACGCTGCGTAGAGATAAGCACTTCACCTTGGGGCGTTTGCGCGCCGACAAGGCCGGTATTGCCACCCTGCACGGTGATAGCGATACGATGGCCGGCGCAATAGCGCACCAGCTCTGCGCAATTCTCTGTACTTTGCGGCAAGGCCAAAAGCGGCGTTTCACCGGCCCAGCGATCGCGCCATTCGTGCAAAAAAGGCGCAAGATCAGCGGCGTCTTCCTTCCACCCCTTTGGACCCAGAAGAGCTTTTAGCTGTTCGATGTGGTGCGAAGAGAGGCTCATGGTTTTGTGGCCTTGCCAATTGCGGTCCTTATGTCCGCCTCTGATAAATCGCCGGTACGCAAAATGCGCAATTGTGCTTTGCTGGCATCCACCAGCGTTGAGGCCTTGCCGCGCTGGCAGGGGCCATCATCGAGGCAAAGAGCCGCCTTGCAGAGAAGATCGGAGGCAATGTCTTCGACACGCGTGGGCGCAGGTGCTCCGGCGACATTCGCACTGGGGGTGGCGAGCGCGGTGTCCACCTGCGTTATCAATGTGCGTGTGATGCGGTTGTCAGGTACGCGCAGGCCAATGCTGGTCCCAGCGCCAAGAACCAGCGAACAGAGGGGCGCATCCGCCTTAACCGGGACAATCAGGGTCAGTGGTCCCGGCCAGAAAGCTGCGGCCAGGGCGCGAGCGCGCCCATCAAAATCGCCATAGCGTTCCGCCATTAAGATGTCCGCCACCAACAGGCTGATCGGCTGGTTTAGCGGGCGGTTCTTGACCGCGTAAAGCCGCTTTAAGGCATCCTCGTGGTGCACATTAGCGGCCAGCCCGTAAACGGTTTCTGTGGGCACAATAACCAAAGCGCCGCGTAAAAGAGCGGCGCTGGCACGGTCTTGCTGGTCTGGAGGCGCGGGCGTCATTAGCCCATTAGAGCGCCATATGGATGATGGCTCAAGTGTCGGCGCGGCGTATGGCGCTTAAAGAGAGGGTCACTGTGACCTTTCGGCTGACATATTCGGCCCCCGGATCGGCATTGGCACCGATCATATAGGCCAGCCGGTCAAGCGTGGCCGTGCCTTCGGCATGGGCTGCATCACCATCAATCTTCAGGGAAAACGGCATGGAAACCGGCAGGCTCAATCCGTGCAGGCGTAATTTTCCCTGCATCAAATACTCGCCAGTCCCGGTTTCGGTTATGCTCTGGCTTTCAAAAATAGCCTCTCGTCTACTGGCCAGATCGAACCAGTCCGCTTCGGGCAGGGCTGCATCATACGTGGCATCACCCGTGTGTGCCGAGGCAAGATCTATGCGCGCCGTAATAGACGCGTCAAGCAGATCATCTGGATCGAACTGAATATCGGCATCCCAGCGCGTAAAGCGGCCCTCAATGGTGTTGCCGACATGGGTGAAGGTGAAGGTCAGGGTGCTTTTCGCCGGGTCAATTGCCCAATTGCCGCTGTGTTCACGCTCGCTCTCCATCGCCGGGGTTTGTGCCGGGGCGCTGGAACCAGAGAAAACACCAATCAGGGCAATGGCTACAAATAGTGCGACGGTGCCGCCAAAGACCAGCCCTGCGCCGCGCGGCTGGTGGGTTGGTGCGGTGGTGCCGCCCAACCGGGGTATCATGCGGGCCATCCCATTGTCCTTATTCATATATTGGTGCTTCAGCCCTGCCGCAATGTGCAGCACCATCAGACCAATTGTGCCAAAGGCCAGAAGTTCGTGGGTTTCTAGCAGGCCGTCGAAAATGGTCTTTTTTTGCTCGACGGCCATTTGTGCCAGAAACCAGATATGCGGCCATTGAAAGAGCGCTAGAAACATGGTGGGAAGGTTTTTGGGCGATGCGGAAACCATCATCCAGCCAGATAACGGAATGGCGATGATCAACACATAAAAAATTAGGTGCAGGCCTTTGGCGGCCAGTTTTTCAATGGGCTTCATGGTGGCAGGCAATGGCGGCGGCGGGTTCATCAGCCGCCAGCCAATACGTGCCAGAGAGAGGAATAAGACCATCAGGCCAAAGGTTTTGTGCATTTGATACACCAAAGGCTGTATGGCCTTTGGCAAATCCTCCATCAGCAACCCCACAGGCACCAGAGCGATAATAAAGCCGGCAATCAGCCAGTGCAGGGCAATGGCCACTCGGTTATAACGCTCCATGAAATTATCCTTATGTCTTTGGTTTCATAAACTCTGCTTCGATAATGATCTGAACATCATCACCAATCAATGGCAGGAGGGTTTTTAATCCCCAGTCCGAGCGCTTTAGTGTTGTCGTGGCGGAAAACCCAAGCGCCGGGATGCCAGCAAAGGGGTGTTTTTCCTGATAGCCAGATAAAGTAACCGCCAGCGTTATCGGCCGGGTTACACCCAAAAATGAAAGATCCCCCGTCATGGTCCCTGTCTTGTCACCTGTCAGGGTCAGGCCCGTTGCCGTAAAAGTGATTTTAGGAAAGGCGGTGCTGTTAAACCATTTGGCATCTGTGGCCAGAATAGTGTCAAAATCTTCTTTTTCTGGATAGGGATAATCGGTGCGCACTTGGGCCGGGTTAATGGTGGCGCTGACCGTACTTTTTTCCGGGTTGGCGGCATCAAAAGTCAGATCAATATCAAGATCAGTAAAGCGCGCCGTGTAATAGGCCAGCCCCAGATGCTGTATTTTCCAGGTCAGGCTGGCATGGGTTTTGTCCATCTGGTAATGGCCAGATAAGGCCGAGGGCAAGGCGGTTGTCTCGGCATGAGCAGGCAGGGCAAGGGCGGTAGAACTCAAGGCTAGGCCGGCGGCCAGTAGTAGTGCTTTCATTAGTTTACTCCTAAGGGAAATGAGAAATCAGGTTTTCAGAAATTCGGCTTCGATGTGAACGGAAACTCTGTCGCCTACGCCAAAATTTGACCAAGCATCGGCCCCAAAAGCGGAACGGGAAAATTCGGCTTTTGCTGAGAACCCTAAAACTTGCACCCGTCGCAGCGGATCGCGCGCCTGGCCATTAAAATGCACATTCAGCGTAATGGGCTGTGTGACGCCGCGCAAGGTCAGCACGCCCTTCACCTCTGCATCCTGTGGCCCGGTCAAGGCAATATCGGTAGACGTAAACAGGATTTTCGGGTGGGCTTTGCCATCCAGAAGGTTTTTCGTACCGACCAGTTTTTGATCAAAACCTGCCATGCCAGTATTGATCGAAGACGTTTCTATTACCACGCTGAGGCGGCTTTTTTCCGGGGCCATGGGGTCAAAATCCAGGGCGGCATCAAAGTTGTCAAAACGAGCGGTAAACTGAGACAGGCCAGAACCATGCGACAGACGCAGGATCAGGCTGGCATGCTTTGGGTCCAGCCTATACGCCCCGCGCGGCGCGGATGCCGGGCTGACATCAGGTGTTACGGCGCAGGCCGAGAAAAGAAACAAAATCCCGATAAAGCTGAGAGCAATGCGCATACCTTAGCCTAGCCCGGATTGACGTATGAGTGAATAGCCCAGTGTTCACGATCACTTGACCAGAATGGCGTTATCCAGAAACTGGGCGTGGCGCGTAAGCTTCTGGATCATATCGAGCCTGCCGTTTCGGGCAACCAGTATTTCAATCCAGAGCCGTGTGACATTTGCCTGGCCCTCCAGCCAGTCAAGAACGGCCTCTTCAGCGGCCTGAGTCCGTGTGTCCAAGGTCATTTCGACATGTTCCGGCGCGACAGTCATCGCGCAAAGTCTGTGTGTGTTTTGCATGGGGTTTTCCTTTTGATCGTGACGCACTATAATGAGAATGATTTTCATTCGCAACATGTTTTTCTGAATTTGTAATTTTGAGTGCTCGGATGTTCAGAGCCGGTATGCTGAAAACATGCCCATTAAACATAGTTCAGTCTTAGGGGTGTATAAATGCCCCGGTATCCCCCCAAGGAATCGAGATTCCACCTACAGTTTTCAGTGCCCGTTATGAGACAAAAAAAGAGGGCTGGTGCATATAGCCCCAGCCCTTTTTAGGTCGGTCAATGAGGGGCGTTTCCTCCCCGAAAACGCCGAACGAAGCGCCAAGCGCCTCATCTGGTTATCATCTTTGGTGGTCAGGCGCGCTGAGTCAAGGTGGTTAGGCATTTTTCACGCCAGGGTTGCGATAAAAGTCCGCTGGCACTGTGCCATGGGGACAAGCACCTTACGCCTTTTAGGCCATGCCCCTGCGATTTATAGAAAAGGAGAAGCCACTAGATTGGGAGCTATTCCTGAGATGGAATTGGATGATTGGGGTATCGGTGTTATGCCCGTTACAGCGTTTAGATGCGGGAAAATAAAAACCAATGAGTACAAGGAAAAGCCTAATTGGTCGCGTGCAGGCCTGTACGCTTTGCCAGGACCTTCCTCTTGGGCCGAGGCCCCTTTTGCAAATTAATCCCAAGGCGAAAATTCTGATTGCCGGTCAGGCCCCAGGACGTAAAACGCACCTCAAAGGCCGCCCCTTTGATGACCCCTCAGGAGAGAGGTTGCGTCGCTGGATGGGCATCGACCAGGACGTATTTTATGACCCGGAAAAGATTGCCATCCTGCCCATGGGCTTTTGTTATCCAGGCACAGGAAAATCCGGGGATTTGCCACCCCGGCCAGAATGCGAACCGGCCTGGCGCACGCAAATTCTTAGAACGCTGCCCTATATCGAAACCACGCTGGTGATCGGCCAATATGCATTAAAATGGCATCTGGGTGCCAAACGGGGCAAAACCCTGACCGAAACGGTTAGAAACTGGCCTACATTCTGGCCGGCACTATTGCCCTTGCCTCATCCGAGCCCGCGCAATATGCGCTGGTTCAAGAAAAACCCGTGGTTTGAAGAGGACATTCTACCCATTTTACGCTGCAAGATTCAAATGCTGCTGACCTCATAAGCCAGCCCATAAAAGCAAATGTCTGACCTGTAAAAAAACCGGGCAAAATGCAGGTTTTCATCCCCTTTGCCTGAAAAATGTTTTATGACTGCCATGGGATGAAATACGTAACATTAACAAGAGTCCGGGGGGACACTCGTGAAACTTTTTATACGCCTTGCCGCATTCCTTTGCCTTGCGCTCATCTTTGCGCCCATGGCCAGGGCTGCCTGTGACTTTGATGATGAGGACGGTCTGGACGTCGGCCTTGTGCTTAGTGGTGGCGGGGCTAAGGCCAGCACCCAAGTCGGCGTTTTGCAAATCCTCGACGAGCTGGATATTCCGGTGCATTGCATCACCGGCACCAGCATGGGGGCGGTTGTCGGGGCCTTTTACGCCGCCGGGTATTCGGCTGATGAAATTGGCAATATCATGACGGCCAATAATTGGGGTGCCATTTTTCGCGGCAATGCGCCCAGGCGCGATAAATCCTTTATCGAAAAAGAGCGCGAAGAGACATATTTTTCCGGTAATGTGGCCAGTATCAGTAAAAACGGTGTGAAGCTGCCGGGCGGCCTGTCCTCGATGAGCGGGCTGAAGCTGTTTTATCGCGAAATTCTTTCTAACATTCCCAAAGATGCAGACTTTGATGCGCTGGAAATTCCTTTTCGGGCCGTGGCGACCAATCTGCACACGGGCAAGGCCAAGGCCTTTTCCAAAGGTGATCTGGTGGAAAGCATATTGGCCAGCATGGCCGTGCCCGGTGCGTTTGCACCGCGGCAAATTGATGGTGAGTATTATGTGGATGGCGGTATAGCCACCAATTTACCCATTGAAGTGGCAAAAAAAATGGGGGCGGACATTATTATCGCGGTGGATGTTTCCAACCCGCCGCCGCGCCCCCAGTCTGATATTTCGGTTGCCGGCACAGCACTGCAAATTACCACCATTATTGTCTGGCGCGGGGTACAGCATGAATTATCTCTGCTAACTGAACAAGACCTTCTGATCCGGCCCAACAGCATCAATATTGGCACTGCGGCCTATGAACGTTCCGCAGAAGGGATTGCCGCCGGGCGCGAAGTTGCAGAAGGCTTTAAGGAGGCCCTTTTGGCCATCAAGGCCAAAGCCGCCCCGGCAGAGCGCCATATCATGCGCGCAAAACCGGCAATGGAGGCCACAGAACTTAAGATTGTAAACAATACCGGCATGAAGGATAGCCTGATCCGCAGCCGGTATTTACAAGGCCAAAGCCACACCGAAAATCCCGTTATCCAAAAGCGACGATTGCGCGATCTGGCCTCTTTTGGCGGCTTTGGTGAAGTTGACCTTGGCTATTCCAACGGGGCAACGGTGCTGACGGTGGATGAAAACAAGCTGGGCAAAAACCTGTTGCAGGTCGGCCTGAATGCCGCCAATGATTTTGAGGGCAGTTCCAGCTATTCTATTCTGGCACGTGTCACCCATCGGCCTTTGAGCCAATATGGCGGAGACTTCAGTCTGTCGGGAGAATTTGGCACCAATATCGGCTTGAGTGCTGAGTTGTATCAACCCTTAGGCGCTGCTGGGCGTTTTTTTATCCAGCCCGAAATTTTTATGCGCTGGGAACAGCGTAAAATTAACATTCTGAGCTTAAGGGTCGGCGATTTTCGAGCGCGTAAAATCGGTGCTCGGGGCCGTATTGGCCGTGAGATTGGCAAATGGGGCGTTGTGGCGCTTGAAGGCGGTATAGACACCACGCGCCTGACCGAGATTGTCAGTATTTTTGATGACTTTCAGGCCAATAGTGCGGATCGTGCCAATATAGGCCTCTATTTTGCCACCGACACGCTGGACCGCAATGATTGGCCAACATCGGGACAAAGACTGCGTATGCGGGCCAAGCGCACTTATGATTTGGCAAGCAAGAAGGCCGAAACCACCGACAAGCTGGATATTTCTTTTTTGACGGCGTTTGAATTCCCTGAATTTGGTGTTCTGCTGAATGGTCGTTATGGCGAAATTTCCAATAAAGGCGGGGTGGATGCCTCGCTTGAGATTTTCCAGCTTGGCGGCTTTCGCCAAATGGCCGCATTTTCTGATCGTTCCTTGCCGGTAAACTCTTTTGTTTATGGCTCGGTGGAGGTTTTTCGCAGGTTGACCGATACCGGGAAACTGATTGACTTGCCCATTTATGTGGGGGCGATTGGCGAGTTTAGTCGCCTGCCGCTCAGCTTTTTTGAGATTAACCAGCGGGCCAATGCCTATGCTGGCTCGCTCTATATCGGGGCTGATACGCCCTTAGGACCGCTCTTTTTGGGTGGAGCCTATGGCAGCGGTGGAACCACCCAGTTTTTCTTTAAATTCGGACGCACGTTTTAGAAGGGCTTTTGCTTTTGGTGACAAGGCCATGAAGGCTTTGAGCAAAGCGAAGTGAAAACGCATTTAAAACAAAAAATTATGAGGGGTTACCCCATTGAACGCGTATTGCAGAAGACGCTGTATGCGAACAGAAAAACAAGGACGTTTCATGAATAAGCTCTTTCTTTATATGGCGCTAGCCTTCTTTGCCTTTGCTAGCATAACCTTTGCCCAGCCAGCGCAAACACAGAGCGATGCGCAGGCGGCTAGCAAACAAGGGCATGACACCACGCAAGCGACCCATGATGAGGCAACTGGCGGCAAAGAGGAAAAAGAGGGGAATTCACACTGGGGGAGCAATGGAGCGAGTACGCCTTTTGAAAAACTTTTAGCTTATCTTGGCAAGTTCCATGCCCTGGCCGTTCACTTTCCCATTGCGCTTTTTCTAAGCGCTGCACTCGCGCAAGCCTTGCTATTAACCCGTAAAAAAGAATATTATTCAGACATTGTACGTTTTAGTGTGTGGCTGGCTGCCTTTGGCGCACTGGGAGCAGGCCTTTTGGGCTGGGCCCATGCCGGACCGGCACCGGCGCAGGAATCCGCTGTTATGATGAATCACCGCTGGATTGGCACAACAATTTTGTTAGGCGGTCTGGCAACGGCCTTGTTAATGGAGGCCGCGCGTAAGCCATCGGCTTCACCGGCACTGCGCCTAGCCTTCAGCATTACGCTTTTTGTTATGGCCGCTTTTGTAGCAATAAACGGATTTTTAGGCGGTGCCCTGGCCCATGGCGGCATGAAACACCTTTTACCCGGCATGATGGGCTGAACCACACTTTACCAACAGGAAAGAAGAAAAAATGAAAACGATACTGATAAGCATAACCGGCGCTGCGGCTCTTGTTCTGGCAGGTGTGGCGATGGCCGACCCTCAAAATGGACAGCATATGGCCCATGAAGAAAAGGCTGCGGATGGCCCAACGCTGGTCCTGCAAGCCTATGCCAAGGCTATAGCGGATGAGGATGTGGCAGCCATGGGAAAGGCCGTAGCCAGCGAAGGTAATGCGTTCACCGTCTTTGAAGGCTCAGGCGCAAATGTTGGCTGGGCAGACTATCGTGATCACCATCTGGCCCCGGAATTTGCCAATACCGACTTGAAATTCCATACCTATCAATATCAGGACATTACAACACAAAGCGAAGGTGATTTGGCTTTTTCAACTTTCTCAATTAAAATGGAATATACCTATAAGGGAGAAGACAAAAGCCGGACCGGACGGGGTACGGCAATATTGAAACGGCAAGATGGTATTTGGAAGATTATCCATTTGCATACATCCTGAAGGAGCGTTGCATGACTGAAAAATTTAATTCCCTGATCAATGCCTTGCGCATTAAGGATAAGCCTGCTTTGGCTCCAATTGGCTTGGAAACTAGGGTCTGGCAAACTTTGGGTGCTAGTCCACGACCTCGTTCCACGTTGTTTTTTGTCATGCAGGCGCTTCAGGCGTTACCTATTGTCTTTACCCTCGCCCTGGGCGGTGCCGTTGGCGCCCGGGCCATGACCAGCTACGATGAAGTTTCGGCCTTCGCCCCCGTGCCCGCCTACAGCGTCATGCAATTGGTGAAATAGTTATGGCCAGATACCATTGGCGTAACACCTTAATTGCTGTTGCCTTGAGCTTTCTTGCTGGCTTGGCAGGCATTTGGGTGGGTCTGAACAGCCTGTCAGATGGCGGATCGAATACGGTTAACCTGCATGAGAGAATTCATCACGAATTTATTTTGAACGCGTCGCAAAAAACCGCCTTACATGCTCTTGAAGGGCGATACGCTTCCAGTCAGAAACAATATATTAAGGACCTGAAGGCCGCTAATTTTGAATTGGCCGCAGCGATCAAGGCCCATCATACGCTATCGCCCGAAGTGGTGCTGGCCGAACAGGAGTATCTGAAAGTTCTTGGGGCCTTTCAAACTGAAACTCTGCGTCATATTTTTGCTATGCGAGCCATTCTTTCACATGTGCAAGCGCAAAAGTTCGATGATATTGTGTTGCGATCACTCCATGACATCACCGAATAATCAAGCCTTTGATGATCAAGTCGACAAGGATTTGATAGCCAGTGCTCTGGCCGGTAATGACCAAGCCTTTACGACGATCATGCGTCGCTACAAGGATAATTTGTTTCGCTTTGCCTTGCGCCATCTGGATGATTCCGATGATGCCGAAGATGCCGTTCAGGACGCCTTTGTGGCGGCCTATAACAATCTGCACCGCTATAAACCTCAATACCGACTGTCCACCTGGCTGTTTCAGATCACCCTGAACAAGTGCCGTGACATCGGGCGCAAACGAAAAACCCGCGCCTTCTTGCAACGCCTGACCCCTGGTATTGAAAACACTGTGGCTGGCAGTGATGCCCTTTATAACCCGGAAACCCTCAGCCAGTCGCGCACGGGTGTAGAGCGGCTGAGAGCAGAAATAGCGCACCTGCCAAAAGGTGTGAAGACGGCCTTTATCTTGTGTGTTCTGGAAGAGAAGTCACATAAGGATGCCGGGCAAATTCTTAACCTCAGTCCCAAGGCTGTGGAATTGCGTGTCTATCGGGCGCGCCGACACCTGAAAATGATTGCTAACTCTGATCTGTAATCAGTTGGTATAGTCAAGATCACGAATTTGTGCCTCATCCATGGGCTTTTCAGCATAATAAAGGGAAATACTGCCAACAGGGGTCATGATAACCTGTTTTTCCGCAACGTTTTGAAAACCCGAAGCCTCCATCAGTTTTGGCAAAACACCTTCGGCATTTGGCTGTGTCGTCTCAAAGCCATCCAGACGCTGGATTGTCTTGAAAAGTGTTCTGGAAAGTGGTGTTTTTTGTTCACCAAAATCAGCGATATACAAACTGCCACCGGGTTTAAGAACATCAAAGGCCGCTTGAAAAATAGCGCGCTTGGTTTGCACCGTGACATGGTGCAGCATCAGGCCGCTGAAGACCTTGTCGACGGTGTTTATTTCAAAATGCCTGCCAAGGGCATCGCCATAGTCTTGTACGAAGGCAATATTAACGCCTGCCTTTGCCACTTTATGCCGCGCAATGGATAGAATGGCCGGATCAGGATCAATGCCGGTTATCCGCACGCCTGGTGCAATTCTGGCAATGGCAATATCCAGGCTCGCTGTACCGCAGCCAATATCGAGAATAATCTCGGATGGCTTCGGACTGATCAGTTGGACCAATGCTTTTCGCCAAGTCTGCTCGCGCGTCGTTAATGCAATAGACAGGTCATAAAATGGCGTAAGCCAATGCTTTCCCAAGGCGGGCGTAAACGTATTCTCCTGAGCGGCAGGCACGATATCCGCCTCCTAAAGCTTAACTCGGCGCAGGCGTAAAGCATTGGAAATAACGGAGAATGAGCTGAAACTCATGGCCGCAGCGGCAATCATCGGGGAAAGCAAAACACCAAACACCGGATACAGAACACCGGCAGCAATCGGCACCCCAAGGGCATTATAGGCAAAAGCAAAAAACAGGTTCTGGCGAATATTCTTCATGGTCGCTTCGGCCAGTCTTCTTGCGCGCACAATACCGCGCAAATCACCGCGCAAGAGCGTTACGCCGGCGCTTTCCACTGCCACATCAGCCCCGGTGCCCATGGCAATGCCCACATCGGCCTGAGCCAGTGCGGGGGAATCGTTTACCCCATCACCAGCCATGGCTACCTTGTGCCCCTTGGCCTGCAAGGCCTTAACCAGCTCAGCCTTGCCCTCGGGCATGACCCCGGCGCGAACCTCATCAATACCCAATTGATCGGCAACGGCCCTCGCGGTGCTTATATGATCGCCGGTGGCCATAATAATCATCAGGCCTTCCTTATGTAGAGCGTCGATGGCTTCTTGCGTATTTTCCTTGATCGGGTCTGTAACCACCATCAAGGCTGCCGGCCCTCCATCAATGGCCAAAAACATGACCGTTGCGCCCTTTGCGCGCAAGGCATCCGCCTCGTCCGCATGGCCCTTAAGGTCAATGTCAAGGTTTTGCATAAGTTTGGCATTGCCGAGCGCCAGAATATGCCCTGCACTTTCGCCTGTGACGCCCATCCCTGAATGGGAATGGAATTGCTCAACCGGGGAAAGTGGCAAGGTCTTCGCCTTGGCCGCCTTGACGATGGCTTCGGCCAGAGGGTGGGCGCTGCCTTGTTCCAGTGCCGCTGCATAGCTTAAGATGTCATTCTTATCGTGGCCGCCCAATGGTATGATGTCGGTCAGAACCGGGCGCCCCTCGGTGAGGGTGCCGGTTTTATCGACAACCAGAATATCAACCTTGGCAAAGCGTTCCAGAGCTTCGGCGTTCTTGATTAACACACCGGCCTGTGCCCCGCGCCCGGTGGACACCATGATCGAGATCGGTGTCGCCAGGCCCAGCGCACAGGGGCAGGCAATAATCAAAACCGATACGGCGGCAATCAGACCATAGGCCATAGGCGGATTTGGCCCCAAAAAGGACCAGGCAACAAAGGCAATGACGGCGCTGAGCACCACGGCGGGCACAAAAATTCCCGATACGGAATCTGCCAGTTTCTGAATAGGGGCACGCGAACGCTGGGCCTCGGCTACCATGGTGACGATCTGCGCCAGCATCGTGTCGGCCCCGACCCGAGTGGCCTTAAACACAAGAGTGCCATTGCCATTGATGGTACCGCCAGTGACCAGATCACCGGGCTCTTTTTCAACTGGCAAAGGCTCGCCGGTTAGAAGGGATTCATCAATGTGGCTTTTGCCCTCAACAACTTCGCCATCCACCGGAACTTTATCGCCCGGACGAATGCGTAAGTGATCACCGGCTTGTACGTCTTCCAGTGGTATATCTTCTTCGGTACCGTCTTCACGAACAATGCGGGCAGTTTTGGGGGCCAGATCCAGAAGCGCCCGTATGGCACCACCAGTGCGCTCGCGCGCCCGCAGCTCCAGAACCTGCCCGAGAAGAACCAGAACAATGATAACGGCAGCGGCCTCGAAATAGACGGCAACGCTGCCATCTTCGGCCCGAAAGGCGTCGGGAAAAATTGTTGGCGAAATGGTCGCAATAAAGCTGTAAATAAAGGCGGCCCCGGTACCCATGGCGATCAGGGTGAACATATTGGGGCTTTTGTTGACGACCGACTGCCAGCCGCGGACAAAAAATGGCCAGCCTGACCACAAAACCACTGGCGTTGCCAGAACCAGTTCGATAATTCCAGACAGGCGTGCAGGGATCCAATTTTCGAGAGGCATGCCAACCAGTGGACCCATGGCCAGCACCAGCAAAGGCAGCGTCAGGATCAGGCCAATCCAAAACCGGCGGGTAAAATCAATCAGTTCCGGGTTAGGGCCTTCATCACCAGTAGGAACCCCCTTGGGTTCCAGCGCCATGCCACATATTGGGCAGTTTCCTGGTCCGACTTGTTCAATTTCAGGGTGCATGGGACAAGTGTAAATAGCATTTTTATCCACCGGCCCTGTAGGTTTTGGTGCATGATCATGATCGTGATGGCAGGCATGCTCTTCCTTTGCTTCACCATGATGGGCATGGTTGTGTCCGGTATGCTTATTGTGATCGTGTTGCATTTATTCATCCCTTAAAAAAGTGGCTGCAAACCCGCCGGGGGATGGCACAGCTTGCAGCCTGAATGCACAGAGAGCGTATTTACGTACGTTAAGATGCGCACGACGTTTAAGCCCTGTCACATGGTCAGCTTAATGTGCGTGCTGCTCGCTCTGCGCATCTGCCTTGGCTGGAGTATCATGTTTGGTCTTGTGCATTTTGTTGTGCATCATTTTGTGGCAAGTCTTTTGCTGATCACTCATGCCGTCTCCAGATTTCATTTTTTCTTTCATGGCCGCCATGTCCATGTCGCCGGACTTCATTTTTTCATGCATTTTGGCCATCATGGCTTTGCACTCTTGTGGCATGGCTTTCATCTTGTCTGAATGCTCAGGCATCATGGCTTTGTGTTTGTTATGAGAGCCAGTGTTTGCCTTGTGCATTTTGTTGTGCATCATTTTGTGGCAAGTCTTTTGCTGGTCACTCATGCCGTCTCCAGATTTCATTTTTTCCTTCATGGCCGCCATGTCCATGTCGCCGGACTTCATTTTTTCATGCATTTTGGCCATCATGGCTTTGCATTTTTGCGCCATGTCATTGTTATGTCCGCTTTGCGGCATGGTTTTGGTCTGGGTGTCTGCCGGGGCGGAAGCCGTGGGCTTTACCTGAGATGTGGCACAGGCGCTTAAGGCAAGAATACCTGCACCTAAAACGGCATTGCGCATAATTATGGTGATCATATAATGCTCCTATATTTTTACTACGTTCCAAGGATAAATATCCCTCAAAAAAAATCAAGAGCATAAAAAAACTCGCGGTGGAACACTTAATTCCACCGCGAGCTTTGGCCGGTTAAACGGGGCAGGCTTTACCGGTCGTTACTGCGCACGTGACCTTTAGGGAAGAGGTCTAATACCATGCCACGATTACTATCAGCGGTCATCGCCATGCCCTGGATCGGGTTAACAGTGGAGCTACGGTTATCATCTTCAACCCGCAGCGTAGCTTGGCCGCTATAGCTGCCAGCAGAGGCACAGTTTTGCAGTGAAACTGTCACTGAGTAGAGGTTTGCACTGGCGCCGGAAGAGGTAAAGTCACCGGAAACATTACATACCTGCGCAGAGCCAGGGAATGCATACGTTCCGCTGAAAGTGCCGGCGCTGGAAACCGTCAAGTCACCAATGTCTGTATTCCCATCGTAGAAGTCGAAGCTCCCACCAAGGTCGGCAATAACGGTAGAGCGGTCATAATCTCTGGAGAAGGCTGCCCGCAGAGAGCCAGTTCCGATAGAGGCCGTCGTGGATCCAGTGGAAGGGACATACGTACCCGTCAGAGAGCTTTTTGCATCCCAGTTCCCACCAAGTTGGTAAGCAACGCCGCCAACCGTGTTGGAAAGGTCAAGAACCTTTGCGTTGGCAGTCCAACCGCCGGAACCATCGGTGCTGATCGTTCCCGCAAACAGCGTAGCCGAGGCAGCCCGGTTTTCTGAATTATTGCCATCATCATCATTGTCGTTGTCGCCAGAGCCGTTACCGTCTCCATCGCCATCGTTATCGCCGGAACCGTTCCCGTTATCGCCAGAGCCGTTGCCGTCTCCATCGCCATCGTTGTCGCCAGAGCCGTCTCCGTCTCCATCGTTATCGCCGGAACCGTTGCCGTTGTCACCAGAGCCGTTGCCGTCTCCATCGCCATCGTTGTCGCCAGAGCCGTCTCCGTCTCCATCGTTATCGCCGGAACCGTTGCCGTTGTCACCAGAACCATCCCCATTATCGCCGGAACCATTTCCGTTGTCACCGGAACCATTGTCGTCGTTACTGTCATTGCCGTCATTGTTGCTATCACCATTGCCGTTATGGTTGTCTGAGCTGCCATTATCGCCGCTGGCATCACCATTGTTATTGTTACCGGCATTATTGTTGTCGCCTTCGCCACCACCATCATGATTGCCATTGCCATCGCTATAGATGATGGCATTCAGGGCACCGGCGGCAGAGATAAACAGCAAGCCTTCGTTATAACCGCCATTGGTGCTGTTAAAACGTGCTTCCCAAATCCCTTCGGGTAATGAAGACGTTTGGCCGTCAGAACTAGCAGGCGCAGGTGCTGTTAACGCCATGCCAGTAGCACCACGGCCTTCGCCGCGCTCATCACTTAGAGGGGCGGATTCTTCGTAAAACCGCAAATATACGCGGGAAAGGTCTGGAAATTCCGGGATGCCAGCTTCTGGATCCGCATTGGCAAATACCGTATAGGTTTTTAGTGTAGCGCCAACCTTGGTGTGGATAAAGGGGGCTGGATCGGACAAGCATGCCCCCGTCGTCGGTTCGGTTTCGCAAACAAACAAGCTGGCCGGAAGGGCAACATTGCCGGTATCTGGCATGGCAATAAGGTCTGCTTCTTCGGCCTTACCATTCGTGCCTGCACCAATATTCACAGCTGAAATTGCCATGGCCTCTGCGCCACCCGAGGTTAGGATACGGACATAACCATCAACAGATCGGGATTGGGCATTCGTCACCACGTCTGGGGAAGGTGTTGCAGAAGCAGAAAAGGAAAGGGCGTTAACGCCATCAACCACGGGGGCTTCTACTTTAGCACCTGCATCATCGGAACAGGCATAGGTCAGGCGCAGTGTACCAGCAGGAACTGGCGCACTTGCGGTAAAGGATAAGACAAAAGCCTGGGCAGCGCCGGGCGCAATATCAACAGGAGTATCTGTAGCAGCCGCTGCTGTCGCATTATCAGCTTCCATTGCCCGATAAGAAATATTAATGGGCTGACCGGCCTTGCGCAGGCTAATACTGCATGAGCGGGCAATGCTGTCACCACTATTGATCATGCTGGCAAAAATCGTTACCGGCCTGTTGATTGACGTTGAGCGGCTAGAAGGCAAGACCGCAGCTTGCAATGCGGGACCAGCAAGTGCCGAAGTAGCTGCACCCATTACGGACAGGGAAGCTGCGCTTAACAGTAAAACTTTGCGTGAAATCATAATACTCTCCATTTATTCGCGTTTCGGCACCAAGCCGTTCAGTGCATTGACGTCATGGTGGGGCAATAACCTCCAGTCTCTGTGAGGTTTCTTGATATAAAGTGATTTATGTGGTGTGAGATTAAATCAATAATTCAAGCAATTGTCTATAACTTATAGACAATTACGATTAGAAACCTGCACGGATTTTAATCCGCTGATAAAGATAAGTTATGGCGTATTCCTTCATTGCGAAGGACCTTATAATTGCTCATACTCGCCCAATGTTGAGTGACAATCTCAAAACGACTTATATGGCACAGCGTGCCAATCTATGCCGGTTTCTGGCTGCCCGTTTGCGTGATGATGCCATAGCAGAGGATTTGGTGCAGGAATTGTGGGTCAAGCTCAGCAAGGCCAACATCACCGAAAAAATCGACAATCCGGTCAGTTACCTCTTTACAATGGCAGGTCGTCTGTCTCTGGATCACATTCGCCAGCGTCAACGCCGCGTACGCCGCGATGAAAAATGGACGGACGAAAGTACAGAAACGGTTGGCGGCTTTGCCACCAGTGCCGAGGATGATGGGGAAACCAGGCTGATCCGGGCGGAACGCATTGCTAAGGTTCGTGACGCCATCGACACACTGCCTCCCAAGGCCAAAAAGGCATTTCAACTTCACCGCATGCAGGGGATGTCCCACAAGGAAGTGGCGGCGGTGCTTGGTATTTCCGTTAGCACGGTGGAAAAACATATCATCCGCGCCATGCGTGAATTGACACAAATTTTGCGTGAAGCAGGCCCCTAAATATAAGTAGCAAAAAAAGAATGCATTTTTTTTGAAGAAAAAGTGGAGGTTATTTTTACACGGTGACGTCAACCCTGTGAGGCAATAGAAAAGAGATTATGGAAAACAAGTCGCATAACAGCGCCCAGCGCGCACTGGAAGAAAAAGCCCTGCACTGGCATGTGCGGCTGCACGGCGGCGATGCCACCGAAGCAGACTGGCTGGATTTTACCAGTTGGCTGGAAGCCAAGCCGGCACACAATGACGCTTATGACGTTGTGGCTCTGGCCTGGGATGACGCTGATGACTTGCCCTCTGCTCTCCACATCGAGACGAGCAATGAAAACGTACAACAAGGCAATGTAGTTGCCTTCCCCATGGATCGCCTGCGCAAAGCTGTGGCCGCCAAGCCCTGGGCATTTGGTGGCGGCTTTGGGGCCGCCATTGCCGCGACACTGATGCTGTTGGTCGCCCCTGTCTATATGGCACAAAATGATGCCATGGACCCAACAATTTATGCCACAGCGGTTGGCGAACAGCGCATAATCACCCTAGCCGATGGTAGTACCGTCACCCTGAATACAGATACGTCTATTTCTGTGATCATGGACAAGACCTCACGGCGCATTGATCTGCAAAAAGGCGAAGCCTATTTTGATGTCAGTCACGAAAAGGCGCGTTCTTTTACCGTGGCCGCCAATTCTCTGCGCATTACGGACATTGGCACCCGCTTTGACGTCCGTCTTAATGCAGAAAGCACATTGGTATCTGTCACAGACGGCATTGTTGAAGTTGAACCTATGGCGCAAGCTAATGGCGGTGCGAAAAATAAAAAACCGGCGGTGCGCCTTATAGAAGGACAACAGGCGATACATTTTTCAAACAGTGCAGAAATTACAGTGCAACCCTTTGATTCAACACAGGTCACAACGTGGAAACAGGGCTATCTGGTGTTTAAAAATAATGATCTTGGTCATGTTGTATCGGAACTGAACCGCTATTTCTCGACCCCGCTAAGCTTGGCGCAAACGGACATGGCTAGCCTGCATTTTTCAGGTATATTGCAAATCACAGATCAGGATCGCGCTTTACGTGATCTAACGGCGCTGTTATCTTTAACGGTCGCCAAAACTGATACAGGAATAACCTTGCATCAGGATGATAGGGTTCATAGCGAATAAACGCATTACTGTTATATAACGTCTATGGCTTGTCACTCCCTTTTTAAATCTGTCTGTTCTTTAACAGCCGCCGCCTTTGTGTGCTTTGCCCCGGCTAGTTACGCACAGGCTTCCAAAACTTATATTATTGATTTACCGCCGCTCAGTCTGGACCGCGCTCTCACTCGGCTTGCAAGGCAAACGCAAATTTCTGTGAACTTTTCGACATTTGATCTAAAGCGCACCAAACGTCCGGCCATTTTGGGGCTATATACGCTGGACAACGCCCTGCGGGCTATTCTTGAAAATACAGATTATTCTTTTCAGAAACTTGGGACCGGAGCCTATCGAATTATCCTGGCACCCCCGCCCGTGAAGAATTCGTCCAGGCCCACACTGGACTTGCAAAGCACCGTAGCGCCCATCACCAAAGACATTATCATTGTGCATGCCACCAAACGTGCCGGTGTGGCGGCGCGTCTGCCCATGAGCCTCAGCATTACGGACAGTGCGCAGCTGGAAACCCTGCAGATTACAGATACCAACGCGCTGGCTTTGCATACGGCCGGTATGTCATCAACCAATCTTGGCCCCAGCCGTAATAAAATCTTCATTCGCGGTATTTCGGACGGCAGCTTTACTGGGCGACAACAGGCCACAATCGGGGCCTATCTTGATAATATCCGCCTCAATTATAATGAGCCGGACCCCTATCTGCAGCTGGATGATGTGGATCATGTTGAAGTGCTACGCGGGCCACAAGGCACTCTTTATGGCGCAGGGTCGCTCGGCGGGCTTTACCGGGTTATTACCAATAACCCGGACACGGAAAAATATACGGCCAGCATAAACCTTGATACGTCTCTAACCCGCAATGGCGGTCAAAATGGCCGCATCAGCTCCACCATCAATATGCCTTTGGTCAAGGGCAAGCTGGCCCTGCGTGTCACCGGCTATCTGGATCATGCGGCCGGCTATATCGATGATGTGCGGCTTGGCTTGAAAAACGTAAACACCACCAATGTGTTTGGCACGCGTGCCCGTATTTTATGGAATATTGATGATCGCTGGAGTGTTAATGCAGGCCTGAATTTTCAGGATGTCATCGCAAGTGACACACAATATTCCCTCGACTCACTTGGCCCCTACAAACGTGCAAACTATGTGCGCGAGCCGCATGAAGATGACTATATCAATCCATATAGTGAAATCAGGGGCCGTTTTGGCTGGGGCGAATTTGTATCCTCAACCGCTTTTATCAATCGCTCTATTGGTGATGAGATCGATGCCTCGCTTGGTGTTCCCGTGCTAACGGCGCTTCCCATAACGCCCAGTACATTTGACCAGGGGCGCAAAATCAACATGATTACCAATGAAACCCGGCTGGTGTCGCGCTCTGGTGGCCCCATAGACTGGCTGGTTGGTGGTCTTATTTCTCAGCGCAAAGAGAACTTTTCTTCCACACTGACCATTCCCGGCTCAGCCTCTGTACTACCCGGCGGGGCCCGCAATGGCGATATTGCCTTTAGTGAAAAGCGTCATGAACGCACCAATGAACTGGCGGCCTTTGGGGAAGTGATCTGGCATCTGCCCTTCGAGATTGATCTGACGGGCGGCCTGCGCTGGTTTTATTCAGACGAACAGACGCGGGCTGACATTGGTGGTGCCCTTGGCACCGCCGCCGTTATGCGTAATGGCAATAGCCGCGATACCGGCTTTACGCCCAAAGCGGTGATTAGCTGGCAAGCCAATGAAAACGTTTTTCTTTATGCACAGCGCGCACAGGGATTTCGGGTTGGCGGGATCAATCTGAATAGCCCGGACAGTGTTTTTTTTGAAGATGGCAGCGGTGATATTGATGAGGAAAATGACCAAACGTTTGAACCAGACAAGCTGACCATGTATGAGCTTGGTGGAAAATTCGCCCTCTTTGATGAGCGCGTTCAGTTGCATATTTCGGCCTTTACCTTCAAATGGAATGACATCCAGACCGATCAGATTTTACCAAATGGCTTTAGTGTCATTCTGAATGCCGGTTATGCCCGAAGCCAGGGCGTCGATGTAGACATCTTGTTTTCGCCTTTCGAGGGCCTGACCTTTGATGCCAATTTGTCTTTTAATGACCCGGACTTGGTGATTGTAAACCCATTTCTGGGCTCTCAGGTCAACGACCATTTGCCCGGTATTGCCACCCTGGCCGGCGGCATACTTGCAGAATACAGTTGGGCCGCAGGGATTGAGCGCCGTTGGGTACTTAGCGCAGATTTTTCCCATAATGGCCGCTCTCAACTGACCTTTGCGCGCACCGACAACCGCGATGCCCAGGCGACCAACATGCTGAATTTTCGCATGGCGCTGGAAAGCCCGTCACACTGGAAAATTGGCGCCTATGTCCGTAATATCCTCAATGAAAAGGCCAATACTTTTGCCTTCGGAAATCCGTTCAGCTTCCGCCAGGAGGTCCACCGCACCCCGCCTGTGCCCCTGACGGTCGGTATATCCTTCAAGCGACAATTATAAGCCCTGCATTTTTTTCTTGAACCTATAGGGACTGTAGGAATTATAGTACACGTACTTTGTGCTTTTGCACCGAATCACGTCCCTGTGATCCGGAAATTTTTTTGGTGTCATGCAAATCCTACTCACCCGCATTCTTGTGATCTGCCTGATTGCCATTTCCCTGCACGGGTTTGTCACGGACGACCACGTCTTTGAGGCTCAGGGTGATGAGGCGCTGGTCATGTTGACCGATGCCACAGACAAATCGAGGGACACCGCTCCCAACCTTGGCTACCCGTGTGAAACCTGCGAAATAGTGCACCATTATGTGGCCCTGAATACGAACCCGCTGGCTTTGCCTGTCACTTCGCGGGTCAGGGACCCATTGCCGTTTCGCCCCCCATCGGGGCACCACGCCAGCGATATTCTGCACCCCCCCACAGCCTAAACGCATACAGGTGCCCCTCTGTGCGCCTGTTTATCCATAGGACCAACGCCGGATGCTGACGATCTGTGTCTGCGCGCGGTCTGGTCATGATGACATGCCCCTTTTGAATGGCATTCCCAGATGAGTAATCAAAATGAAGTATAAATCTACGGCAGCCTTGGCTGTCTTGTGGGCTAGTGCAGCGGTCGCTATTGCACCGGCTGCCCACGCCCAAAGTACCGCAATAGCTGAGATCCAAAGTTCCCGCCCGCTTATTGCAGAATTTTCAAGATCCATATTGGCCACCCACCCCGCCATTGCTGCGGCGCAGGCTGAGCTGGATGCAGCAAAAGCACGCGCCCAGGGCGCAGGTCGGGCGCTCTATAACCCGGAAGTTGAAGCGGGGTATGAAAATGCCGATTCAACCACAAAGGCCTTTGGTGTATCGCAAACCCTGGACTGGTCAGGCAAACGCAAGGCAAGGGCTGCCACAGGGCGCGCCGATGTCATGGCGGCCAAAGCGGCGCTGGAACTGGTGCAAAAATCCCTGCTTAGTGATGTACTGGACGCCCTTTCGGCGCATCAGGGGGCCTTTGAGAAGCTGCAATTAGCGGCCTCTAGTGTTCGTTTGGCGCGAAATTTTCTTGACCTGTCGCAAACGCGCAAAACCGCAGGCGATTTGTCTGAATCCGAACTTCTGACCGCACGACTGGCGCTTTCTCAGGCTCTGGCCGAGCAAAGCCGGGCCAAAAATGACCTGTCTCGCGCCCGCGAACGTCTGGCCGCTTTAAGCGGTATGGGACGCGATGTCTGGCCCCTTATTGTTGGCACACCGGACGGAGCCTTGTTGCAAGGCTGGTCGGGTGAAATAAACGCCTTGCCCGAAATGCGCCTGGTGCTGGCGCAATCAGACAGTTTTCGTTCCCGCATTCAGCTTGCCGATAAAATGCGTAAAGCAGATCCGACGCTGGGCCTCAGTTTTGGTCAGGAAAGCAACGGCCTTGGTGGCAATGCCACGCTCTTTGGCGTACGCTTGGCCATCCCCTTGCAGATCCGCAATAATTTCAGTGAAAGCGTTACTGCGGCGCGTGCCGACGCCCTTGGCGCCGAAGCTGAGGTTCGCAAAACACGCCAACGGGTCGAGGCGCGTCTGAATGCAACGACCGAGCGCTTTCTGGCTGCCTCAACGGCCTGGCAGAGCTGGCGGGACAATGGTGCCGCCGATCTCAGCGCCCAGCGCGACCTTTTGAAAACCCTTTGGGAGGCCGGCGAGTTGAATGCCGTATCCTACCTTATCCAACTGAACCAGACCTTTGATGCGCAAGCCGCCGCCATCGATCTGAAGGAGGCCTTATGGCGCTCCTGGATCGAATGGCTGGGCGCATCCAATTCCGCAAATTCATGGCTGGAGGCCATCCAATGACTTTTCCCAATACTTTTCTGAAAACCGTGCCGGTAATTGCGGCTCTTGTTCTGGCGCAGCCTGCGCCCGTCATGGCCAATGAAGACGGCCATGGCGAAGAACATGCCGAAAACCTGCTCCGCATGAGCCAAAACCAACGCCGTCAAAACGGCGTCGAGACCTTACGCATTGAGCGCATAGCCCTTGCCGAAGAGATCAGCGCCCCCGGTGAGGTTGGCCTTGACCTTTATAAAACCAGTCAGGCCACGCCGCGTATTTCTGCGCAGGTGATTACCCGTCATGCCCGTCTTGGCGATGAAGTGACCAGCAATGCTCCTTTGGTGACGCTCTCCAGCGTTGATATGGCCAGCGCACAAGGCGATTTGATCGTCACCGCCCGTGAATGGGACCGGGTTAAAAAACTGGGCCGCAAGGTGGTTTCTGATCGCCGCTATGTGGAGGCTCAAGTTGCTGCTCAGCAAGCCCGCGCCAAGGTTCTTGCCTTTGGCATGACCAAAGTTGCGGCTGACAAGCTGGTCAGCATGGGTGATGCCTCCAAGGCCACAGGGGCGTTTACGCTTTATGCCCACCAGGATGGCACGATTATGCGCGATGATTTTGTCATTGGAGAAATTGTTGATCCTGGCCGCGTACTTTTTGAAATTACGGATGAGCGCACTGTCTGGGTAGATGCCCGGCTTTCCGCAGATGATGCATCGGTCATTGCCGCCGACGCTCCGGTACGTATTCTCACCAGTGCTGGCAAGCAATTTTCCGGTAAGGTACTGCAATTACACCATGCCATTGATGAAACTACACGTACGCTTACCGCGCGTATTGAAGTTTCCAATACTGACGATGCCTTGCACGCCGGACAGTTCGTCACCGCCTTTATCGAGGCTGGAAAAACCGATCCCGTGCTGGCCGTGCCGCAAGAAGCCATAACCCTGATGAATGGGGGCAATCATGTGTTCGTCCTTAAAGATAACACTCTGATGCCAGAGCCGGTGCTTACCGGCGCCACAAGGGGCGATTGGGTCGAGATTAAAAGCGGGCTGAAAGCAGGCGATGAAGTCGCCACTAGCCAGGTCTTCTTACTCAAATCCTTGATTCTGAAATCTTCCATTGGCGACGCGCACTAGGGGGCGAATATGTTAAACAAACTTGTTGAATTTTCACTCCAGTACAAAGTACTGGTGTTGATCGCATTTAGCGTTGTTGGCTTTTTGGGCTGGCGCGCTGTAACCACCATACCCATTGATGCCTTTCCCGATGTGACCCCGGTGCAGGTCAATATTTACACCGAATCCCCGGGACTGGCCGCCGAAGATGTGGAACAACTTCTGACTTTCCCGGTGGAATCGGGCATGGCGGGCCTGCCCGACGTGCAGGAAATCCGCTCGGTCAGCCTGTTTGGCCTCTCGTATGTGGCGGTCTATTTTGAAGACAGTATGGACATTTACTTTGCCCGCCGTCTGGTGATGGAACGTCTGGCCGAGGTTGCCGATCGCATTCCCGAAGGTTATGGCACGCCGGAAATGGGGCCTAACACCTCTGGTCTGGGCCAAGTGTTCTGGTACACTCTGGAACGGGCCGATGAGAAGCTGAACGCCGATATTACCGATATGGATTTGCGCACCGTTCAGGACTGGAATGTCCGCCTGATCTTGCGTACGGCACCCGGCGTGGATGATATCATGTCCTGGGGTGGTCAGGAACGCCAGTTTCAGGTGCAAATTGATCCGTTAATGCTGATCAAATATGAACTTGGCTTCAAAGACGTTATGGAGGCTTTACAAGTCAATAACCGCCAGGTTGGCGGTCAGTATATTGATCGCGGACCAGAGCAATATCTGGTGCGCGGCTTAGGGTTGGTCAAAAACGAGCATGATATAGGCGATATTGTCGTCAAGGTTGCACATGGCACCCCCATTTATTTGCGTGATGTTGCCAATATTGTTCAGGCACCGGCTTTGCGCTTTGGCGCGGTCACACGCGATGGCAAAGAGGTCGTCTTGGGCATGGCCTTGTCGCGTATTGGCGAAAACGCCAAGGCGGTGGTCGATAACGTCAAGGAAAAGCTCGACATTGTAGAGAGCGCTTTGCCCGAAGGCATGGTCATCAAACCCATTTATGACCGTACCGAGCTGGTGGAAAAAGCCGTTGGCACCGCCGAGCGGGCCTTGATTGAAGGCTCCATTCTGGTGGCCATTGTGCTCTTTTTGTTTTTGGGCGAATTGCGCTCGGCGCTGGTGGTCATCACCGCCTTGCCTCTGGCCATGCTGATTGCCTTTATTTTTATGGATCTGATGGGCCTGTCGGCCAATTTGATGTCGCTGGCGGGTCTTGCCATCGGGATCGGAATGATGGTCGATGGTGCGGTGGTGATGGTCGAGAACTCGTTTCGCATCATGGCCGAACGAAAATCCGAAGGCGACGGTCCGGTTAATCGAACCGCCGCGGTTCTGACTGCAGCGCGCGAAGTGGCCAATCCAGTCAGCTTTGCCATTGGCATTATCATTATTGTGTTTATGCCATTGTTCACGCTGGACGGACTGGAAGGTAAATTGTTCAAGCCAATGGCCTTCAATATCAGCTTTGCTATGGCTGGATCCATGTTGCTGACCCTGACCCTTATTCCGGTGCTGGCCTCATTAATTTTGAAGCCGAAGGAAGAAAAAGACACCTTTTTGGTGCGTTGGATCAAAAAAATCTATCTTCCCATGTTAGCTTTTGGCTTACGTCGCAAAGCGGTTGTCGTTGGTAGTGCGGTGATTTTGTTGATCGCATCTTTGGGTCTGTTCCCGTTTTTGGGAAAAGAGTTCATGCCGCAACTTCAGGAAGGCTCCATCATGTGGCGGGTTACTTCTATTCCCTCCACCTCGCTAGATCAGTCGATCAAAATCTCCAAGGATATTGAAAATGCCTTAAGTGCTTTTCCCGAAGTGGAAACCACTGTTGCCATGATCGGCCGCGCCGAAAAAGGTGAAACGGCTGACGTCAATTATATGGAGATTTACACAGCCCTTAAGCCGCAAAAAGACTGGCCGGAAAAGCGCTCTTTTGAGAACTTGGCCGATGAAATGCGCGAAAAGCTGGAAGTGGTGGCACCGACCTCGGTCATTGCCTTTACCCAGCCGATCCAGATGCGGGTTGAGGAATTGATCTCTGGTGTACGGGCAACCTTGGCGGCCAAGCTTTATGGTGAAGATCTGGGTGAGCTGGATCGTTTGAGTGAGCAGGTTAAGAACGCCATTGCCGAGGTGCCGGGCGTGGCTGACCTCTCGCTGGAAGCCAATATCGGCAAGCCGCAGATACGCATTACTGTGAATCGTGAGGCGTTGGCCCGTTATGGCATGAATGCCGATGACGTGCTCGAGCTGGTCCGCACCGGTATCGGTAACGAGCCGGTCAGCACCCTGATTGATGGCGTTAAACGCTTTGATATCACAGCAAGGCTGAATGACGCGTCCAAAGCCTCTGTTGCCGCCATTGAAAACATTCCGCTGCGTACTGGTACGGGCGCAATTGTGCCCCTTAAACAGGTCGCTAACATTACTACGGCAGAGGGGTATTCCTTTATCCGGCGTGAGCAATTGCAACGGTATGCCGTGATACAGATGGATGTGCGCGGGCGGGATGTGGACAGCTTTGTGCAGGAAGCCAATACCGTGATTGCGCAAAAAATCGATATGCCACCAGGATATTGGATCGAATGGGGTGGTGCCTTTGAGAACCAGCAACGGGCCATGAAGAAATTGGGTGTCATTGTTCCAGTGACCATCTTTTTCATTTTTGTGCTACTGTATACGGCCTTTAACTCCTTGCGCTTTGCTGCTCTGATTATCGCCAATGTGCCTTTTGCCACGATTGGCGGCTTGGTTGCCTTGTTTATTAGCGGCCAATATCTCTCGGTGCCATCAGCCATCGGGTTTATCGCCGTCTTTGGTGTGGCTATGCTGAACGGCATTGTGTTGGTCAGCTTTATCAATGAGCTGCGCGACAAAGGCCTCAGTATTGCCGAGGCCGTGCGAAAGGGCGCTGAAATGCGCCTGCGTCCGGTGATGATGACCGCCAGTGTCGCCATTTTGGGCCTCGTTCCCATGCTGCTGTCCAGCGGCGTTGGTGCGGAAACCCAGCGCCCGTTGGCCGCTGTCGTAATTGGAGGTTTAATTACATCAACCTTGCTGACACTGCTCATCCTGCCTGTGATTTACGAGTGGATGGAAACGCGCATTGAGCGCAAACAACTAGCAAAAAAGGAAGCGCAATCATGAAAGAGATAAAGGCATATATTCACCGAAACCGGGCGGCTGATGTCGTCCGGGCACTTCGCAAGGCAAAATTTGGGCACTTCACCTTGGTAGATGTAAAACAGGTGTTGAAGCTCCTCGACTCTACTGGTCAAGAATACTCCACCGAGTTTGGTGCCCGGGTGCTGACTGAAGTAAAACTGGAATTGGTGTGCAAGCCTGAACAGCTAGAAGAAGCCATCGCATTGATCACCAAAAATGCCCAAACCGGGCGGGATGATTCAGGCTGTATCTATGTCAGCAACATAGTTTCGCATCACCCCATCTGAAGGAGTGCGGAAATGAATAAGCAAATAAATCTGCGCGTCGAGGGCGTGGATTGCCCATCTTGTGTTGGGCCGATTGAAAAGGCAGTTTGTGCCCTGCCAGGCGTAAATACGGCCAGCGTCAATTTTAACACTGGAAAAATCAGGCTTGATATCGAAGATGGTGGCGTTGATGTAGTGGCGATCGAGAAAACCATCAACAAACTTGGCTACAAACTTGCCAAGGGCGATGGTGGGGCCGCTACAGGCGGGCTGAGAGCTTGGTATTACACCAAAAAAGGCAAGCTGGTTCTATTCACTGGAGTCATGCTGGTTCTGGCCACCTTGGTTTACATTCTGGCCAAAAATGCTGCTGTAAAAATTAGCGGTTTCAGCATCGAGCTTTATGAACTCGGTTATGCAATTGCTGCACTGGTTGCATTGGTTCCGATGGCCAAAAAGGCCTTTAGTTCGGCCCGGTCCGGCAGTTCATTTACTATTGATACATTGGTGACGTTTGCCGTGGTGGGTGCAATCGTCATCGGTGCATCCGTAGAGGCTGCGGTTGTGGTGTTTTTGTTTGCCTTGGGCGAAATGCTGGAAAGCATGGCCACCGAAAAAGCACGAAAAAGTGTCAAGGCATTGGCGGATCTCGCGCCCAAAATGGCCTTTTTGGTCCAAGGTGAAGGCGTTAGCGAAGTGGCGGTAGATACGTTGGTGGTTGGCAACGTGGTAGAAATTCAACCCGGCGGGCGAGTGCCCGCAGACGGAGTGATTGTACAAGGCTCAACTAGTCTGGACGAAAGTTCGATCACTGGCGAGAGCATTCCAGTGCGCCGTGAAGTTGGTGCGCAAGTTTATGCGGGTGCGATCAACACGGACGGGGTGATCCGTTTGCGGGTCGATAAAACCGCAGAAGACAACATGATTGCCCGGATCATGAATCTGGTCGAAGAAGCCGAGGCTGGTAAGTCACCTACAGCCCGCTTTATTGACGATTTTAGCCGCTATTATACTCCGGGTGTTTTGGTGGTGGGTATCTTAGTCGGCGTTATACCACCGGTATTGTTTGATGCCCACTGGATGACTTGGGTTTATAAAGGGCTTGCCATCTGGCTGATCGGTTGTCCCTGTGCGCTGGTTCTGTCCACCCCAGCCGCGATCACATCGGGCATTGCCGCCGGGGCACGGCGCGGGTTGCTCATGAAGGGCGGCGTGGTGTTAGAAGCGATCAGCAAGGTCAGCACCATTGCTTTTGACAAAACCGGAACCCTGACTGAAGGCATACCGAAAGTAACCGATATCCAAACATTCAACGGCACCGAAGCTGAAATGCTATCATTCGCAGCGGCTGTCGAAGTTACGTCATCGCACCCGTTAGCATTGGCTATTGTTGATGCAGCAAGACAGCATGACCTTACGTTTTCTCGCGCCAAAGACGCGAAAGCCCTAAGCGGTCGCGGTGTGCAAGGCAAAGTCGGCAATTCCGTGATTACCATCGCCTCGCCGCGATATGCAGTAGGCATTTCCAAAATAGGCGATGCCGAACGTAAGGTATTTTCAGACTTTGAAGAAGACGGGAAAACCCTAGGCGTAGTGGTCAAAGGCAAGACCTTGCTCGGCGTTATTGCCATGCGGGATGAATTGCGTGAGGACGCACGTGATGCCATGGAACAATTGCGGGCCATGCAGATCAAAACCATCATGCTCACTGGCGATAATGCCCGCACCGGCAGGGCCATCGCTGCCCAGCTTGGCATGGATGTACAGGCCGAATTGATGCCAGACGACAAATTGAAGGCCATTGAAACCCTAAAGACGCAAGGCGGTGTGGCGATGGTTGGTGATGGCATTAATGATGCGCCCGCTCTGGCCCGCGCAGATGTCGGCATTGCCATGGGCGGAGGAACGGATGTGGCCTTGGAAACCGCTGATGCGGCTTTGCTACGTGAGTATGTCGGCGGTGTTCCGGATCTGGTTCGTTTGTCCAATGCCACCATGAAAAATATCCACCAGAACATTACCTTCTCATTGATTTTGAAAGCCGTGTTTCTGGTTACAACCATGTTGGGTTACACCTCGTTATGGATGGCCATTTTGGCCGACACCGGTGCGACTGTGTTGGTGACATTAAATGCCTTGCGACTCTTAAATTTCAAGACCTAGCAATATTCTGACTTGCATTACCTCTATATAACTAGTTATATAGAGGTATGGATACAAAAGCAGTTATACGCGCCCTAGATGCGCTGGCACAAGAAAGTCGGCTCGCCATTTTTCGTCTGCTAATAGAGACCGCCCCGAAGGGCATGATGGTTGGTGCCATTGGCGAACACATGGACATGCCGGCGACGACTTTATCTTTTCATCTGGACAAATTAAGACATGCCGGGCTGCTTACCAAGCGACACGAAGGCCGGGCCCGTGTTTACACGGCGAATTATGACACGCTGGTCGGCACTATAAAATACCTCGCTGAAGACTGTTGCAAGAACAGCGAGCAAATGCCGTGTCGCATCATTTTTAAGAACAAAGAGGATGGCACCTAATGGAAACAAAAAAATTATCCTTTTTGGACAGATATTTAACGCTATGGATTGTCCTAGCGATGGTATCGGGTGTTGCGCTGGGTAGCGTATTCACGGGTTTGCCCGTTTGGCTGGAAAGTTTGAGCGTTGGCACTACCAATATCCCCATAGCCATTGGTCTTATTTTGATGATGTATCCGCCATTGGCAAAAGTGCGGTATGACGAATTGCCAAAGGTTTTTCAGGACAAGCGCATATTGCTGTTATCTTTGGTGCAGAACTGGCTAATCGGGCCGGTGTTGATGTTTGTGCTGGCCGTCACGTTTCTGGCGGATTATCCGGCCTATATGACGGGATTGATTTTGATTGGGCTAGCGCGCTGCATTGCCATGGTCATTGTCTGGAACCAGTTGGCCGGTGGAAGCCGGGAATACGCGGCGGCCCTGGTGGCCTTTAACAGTGTTTTCCAGATTCTATTTTTCAGTGTTTATGCATGGTTTTTTATGTCCGTACTGCCTGAAATGTTAGGCCTTAAAGGGCAGATTATTGATGTCAGCTTTGTTATGATTGCCCAATCGGTGATGATTTACCTTGGTATCCCTTTTCTGGCTGGCTTTCTGACCAGAAAAATCCTCATTAGCCGCAAGGGAGGTGAATGGTATAAAACCATATTTGAGCCACGTATCGGCCCGATCACCTTGATTGCCTTGCTGTTTACCATCGTCGCCATGTTTTCCTTAAAAGGCGGCATGGTGCTTGAATTGCCTTTGGATGTACTGCGCATTGCGGTGCCGCTGGCTATTTATTTCGTCATCATGTTCCTGATCAGCTTCGCCATGGGCAAGTGGATCGGTGCCGATTATCAGCGTACCACCTCTATCGCCTTTACCGCTGCCAGTAATAATTTTGAATTGGCCATCGCCGTTGCCATTGCCGCCTTCGGGCTTGCCTCACCAGTTGCTTTTGCCACTGTCATCGGTCCGCTTGTCGAGGTTCCGGTACTGATCTCGTTGGTTAGCGTCGCTCTTTGGCTAAAATATCACTGGTTTAAGGACATGGAAATGGGAGCATGAAAACCGTTCTTTTTCTTTGTGTGGCCAACAGTGCGCGCAGCCAGATGGCGCAAGGTTTGGCGCAACATCACTTGGGCGACCGCATCACGGCACTTAGTGCCGGATCAGAACCATCGGAACAGGTCAATCCGTTGGCCGTTCAAGTTATGGCAGATGCCGGGATTGATATTAGCCCGCACACCTCAAAATCGGTGGACCAGTATGATCTTTCCAAGATTGATCTAGTTGTAACGCTTTGTGCAGATGAAGTATGCCCTGCCGTGCCCGGAAAATTCAAACGACTGCATTGGCCGATTGACGACCCCGCAGGGCCAAATGCGCTGGAGGCATTCATAAAGGCTCGGGATTTGATCAGCCAAAAACTGATAGATGGGTTTTCAGAATAGACTCTGGGAAATCACTCATAAAGCTCCTCTAAAAAAAGCTGTCCGTGGTATAGTCTTCAGCGACAACTGTCGCGTTAGCATATTCGATTGCTGTGGTAAGTTATCCATTGACAAAAATGCATATCGGGTTTTACGCATATATGCTATGTCGTATATTCCCCTCATGACAAACACAACCTTGTTTCAAATGTTGGCTGATACCACCCGCTTGCGGGTGATGTCCGATGACACCGAGGTTTGCATCCCCTGTTCCGGTTATGGGGTGTGATGCGGTAAAACGCACGCGAAAAAGGGGCCTGTCATGGTATCTGCGATACTCGGTGCGGTCATTCTGGCAACCTCATTCCTGTTCTCCATGCTGGAACTGGGCCGGGTTTGACTTGAAAACCGTGGCGATTCCGGTTGGCTTGCTGCTGAACGGCGTGACCACGACGCTGGCGCTTACTACCTATGCCCGCAAGAAACTGGTCGACTGGTCTGGCGGCTGGCCAATGGCGCTGACGGCGGTGGTCGGCGCACCCATCGGCGCCATGATGGAGCCTTATGTGCCCCATAATGCCCTGATGCTGGGCTTCGCCGCCATGGTGGCGATCGCCGCCGGGCGGATGATCTGGACCAGTGTTTTCGCCAAAAAGGCGGCCAATTGGTCCCGCTTCGCACCCGCTTGATCGTCGGTGTGTTTACCGGTCTCTGGATCGGCTTTGTCGCCGGATTGCTCGGCATTGGCGGCGGCTTCATTGTCGCGCCCCTGTTGATGGCGCTGGGCTATCCGGTGAAAATCGCTGCCGGAACCACCGCCATGGTCTCTGCCTTTTCTTCGATATCGGGATTTTCCGCCCATGCCCTGCAAGGTCATTTCCCGTTGGTGATCGTGTTGATCGGCGGCGCGGCGGTGCTGGTGGGGGCCTTGGCTGGCTCGCAATTCATGGCCAACACGCCAAGCCAAAATGGATCAAGCTTACCTATGCGCTGGTCTTGCTGGTGGTGTCGGTCAAACTGGTCATGGAGATCATCTAATGTTCAAAATTTTCACCTGGCTTGCTGATTGGGTTACGTATTCTCTGTTGCATTTATCCGCCGAAAGCCGCTTGGGCGATGCGGTGCATTTCTTCATCGAGGATGTCACTAAGATCTTTGCGCTCTTGATCCTGACCGTGTTTGCCATCGGTTTCTTTCGATCGCTCTTAACCCCGGAACGGGTGCGCAAGGCGGACGAGATGGGCGTGGAAATCAAGCTCGAAAAAATCACCAACATGGCGGCCATACTGGGCTATGGGGTGATGTCTACGCCGGGCGTGGTGCTGGACGAAGTTGTCGTACATGCAGGCGGCATGCCTAGTCCGGATATGGTGGCCCAATGGCTCGTTAAGGGAAATCGATAGTGAAAGATATGTTTCTTATTCGTATAGCGCCTCAATGATTGGGCAATCCGGGGCATCGCCACCAGCACATTCTTTTGAGATGGTTTTTAAGGTACGTTCCAGCTTTCTAAGGTCAGCAATTTTTTCCGATACACTTCGCAAATATTCTTGGGTTAATTCGTGCACTTCGCCGCATGTATAGCCATCGGAATCCACCATCGACAAAAGCCTGCGCAATTCTCCGATAGAAAACCCAAGTTCGCGGCAACGCAAAATAAACCGCAAGCGCTCCTGCTGTTTTTGGTCATAAATTCGGTGGCCGCTTTGTGTGCGCATGGGCTCTGGCATGATTCCTATGTTTTCATAGTACCGAATCGTTTCCAGATTGCAGCCTGATTGCTTGGCCAAAGCGCCCCTTTTTAAGTGATCTCGCGTAACTGTGATCGCCATTGTCATAAAACCTCTTGTATCTGTAGTAACTACAGACTGTAGGTTAATATCACTAAGTTAATATAGCAAGTGAAAGTGACTGACGTGTCAGGTGAAAATATGAAAACTGCGGGTTTATTATCAAAAATCGGCGAAAGCTCAGGCGCATTAGGCAGCGTCATTTCCGCGATGGGTTGCGCTATGTGCTTTCCGGCTATTGCCAGCATTGGCGCGGCGCTTGGTCTTGGGTTTCTGGATCAATGGGAAGGCCTGTTTTTGCACACGCTGATGCCGCTATTTGCCCTGCTCGCTTTGCTGGCAAACGGGCTTGGCTGGCTGGCGCATCGCAGTTTCATGCGAAGCCTGATCGGCATGCTTGGGCCTGCTTTAGTATTGCTGGCGCTTTACCCTTTGTTCGGTTCGCCCAATCGCAACGCGATTCTTTATAGCGGATTGGCATTGATGGTGAGCTTTGCCCTCTGGGATATTTTTATCAGACCCAGAGGTAAAAAGGGATGAGTTCATCTGATAATATGAATAAAGCTCCACCCAAAAATACAAATAAACTGCTAGCTACGGGTGGGATTCTAGGCGCAATTCTGGCGTCATCATGCTGCATTGTGCCGCTGATACTCATCAGTCTCGGTGTATCCGGTGCATGGATCGGCAGCCTCACGGCGCTAGAACCTTACAAGCCGTTATTCATCGGTATTACCTCCCTTTTTCTGGCCGCCGGATTTTGGCATGTGTATTTCAAAAAACCAGAACCCTGCGAGGATGGAAGCTATTGTGCCCGGCCTTCAAGCTCGCTCATTACCAAAACTGCGCTTTGGATCGCAACATTTGTGGTTCTTCTGGCACTTACAACCGATTATTGGGCACCTCTGTTTTATTGAAAAAGGAACGACCTCATGAAAAAACAAACTCTTGGTATTTTAGTCGTCGGAACCATCGCGCTCAGTGGTTTGGCAGTGCTGGCCACACAGATACCATCATTCGCCAAGGACAATTCAGTTATGGCCACGCAAGCCAAACAAACCAAGGCACAGTTTGCCATTGAAAATATGACCTGTGCTACGTGTCCTATCTCTGTACGTACCGCGATGAAGCGTGTGGATGATGTGAAGTCTATAGACATTGATTTTGCCACCAAAATCGCAACAGTCGTTTTTGATCCTGCGCACACAGACATAGAAATGATAGCTGCGGCATCCAGTAATGTCGGCTACCCTGCCAATAAAATTGAAAACTAAAATCCCTCAAAAAAAAGAGGCTCTCTCCATGACTGATCGTTCTCCAGTAATGTCTAAAAACACCTACGATTTGATCGTTATCGGGGCCGGTTCAGCCGGGTTTTCCGCTGCAATTACAGCTGCCGAACAAGGAAAAACTGTGGCCATCATCGGCTATGGCACCATTGGTGGTACCTGCGTCAATGTTGGCTGCGTGCCGTCCAAAGCCATGATCCGCGCTGCCGAAGTGATGCACGCACATTCTGCTGCCAAGCGCTTTAATGGCATTGATGCCCAGACAAAACTGGAAAGTTGGGCCGATGTGCAGACACAAAAACAAAAGCTTGTCGATGACCTGCGCGCCGCCAAATATAGTGATATTTTGCCGCAATATGAAACCTTGTCCTATATTGAAGGTGAAGCAAAGCTGGTCACTGGCGGGGTAGAAGCCACTGGACAGTTTTACGAATCCGCTAAAATTATCATCGCAACCGGATCACACTCATCAGTGCCACCGATTGATGGTATTTTGAGCGTCCCGCATCTGGATAGCACCAGCGCCCTTGACCTCGAACAATTGCCCAAAACCATGATTATCATTGGCGCGGGCGTAATTGGTTGTGAACTGGGGCAAATGTTTTCCCGTATGGGCACGCAAGTGACTCTGCTTTGTCGTTCAAATGTCTTGGCGGGAGCCGAGCCTGAAATCAGTAACGCACTCGCACAATCTCTTAGAGATGAGGGAATGTATGTTCACTGTGGCTCAGTTTATGAATCGATCAAGCAAGGTGATGGTAAAATCTGCTTGTGCTATCACTACAAAGGTGAAGTTCGCCATTTAGAGGCCGAACATGTCATGCTGGCTACGGGGCGCAAGGCCAATACGGCAGGTCTTGGCCTTGAAGACATGGGCGTGGAGCTCGCCAAAAACGGGGGCATCAAGATCGATGAATTCATGCAGACCAATATACTAGGCATTTATGCTGCTGGCGATGTGACAGGCACGGACCAATTCGTTTATATGGCGGCTTATGGTGCCAAATTGGCGGCGAATAACGCCATAAAGGGAAATGCCATGCGCTACGACAATAGCGTCATGCCTGCCGTTGTGTTTACTGACCCCAATTATGCCAGCGTGGGCCTCACCGAAGCTGCGGCCAAAGCAGAAGGTATTGCCGTTAAAACCTCGATTCTTGATCTAGAACATGTGCCGCGCGCGCTGGCGGCCAGAGACACACGCGGACTTATTAAACTGGTTGCCAATGCCGACGATAATAAACTGCTCGGCGCGCATATCCTCGCGCCCGAAGGTGCTGACACCATTCAAACGGCGGCACTCGCCATCAAGACAGGCATGACCTATATCGAACTTGGCGAAATGATTTTTCCCTACCTGACGACTGTAGAGGGCCTCAAACTGGCGGCGCAGGCCTTTGACAAGGACGTGGGCAAGCTTTCCTGTTGTGCGGGATGATTTGGGTAACGGATCATGGCTTCCACAGACCTGAAACTTGAAGAAACCGGCAGTCTGCCCAAACCCGGCCTCATTGGCAGACTGGTTCGTCTCGGTTTTGGGACTTTGTGGGTGCTGTCAGACTAAAGCGAAGTGGTCTCTGAAGTTGCAAATTGAGCGTAGTTTAGGTGGCAAGTTGGGCACCTCAGCCAGTGCGTTTGATCGGTTTTCTTTGAATGTGGTCCTTAGGGTTAGCTGACGGTCGTGGTTGAAATGGTTGTGGATGGATGAGTGGTTTGGTACGAACTTTTGTAAGGTTGCAAAACTCCTAAATTTGAGCATCGCCCGCTCGCGTCTACGAAAAGGTTGGTGGGAGTTCTCTGCTCGGTTATTGAGCCACCTTTTGATCTGTTGGCGCGGTTCATTACCAATGTTTTTCATAGCAGCACGATATGATTTTAAGCGGTCTGTCACGACCATCTTGGGTTTGCCGTATCGTTTCATGGTTTTCTTCAAAAACTTCAATGCAGCTTTGTCCGTTGTTATGGGCGCATAGTTTCTGTTAATTGTTGCCAGACTTAATGTTTGGGGGGCGTACCGCATGAAACTTACACAACCGTCAGCGCAGAATGAAAAAACTTTTCGTCGTCAACGCGATTTGATTCTGGCGGCAACAGGTGATGGTATTTACGGCATCAACACTGATGGGAAAACTATGTTTGTGAACCCTGCCGCGGCCAAAATGTCAGGCTTTGCTGACGAAGAAATGCTTGGCCTTAGTCAACATGAATTAATGCATCACACCCACCCGGATGGCACCCCCTACCCTGTTCATGAATGCCCGATCTATGCCGCTTTTAGAGACGGCAAGGTACATAGGTGTTCTGATGAGGTCTTCTGGCGCAAGGATGGCACCAGCTTCCCCGTGGAATATGTCAGCACCCCAATCTGGGATGAGGGTAAACTCGTGGGCGCTGTTGTTTCATTTCGTGATATATCAGAACGCAAGGCTGCCGAAACAGCCCTGGAGCAAAGCAAGCAAAGAGAGCGTGACTTGCAAAGTGATCTGCACCATGTTTCCCGTTTAAGCGCCATGGGAGAAGTGGCCTCTGCCATGGCACATGAATTAAATCAGCCATTAACGGCCATGATGAATTATGTTCAGGCGTCTCGAAGGCTGCTCGATACTGAGGATCAAGGCGCTAAAGACAAGGCAATTGGGTATATGGACAGGGCTATAGAGCAGGCAAGTCGTGCCGGCGGCATCATTCGCAGCCTGCGCAAGTTTGTAGAAAAAGAGGATGCGGACAGAACCTTCGAGTGTATCAACACCATTATTGAAGAGGCTGTCGCTCTGATCTTACCAGGAGGAACTGACACCAGCATACGCTTTGAAACGGCACTGGCAGCAGATTTACCCCATATTCTGGTCGATAAAATCAGATTGCAGCAGGTTGTTGTCAATCTGGTGCGTAATGCACTTGAAGCTCTGCACGGTACCAAAGACGCCAGCATTGAGATTTCCACAACCTTGGACTCAAAAGACATGATTGAAGTGTGTGTTAGCGATAATGGGCCGGGGCTTTCAGACGCGCTCAAAGGGAAATTATTTCAATCCTTTGTCTCAACCAAAGGCGAAGGAAAGGGCATGGGCGTTGGGCTTTCCATTTGCCGCACGATCGTCGAAGAGCATGAAGGTAAAATCTTCGCGTTAGACAATACGGACGGAGGTGTAACCTTTTGCTTCACGTTACCAACACGACCAGAACAGGAAACACAGGATGCCTGATAATCAGACTGTTTTTATACTGGATGATGATGATGCGGTGCGTGATTCCCTGGAGGCATTGCTAGAATCACATGGTTTTATGACAAAACCCTATGCCTCGGCATATGCTTTTCTGGATGAGGTTACCGCATCGAAAAACGGGTGTTTAATCCTTGATATTCGTATGCCAGAAATGAATGGGTTGGATGTGCAGGATTGCCTTTCAAAGAGAAATATCTCTCTTCCGGTTATCATCATCACCGGCCATGGCGACTTGCCAATGGCGGTGCGAGCGATGAAGGGCGGCGCTCTGGACTTTATTGAAAAACCATTTGACGAAGATGGACTGTTGAAGGCTGTGCGTCGGGCGCTGGATATTGGGGGGAAAATTTACAAGGACGCGGCTATACGCGATAATCTGGCAAAACGGATCAACAAACTTACCCCCCGCGAATATGAAGTGTTGGTGCAGATCGCTTCTGGCCACCCCAACAAGGTGGTTGCTTTTGAACTGGGTATTAGTCCACGCACCGTAGAGATTCACCGGGCACGGGTGAGTGAAAAAATGAAGGCGCGTAACTTGTCGCATCTAGTTCGCATGGCCATTGAGGCAGGTATTCTTAACCTTGGGCAACCAACTGCAAATTAGGGATATTCACGTATATTTTTTCGGCATTTGAATACCTAATATTCAGACATGAAGCAGTGTATCCTTGTTATCGATGATGATGCCGCCGTGCGGGATTCATTATCCGCCTTGCTGGAATGTGCCGGGTATAGCGTGCAATCTTTTTGTTCCGGCGCTCAATTTTTTGATGCGGCACCACGGAGTGAGTGTCAGTGCCTGATTGTCGATATGCATATGCCAAGCATGAGCGGTTTACAGGTTGCTGAACGCCTGAAGCTGGAAAATCGCAATATCTCCATTATCCTAATAACCGGGAATCCTAATGCCGCCCTGAAATTGCAGGCGGAAAAGTATGACATTGCCATAATTCTGGAAAAGCCCTTTCGTCATGACGCATTATTGGATGCCGTATCCAATTGCCAAACCTATAGGTAATTCTCCCTAGGTATAAAACCGAATTTTGCTAAGCACTCTCACTTCTTAAGTTCTGCTCATACCGGCCAACCCAAGCAATATGGCCTTAAGGAGAGAGAAAATGAAAAACAGGAACCTTCACCTCGGATCGCAATTTCTGAACATTATAATGTTTGGGCTTTTTCTGGCAGTGATGATTACCAACGTCGCGCAAGCTGCTGGCTTGCCTGACCCAGGCATGAAAATAGACCCCGCTAGGACAGCATTGGTGGTTACCGATCCGCAAAATGATTTTCTTAGCCCAGATGGTGTGGCTTGGGGTGTGGTTGGCAAAAACGTTGTTGCGAATAATACCGTCGCCAATATCGAAAACCTTTTCAAAACCGCCAAAAACATTGGCATGCCGGTTTTTGTGTCGCCGCATTATTATTTCCCCCACGACCACCGCTGGCAGATGGAAGGATCACTAGAGCGCCTGATGCACAATATCGGCATGTTTGACCGCAAGGATGCACTGTCCCTTGATGGCTTTGAAGGCTCTGGTGCCGATTGGCTAACACAATACAAACCATATATTGCCGATGGCAAAACCGTGGTCACCAGTCCGCACAAAGTTTATGGCCCTGAAACCAATGATCTGGTTTTACAATTACGCAAAGCCGGGATCGACAAGATTATTCTGGCTGGCATGTCCGCCAACCTCTGCACCGAATCTCATATGCGTGAGTTGATGGAGCAAGGTTTTGAAGTTCTGGTTGTCTCGGATGCTACTGCCGCCGCGCAATTGCCGGGTCTTGATGGCTATGCTGCTGCGCTTACCAATTTTCGCATGATCGCCAATCATGTTGGCTCGACCAGCGAAACCATTACTGCCATTAACACGGCTTACCAGAATTAGCCCCCGACCCTGTGAGCCCCTCCCCCTGCCGCAGGGTCAATCTCAGAGCCCGACCGGACAAACACCGGTCGGGTTCCCTTTTTAATCCACAGTACAGAAGACTAAGAATGTTGATTAAGTTCAAAACTGATCTAGCCGCGATACCAGTAAAGACGATGGCACCAGAGGCTCGTGTTTTACTGGAATAAATAAAACCAAAATGAGATTTGCACCCAATATCTACCGGACACAGGAGCGAGAAATTAGACATGACTGCAACTAAACTCATCCCCCCATTCACGTATCAAACAGCAATTGCCAAGGTTCAGGCTGCCGAAGATGGTTGGAACTCACGGGATCCAACGCGGGTGACCCAAGCCTATAGTGAAAACTCTGAGTGGCGCAATCGCGACCTGTTTTTCACGGGCCGGGCGGCCATCGAAGCTTTTCTAAGAGATAAATGGGAAAAAGAGTTGGACTACAAACTCATGAAAGAATTGTGGGCCTTTATTGGGAACCGCATTTCTGTGCGCTTTGAATATGAATGGAGACATGCAAAAACCGATCAATGGTATCGTACCCATGGAAACGAACACTGGGAGTTCGACGATGACGGCCTGATGCGCCGCCGCGATATGAGCGCCAATGATATTCCCATCAATGAGACAGACCGCAGGTTGACCCACTAAGATACAAAACAACAGAGGCACAGCATGACCCGTAATTTGAACATGGATTTTAGAAAGTCGGTTGTTATTAACACCTCAAAAAAGGAATGGGTTCCAAGTCGGCTTCCAGGCGTGGCTCGCAAGATGCTCGAAAGGGAAAGCGCTGAATCGGGCAGAGCGACAACAATCGTTCGTTATGAGCCAGGAAGTGTATTTTCTACTCATACCCATGAGGGCGGTGAGGAATTTTTTGTTCTGGATGGTGTGTTCTCAGATAAAACCGGCGATTTTGGTGCCGGAATGTATGTACGAAACCCTGTTGGTTCCACACACAGTCCTTTCAGCACAGATGGCACACAAATTTTTGTAAAGCTCGGTCAAATGAAGCCTGATGACCAGAGTTATGTTCGCATTGATACACGTAATGAACAGTGGTTGCCGGGATTGATTGATGGCCTCAGTGTGATGCCCCTTCACCAATATGAGGGTGAGCATGTAGCACTTGTGAAATGGCAAGAAGATACGGTCTTCAATAGGCATTCTCATCCTGGAGGAGAGGAAATTCTGGTCATAGAGGGCGTTTTTGAAGATGAACATGGACGTTATCCAAAGGGTTGCTGGATCAGAAACCCGCCCGGCAGTATGCACACACCCTCTAGTTCAGAAGGTTGTACAATCCTCGTCAAGACAGGCCATTTGTAAGACGGGGTAATAGTAATTCTCTTCCCACATCCTACTTATGAATAACGACTTTAAGGAGAAAGCTTATGGGACTTTTACAGGACGGCGTTTGGCGTGACGATTGGTATGACACCAAATCAACCAAGGGAAAATTTGTTCGCAAGCAGTCCAGCTTTCGAAACTGGGTAACCAAAGATGGCGCAGATGGACCAACGGGCGCGGGTGGATTTCAAGCCGAGGCCGGTCGTTATCACCTTTATGTTTCCCATGCCTGCCCCTGGGCACACCGCACCATGATTTTTCGGGCCATAAAGGGGCTGGAAGACATGATTTCCATCTCGGTAGTCAACTGGTTCATGCGCGAGAACGGCTGGACGTTTGACCCTGTGGATGGTGTCATCTCGGATTGCATCCATCAAGCGCAATACATGCATCAGGTCTATACGGCAGCCCAGAGCGACTATAGCGGGCGTGTAACTGTACCGGTCCTTTGGGACAAAAAACAGAACACGATTGTTTCCAACGAATCATCGGAAATCATCCGTATGTTCAACGGCGCTTTTGATGATGTTGGTGCCAAGACGGGCGATTATTATCCTAAACATTTGCGCACCGAAATTGATACGTTGAATGAGCGCATCTATTCGACCGTCAACAATGGCGTGTACAAAGCTGGCTTCGCCACTACGCAAGATGCCTATGAGACTGCGCTTACGCCGCTTTTCGAAACCCTGAACATGCTGGATCAACGACTTGCCACATCGCGATATTTAATGGGCGCAGAAATTACCGAAGCGGATTGGCGTTTGTTCACTACGCTTGTGCGCTTCGATCCAGTTTATGTTGGACATTTCAAATGTAATCTGAAACGCATTGCCGATTACCCCAATCTTTCGGGCTATGTGCGTGAACTCTACCAACAACCAGGCGTGGCTGAGACCGTACATATGGATCATATCAAGTCTCATTATTATGGCAGCCATGACATGATTAACCCAACCGGCATTGTGCCCGTTGGGCCTGTGCTGGATTTTGACGCACCCCATGATCGCGCTAGCCTCTGACCCCCTAGGTAAAACCCCCTAGGTATAAAACCGAATTCTCTCCCAATCGAGCTTGAGTTATTTTTCAGCACCATTGCAAACCCGCGATGGCAAATAAGCTGGAGGATTAAATGACAAGCACTGCCCTGACCCTGTACAACCCAAAGCCAAAGCCGCGCAAGTTACGGTTGTTACGCTTGGCATCAGCCGCCGTTATCGCCTCAACATTGGCAATGACCATGATGACAGTGCCGCAAACGGCACAAGCAGAAACGACCATCTCGGCGGAAGTTCGTGAAAATTCTGTTTTTTACAAAAACATAAAAATAGATGGTATTTCAATCGCGTATCGTGAAGCTGGTGACCCGGCAAAACCAACCATCTTGCTTTTACACGGCTTTCCCACTTCTTCACAAATGTTTCGTAATCTGATCCCGGTACTGGCGGAAAAATACCATGTATTGGCCCCGGATTATCCAGGTTACGGCGCCAGTGACATGCCATCCCGCGAGGCGTTTGAATACAGTTTTGCCAATTTTGCCAACGTCGTAGAAGGCTTTGTAGACGCCAAGAAGGTGTCTTCATACGCGCTCTATCTGATGGATTATGGCGCACCTGTCGGCTACCGCCTGTTTGCCAAAAACCCAGAACGAGTTACCGGTTTCATTATCCAGAACGGCAATGCTTATGAAGAAGGCTTGCTTGAGTTTTGGGAGCCCATCAAGGCCTATTGGAACGAACCAAATGCAAAAAATCGCGATGCCTTACGTGGCCTGCTGACGATTGACGCCACCAAATGGCAATACACCCATGGAGTGGGCAATGTCGATAAAATTAGCCCCGACACTTGGCACACAGACCAATACCTTCTGGACCGCGAAGGCAATAATGACATTCAACTGGATATGTTTCTAAGCTATGCCAGCAATGTTGATGAATATCCCTCTTGGCAGGGCTTATTCAGAGAGTTTCAGCCACCTGCGCTGATCGTCTGGGGTAAGAATGACCATATTTTTCCTGCCGATGGCGCCCATCCCTACAAGCGTGATCTGAACAATGTTGAGTTTCACCTTTTGGACACTGGCCATTTCGCCCTTGAAGAATATGGCGATGAGATCGGCACAGAAATTCTTGATTTTCTGGACAGAGAAGTCACAAAAAACTGAGTACCTACATGGGATTAGGGCGCATCAATTGGTGCGCCCATATTTCAGTTCATGGAGAATGTTATGGCCCGCGCCTTTGCAAAGATCGCCTTCACACCCTCGGTTCGTAAAGAGCAGGAGCGTCTTGGCTCTGCTGATGCTTATGCCAAGTGGCTTTCACCAGAAATATCCGGAGGTGAGAAATTAACCGAGGCAGAGGCTTTGTTTATCGCTGAGCGTGATGGGTTCTACCAAGCCAGTGTTTCCGAGACCGGCTGGCCCTATGTGCAGTTTCGCGGTGGACCGCGCGGGTTTACTAAAGTGCTGGATGAGAGAACCATTGCTTATGCCGATTTTCGCGGCAATCGTCAGTATGTAAGCGTTGGCAACTTATCCAAAGACGATCGTATTTCACTGATTTTGATGGATTATCCCAACCGGCGCCGCTTAAAGGTCTGGGGCCGGGCAAAACTGGTTAATATTGAGGACGATCCTGAACTGGTTGCACAGCTTCATGACGAGAGTTATCGCGCACGCCCCCAACGAGCGGTCATCATCACAATTGAGGCGTTTGACTGGAATTGCCCACAGCATATTCCGCAACGCATGACGATCGAAGAATTAGAACACCATTTGGCCCCATTGTACGAAAAGATTGCGGACTTATCTGCTCAAAACGGGAAATTGCAAAAATCTATTGAAAAATATCAAAATCAGTCAAGTTAGTTTTCTAAACTCACGCGATTGTCCGTCTTCATATGAAGTGGAACATCTCTTTCATCTTGACCTCAGTGGAGAAAAAGATGGGTATTTCCACACCGCTCAAATCGACTTTAATCTGACAGTGCGGACTTAGGTTGCCATTTTAGTCTAACAATGTCGCTTTGCGTTCTTTTTGATAAAAAGTCGACGATTTTGAAACTTGACCGAATCTATTTCCTGCAACCCCCATATTCTGAAAAACATCTTGCCACTGACGGCTGGACGCATGAGAGAAGCTGGGCGCTTTGATTGTGGGATAAATATTTTCCTAGAAATGATCTAAGCCCAGTGCTTCAGACGTATAAAATGCTTTTGCATCCAAACTGGTTTGTGGAATATATCCAGTTTCTGGTGAGACGGAATGGTGGTGTGCGTAGTCATCGGCGAACCGGCCTCACGCCTGAGATTCCCTGTTAACAGGGAAAATACAGGGAAATATTGTAATTTTGGATCAAATTGCGATTTTTACTCTTAAATACCCTCATTGTTTCCGCGTCATACAAGGTAAATTCCCTAAAGTTCATAACAAGGAATTTTGTCAAATAAACAAGGTAATGATTCCTCTTATCAGGGAACGGAGTGCGCCCGGATTTCCTGTGAGTTTTTGTCAGACGATGCCCAGTATCGCAAAGGGCACTTTCTCAATGAAAACAACTACAACTTGTATTTTGAGAAAGCCTGTGTTACCGACAAACAATCACATTGAATAACTTCGGGGGTTTTCATGGGACAACAGAGAGATAAAGCATTCACGGATGCGTTTCATTTTTTGGTGGAACATCGAGGAGTGGAGGCGGAACAAAAGCTTGTTGCTAAACTGTCTCTACACAGGTTTTCAGAATTGATCGGAGGAAACGAGCCAACGTTCAGTGAGACAGTGGTGATCGCTGAAATACTAAACGTTCCGGTTTCTTCATTTCAAAAGTGCAAACCATCACCTGCCCCTGAGTTGGAAATCGCTTTTGCAGAATTGATGTATGTTGGCTGCCAAATGCCAAAAAGGCAAAGAACCGAATTAGCAGTAAAAATTTTGGAACTTATCCATCCGGACTCAGAAGAGGTTTCGAGCATTCTTAAATTCAAAAAAGTACCGTCAGTAAATTAAAGGTCGAGTATTAAAAAAATGCGACCCCACCTCCTTATTACATGCGCTCCCCAAGATGAAAAAAGAGCTTTGGCTCTGTGGTCTGCTCTAAATCAATTAGGGGCGGAAACAGACTTGTGGCCTATACAAGAATTAGAATTTGATGCGCTGTCCGATGTAGGAATTGAAACCTCGATTTCCCACCTGATTGTTTTATGTTCCCCTGCTGCCGCTGACAATTTCAGCGTCAGCCGCGCTATCAACGCTTTCTTGGATAAAAGACAACGTAGCGAAATATTTTCTATACTAACTTCATCAATGCAAACATCTGACGGAATGGCCTCCAGTTATCCGGCGATGCTCCGGCAAGAATGGCGTGGCGGGCGGTTGCATCCTACAAAACCAATAGAACCGATCGCTGATTTAAGATCAGGCTCTGAATCCCCGACCAAAGTTGCCTACAAAATTCTACGCGCTGCTGGCATAAAACCTGCTCAAAAGAAATGGACAATTTCACCAACAATCGGACGCATTTCTGTTGCCGCTGGATTGGCCCTTATTCTCCTTTCAACATCGGCCGCTGTGGTAGAATTTAACACTGTCAAAAAGGTGCGTCAGGAGGCAGCTTTGTCCGAGCAATTTGCGGTTGGCCTACTCGGTAAACTTGAAAGTAAACTTTCTAGCAAATCTCGCCGTGAAGTATTCTCCATTTTGGGCACTGACATCATAAACACCGCGCAAAGCAAAAATTGGGTAAATTTGTCTGGTGATGAATTGGGCAGGTTAGGCAAGCTTCTACATGTGGTGGGGGATGCGCGAACAACTGATGGAAATGTTGAAGGCGCGATAGAAGCGCTTACATTAGCCAAGAAAGTTACCGGACAGCTGTTGGCCCGGTCACCAAATGACCTGGAGCGATTGTATGATCATTCTCAGTCGGTATTCTGGCTGGGCAATAACGCACTAACTTTAGGAAAGTATGTACAAGCTAAAGAGTCTTTTAGGGAATACTCCAAGTACAGCGAAAAACTCGTTTTAGAGGAACCCAGAAATCAGAAATATCAAGCAGAACTGGCATATTCAAATAGCAATAATGGCATTGTTTTGTTGTACAATGGACAGGCCAACTTGGCGCTTGAACAATTTAGTCAAGCGATACAAATGTATGGCAACGGTCTGATAGATATAGGGTTGGTCAAGGGGGACAGTTTGGCAAATGCCTATTCTTGGGCAGCAATTGCTTCAATTGCATCCGGCAACCTTAGAAAGGCAACCATTTTTCACAAACACGAAGAACAAATTTGGACTGGACTTCTAGAAGTCACGCCCAATAGTCGATCCCGACAAATGAAGTTCGCAAGCTCACTGATAAGAAGAGCATCGGTATTTGGCGATATGGGAGAGCTTTCAAAAGCTAAAGAAATTCTCCAACGCGCTGACCAAATCTTAGCGCACCTCTCAAAATCGTATCCCACCGATAAGCGAATTCAGCGTAAAAAATTGGCAGTTATGAGAGACCGGGCTCGTATTGACCTCTGGCAAAATAAACCCCTAAATGCACTGCTGGCAAATACGATTGCCCAAAACATTCGTATCAGAGATGGAAATGCAATTGCGGATTATAATAGAGATTTTGAAACAGGAATTATCGATCTTTTAAACGCCCGAATCGCATACGCTTCAAAGGAGTTTGAAAAAGCCCATACCCTTTCTGTCCTAGCTACAGCGAATTTCGAAAGAAATGTTCACAAAGGACAACTCTTTAGACGACATTTTGTTGCTGAAGCATTGTACGTACAAGGAGAAATTCTGCTGGCATTAGGCCGAGCAGATCAAGCTAATCGCGCTTGGATTACCGGTTTTTCCTACATAAAGAATACACCACCTGACCATAGTTTACGAGAAGACGATACGCGAGCCAAACTCTTGCAAAGATTGGGTAATGTAAAAGAAGCTGCCAGCCTCAGGGTAAAACTGGAACGCGCTGGATATCACCGAAAAGAATCTATGCCGTTCACCAATGAAATTGAGGAACTTTCTTCCAGTATAGCGCACTTACAAAAAGGAGAACTAAATGACTGATCACCGAGGACAAATATTGTTTAAGTCTGCCGGATTCACTGGCGTTGATATTCGGCATATTGCGGTAAGGGTGTACCCATATTCAGAAATTAAAGACGGCAAACTTGTTGAAGCGCATCGCGTCTATATTGGCAGTAAAAAAGGAGACATAAGAGCCTCTACCCCCACTGATTACATCTTTGTATGTGCAAGCAAGGATTGGGTTTTTCATGAGTTCGAATTGGCGAATGAGAAATGGCCTGGGCTGGCACTTTTTCCAAAAAGCGGTGATTATTCCTTGAAATTCGGAGATGCACAGCAAAAGAGTGTCCTTTTGCATGATAATTGCAAAGTGTTCTATACGCACCGGTATCAGATCATACTGCGAAACACAAAAACCGGTGAACTTGCCTCTTGCGATCCAGATGCGGGCAGCGATGATGACGAAGGAGAAGTATAACTTGAAACGACCAGACCAAAAACCTAAGCAGAAGGCCTCTACAAACGTACGGTCGGCAACTGATGTTGATCGCATTGTTGGTCTGAGATTGGGTCTGGCCAGAAAACTTCGTGGCCTGACTCAAACTTCACTTGGTGATTTGGTTGGTGTCCAATTTCAACAGATTCAAAAATATGAGAGCGGGGGAAATAGAATTCCGGCATCTCGCCTTTATAAAATTGCAAAAACCCTTCAATTACCTATCACATATTTTTTCCCAACAGATGATATCAATCAGCAGGAATTTGAAGACATATTTATGTCGCTAAAAAAGCTAAAACTGAAAGATGCCCAAAGCGTTTTGGAGGGCTTGGATCGAAGCGATGAGAAAACAAGGAAGCACATTGTTGAATTGGTAGCGATAATTGCTGATAAAAAAGCGCTTAGCAAAGGTCCGGTGGGCATTGTCAAATTAAAACGCCCTTGAGCACGAAACCTGCATTTCGTCCGGTTTGAGAATGATAAATCCGTTCCTCTATTTCAAAACTTCACTCGAGATCATCCGCCTTGCAGTGATGATGTACATTCGCTTTCCACTTTCACTACGTAATGTTGAGGATTTGCTGCACGAACGTGGGATAGACATCACGCACGAGACCGTGAGGTTTTGGTGGAACAGATTTGTCATTCTCAAACCGGACGAAATGCAGGTTTGGCGCTTAAGTTGTCAACGGCGGAGCAAAAACCGGCCATTCGGCGGCGTAAAAGAAGGCCACTTGGCGACGGGGTAATTTGTTTCTAGAGACGACAGCAGCCTTTTCCGGTGGAACTGACCGGAGGGCGGGCTTGGCCGCCCGTAGGGCAGGTTCACCGGAAAAGGCATACATCTATTTACGGGGTGGCCTGAGGCCGGTTTAAGGCGTCATGCGTTTGGCGCGGCTCTGGCTGAGGCGATAGCTTTCGCCATTCATTTCCAGGATATTGACGTGGTGGGTCAGCCGGTCCAGCAGCGCGCCGGTGAGGCGTTCAGTGCCGAAGGTATCGGTCCATTCCTCGAACGGCAGATTGCTGGTGATGAGGGTTGACCCCTGCTCGTAGCGTTGCGAGATCAGCTCGAACAGCAGTTCTGCACCGGTTTTGCTCAGCGGCACAAAGCCCAGTTCGTCGATAATGAGCAGTTTGACCTTGGCAAGTTGCCGTTGGCGTCGCTGCAGACGTTTCTCTTCACGCGCCTCCATGAGTTCGTTGACCAGTGCGGAAGCCGTTACAAAGGCCACCGGCAGGCCCTTTTGGCAAGCCGCCAGTCCCAGCCCGAGGGCCACATGGGTTTTTCCAGTACCGCTGGGACCAAGCGCGATGACGTTTTCTTTGCGTTCGATCCAGTCGCAGCGTGCCAACTCCAGCACCATCATCTTGTTCAGGGACGGGATGGCCTTGAAGTCGAAACTATCCAAACTCTTCACGGCAGGGAACTTGGCGGATTTTATCCGGCGTTCCACCATTCTGCGCTCTCGGTCGATCAGTTCCAGCTCAGTCAGGCGGGCCAAATAACGCACATGGTCCAGCCCCTCGGCGGCACAGATGCGGGCCTGTTTGTCATGCTCACGCAGAAAGGTCGGCAAGCGCAGAGTTTTGAGGTGATGGGCCAGCAACAGTTCAGGGGCTTTGTTCATGATGCACCTCCCTCAGATAGAAGGCTCATGTAGGCAGAAGCCGATGTCGTGGCGACATTGGTGCGGGGCAGAAATGGGTAAACGTCCAGATCCAGCCGTGGTGGCCGCCGTTCTACCCTGCACAGAACCAGATGCTTGATGGCATCAAAGCTGATCGCCTTTTTGTGCAGAGCGTCTTTTATTGCGGCGTGTAAATCTTCCATGGCAAAACGCTCCAACAGGCGCAGTACTTGCACGTACTCTCGCTTCCCCGTCTTTCCCTGCCTTGCCTCCAGAAGCCGCTGGATGGTTCCAAACGCTTTCGGCAGCTCCCAACCCTGCAAGGGTGCCGCCTGATCAAAAGACATGATTTTGCGCTCGATCAGCGGCAGGTAATGCAACGGATTAAACACCATGTCATCCGTCTCGTAAGAGCGTGGGTGATCGGCAATGACCTCGGCCGCACAGCCAATAACAACACGGGCAACAAAGCCTTTGATCCAGACCTCGCGGTGGCCATAGGCTACCGGCACAGAATAATCATTGCCGCGATAGCGCACCAGCGATGTGGACGTGACCTGTCCGCTGTGCAAATCGCAGGCCTCAAAGGGCGCGGTTGGCAAGGATTGCATGGCTGCCAAATCCGCTTCCAGCCGCTCGCAAATGCTGGCCTTATGGCCCCGCAGGATGTCATCCTGCCGTGTCAGGCATCGCTTTTCCAGATAATCATTGAATGCATCCCAATCCGCGAAGCGCGGCATCGGTACCATGAAGTTCCGGCGCGCATAGCCAACCAGCCCCTCTACCTTGCCTTTATCGTTCCCTTTGCCGGGGCGGCCATACCGATCATTGATCACATAATGCGACAGCATGGCACTGAACCGTTGCGTGCGTTTGCGAACCTCGTCTGGCATGATTTTGGCGACAAGACACCGGTCATTGTCGTAAAGGACCGACTGTGGAACAGCGCCGAAGAACGTAAAGGCATGAACATGGCCGTCAAGCCACGCTTCGGTATTGGCTCTCGGATAGGCTCGGACATAGCAGGCATCACTGTGCGGCAAATCATAGGCAAAAAAATAGGCCTTCTGCTCAACCCCACCAATCACAACCAGAGTCTCGCCAAAGTCGGCTTGCCCATGGCCCGCCGGATGGCTGAGGGGCACAAACATCTCCTTGCCGCCACGCTTCTCGCTCCGAACGTAATCCTTCACAATGGTGTAGCCGCCAGTGAAATCGCACTCATTTCGTAAACGGTCAAATATCCGCTTGGCCGTATGGCGTTGCTTGCGCGGGTGCCCTTTGTCCTCTGCCAGCCAGATATCAATCTGATCCGTAAACGCGTCCAGCTTGGGCCGCTTGATAGGAGCGGTTCGCTGATACCCGGGCGGTTCCGAATACGCCAACATCTTCGCCACACTATCTCGGCTGATCCCGAAGTCTCTCGCAATCGATCTTCCGCTCTGCCCGTCATGAAAATGAGCTCGGCGCACACGTAAATAAACTTCCACAGTATAAATCCCCAAACCCTCCCATAAATGAAAGGGCCAAAGTGGCCGGTTTTTACACCGCCCGCGACCGCATTATGCCGCCGCTACTGTGGCCTAGTATTGCTCCGCCGTTGACACCATCATCGTCCGCAAGCTCTTTGCGCTTTATGCTGAACTCAAGAATGTACGCACTGTTCAAAAAGAAACCATGCAATTAGGCCTTATGACCAAGCAGCGTATGGACAAGCACGGCTTGATCAAAGGTGACAAACCCTTCAGCCGGGGCCACCTTTATGTGATCCTGAACAACCCGCTTTATATCGGCAAGATCGTGCACAAGCAAAATATCTATAAGGGCCTGCATGAAGGCATAGTGGATCAGGAGCTATGGGATGACGTGCAGGCTATTCTTGAAGCTAATGCCATAAAGCGAAAAACAAAAAAGAACATCAAATCACCCAGCCTGCTGGCAGGGCTGATCCATGATGAAGATGGAAGTCTTCTCTCACCATCCCATGCCAACAAGGCTGGCAAACGTTACCGTTATTACGTCTCAAAGGATCTTAAGGCAGGAGATGCCAAAATGGGTTGGCGCATACCCGCACCTGTCATCGAGGATCTGGTGTGCAGGACTTTGGTCAAGACGTTCAGTGACCAGCAGGCTTTGTTAAAACTCATCGGGCCGATGGATATTGATGCATCCGCTCTGCCGGCATTGTTTGCTCGCGGTTGCGAGTTTGCAAACACCATTCAAACAACTAAAGCCAAAACGGTAGTGCAGCTTTACCATGATCTCATTCATTCGATCAGCATTAGCAAGACCAACCTCGGGATCACGCTGCACGCTGGCTTTGTTGGAAAACAATTGGCGATCTCGTTCAGTCAGGATCAAACCCTCATGCTAGATGTTCCCATCCAGATTAAACGCCGGAATCATGAATTAAAGATGGTGGTTGGTGAGGGCCAAGCCCAAACTAACATGGACCTAAAACTCATTAGGCTAATAGCGCAGGCCTATGATCTAAAGACTGCATTGGCTGAAAACCCTAAAATGTCGATCGATGAATATGCCACCAAAGAGAAAATCGATCATGGTGATGCCCGCAGGTTAGTGCCTTTAGGGTATCTTGCTCCTGATATCGCCCAGGCAATTATCGAAGGTCGCCAGCCTGTTGAGCTCAATGTCACGCAGCTCAGGCGATCAAACCAGCTGCCCATACTCTGGGCCGAACAGCGTAGTTAGCTCGGGTTTAGCCAGAATCACTAGATCTACTGAGCATCACCCATAATTTAAAGAGGCGACGGAAATGCCCGAAAGAGACGAATGGGAAAATGTGCCGATAATCGGCTACATATCGCGTCTCCACGTCTCATGAGCGAGCGGATAATGACGCTAACCCACGGAAACTACGCCACTAAATAGAGAAACGCCAGTGTGCCCTAAAACTGGCAGACTGAATGGTGGAGCCAGACGGAATCGAACCGACGACCTCTTGCATGCCATGCAAGCGCTCTCCCAACTGAGCTATGGCCCCATTTGTTTCCAACGATCAACACGCTGGAAATGGAGGCGGAAACTAGTGCGAATGCACTTCTGTTTCAAGCCTCAAAATTCAGTCATTTTCACCCATGTTTTCTTCATCGGCCATTTTGGCATCTTCATCTTCGTCATCGGATAATATATCACTATCATCCTCGACGCCTTCTTCGGTGTAGCCTTTTGGCAAAGTCGAGCCGCCGCCACTGTCACTATCTGCTGTTGCTTCTTCGTCATCACCACCAGAGGACATCAGGGGCGCGGCATCGTCCAAGCTTAGTTCTTTCTGATCGCCCTCGTCGGAACTCAGGCTATCTTCATCTGATTCTGTTTCTACGTTTTCATCCGCATCTTCGTCACCATCTTTATCTTTGGCTTCTTCTGGTTTTGGGGTTGGTGCAGCTTTGCGTGCAGGTCGTTTCGGTACACTATCTGGATCATAACTAAATCCACATTTTGGACAAACCACAGGGCGTTTTTTGAGATCAAAAAACTTTGCCCCACAATCAGAGCAAACGCGCTTTTCACCTAAATCTGGATTGGCCATTTTTCTCACCTTATGCGAAAAATTATTCAAAGGGTTTCGTCAGGTCGCTTGCCATGTTCAAACCGGGCTGTCAAAACCATTTTTGCAAATTTTTGCCAGCCGCTGCATTTGTACCATCTTGAACTTTGAACTGGACCGTAGTTATGGGCCTCGCCCCAAAGCCACAAACTGGCAAATTAACCCCAAATACCATGACCTCCCGCCCGGCCTTTCGCCTGTCTGGAACCATCATTGCACCAGGAGATAAATCTGTGTCGCACCGTGCCCTTATTTTGGGTGCACTGGCCGAAGGCACAACATGTGTAACAGGCTTGCTCGAAAGTGATGATGTCTTGGCCACCGCCGCAACCATGCAGGCATTGGGAGCGGATGTTGTCCAATCCAGCAACGGCACTTGGGAAATCAAAGGTCGGGGTGCCAAGGGATTACAAAGCCCAAATGCACCGCTTGATTTTGGCAATGCCGGAACCGGAGTACGGTTATGCATGGGCCTAGTGGCCGGGCAGGATATCACAGCAACTTTTGTGGGTGATGACAGTCTTTCCCGCCGGCCAATGGGCCGGGTATTGGGACCATTATCCCAAATGGGAGCTCAATCCACCAGTGACGAGAATTGCCTGCCGGTAATCATGCGTGGCACAAACAACCCGAACCCGGCCCAATACACGCTGGATATAGCCTCCGCGCAGGTTAAATCCGCTCTGTTGCTGGCTGGTCTACGCGCCAATGGGCAAACCATTGTCGAAGAGCCGGGTCCCAGTCGGGATCACACTGAAAATATGTTGCGTTCATTTGGTGCCAAAATTGAAACCGTATCACTTTCCAGTGGAGCCAAGCGCATTTGTCTTAACGGGCCAGTTCAACTTACCGCGCAAAACATCAAAGTACCAGGTGATCCTTCTTCTGCTGCATTTGCCATTGTTGCCGCACTGGTTGTGCCTGACAGCGATATCACTATTAAAAATGTAATGATCAATCCGACCCGAGATGGATTGATCCGAACGTTAAGCGAAGCCGGATATAATATCAGCCTGCACAACCAGCGAGATCAGGGCGGCGAACCGGTCGCAGATGTGTCTGTTGTTTATGGCGCAAAAACCCCTTTGCATCCGCCAGCTGCACGCGCCGTAACCATGATCGATGAATACCCCATTTTGATGGTACTCGCCGCCTTCGCCGCAGGTACCAGCCGATTCGACGGCATCGGCGAATTGCGGGTAAAAGAAAGCGATCGCATCCAGAAAATGCAAGCGCTGTTGAGCTGCTATGGCGTCCCCACTCAAAGCGGCAAGGATTGGATTGAAATAGAAGGAAGCGGTGCTATTTTTGGTTCCATACACGAGTTGCAATCAACTGAACCGTTTAGTGTGTCCGGAGACCATCGAATTGCCATGTCGGCAATGGTTCTCGCTATGGGTGGGTTTTCACCCCTGACCATTCAGGGTGCCGAGACAATTGGCACTTCCTATCCAGATTTTGTCGCGGATATGAATCAGTTGGGAGCCAATATATTGACCCACAAGACGCCGATTAGATTAGTGATCGCGGTAGATGGACCGTTGGCCTCTGGCAAAGGAACCTTGGCCCGAAAACTGGCTGATCACTTTGACCTGCCCCACATGGATACTGGATTATTATATCGTGCCACGGCACGCGCCGCACTGGAACAAGGCACCGAATTGGATAATGAGACTGAAATTGCCCAACTGGCCAGCCAGCTGGATTTTCCAATTTCAGCAGTTGAGACCCTTCGCACCAACGAAATAGGTGCGGCGGCTTCAAAAGTGGCAGCCCTACCCAAAGTCCGTAAAGCCCTGCTTGAACTGCAACAGAATTTTGCTGCAAACCCGGATGGAGCAGTGCTGGATGGCCGCGATATTGGTACAATAGTATGTCCCAATGCGGATATTAAGTTGTGGATTACCGCGTCAGAACAAGTGCGAGCCGAACGTCGGAAGCAAGAGTTTGCCAAAAATGGACAAGCCATCACAACCGATATGATGTTGGCTCAATTGCGCGAACGCGATGCCCGGGATGGGAAACGCAAAAACTCGCCAATGTACAAGGCTGAAGATGCCCTCTTGATTGATACCAGTAAGTTGAGTATAGACGCGGCGCTCCTAGTCGCCCTTGAAACGGTTGAACGGAAACTGGCTGAACGCTGACCATTTGATGGTGCGCGAAATTCAAACAGCTGGATCCAAAGACTTTGGAACGAAAATCATTCAACTCCACATTGCCGAGACGCGATGAGACCGCCGGATTCAACCGGTTGGCCTATATTTTTTTATGAAAGAACTCACAACCAATGTCTGAAACAGTTTCACCTGAAAACTTGAACCCAAGCATCGACGATTTTGCCGCAATGCTTGAAGCTAGCTTTGCTGGTCATGAAGTCCTGGAAGGCCGGGTCGTCAGCGGTCTGGTTACCGCCATTGAAAATGAATTTGTCATCGTTGACGTAGGCCTGAAAACCGAAGGACGCATCCCAATGCGTGAGTTTTCAAGCGATGAAAATGCAACGGCAATTGAAGTCGGTGGGAAAGTGGATGTTTATATCGACCGGGTAGAAAATGCCTTGGGTGATGCCGTTTTGTCTCGCGACAAAGCGCGTCGTGAGGAAGCTTGGGACCGGATTGAAAAATCCTATGCCAAAGAAGAACCGGTTGATGGCGCGATTGTTGGTCGAGTCAAAGGCGGGTTTACCGTTGATCTTGGGGGCGCGAATGCGTTTCTGCCAGGCAGTCAGGTCGATATTCGCCCGGTTCGTGATCTTGGCCCGCTCATGGGTTTGTCGCAGCCATTTGCTGTATTGAAAATGGATCGCCCACGCGGAAACATCGTTGTTTCCAGACGGGCGATTATGGAAGAATCCCGTGCGGAACAACGCGCCGAGCTGATCAATCAATTGCACGAAGGTGAAGTGCGCGAAGGTGTTGTTAAAAACATCACCGACTATGGCGCATTTGTCGATCTGGGCGGTATTGATGGCTTGTTGCATGTCACAGACATGAGCTGGCGTCGGGTCAATCACCCGAGCCAAATCCTCAATGTTGGCGATACGGTTAAAGTTCAAGTTGTCAAAATCAACCCGGAAAGCCAACGCATTTCACTGGGTATGAAACAATTGGAAGCTGATCCATGGGACGGCGTAGAAGCTAAATACCCACTGAAAGAAAGATTCACGGGTCGGATTACAAATATTACCGAATACGGCGCATTCGTGGAACTGGAAGCCGGCATTGAAGGCCTAGTTCACGTCAGTGAAATGAGCTGGACCAAGAAAAATGTTCACCCGGGCAAAATTGTTTCTACCTCTCAAGAAGTGGAAGTTGTCGTTCTTGAGGTTGATGCCGAAAAACGCAGAATTTCACTGGGGATCAAGCAATGTGCTGATAATCCTTGGAATTCATTCGCAAAAGACAACCCAATTGGCTCCACCGTCACCGGTGAAGTTCGCAATATCACTGAATTTGGTTTGTTTGTTGGCTTGGACGGAATGATCGACGGCATGGTTCACCTTTCTGATCTGGATTGGGATCGATCCGGCGACGAAGCTCTAGCCACCTATAAAAAAGGCGACACTGTTTCGGCTAAGGTTCTGGATATTGATACCGAGAAAGAGCGTGTTTCCCTCGGCATCAAGCAATTGGAAAAAGATCCGACTGATGACAGCAGCTTCAAGCGCGGTGCTGCCGTGACCTGTATCGTCAGTGAAATTACATCTGGTGGCATCGAAGTGACCTTAGGTGACGACAACAAGGTAAAAGCCTTTATCCGCAAATCAGACCTGTCCCGGGATCGTTCGGAACAACGTCCAGAGCGTTATGCTGTTGGTGACCGTCTGGATGCCAAGATTACCAATGTCGACAAGGCTTCACGTCGCCTTTCATTGTCGATCAAAGCATTGGAAATGGCCCAAGAAAAAGAAGCGATCGAACAATATGGTTCTTCAGACTCTGGCGCATCATTGGGCGATATCCTTGGCGAAGCACTGAAAGGTGCCTCCGATAGCGACGACTAACGTCCTTCACATATTCTTGGAAAAGGGTCGGCAATGCCGACCCTTTTTTATGTGCCAACAAACTTACTTTACACAAAAGCTTATTGACGAGCACAAGGCCAAGGTGTCAGCTTCACAACCAGAAATTAAACCACGCTGACAGGAACCGTTTCCCCATGATCAAGTCCGAACTTATTGAACAGTTGACCGACGAAAACCCGCATTTGTATCAGCGAGATATCGAACGAATTGTAGCAACAATCTTTGATGAGATCACCGAGTCTCTGGAACAAGGTGGCCGTGTGGAATTGCGTGGTTTTGGTGCATTTTCAGTTCGTCATCGCGGACCGAGAATCGGGCGAAACCCACGTTCCGGCGAGTCGGTTAAAGTTGCGGCTAAATCTGTCCCGTTTTTCAAAGCCGGCAAAGAATTGCGCGAACGCGTTGATGCCTCCCGCCAAGCCTGAAGCAATCCAAAATTAAAATACCGGTGATTTGTTGCACCGTATAATTGCCTTGAAACCAAGGTAAAACAGAGCGGAGAAACTCATGCTCAAAGAATTCAAAGAATTTGCCATGCGCGGCAATGTGATGGATATGGCCATCGGTATCGTCATCGGGGCAGCCTTCAGCCCGATTATCAAGTCACTGGTCAGTGATGTGATCATGCCACCGATTGGCTTGTTGATGGGCGGAATTGATTTCAGCAATTTGCTGATCTCACTGGATGGCAATCATTACGACACATTGGCTGCGGCCAAAGAAGCCGGGGCCGCCACCATAAATTATGGCTCCTTCATCAACACCGTGGTGAACTTCATTATTGTGGCCTTCGCCATCTTCATACTGATCAAAGCCATGAATACTGCCAAGAAAAAAGAGGAAGAGGCCCCGGCGAAACCAACGCCACCACCCGCCCAGGAAGTATTGCTTGGTGAAATCCGCGACCTTCTAAAAAAGAAATAAACCCAATCGGGTTTGACAAATGTAGGGGCACCGGTCATTGGCTGGTGCCCTTTTTATTGGAAGAACAATATGGCCATTGCGATCAAAATTTGCGGGATCACAGAACTAACTGGTTTGGCTGCGGCATTGGATGCTGGAATTGATCGAATTGGCCTAATGTTTGCGCCAAACAGCCCCAGATTGATCAATCTGAACGTAGCTAACGAACTGGCCGAAACCGCACGCGGCAAAGCGACCATCATCGCCGTGTTATCAAATCCCGGCGACAAACTCGTTGCTCGTATTACCCAAGACTTGCGCCCGGATTTTCTGCAATTACACGGCAAAGAAACACCGGACCGGGTTCGCAGTTTATGGAAACAGCATCATATCCCGATCATTAAGGCATTTGCAGTATCCCAAACCAGAGACATTGCCGACGCACAAAGATATGCGCGAACTGCGGCAGAGTTTCTGTTTGATGCAAAACCGGCCAGCGATGAAAATCGAACTGGCGGGTTTGGTCAGGCATTTGACTGGTCATTGCTGCAAGATGCCAACCCAGCCCGGCCGTGGATGTTAGCCGGCGGGCTAAATCCCGAAAATGTCGGGGCTGCAATTGATATCTGCTCACCAACAATGGTCGATGTCTCCTCTGGTGTAGAAAGCGCACCTGGCGTAAAAGACCCGGCGCTGGTGGCTCAATTTTGTACCGCAGTGCGAACAAAAAGATAAAATTATGACTAAGCGAAATTGGCAAAAAGAACCAGATGAAGCAGGCAGGTTTGGCACATTCGGTGGACGGTATGTCCCCGAAACCCTGATGCCATTGGTGCTGGAATTGGAACAGGTCTGGGAAAACGCCAAAACTGATCCCGCTTTTCAAACAGAACTTGATGGCTTGCTCAAAGACTATGTTGGTCGACCCAGCGCTATTTATCATGCAGAGCGTCTGTCGACACATTTTGGCGGCGCAAAGATTTGGTTCAAACGCGATGAATTAAACCATACTGGCGCCCATAAGATCAATAATTGTTTGGGACAGGTATTGCTGGCCAAACGAATGGGTAAAACCCGGATTATTGCCGAAACAGGCGCTGGCCAACACGGTGTGGCAACCGCAACTGTTGCGGCCAGATTTGGCTTGAAATGCGTTGTGTTCATGGGTGAAACCGACATTGAACGGCAAAAACCAAATGTATTTCGGATGAAATTATTGGGTGCCGAAATCGTCCCGGTTACCTCGGGCACCGGGACTCTAAAAGATGCCATGAACGAAGCACTGCGCGATTGGGTGACCCATGTCCATGATACCTTTTATGTGATCGGTACCGTTGCCGGACCGCACCCATACCCAACATTGGTCCGGGATTTTCAATCGGTGATTGGCCGCGAAGCTCGTGCCCAGATACTGGAGCGCGAAGGTCGTTTGCCTGATGCTTGCGTCGCCTGCATTGGTGGTGGCTCGAATGCCATGGGCCTGTTTTATCCGTTTCTCGAAGACGAGGGCGTCCGCTTAATCGGCGTTGAAGCTGCCGGTAAGGGCATTGAAACCGGTCAGCACGCAGCCTCGCTAACCGGTGGGCAGCCGGGTATTTTACATGGCAACCGCACCTATCTATTACAGGATGATGACGGGCAAATCGCCGATGCACACTCTATCTCTGCCGGACTTGATTATCCGGGCATTGGCCCGGAGCACTCTTTTTTGCACGAACTTGGTCGGGCCGAATATATATCTGCAACCGACGCCGAAGCATTGGACGCTTTTCAGCTTTGCACACGATTGGAAGGGATCATTCCAGCTTTGGAGCCAGCTCATGCCTTGGCGCGGGTGGGTGATCTGGCCAAGGAACTGGGACCCGACGGGTTGATCCTGATGAATATGTGCGGACGAGGCGACAAGGATGTCTTTGCCGTAGCCGGGCATTTGGGGATCGAAATATGAGTATCGCCCGCATATCTGATACTTTTGCTAAATGTACAGCCAAACAACAAAGTACATTTGTCGCGTACATGATGGCCGGTGATCCGGATATCGCCGCCTCTCGTGAATTGCTGCTTGGCCTTCCCGGTGCCGGTGCTGATATTGTCGAGTTGGGTATGCCATTTTCTGACCCCGTAGCCGAAGGCCCAACCATCCAATTGGCCGCCGAGCGGGCATTGATCGCCAAAACCAAAATGGCCGACGTGCTAAAGCTAGCTACAGAGTTTCGTCAAAAACACCCGGACACCCCCTTGATCCTGATGGGCTATGCCAATCCAATTCACTTTATGGGTTGGGATAAATTTGCGGAAGCCGCTGCAAAATCCGGGGTTGATGGGGTAATTGTGGTTGACTTACCACCGGAAGAGGCCGAGCCACTTTCTCTTGCCTTGACGGACAATGACATTGCGTTGATCCGCCTGATTGCACCCACCACCAAGGGCGCACGGTTGGAGCAGGTACTGCGCGGCGTCAGTGGCTTTGTCTATTACGTATCCATTACCGGCATTACCGGTGCCGCCGTCCCACAGAGCGATCAGGTGGCAGAGGCAGTTCGGTCCATTCGAAAAATCTCTAACCTGCCAGTTGCAGTCGGGTTCGGCGTTCGCACCCCACAAACTGCCCGGGAAATTGCCAAAGCAGCTGATGGGGTCGTGGTTGGTAGCGCGATTGTTGCGGCAATGGCAGAAGATGGCGTAAAAGCTGCCTTGGCGATTACGGCAACCTTGGCCGATGCCACCCACGGCAAGGTCTAGACGCAGTTCGCGATGCTCTGCTAAACTGTTCATGAGCTTTACAGGATCGACAAATGAGAAAAACCACCGCTATTTTTACCGGACTTATCGTAGCTTTTGCCTTTTCTGCGAATGCTGCACCGCTTGATGTTGCCGGGCTTTGGCTAACCCAGTCTGGCACGGGTCATGTCAAAATTGCCGATTGCGGCGATGGAACGCCTTGCGGCAAACTCGTATGGATTGAAGGGCCAGATGCGGCTGCTCAACGGGACAACAACAACCCGGATACCACCTTGCGAGATCAACCTATTGTCGGACTACAATTGCTTTGGGGCTTCAAAGAACGATCCAGTAATTGGGCCAAAGGTAAAATTTACAGCCCGGAAAAAGGCAAAACCTATCGTTCAACTATTAAACTCATGGATGAGAACACGTTACAGGTCAAAGGTTGTGTTGGTCCTTTTTGCCAAGCCCAAACTTGGACCCGGGTTGAGCCAATGACTGCGGTAGGCGGGCAACCCTAACCTCTAGATTTTTATTGCAACTGACCTTTTTTTGAAGATCAATTAGAAAGAGCAAAGACCCCCCAATGAATTGGCTCGATAAATTAACCCCGCCGGGAATGAAAAAAATGTTCTCGAAGCGGGACACGCCGGAAAACCTTTGGATCAAATGTCCATTGTCTGGCGAGATGGTATTTCATCAAGATCTCACGGCTGGTCTGCATGTAACCCCAGCGGGGCACCACATGCGAATTGGGCCAGAGCTTCGCTTTTTGTATACGTTTGACGATGGAAAATGGGACGATGTGGAACTGCCGCCAGTTCCTGCGGATCCATTGAAATTTCGCGATCATAAAAAATATACGGATCGCTTAAAAGCGGCACGAGCCAAAACTGGAGATACCGACGCGGTTCGAGTTGCGGTTGGGAAAATTAACGGCATTGAATCTGTGGTATTTGCTCAAAACTTCAGCTTTATGGGCGGCTCGCTCGGCATGGCATCCGGCGAAGGGTTCATTCGCGCCGCAGAGGAAGCCGTCCGACGTAAACTGCCCTTGATCGCTTTTACCTCGGCTGGCGGTGCGCGCATGCAAGAAGGCGCATTGTCGTTGATGCAAATGCCACGAACTACCTTGGCGTTAAATGATCTACGCAATGCCAAATTGCCCTATATTGTGGTTTTGGCTGACCCGACCACGGGGGGCGTTACCGCCTCTTTTGCCATGTTGGGCGATGTACATCTGGCTGAACCGCGCGCTTTGATCTGCTTTGCCGGACCTCGGGTGATTGAACAAACCATTCGGGAAAAACTACCCGAAGGATTTCAACGGGCCGAGTATCTGATGGAAAAAGGCATGATTGATGCCGTGGTGAGCCGTCAGGATATCCCTACGGCGCTGGGTCGATATTTACGGGTTTTGCTCAGAAGGCCCGCTGCGTGAATGCGCGTCAATCGATCTCAGCGACTTTAACTCGCTTTGGAAAACTACACGATAAAGACATAGACCTTGGCTTGGGTCGAATGCACAAATTACTGGAACGCTGCGGCAATCCTCATTTGTCATTGCCGCCCACTATCCATGTGGCCGGCAGTAATGGCAAAGGCTCTACCATTGCTTTTTTGGCCGCAATGACCAAGCAACAAGGTCTGCAATGTCATGTGCACACCAGCCCGCATTTACAACGATTAAATGAACGCTACCAATTGGCCGGGCAGCAAATATCGGATGCAGCACTGGCCGAGTTGCTGCACGAGGTTGAGAACATCAACCGGGGCGACCCAGCCACGGTTTTTGAGCTACTCACCTTGGCGATGTTTATTGCATTTTCACGAGAACCGGCTGACCTAGCCATCATTGAAGTTGGTCTTGGCGGGGAACTAGATGCAACCAATTGCATCCAGAGGCCCACATTAAGTCTAATCACGCCAATAGCCCTGGAGCATACCGACTGGCTGGGTAAGGAGCTGTCCGGGATTGCTCAAGCCAAAGCCGGGATCATCAAACCAGATTGCCCAGTTTTTTCAGCCCGGCAACCAGACGAAGCCCATGCCATCTTGCAAAAAACGGCGGCAAGACAACGTGCAGAATTCAAAACATCCGGTGAACATTTTCAATGTTGGCAGGAAGACGGGCATTTGCTCTGGCAAAATGACGATGTTTTACTCGATCTGCCTTTGCCATCACTGCCCGGCCAACATCAAATTGAAAATGCAGACTTAGCCATTGCCGCCGCTATTTCGCTGGGCTGGGGTGAACAAGCCATTGCCGAAGGCCTGAAAACAGCAAACTGGCCCGGGCGATTGCAATCGGTAAAACCATTTTCACCACTGGGACCAGAAGCGGAAGTTTGGTTGGATGGCGCCCACAACCCGCACGCGGCACAAGCTCTGGCCATTTTTCTGCAACAGCGTCAGCAAAGAACCCCAGCCAATTTGCACTTGGTTTTTGCCATGCAACGCACCAAAGACGTGGCTGGATTTCTAGGGCCCTTATTGGATTTGTCCCCACATATACATGTAGTGCCCTTGCCGAGCGCGCCCTCACCAGTTTCCCCTTTGGAACTTATGGAAAAAGTGGCGGCTACTGGCCTGAAAGTGACCGTTCATGCAGGGTTGGAAGATGCCTTGGCTCAATTGCCATCTGACCGGGTCCGCCTGTTGGTGACCGGCTCATTGTATCTAATTGGCAACTTTCTCGATTTGGCAAATAAAAATGCCCGCCCGAAGGCAGGCATTTCATAACAATCAACGCCAATTGGTTCAGGCGGCAGAAACAGCCGAGTTCAGCCAATCCGCAATTTTGCTTTTTGGCATGGCACCGACTTTGGTCGCAGAAACTTGTCCACCACTGAACAGCATCAGAGTGGGAACGCCGCGCACACCATATTTGCTCGGGATACCTGGATTTTCGTCAATATTGACCTTGGCAATGGTGACTTTACCAGCCATTTCGCCGGAAAGCTCTTCCAGTGCCGGGCCTATCTGCTTGCAGGGGCCGCACCATTCAGCCCAAAAATCTACCAGAACCGGTCCGTTTGCATTCAATACTTCCGATTCAAAATTTTCGTCACTTACTGCGATGGTTGGCATAGTACTCTCCTTTTGGCAGATAAACTGCAATTTTCAGCGAAATAATATTCCCGCCTGACTGCTAGCTAGTGTTGCAGGCCCCAAACGTCAAGACACAAGCTTAAACAGTTATGTGATCCATCATTTCAGACGGGATTTCCATCAGGTCCGGACCATCGGTCCATAGCAAGGCACAACGGACTTTCCTGTTCGGCCAAACCTGTGCCAAAAGCGCCCGATACGTGGCCATTTGATCAATATAAGTCTGCGAAACCGCATCGATAGTTTGCGGCGGCGGTCGATTTGTTTTGAAATCCAGCACCAGAATTTCGTCCTTTCGTACCACCAGACGATCAATCTTTCCCTGCACCAAATGGCGGGAACCGGCCACCGACACCGTACCAGTGATCGGCAATTCAGCTCGGCTGTCTGATCCGAACAAATCCACAAAAACCGCATGGTTCAAAACGCCCATGGTGACGGCAATAATTTCGGCTGACTGTTCAGCCGTTACTTGCGGATAGTCATCCAAAAATCGTTTGGCGGTGTCTTCATGTTGATCCGGATCAATATCAGGCAAAATTTGCAACAAACTGTGAATCAAATTTCCCCGGCGAAACCGATTCGCAGCATCTGGCCCAATGGGGGATGTGACCGCTGGCCAAATTTCTGGTTCATGCCCTGTTTCCGCCCGCAAACGCGACGGCGTTTTGGTATCACTGGTTTGAACCTCCATTTCAAACGGTTCGAGCGCCCAGAGCGGTAGTTTGGGTATCTGGATCGCGTCCGCGCATGAAACATCATTGGATGCTGGGGGCAAATCTCCCAACCGATAGCCAATTTGACCATCTTCGGTTTGCAAAACTTCTGCCTGACCAAACTTTTCGAGATGTTGAGAAGCAGTTTGGCAGCGAATATACCAGCTATCCAGCGCCACACCGTCTTGCAAATTTTTTCCATTACCTCGGCCATGCCCGCCAATGATCAAATGATCTCTGGCCCGGGTCAGCGCGACATATAATAATCTGCGACTTTCCTGTTCATCCAGTTTCTGCTGGCTAGCTTGGTACTGGGCCACGGCCCGGCAAACCTGCTTGCCAGAGCCGGACCAGATCCAGCAGTTTTGATCCTGAACCAAACCGGCCTGGCTCTGCCCGCCCGATCCACCTGTGGTGTCTGGCAGGATTACAACGGGTGCTTCCAACCCTTTGGCACCGTGTACGGTCATTACTCGAACCGCATTACCCGCTTCTTCCATCTCGCGTTTGATGATGTCTTCACGGCCAGCCATTTCGATCACAAACGACAACAAAGAACCATCGCCCTTTTGATTGAAGCCCAAGGCCTTATTCAATAACTCCTGCACAGGATCGGCAGCCTCCTGCCCCAACCGGGCATATAACCGACGGATCATGGTCTCACCGGTACCACTGCGCCGGTACATCAGGCCGGAAAAGAACCGATAAGGACTTTCATGGGTCGCCCTGGAAATCAGATCGAGCAGCCATTTTTGAATTTCTTCAAACACCGGTGCCGAGCTAGCCATCAAGGCACCAAATAAGCTCTGACCCTTGGCTCGGCTCTGGCTCAGGTCATACAATACCTGATCATCAATCAACGGTTGGGCGGTTTGCTCCGGGTGGGTCAGCGGACCTTTCAAAACCTCGGCCAGAGAAAGATCATCGGAGGGCTGTAAGGAAAATTTGGCAATGGCCATCAAATCATACACTGCCGTTTCACTTTGCAAGGTCATCCGATCTGCCCCGGCAATCAGGATTTTTTGCAACTTCAAATGACGAATGATTTCACGAAACAAGGCATTGCGCGAGCGGACTAATATCAGAATATCGCCAGGTTGCACCGCACTCGATTGCCCGGAACTATCCGGTATTTGATCGCCGCGCGCCAGCATCTGACCAATCTGTTCCGCAACTTGTTGGGCGAGTAAACTCACTGGTGCTTGCGTTGAGACCATATCAACCGGGCGTGATGGATCGGTGTCTGGTTCGGGCTTTTTGTAAGGAATAACCGGCAATACGGTAACACTTCCCACTGCCTCGATCCGCTCTGCTTCATGTTCCATATAGTCTGAAAAACCGGGATCAAATTCCGTAGAAACCAGCTCTGTAGCCACAGTTTCAAAATTCGAAACATCTCCTGCGTATTTTGTCTCCAATTGGGCAAGGGGTGCAAAACAGGCGTCAACAAATTTCAACACTTCTGGTGTTGAGCGCCAAGATAAGTGCAATTTCGGGATATGCACCCGCATGCCCGGCACCTCACCCCTTGCCTGCAATTTTTCTTTTTGTTCCTGAAACAGAGCCGGTTCCGCACCCTGAAACTTATAAATTGATTGTTTTGGGTCTCCCACAGCAAACAGTGTCCGGATTTCTTCCAGCGCGCCTTTGCCGGAGAAAAACTCATCGGTTAGCGCGCCAATCACTTGCCATTGCGCCGCCGAATTATCCTGCGCCTCGTCAACCAGTACGTGGCGCAAGTTTCCATCTAACTTGTACAATACCCATTCGGTCGAGATTTTACTGTGTAGCAGGCGATGAGTGAATTCGATCTGGTCATCATAATCAACCAACCCCGCCTCGCGCTTAGCACGGGCATATGCCTGTACGAACTGGTGACACAACACCAAAGCGGCGCGGGTCATGGCAAAAGATTCGACCGCCCACACCTGATCCAGAATTTCTTCAATTTGCCCGATCACAGGTTCGATTTGCGATTCCCAATTCGGCAAATACTCAGCAGCAGCCTTGCTGAACAGTTTATCACGCCTGGCAAAATCTTTTTTCAGGAACACCGCAACCAGTGCATGAAACCCAGCCGCCGGGTCATCCAGCAATAGTGCGCCACGCAATTGATCGGCCTGCGCTTGATTGGTTTTGGCTCCTTTTGCCAAAGCCTCAATAATCTGATCCATTTCCCCTGTAGAAAAGCCAGCCATTCCGGCCTTGCAAAGGCTTTGTTCGGTATCCTCAACGCCAACGCCCAGATGCTGGGCCGAAGCGCGTATTGCTTCTTGCAACCCGTCAGGTCCAGCCATCGTATTGGTCAGCGCATGAGCATTGTTTCTGGCTGTTTCAAACACTTTTGGCACTACTGACGAGCCAGATTGGCCCAATAGTGCATAAGCCGCTGCCATACCCCCTTCGGGTTCAGCCAAGGTCTGATTGGCAATTGCAGCCACCAACTCTTTTTGTAGTTTGGCGCTTTGGGCATCGTCGATTACTTCAAAGCCGGGTGATATACCGGCCTCAATCGGAAACTGGCGCAACAAGCTGGCGCAAAAGCCGTGAATAGTTTGAATTTTCAGCCCGCCCGGCGTTTCCAAGGCGCGAGCGAATAGACTTCTTGCTTTGGTCAGGTATTCCGGGCCTTGCGGCATATCCGGGTTTAATTTTCTTAATTCAAGGCGCAACTCATTATCGGGCAAAATCGAAAACTGGCCAAGCCGGTCATATAGCCGATTGAGCATTTCCGAGGCAGCGGCCTTGGTATAAGTCACGCACAATATTTGTTCCGGAGCCGCTCCATCCAGAAGAATACGGATTACCCGGTTAATCAGCACATGGGTCTTGCCCGAACCCGCATTAGCGGCAACCAGAACCGATGCTCTGGGATCAGCCGCCAGCGCCTGCTGCGCTTCGGCTGCTTGTCGATGTTGAGGGGTTTCAGGGGTCATCGATCATTCCTCCCCTTCCAGCAAGGCCGACCATTCACTGCGGCGAGCCAAATGATCAAAATCACTAAAACTATCAGTGAACAACACCCGGGGCTGACAAAGATATGGCGTGTCCGGATTGGCAAAGGTCTCAAACAATTCCCGGGTTCTCTGTAACTCAAGGTCGATCGTTTCCGCTAGCGAGCTATCTTTGCCAGGGCGAATATATTTTTCCTCCAGCGGTTGTCGGCCTCCTGAAAGTTTCAGGTAAAGCAATGCTTCGGTTTCACCATCGTCAATACCCTCGGTGGCAAACCCACCATTGTTCAAGATCGCGGCGGTCAATGGCAGTTGCGGATCAAATCCAGCCAGCACTTGCAAGGTCGAAGATGGCATACCCGTTTTGTAATCCAAAACGGTCCAATTTTGACCACGCCGATCAATCCGGTCTGTTTTGGCGGAAATGGTAATATCACCCTGCGCTGTTTCCACTTTTAAGGTGCCGCATTTCTCCAACAAGAAAACACGATGCCCATCGGCTTCGCGTTTTGCTTGCCAAACCAGATATGCCTCGGCAATCCGAGTGGCCGCTGGGCCTTCAATGGCCATATCTGACGGTTGAAACCCGTATTCGCACAAAGCATTCGTGATCAAGTTTGTCAGATGTTCAATCTGTTTTGTCTGGCCCGCTGGTTGCGGTTCCTCATGCCAGCGCTCCAAAGCGGTATGAATGGCCGAGCCACGCTCACGCGGGCCAGGTTCCCGGCCAATTTCGTCGAGCTTACGTAAGCCCAGGATTTTCTGACCATAAATGGCATATGGATTGCGGATCAGCGTTTTGATCCGGGTGACGTACAAATCCTTTGGGCGCTTTGAGACCGGTGGCCGGGGTTCTGGTGGCCCAACAGGGTGAAAATGATCGGCTGTAATCATCTGCCGGGCAATGGCCAAATAGTCAGTTTTGGATTGCAACAAAGATTGCCAATCCGTACCAGAAGCAGCCCGACATAGGGTTTTTAAACGCCAAACCCAGCGTGAGGTAATTGTCGGCGTGCCATCGCGCCGAGCAGACCGGGTCAGTAGAACCTGATCTTTGCAGGCAATTTCCGAAAAATCATGGGCGGATAGGCCCAGCCGATGCTCCGGGTCTGGCAATTTCAATTGTTTGATCAGCGCCCGAGGCAAAAATGGATCAGCAGCAGCAGATGAGGGCCAGGTTCCCTCATCCAGCCCACCCAATAGAACCAGATCAGCCGTTTGTTGTCTGGCCTCCAAGGGTCCCAAAATCCGAACACGACCTCCTTTGGGACGTCGGGGTCGAACCGATATTTGCCCGGCAAAGAAGTCAAATATCCGTTGATACCCATTCAAATTGGTCTGGCCCACCGGCTCGCTTTCATCAATCAGCGAACGGATCAACC
>NVVV01000034.1 GCA_002733495.1 Robiginitomaculum sp.
GCCAAGCGGCCGCTTGGCAATGCCGGAAGGTTTGCGCTGTTTTTCAACTAATATCCGCTCAGGATTACAACTGACGAGTAAAACGGACCGGTGGCGGCCCAGGGTAATACCTTCGCAGGGGATCAACTGATGAGAAAATACCTAAAACTGATAACAATGTTTCCCGTCGGCAAATGATGCGTCATCTTTGAAAAAGCGCTCGGATTCACCGGTTTCAAGCGATTTCGACCGCAAATGATTCTTTTTCCAACGCCGCCGCTCACCATTCCCCAGCCCCCGAGGATGGTTTTGTGATCACACGCTAAAAAACTGTGATCACAAATGTCACTTTTTTCGTAAATCCCACCCCTGTGTATAATTTTCGTTTAGCTTCATGCCCTAAGAATCGTTATACCCTCCGGCAATCGCATCACAACGGGACAACTTACATGAACATCCACGAATATCAGGCCAAGGCCCTTCTTCGCAGCTTTGGTGCGCCCGTTTCCGACGGTCGCGTTGTGCTCAAGGCAGAAGATGCCAAAACCGCAGACAGCGGCGTGCGCGCCAACGAGAATGGCCCGGCAAATTCTGGCCCGGCCACCACCAGCAACGCCCCACCCTTTTCCACATAGCGGGCAACGTTTTGCAAGTAAAGCATGGGCAAAACCCCGCGCCGGGTATAGCGATCAAAAATAATCAGATCAAAGCCGGTGAGTTTTTCCACAAATAATTCGCGCGTGGGAAAGGCAATTAGCGCCATTTCATTGACCGGGGTTGGGTCTATTTTTAGGGGCGGTCTTAAAATGGTAAAATGCACCAGATCCACCGCCGGATCGGATTTCAGAAGATTGCGCCAGGCCCGCACCCCGGCATAAGGCTCGCCGGTGACCAGCAATACCCGCAAGCGATCACGAATACCGTTCACATTGACCGCCGTGCGATTGTTGATCAGGGTCAGCTCTTCCTTTGCCGCCTCAACCTCGATCTGCACAACATTATCACCGCGTTTTTCAATCGGCAGGCTGACGGTGATATCGCGCCCCACACGCACCCGTGCCCGAATGGGTGTCCCGCCATCAACGCGAAGCGAAACAATGGCATTGTTGGCCGGGTCCTGCCCTTCATCTTCGATATGAATAATGAACTGCGCCATTTTGCCCACCAGGCCATAGCGGGGCGCATTGATAATCCGCAAAGTCCGGTCCCCATGGGTCGGATCGCCAATAATCACCCCGTGCACGGGGGCGAGGCTCTCACCTGATGAAGCCAGCGCAGAAGGCACATCATGGGCCAACCCATCGCTGAGCACGATCACCCCGGCCAGACGGCCCGGCGGGGCCTTGGCAATGCCTTTCTTGATGGCCCCAAAAAGCGCCGTACCATCGCGCGACGGCGGTGCGGTTTCTTCGACAAGGTCCAGATCAGGATCAGCCGCAATGCGCGCTTTGATGTCCTCAGCCAGTGCCTTGGCGATCTGGGAGCGGCCATCCAGCCCCATGCTTTCGCTGGTATCATGGATCAGCACCGCAACATCGCTTAAGGGGTCTTTTTCCTGTTCCACCCAGATCGGATTAGCCAGCACCAGCCCGATTGTCATTATCAAGAGCAAACGCAATAGACTGCCGCGCAGTTTCAGGCCAAATGCCAGCACAGACAAAAGCCCGAGCATGGCACAAAGCGCAGCAATCAGCACCAGATCATAAAGAGGATCAAAAACCAGTTGTCCGCTCATTTTTCGCCCAACCGTTCCAGAAGGGCCGGGATATGTACCTGATCGGCCTTATAATTCCCCGTCAGGGCATACATCACCAGATTAATGCCAAAACGGCGCGCCATTTCACGCTGGCGCGGAATATCATCGGACAAAGCGGCTATGGGCTGGTCATTATTGTCCAGCGCCCAGGCCGCCGCCCAGTCATTAGAGCCGGCAATAATGCCCGATACGCCATCCAGCGATGAACCATTGGCATCGCTTTCCACCCAGACACGCCCCCCGGTATATCGCCCGGGAAAATCGTGGATGAGATAATAGGTGCGGGTCAGCACGTGATCGGCATCCACCGGGCGCAGTGCCGGGACGCTGATCTGTGAAAAAATTTCTTTTAATGCCGGGTCCGCGCCCCCAGCGGCTTTGGCACGCAAGCCTCCGTCCTGGGTATCAATAACCAGCATGCCACCATTTTTAAGATAGGAATCCAGTTCCTGAACCGCTTTGGGGGTCAAGTTTGGGGCTTTGAGCACCGGCCAATAGATAAAGGAAAACACCGAAAGATTATCGCTTGCCGGGTTAACCCCAACGGGGGCTTCGGGCTCCACCGTGGTGCGCTTGCTTAAGGTTTGCGACAAGCCATATAGCCCGGCCCGGCTCATCTCATCGACGCGGCCATCCCCGGTCAGGATATACGCCAGACGGGTGGCCTGTGCCGCCTCTATGGCTTTATCCAGCCCCGCATCAGCATATGATTTTGGCACGCCAAGCGCGGCCATCATCAAAGCGGCCCCCAGCCACATTGCAGCACTGGCGCGCTTTGGTAAAACTTTGCGTAAAATCCGCAGGCGTCCGGCAAGCCAAAGGGCGGCAAATACATCAAGGCCCAGCATGAATAGTACCACCAATAACAGCGGCCCTTTAAAGGCCAGACTGCGCACAGCATTTGTGCCCATAAAGACAATGCCGTCAGGCGGCGAGGAAAGGGGCGTTAATGCCTTTTTCGCCCCACCGATATTGACCGCCCGGCTGAACGGCCCATTGCGATAAAGCCCGGGCGGGGCTTTTGCCGAAGGCTGCAGGTTTTGAAAATCGCTCCCACCCGGTAAAAACGGCGCGGCCCCGGGTGGGGCAAGCAAACGTCCTTTGGCGGTTAAGGCCTGCCCCAATTCCCATTGCCCGCTTTGCGCATCACGCACAGCCCCGGCATCGTCTTTGGCAAAGGCTAATGTGCGCTCCAACATGGTGGCAAAAAGCCCGGAAAGCGGCAAATCAGACCAGTTCGGAGAGGCCGTGACGTGATAAAGCACAACCCGCCCCAGTCCCCGGGGCATTGAGCTGACCAAGGGCGTACCATCTTGCAGGCGGGCCCAGACCTTTTCGTTCAAACTGGCATCCGGCAAAGCCAGCACCTGGCGGCGCACCGCCGTTTCGGTTCTGCTTTGCAGACCAAAAAATGGACTTTGAGGTGCGAAAGGTGCCAATTCCTGCGGGGTTTCCCAGCCAAAGGCCCCGCCCATTAATCGCCCGCCCGCGCGCAGTTTAACCGGCACCAAATCATCCGCGCTGGCCGCCAGATGCGGCCCGGCAAAACGGATCAGAAGACCGCCCGCACGGACAAAGCTATCCAGTTTGACCAAACCTTCTGCGGTCGGCAATGCCGGGTCCGTCAGGATAATGGCGGACGGATTTTGCGCCAAAATATCGTCCAGCTCACCGCGAACCAGTTCGGCATGACTGTCCAGCGCCTTGCCAAGATAATAAAAGCCGGAAAGCAGCGGCTGGCTGTCGACATCACCGCCCGGCGTGATCAGCCCGACCAATGGCCGCGCCCAGCCACCATCAAAAACCCAGCTTCCCCCTGCCGAGGCCGCTGCCGGGGTTTGCAGCATTTTCAAACGGTTTCGCAAGGTCAAAGGCAAGACAATTTCGCCCTGCGCCACAGTCTCTCCCAAAGCAAAGTTGAGCAAGGCCGGGGCCATAACCGAGCCATCTTCGTCAATGGCCTGCACAATTACATCTCTGGCGGCACCCGCCTTTGCTCGATAGACGCTTAACGTCAGGCCGCGCGCACTGGTTTGGGGCGGGGCCATCATCAGCGGGGCCTCTGCCGGGTCCGGCATATACACCTGCACACTGCCCAGCGTTGCAAGGCCAGCCATAAACTGCGCGCTATGGCCATGATCAAGGCCATCGCTGAGCCAGATAATCTGTGCGTTTTTCGCTAATCCGCCCTTTGCGCTCAACGCCTGTAAACGCTTAAGTGCCACATCACGATTGGGGGCCCAGGGGGTGAGAGATTGATTATTCAGACGCTGGCGAGCCTTTGCGCGCGAGGTAAAGCGCACGGGCGCGGGCTTGGTATTATCATTTGCCGTAAACACCAAAGCGAGACTTTGGGCGCGGGTGTTGGCCAGCGCCAGGGCCTGTTTTTTTATCCGCGTCCAGCCGGGTGCGCTGGACCAGCCATTATCGACCACCAGCACCAATGGCCCCCTTGCCCCCTCTTTTACGGGCGGCGACCATGTGGGACCGCTAAGCGCCAGAATGATCAAAGCGGCAATGCCCAGCCGTAACAGCCTTAACCACAGCGGCGCACTGTCGGGGGTTTCTTCTTCATCACGTAAATCACGCAATAACGCCAAGGGCGGGAAAAGCGCCCGCAAAGGCGCAGGCGGTGTTGCGCGCAACACAAGCCACAGAACAGGAAGGCTGAGCAAAGCCAGCAACACAAAGGGCGACGCAAATTGCAGCACCATTAGCGCACATCCCCGGCAATGCTTTGGTATATGGACAATAAAGCCGGGGCCGCGCCCCGATCGTTACGGTGCCGCACAAAGGTCCAGCCAAGAGCGCGGGCCAATTGCGCCATGTTTTTGGTATGGTGTTCAAAACGGGCCTGATAACTGGCGGCAATGGTTTGTGCCCGGCCAAACAACACCGGCGCACCGCCGCCCGGGTGATTAAATTCCGTGCGGCCCGTATACGGAAAGTCCTCTTCAGCCGGATCGTAAACCTGGACCAGCACGCCGGTCATGCCTGCGGCCTTGAAATGCGCAAGGCGTTCGCGCCAGACCTCGGCCCCCTCATAAAAATCAGAAACGATAATGGCTTTGGGCCGCCCCGTCAGCGCCTGCGTGCGCAAGTTTTCCGGCGGTGTTGAGCGCATGATCAGCATTTGGCCCGCCCGCTCAATCCCGCCGCGACCATGCAGCGGTCGCTGCATCTGGCCAACAATGCCCACCCGTTCGCCGCCATTGATCAGGGCAATGGCCATAGCGGTCAGCAAAACCGAGGCCCGGTCGCGTTTCAAAGGCAGGGCCTTATCCGATGCCCAGTCAAACCCGGGCCGGCCATCACGCCACAGCCAGACGGTCTGGGCCGCCTCCCATTCGGTTTCGCGAACAAAAAGGGCATCAGATTGGGCGGAGCGTCGCCAGTCTATGGCACTGTAAGGGTCTTCACGGCGAGCGCGGCGAAATTGCCAGAAGGTTTCACCCGGGCCAGATTTTCGCCGCCCGTGCAGGCCATGAGCCAGCGAGGCAGACAGGTTTTTTGCCTCGGCCAGCAAAGCCGGAAAGCGTGCTGCCAAATCCTCGGCATCATGGCGTGTTTTTGCCAATTGGGTCCGGGCAGGCTTTGCCATCAGGCGATCTCTTGCACCATGCGGTTGATTAGGTCAGACAAGGACAGGCCATCGGCACGCGCCGCAAAAGAAAGCGCCATGCGGTGTTTCAACACCGGCGCGGCCAGCGCACAGACATCTTCAACGCTGGGGGCAAAACGGCCCTGCAATAAGGCGCGCGCCCGCACGCCTAGCATCAGCGCCTGCCCGGCACGGGGGCCCGGTCCCCAGGACACACCGTCCTTGACCACATCAAGCGTGGATTGGTCCGGGCGGCCAAGACGCACCAGCGCCACAATCGCATCCAGCGTTTTTTCGCCCACAGGCATAAGGCGCACCAGTGCCTGCAAATCCATCAGACCTTTGGCATCAAGCACCGCACTGGGCGCGGCTTCGCTGATCCCGGTTGTGGCCAGCAGAATTTCACGCTCATGCGTTTCATCAGGATAGCCAATATCAATCTGGAATAAAAAGCGATCCAATTGCGCCTCTGGCAAAGGATAGGTGCCTTCCTGTTCAATCGGGTTTTGCGTCGCCAGAACATGAAACGGTTTTGGCAGATCATGGGCCACACCGGCGATTGTCACCTGATGTTCCTGCATGGCCTGCAACAAAGCGGACTGGGTGCGCGGGCTGGCGCGGTTGATCTCGTCGGCCATCAAAAGTTGACAAAATACTGGCCCCGGCAAAAACCGAAAATGACGCTTTCCGCTCTCGCTTTCCTCCAACACCTCAGCCCCCAATATATCGGCAGGCATCAGGTCCGGGGTAAACTGAATGCGTTTTTCATCCAGCCCGGTGACGGTGGCAATGGTTTCCACGAGACGGGTTTTGGCAAGGCCCGGCGCGCCGACCAGCAAGGCATGACCGCCGCACAAAAGCGCATTTATCGACAGGTCAATCACCGCGTCCTGGCCCAGAATCACAGTGCCAATAGCGTCGCGAACGTGACCCAAAGTCTCGATTGCCGCCTCGGCACGGGTTAAAATAACAGTGTCATTGGTGGTATCAGGCATTGCGCTTAACTTCTTCTCGTTTCTACAATGGTTAGCGTTAGGACTCTTCAGCTTCACAATAAAGGCTTCACTATGGGCACGCCCAGCACCATAAATGTCAATGCCCTGATTGCGGCGGCCAGCAGAAATGCCACAGACGATGGCTTACCGCCGGTGCATTTATGGCATCCTGAACGCTGTGCAGACATGGACATCGAGATTTTAAGTGATGGTCGTTGGCTTCATGATGGACACCCTATTACCCGTCCGGCACTGGTAAAGCTGTTTTCCACTATATTACGAAAAGATAAGGATGGGTGCACCTATCTGGTCACGCCTGTGGAAAAGGTAAAGGTCCGGGTAGCCCGCGCCCCCTTCATTGCCACCAGCGTGCAAGTGCAGGGCGAAGGGACGGACCAAACACTGTTTTTTACCACCAATGTGGATGATGTGGTGCAATGCGGCCCAGAGCGCCCTTTGCGGGTGCAGACCGACCCTAAAACACTGCAACCCATGCCCTTTGTTATGGTGCGCCATGGTCTTGAGGCCCTGATCAGCCGGTCGGTGTTTTATCAATTGGTTGATATGGCGGTTGAACACGATTTAGGCGAAGGCGCACAATTGGGGGTATGGAGCGACGGCGCATTTTTTGCCCTGGGCCCACCGGGTATCCACCATGACTGAGCACACTGATTGGCCCGCCAAACTTCTGGCCTGCCTTGATGAGCATGAAGAGGCAAGCATGGGACAAGCGGCGCGTTCTGATTATGACCTCAATCTCGATACCCCGCGTGAGGCCCCCAGCAAAGCGGCAGCGGTGCTGGTGCCGCTGGTTCAGCGCGAAGCGGGTTGGCAGGTGCTGTTGACGCGGCGCACTCAGGACATGCCCACCCATGCGGGCCAGATTGCCTTTCCGGGCGGTCATGTTGCCAAGGGTGAGACTCTTTACGCCGCGGCTTTGCGTGAATTTGAAGAAGAAACAGGAATAGACAAAACCATGGCCCGACCCCTTGGCCGGTTCGAGCGCTATGAAACCGCTAGCGGCTTTAACATCACGCCTTTTGTCGCCGCCCTGGACACACCGTTTACGGCGCGGCCAGACCCCCGCGAGGTGGAGGCCGTATTCGAGGTGCCCTTTGATTTTCTGATGAGAGTAGAAAATTACCAGCGCCAGTCTTTACAATGGCAGGGCCGCGAGCGGTATTTTTATGCGGTGCCGTGGAATGAACATTTCATCTGGGGCGCAACTGCGGGTATGTTAAGGGCGCTGGCCCAACGTGTGGCCCGACAATCAAAGAAAGAGGCCCCGACATGATACGCATGACGCTGATCGAAATTGTTCTTTTTGGGCTGCCTTTTGTACTTTTTTTCCTCTATCGGACGTTTATTTTGCGCCACCGTCAGGCTGACGGGGAGGCTTTTGACCCCGCCCCCTATCATAAACTGTTTATTCTGGGGGGCGTCTTGGCCCTCACTGCCTTTATTCTTCTGGCTTTGAACCATAAAACCTATCGCGAAGGTGAATATATTCCGGCGCATTTAGAAAACGGCAAGGTAGTTCGGGGGAAGTTCATAGAAACACCGCCCATCGATGATTCAGCCAAAACGAGTACGCCCCATGACCCAGCCGACACACCTGCCGCCCCAGACCACTGACTGGGCAAAAGCCGAGACGACGCAAGAGGTCATATCGGCCCTGCATGCCGCCAAGCCTGATTGCGTGCGTTTTGTCGGTGGCTGTGTGCGCAACGCCCTTATGGACCGCCCGGTCGATGATGTTGATCTGGCCACGCAGTTAGAACCAGAGGCGGTTCTGGAGGCCTTAAAAGCGGCCAATATTCGCGCCGTACCAACCGGGTTGGCCCACGGCACCATCACCGCGATTGTTCGCGGAAAGCCCTTTGAAATCACATCATTACGAAAAGACGTCAACACAGATGGCCGCCATGCAACGGTCAGCTACACCACCGACTGGCATGAAGATTCAGAGCGCCGCGATTTTCGCTTTAATGCCATTTATGCTGACCCTGCCGATGGCTCTCTGTTTGACCCCCAAGACGGCATCAAGGATGCCCTGTCTGGCCATGTGGCCTTTGTCGGTGACCCGGACACCCGCATAGCCGAAGATTATTTGCGCATATTGCGGTTTTTCCGCTTTTTTGCCTGGTATGGCGAAGTGCGCCCGGACCGCGAAAGCGTCAAGGCCTGCGCCCGCCAAAGAGAGGGCATGAAAACCCTGTCGGCGGAACGGGTGTGGAAAGAGCTGAAAAAACTGCTTTTAGCCCCGGACCCTTCCAAGTCGCTGCGGTGGATGCGCACCGCCGAAGTGTTGCAGGCCATATTGCCAGAAAGCATTCATGTGGACCGGGCCTGCGCCTTTATTGCGCTGGAAAAAGAAATGGGGTGGGCGCCTGATCCGCTTTTGCGCCTGATGGCCATGGTGGATTCGCGCCGCTGGTCCAAAATAGCCAGCCACCTGAAGCTTTCCAATGCCGAGAAAAACCGCCTCAAAGCCTGGCATGATGCCGGCGAAGTGGATCCTAATGAAGACTATATGGATGTCTCGCGGCGGTTTTATCGCAAAATTGTCTCGGGCTATGTGGACGCCGCCAAAATTGCCATGGGCACGCTGTTTGATCGTGACCGGCGCAATGTGCAGGACTTGATGGAGTTTGCCGATGAATGGGAACGCCCGGTGTTTCCGGTAAGCGCCAAAGATCTGATGGATGAGGGCTATAGCGAAGGCCGCGAACTGGGCGATCTTTTATGGGATATGGAAGATGAGTGGATCAGCTCGGGCTTTGCGCTCTCTACCTCGGAACTGATCTCCAAAATCGGTAATTTTGGCACTGGCGGCAAGTCTGGCGGTCAGGGGTAGCGATAAGAGACTGACATTGCACCAAGAGACGCTCTTCTTGGGTGATTGCTTTTAGTTACATATCGTCAGGGAGGGCAATCGGATGGATAATACTCACCATCATGCCAATCTATAAGAGCGTGGTAGTCTGAGTGTATTTTGTGTTTTTTTGGGTGATACGGTCCAGTTTTCTCCCACCCATCATGAATATGATCCACCTTCTTATAGAGACGGAAATTATTATTTTGCGTTTTAAATAAGTATCGGTTTCTGCTCCCGCCTCTTTTAGGGTTTTGTTTATCTGCGGCTCTATCCACTGTGCTTACAAGATGTGTTGTTATCATAGCTGGTGTGATTTTTGTTTGGAATAAATTATCAATTTTATCATCAATTTCTTTTTTCGTTATTGTATTCTGACTCTCTGTGTCAGGGTAAATTAATGTCGCTACTGCAATCCAAATCATGTCCATTTTTGTCATTATTTTAGCCTTACGGAACCGCCAACTACCTTAATACGCATACAGCAAGAGGGTGGTCTTCGCTAAATGGGGAATATATTCGTAATTTCCATTCACTCTTAAAGTTCCTCGTCATTTGTGAAATAGTCTTAACCGCACCATCGCAAATTTTTCTTGCTTCAATGCCAGTGGTATCAATCCTAACATCTATCGTATGCCCCCATCCCTTAACCTGACATTCGCTTGTTAAGCCCGTGTTGTTCAATGCCGTGCACACACGGTATGCGTCATCTATTGCTTGGGCGATTGGGTTTTCTGATTTGCTACACCCAACAAGGTATAAGTATGACACAATAGATAATAGTATAGCTATTTTCATACTCTGTAGCCTTCTTCTCTTTGTCAAATTACCCCGCCTTATGCGCCTCAACATAGGCGCGCAGGACCGCATTGATACGGCTTTGATAGCCTCTGTCTTTTTGAGAACGAAACCATTCGAGAATATCTTTATCGAGACGAATAGAGACTTTTTCCTTACCCTCCGGCATGACAAGATGCGCGTTCTTCCAGAAGTTTTCGTCCAGTTCCGGACTATCGCTTAAATCTATCTGGTCGTCTGGCAGCGCGGCCAAGCCTTCAAGAGATAATTCCTTTTTGTAACGCTGTGTCATACTTTCTCCTTTCAGTCCTAGTGGCCGGTCTGGCGGAAATAATTCGGCAAATGCCATTCCGATCCGTATGAATCACCACCAGCACCGCCGTGGCACCGATGATGCCAATACTGGTTAACCGCAATTCCCCATAGTCGAACCGATCATCAATACCGGTCAGAACGGGATTATCAAAAATTGCTTTGGCGCGCTCAAAACCAATGCCATGCTTGGCAATGTTAGCCTCATTCTTAGCCGTATCCCACTCAAACTTCATGTTTTATTGTGCATGCAATCGTCCATACAGTCAAGACTGATCACTATCTTGGTCATACCGGCCCTCGCTTTTGCAAAGGTAAACTGGCCGACACCCATTTTCTTGAGTCACATCTGGACCCCGGCTTTCGCCGGGGTGACGGGTGGATAGATTTAGGCTTTCCCCTCTACCCGAACACGCGCCGTAAAAGCTGTGAGCCAAAATCCCCGGGATTGGCGCGAATAGTGCGTTCCTGTTCGGCCAGATAGTAAAACGAGCCTTTCAGCGCCCCTTTGACCACATGCTGGGTCAGCTTATCGCCCGCTTTGTCCGCATACTTTCCCATTGCGTATTTCTCGGCCAACGAGCTGCCGGCGCTTAAGGCCCCAGAGCTATCCAAAGTGGAGCGGATTACCGGCGAAAAGGCGGTGATTAAAGATGGCTCCATGGTGCGGCGCAAATATTGTGTGGCGCTGTCATCGGGGCCGCGCACAATGCCAATGGCATCTTCTACGCTCATGCTGGTCACAGCCTGTTTTAAAATGGCCTTGCCCTTTGGCATGGCCGCTTCGGCGCCCCGGTTCATACGTTCCTGAAGGTTATCAAACGGACCAGCCATACCCATGGGCTTGGCCAGTTTGCGCGCTTTGCGCAGGGTTTTGGGCAGTGGTATCTGAATTTTCCCATCATCAAAAAACCCACCCGGTGCCCCAAGCTGGGCCACCACCGCATCAATGCCGATATTCAGCGCGGTACGCAGACCACGATCCGCATCCAGAAGGCTTAGGCCCCCCAGTGATCTATCATTGATGGCTTGCAAATTGCCGCTACGGGCTTGTTTTTTCAAACTGCCGAACAGTTTTTTGAAAAAATTGTCATCCGCATAGGCGGCATTACTGCTGGCGGCCAGACTGGCCAGGGTTAGAAAAAAAGTTCGTCTATGCATCGCAAAGCTCCCTTATCGCTTTATTGACATCGCCAGTTTTCCAGGCCCTGGCGGGCCAGCTCGTCGGCACGCTCATTGCCATCATGGCCCGCATGACCCTTGACCCAGTGCCAGGTGACATCGTGGCGCGCCTCGGCGTCTTCCAGCTCAACCCACAAATCAGCATTTTTGACAGGCTTTTTAGCCGCCGTTTTCCAATTGCGGGCTTTCCAGCCGGGCAGCCATTTTGTGATGCCATCACGAACATAGGTGGAATCGGTATAAAGATCGACCTTGCAGGGCTGTTTCAAGGCCTTTAGCGCCTCGATCGCCGCCAGCATTTCCATGCGGTTATTGGTGGTGTGGTCTTCGCCGCCGCTTAGCGCGCGTTCATTGCCATTCCATTGCAACAAGGCCCCCCAGCCACCGGGGCCAGGGTTGCCTGAACAGGCACCATCGGTGTGTATCGTAATATGTTTTTTACCCATGACCCTATCAGTGTTTTGGTCACCATAGAGCCTGTGGGATTAGGCGTAAATGGCGTTATCAGGCCGTATCTGTATCCAGTATCAGGTGACGTATGGGATGACTGGGCAGGTCTTTATGAAAAGGCGAGCGCCAGCGACAGCCCATGGCTGCATTACGCCAACCCGGATGGGCCAGTTTTGAAAATTCAAATGAGCATGACCGGCTTTCTCCAGAGAACATGATGGCCCTGGCCTTAATGGTTCTGGCGCGGCCATAACGGCGCACATCATCAAGCTGGGCCTGTAAAAATACCCGGTCCTTTGCCCGCCAAAGGCTTAGAAAATCATGATCGCGCAAAGCACGGCCAGTAAGCTGGCGCAAGGCTTTGCCTGTCCAGCCAAACAGATAATGACAGCCATCAGTATGGCGCAGGGTAAACGCCCCTTGCGCAGGCTTTGCAGGTTGGCTGGTTTTTAGGGCTCGTGATGTCACGTTCTCACCAATTTCTTAGGTCGCGGGTAACCATTTCAACAGTATGCTGAGGCAAATCAGCATGGGCTTTGCCTGGTATTCGCAAGTTTGGTGCCGCAACCGGCACGGCAAATTTGATCCGCAATGGGGCGTTTCTCTATTCTTGGGGGAAGCCCAAGGCCTTGACCTTCCTGAATACGGGAAGTCAACGAAGGAGCACGATCATGGGCGTATCAGCCCGGCACAATCAGCCTGCCCGCCTTTTTGGCCAGCGCCTCGCTGTCTTTCCTTGCCTATTTTTCTTTATCGCACTGGCGGGCAATGCTCTGGCAGGCGGCGAAACCTGTATTCCTTGCCAGCAGAAAAAGAACCATGTGATCCGCGTTCCTGGCATCTCGGTTACCGGCCCTAATGTCAGTGTTTCCACCCCCGGTGTGTTTGTAAACAAGGGCGGCGTGGCCGTACGAAATACATTTTCCACGGGCGGCGGCTTCTTTATTGGCGGCGGTGGCGGCTCTTTTGGACGCAGTTTTATTTCCAGTGGCGGCGGGGGCTTTATTGGCGGCGGCAATGCCGTCACCTCGATTATATCAAACCTGAATGTCGAGGCTGAGGCCGAAGCCGAAGCGGTGACCGAACAGGTTGCCGTGCCCTATACCGAAACCATTTCCAAAACCCGCTGGGTTGAGGGTGTGTTTGTCCTGCGTGCGGTTTGTATTGATGATAAGGGCGTGCCGCACCCGGCTTCGCGCCCAGACCCAAACGATCAAGTGCCGCCAATGTATGAAGGCGAATTGTTCCGCTGTATGGCGGGCACCAGTATGCAAATTACCCTAGGGCGTTATGCGGACGGGCAAAGCCGCTTTGATAATGCCTCGACCATGATCTGTGCCAAGGGTGAAGCCTTGCGCCACAGGGTGGGCGGACAATTAACCTGCGCCCCGCAAGAGCCACGCAGAAATTGCAATGAGCGCTCCTTGCTGCGCAAATTTGGTCCCGGCGTGAAAGTTGTGCGTCTGCGCCATCAGCAAAACTACACAGAACAGGTCACGCGCACGCGCTATGAAACCCGCTCGGCCAGTGCTTCGGCTTCGGCCAGCGCCAAGGCCAGCTCCCGTCTTATCCTCAGTGGTGGTGTCGGCAATTAAGAGCCACCATAGCGATATTGTCCTGTTAAACGCCACCCCATTGGCAGATCGCTTTGTTGCGGGCCAAGACCGATATTATGCACGATCTGCGGTGGGTGTTCATCTGTGGCCGGGACAACCACGATGCCCATATGGGTCAACCCGCCGGGCAAAACCCAGCTCAGCACATCACCGGCCTGATAGACCCGCTTCGCGTCCGTGGCGGCAATTTTGGCCTCTTGGCGGGTAAAAAAGGTTTGCAGGTTTGGCACCCGGCGATGGTCAATATTACTGTCTGGGCGCAATAACCCCCAAAAGGCTGGGTAAGCGGAAAAATTGGCTTTCATGTCTTCATGGACAAGCACCTGTAGGTCCAGCCCCAGAGCGCGATAACTGCGGATAACCACATCGGTGCACACGCCTTGCGTAGGCAGCACATCCCCGCCCGGATAGGCAAGGCGCAGATAACGGCCATCATAACGAACCGTGTGCTGTGTTCGCTCTTGGGCGGCGCGGGCCAGCGCCTCACCAAAGGGAGAGGCCTGCACGGGCAGGGTAAAACCCAATAGCCAGAATATAAGAAAGGAAAACAAGCGCATGATCTATCTCCTGCGCCCCCTAGACACAGGAAAGGACATGATGGTGGCGGCTTTGAGACCGCACTGGGGCCATTATAGGCCCCCCTTCATCGCCGCCTTAGACTATGGACCGCTTTGTACTGTTTGATAGCTGGCCGAATTACCCACCGCCGTTGCGGTGGCAATCAGGGCACCATTAGAGCCGGTATTAACCGTGCTGGTCGCCGTAATGTTGCCAGTATTGGTTTGCTGGTTATTGGCCCGAATACCGCCACCACACGTGGCGCAAACAAAGCCAGAGGCTGCATTACCAAAGGCGGTGGCGCTGGTGACAAAATCAGTGATATTTGTGCCAGAATTACCCACGCCGCCATCGGCGTCACCGCCAGTAAAGGTGGCCGTCGCATCAACATTGCCATCATTATATTGCAAGGTCAGCAGATCCAGATCTGAGCCAATATTGGACACCAGTGTTGTGTTGGCCACTGCATAGGCGGTCGAGGCATTCCAGCCTTCCCACAGATCAAGCGTGACATCTGAATTTGCCGTGATCTGTGCCTGATTATCCTGGCCAGAGCGCACTTGGGCAAAGCCATAGCTGTTTTCAACATTATAGGCATTGCCTGTGGCCGTGGCCGTGGTGATCACATCTTCGCCATCGGCAGAACGCGCCCAGGCATTGGCCGTAACGCTGGGGCCAAAATTATCCTGATTGGCATCCACGTCCAGCGTGGTGTTTTCGCCGCCAGCCGTGGCCGAATTGGCAATAGCGGTGGCGGTAATGGTGGCCGTATCGGCAAACAGGCCTGCTTCCAAAGAGGCCTCGGCTAGAATGGCCGCATTATTGGTTTGCTTGGCCCAGGCGGTGATGCGGCTGCCCTGCCAGGTTTCATAAGCCACAGCATTACCAACTGCCGTTGCCGTGGACGTTGGGTTTAATGCCCAATCATCGGCAATAACGTCTGAAATGGCCGTCATGGACGTATCGGTGCCTGTTTCCTGTATGGAAACGGCATCAATAGTGCCGCAACAGGTGGTGATGGTGGCGCTGTTACCAAACGTAGTGGCAATGGAATCCAGCGCTTCACTGGCTGAATTGACACGGATAATGGATTCGGAGCGCCCGGAGCCGTTTAACGTCTGCGTGTTGCTAAGGGAGAGATCTCCGGTATCGACCTGCACAGACAGGGTATTGCCGAGCGCCGTGGCCGCACCCAGCACCGAGAGAACATCAATTGCAACGACATTCAGACCCGCGCTAAACGGGTCCGTATCCAGTTGCACATTAATGACCTCAGTCGTATCGCCCGCGAAGGCCGCGCCTGATAGTCCGGTCGCGACGGTCATGCCAGCGAGAAGGGTCTTGGCGAGTAAACGCATTGTTGCTTCCCTGATTGTCATAGGCCGTAATAAAGCCGCCCGTCAGCCCTATGGTGCCAAGGGGGTCATTGAAATTGCAAACATCGGGGCCGCTGACGCCATAAAGATTGGCCGTCATTTCCAGCACTGCCCGTTCAATCACAGAGCGCACCGCCAGTTGCACTGGCTCCAGCGCCCGGGTGCCGGCGCTAACGTCAATAATGTTCTGATTATTAAAGAAAGCAAAAATACCAGCACCGATTTCGCGCCCGATAATCTGTTTTTGATAAGAGATGACGTCCACCACCTCCAATGTGCGAGTTTCCACCAGCCGTAAATCCAGCCCGATGTTCAACACATAGGTTTTGGCGTTTATAAACCCCTTGGGGTCATTCACATCCACATCGCCGCCAAAGGCATCAATGCCTGAAGAGGAGATATTATAATTCAGCTCGGTAATGCCGCCGACAAGATAAAAATCAGACCCCGGCACGGACCCGGCCTTGATCTTGCGATACCCATTGGCATCGTCATCACCGATCAACTTGTTATTGGCGTATTTCAGCTCCAACTCCGACACCGAAGTGTCATAGCGCTCGACCAGACGGGCACCGGCCTTGGCAAAGGCAGAAATGGCCATCAAAGACGCGCCCTGGGTGATCTTTGCGCCGCCTTCTGGTTCCTGCTTGCCGGTATAATCCAGTATGCGGCCAATCGCGATGCGCGGGGCCGTCATATTACTGCTTTGGACATATTGCCCCATGCAGGTCAGGGCCGCCGAATATGGCGTCGGGTTAGCGGTTACCGGGGCATTGCCAATAGGTTTGGCATAAAGGCCATTGCGACCCGCCACCGTTGAGGTACAGGCGCTTAACGCCACGGCCCCGGCCAAGAGCAAAGCGGGGGCACGCGCGCGGCGCAGTGCCGAAAAACTCAAAACCCTAGTCATCGAGCCGAAGATCCCCATTTAATTCATCATCTACAGAGGCCCCACCCTGTAGAGGCCGCCTTTGTGCACCGAATGTTTTTGATGTGGCTAGCGCGGCGCTGTTCGCAGCCGCAGGCGGCGATGTTGGTGCCCGCGTATTGCCAGTGATATTGACGTTCTGATTGCCATTATTGATTTGCGTGGAATCGATGATCACCGTGTTCCAACTGCCCAAAGTGACAACATTCAGCTGATTGCCAATGGCCCCAGCGCCACCAAAGCTACCAACACCCGATGAGGCATTACCACCAAAAAAACCACCACCGATACCCAGTGATAAATTTGACTGCTGGCCCAGAAACATACGCCCGTTGATGATGGTGCGATTGCCATTGGCATCGCGGGTCCTGGCGTCAAAGGGCTGATTGAAATCGTTATAGGATTTACCGTAAGGAATATTGAACTGGCCCGAATTGCTGGCCGATTGTGCCTGCGCCTGATCCGGCAGGCCGATCAGGGCCACACTGATAACCGCAAAGACGGCTATTCCTGGCCTTTGAAGTGCAGACAAGACTGTGGTTAATCTTTTCATACCCCCTTCCTGAACTACAAATGTTGATATTGTGTTAGCCGCGTGCCAAAGCTTAGCCAGAAGGATCAACCACCATGACGGATACCCCTAAAGAGCCTGTTTTTGGTGAAATCCCCCCCATCCTCCTCTGGCTATGCGGGACTATCATTATCACCAGCGCCCTCGTGCTGCTGGCTCCGGTTTCGTTATCCAACACCATTATGGGGGCCATGGCCGTTCAATATGGCCCTTTGCAACTGGCACAGCCCCTTGGACCCTGGCCGCCTTTTATCCTGCACGCCTTCGTTCATGGGGGCTGGTTGCACCTGATCATGAATATTTTTGGCCTTTTGGCCTTTGGTACCCCCATTGCCCGCTGGCTGGACCTAACCCTTGGTAAGGCAAAGGGTAATCTGGCGTTTTTAGTGGTCTTTTTTAGTACCGCATTGGCGGGCGCGCTGGCAGAAAACGCCTATTTGCTCCTCACCAATGCCTCTGGCGCCATTCTGGTCGGGGCTTCGGGCGGCTTGATGGGCCTGATCGGGGTGCTGGTTCGTCTTAATTATGGCCGTGAGTTTATGCCCCTGCCGCTTTTTTCCCGCACAGTTCTCAAGGCCGCTTTGCCCTGGGTTGGCCTGAATGTTCTGATCGCGTTTGTCGGCATGCCTGGCGTTTCTGCCGCTGTGGCCTGGCCCGCCCATCTGGGCGGATTATTCACCGGCATGGTGCTGACGGGTCTATTTGCGCCCAAGCGTTGATTAGCGTAATTTTTCTCGCCATTTGGGCGATTTCCCGATCTGTGCGATAATACCATTGTCTGTAATGACGGGAGGGACCAATGAACGTAAGCGCAATCTTGCAAAGCAAGGGACATGATGTCTTCACCATCAGCCCGAATGACACCATTCAAGAGGCGGCCCAAACTCTGGATCAACGCCGCATCGGGGCTGCCGTTGTCACCGAAGAAGACGGAGCCGTGTGCGGCGTTTTATCGGAACGCGATGTGTCACGGCAAATCGCCCGCCACGGGGCCGAGGCCCTGCAAAAGCCGGTCAGCGCGTGTATGAGCCGCAATGTCATCACCGCCAAACTGGATGATACACTGGACACACTGCTGACCTGTATGACTGACCGGCGCGTGCGCCACTTGCCGATCATGGACCGGGGCAAGCTGGTCGGGGTCATTTCCATTGGTGATGTGGTGAAACGCAAAATCATGGAAACCGTGGCCGAAGCCGAAGCCATGAAAGCTTATATCTCTTCCGGGTGATTACTATACCATTATCTCCATTCAGTGATTGAATTCACTAGGCGTTATCTTTTCCATAAATTGGAATAGGGTGTATGAATATTCAGTATGTCATGGTTTTCGTCAGGGATATGGACGCGGCAGTTTCATTTTTTCGTGACTGTCTCGATCTGCCTCTGAAATTTGCTTCACCACACTGGACAGAATTTAGTGTTGAAGGAACAATCTTGGCTATTCATCTGACCAATTCACCCCCAACCTCAAAGAAAAGTGTAGAAACTGCTGCAGGCACCGTACAAATAGGGTTTAATGTTGATAACCTTGATGATTATCATAAACAACTCATCCGTGCTGGTGTCATTTGCCTGAAAGCCCCAACAGAAGTATTTGGCGCACGTATCGCCCAATATGAGGGGCCTGAGCAAATGGTGTTTTCCGTTGGAGAAAAACGCTGATCCGCGCCGTTTAATCTCTCAACAGGGCATTAATCCCGGTTTTGGACCGGGTTTTCGCATCTACCGTTTTGACAATCACGGCGCAGGCCAGTGACGGCCCGCTCTTTGGATCGGGCAAGGTGCCCGGCACCACCACCGAATAAGGCGGCACTTCACCTCGGGTGATTTTCCCGGTGGCGCGATCTACAATTTTTGTGCTCTGGGTGATGAACACCCCCATGGCCAGAACCGAGCCTTCGCGCACGATCACCCCTTCAACCACTTCGGAGCGCGCCCCGACAAACACATTGTCCTCGATAATCACCGGATTGGCCTGTAAAGGCTCCAGCACGCCGCCAATGCCTGTGCCCGCCGAAATATGGCAATGCGCGCCAACTTGTGCGCATGAACCAATGGAGGCCCAGGTATCGACCATGGTACCCTGGCCCACATAGGCTCCGATATTGACAAACGAGGGCATAAGCACCACGCCCGGCGCAATATAGGCGCCGTGGCGCACGCTGGCCGGTGGCACCATGCGAAAGCCAGCCTCGCGAAAATCCTCTTCATTCCAGCCTGCGGTTTTCAACGGAACCTTGTCCCAGGCATTGCCAAAGCCCTTATGCTCGAAAAGCGCCATATCGTTCAGCTTGAAGCTCAGAAGGACTGCTTTTTTTACCCAAGAGTGCGTTGTCCAGCCACCGGCACCATCAGGCGAGGCCACGCGAATTTCGCCGTTGTCCAGCGCCTTCATAACAGCACTGACTGTGGCCCGATCCGACGCATTGGTTTCACTGCGATCCCAGATCGCTTCAATTTCGGCTTCCCATTTTGCAATTTGCTCAGCCATGCCTAATCCTTTATCGCGTTTTTCAAAAATCCGGCCAGATCGCCAGTGGTAAAATGCACATGATCATGGTCATCATCGACACCGGCCGGGCGCGCGCCCTCCGGCTCGTGTGACCAGTCCTTGTCTGAATGCACCAAAATGGTGACAAAACCCAAAGCATGGGCCGGTTCCAGATTACGGGCCATATCCTCAATAAAGGCAGCCTGTGCGGGGTCTACCTTTACATTATCAAGTAAATGCGCATAGGCTTGGGGCTGCGGCTTTGGCACAAAGCCGGTGTCTTCAATGCCGATAATATCATCAAAGAGATCGTTTAGCCCACGGGCCGCCAACACCCGGTTCGCATGACCCCGTGAGCCATTGGTGAAAACGATTTTGCGCCCGGGCAAAGCCGCAATGGCCCCCTGTAAGGTCTGATCAACTGACAAGGGCGACAGATCAATATCATGCACAAAGTCCAGATAACTGTCTGGCTCGATATTGTGCTCCTGCATCAGTCCGCTCATGGTTGTGCCGTGTTCGGCATAATAGGCTTTTTGAATTTTGCGCGCTTCATCGGGCGGCAAATTCAGTAATTCGGACACGTATTGCGTCATGCGCTGATCAATCTGGGCAAAAAGGTCAGATTCAGGTGGGTAGAGCGTGTTATCCAGATCGAACACCCATTCGCGGGTTTGGCGAAGGCGAACCTTCATCGACGTAACCTCGAAACAATATCGGCCTTGCCAAAGTCTTTTGGCGTCAGGGTGAGGGTCATGCCTTTCCCACTTTCATTTTTATAAAGAGCAAAGGTGCCTTTATTATAGCCACGCTGCGCACATTTATCTCGCCCCGTTATGGCAAACAGCACATAAGAGATACAAAATTTGTCTTTCGCCCGGACCAGAACCTGTTCGCCTTTGGGCCCTTCCAGACCGGCATAAAGATAGAAGGATTTGTCTTTGACAAGGCCGCTAAGCAGCGTCGTGCAGGCTCTGGGGGCAATTTTCCACCAACCACGACTTTCCCATTCGCGACCCTTACGCCGCCCATAAGCCGTCCAGACAGGCAAGGGGGTATTATTACATACCCGCAGGCCCGTCGTCTTGAGCGCGCCCCTGGCAGCAACCTCCAGCGCATCAATTAGCCCAGCATTATCTGGCTTTGGCGTTATTTTATGCGCGTTAAGAAATTTCCTGATCGCCGAGCGGGTACGTCGACCATTATAACCATCGACCGTGCGCATAGCGTAACCATTATCATTCAAAAGGCGTTGAATACCCGCCAGTTCTGCCCGCGCGCCAAAGGCTGATGGCTCGGCCAGAATTGTGCGCCCACCATCGGGCGGGTTTACATCAATGGTATTAAAGTGCCGGGTTTGCAGGCCCAGCGCCGCGCAATCGCTTTTGCCATCCAGCGAAAAGTTACCCGTCTCGTCCACACAAAGGGCGGTCTGTCCGCCCCATTGCTGGCGTCCGCCAGCATGAACATTAGAGGAATAGCCATAGGCGTAATACGGCGCCTTGGAAAAGGGGGCTGGCAGCACAATACGGCACTGGCCCGGGCGCAGGCGCACCCAGCCTTCGGTGCGCACACCATTATCTTGGGGCAGGCCCGTCGCCAGATAAATAATATAGCTGGTTTCGTTACAGACGTCTTGCCCAATGGCCCAGGCCCGGGTTGGGGTCAGCACGCATATTGCGCTTGCCAGCACCAATAAAAGGGAGAAAATCAGAGTGTGTGTACGCATGCGTGCGGCTCGCCATAATCAGGAGAAAACCTCCAGTGGCCCGTCAGGGTAGACTGAAATGTCAACCTAGACCAGAGAGAAAACATCGGCCCGAAGTTCGGCCATACCATACCCCTTTACCGACGATACTGCCGCCACGCGCGGGAAGGCGGCGGCGCGTTTTTCAAGCGCCTTTTGCGTGCGCTCCAGCACAGTCTGGCGCTCGTTTTGCTTGATCTTGTCAAGCTTGGTGAGAACAATCTGGTAAACGGCAGCCGCTTCATCCAGCATATCCATCACCGCTAGGTCGCTGGGTTTGATACCATGACGCGAATCCACCAGCACAAACACCCGGCGCAAGGCGGCCCGTCCGCGCAAATAATCACGGGTCAGCGCACTCCATTTTTCAATGGCGTTCTTTGAGGCTCGCGCATAGCCATAGCCCGGCAGATCGGCCAGCATCAGGCGGTCATCCAGATTAAAGAAGTTCAGCTCGCGCGTGCGCCCCGGCGTGTTTGAAGAGCGCGCCAGGTTTTTGCGAAAGGTCAGCGCATTCAAAAGACTGGACTTGCCCACATTGGAGCGCCCGGCAAAGGCCACTTCGGGCAAATTGCCCGGCGGCAGACTGTCCAGAGACACCGCCCCCATAACAAAATCACAGGGCCGGGAAAAGAACACACGTGCCGCCTCCAATTCCGTCGGATCAAAATCCTCTGCACGGGCCGCCTCGGTCAGCTTGCCTCTCCCTTTTTGCCCTTGCCCAGCAGTTTGGTCAACACTTTGTCAAACGGTGTTTCCACACCGTTTTTGCGCGTGATGGCATATTGCTGAATCAACGAGAGAAAATTGTTCCAGGCCCAGTAAATCACCAGACCGGCGGCAAAAGGTGCCAGCATGATGGTGAAAATCACCGGCATGAAGGCAAAGATGCGGCGTTGCATGGGATCCGGCGCAGGCGGGTTCAGCAATTGCTGTGCCCCCATGGTGATCCCCATGATCAGCGGCCAGACACCCACGGCCAATATGGCGCCGATAACCGGCACCCCCGTTGGGTCCCATGGCAGCAGGCCAAACAAATTACCCAAATGGGTGGGATCAGGGGCTGATAAGTCCTTGATCCAGCCAAAGAACGGCGCGTGGCGCATTTCAATGGAAATATAAAGCGTTTTATAGAGCGCGTAAAAGATCGGGATTTGCAGCAACATCGGTAAACACCCGCCCACCGGATTAACCTTTTCGCGCTTGTAAAGCTCCATGGTTTCGACCTGCATCTTTTGCGGATCATCTTTGAACTTGGCGCGCAGCTCTTCCATTTTTGGCTGCAAGGCCTTCATTCTGGCCATCGAGGCATAGGAACGATTGGCAATGGGAAAGAAAATAATCTTGATCACCAGGGTCAGGATCAAAATGGCAATGCCAAAATTGCCCACATGGCCATAAAAGAAGTCCAGCGCGTTAAAATAAGGTCGGGTCAGAAACCAGAAAATGCCCCAGTCAATAGCCATATCAAAGCGCTTGACCCCCTGGTTATCCTGATAGTCTTGCAACATTTTATATTGTTTGGCCCCGGCAAAAAACCTCTGCTCGACTGAGGTACTTTGCCCTGGCGCAATGGTTTTTGCATCCAGCTGGTATGCGGATTCAAATATCGTATCGCCGGCCCCGCCCTTGAAGGTACGAATATCGGCGGTGATTGTCGCTTCCGCTGGGGGCACCATGGCGGTCAGCCAATATTTGTCCGTAAAGCCAAGCCAACCGCCAGTGCCAGTGTTTTTAGCACCACCATTCTTGGCCAGCTTGCGATATTTGATCTCCACAACCTTGTCGCCAACCACGCCCACAACACCTTGATGCAGGATAAAGCCGGAGCGGTTTTTCATCTTTTCTTCGCGGCTGGCATTTTTGGGCATAAAGGTCGGGTCGCCATAACGGCGCACGGTGCCAGACGGGGCAATAATGCGGGTCTTGTCCCCTTCATTGCGTACCGTATCAGCAATGGTGAACATGTATCTGTCATCAATGCTGATGGTCCGCGTAAACACCAGCCCTTCGGGGGAGCTGTATTGAAGGACAATCGGGGTTTGGGGGGTCAGCACTTCGCCCTTGATCAGGGTCCAGGGCGTGTTCAGGCCCGGCAATGTACTGTTTGCGCCTTCATCAGCAGCGCGCCAGCCAAAATTGGTAAAATAACCGCCACGGGATTTGCGCGGATCCAAGAGCACCACTTCGGGGCTTTGCGGATCAAGGCTGACCTTGAACTGGCGCAGATACAGATCATCAAAGCGCGCACCATTCAGATTGATCGACCCATCCACCAGAGGGGTTTCAATGCGCACGCGGGTATGGGCCGAAAGGGCAGCATCGCGGCTGACCACAACAGTTGGAGACATCTGGCCAGTGGCGCTGTCAATGGCGGCTGGCGTCTCGGTTTGAACCTTGGCGACCTCTTGCTGGGCGGCGCGCGCCCTTTTGGTTGCCGGGTCAATCACCAGCATCTGATAAATCAGCAAAACCCCAAGGGCCAAAGCGATGGCGAGAAAAAGGTTACGTTGTTCGCCCATGGGCGCGGTTCCTTGAATTTCAATCGCGCCTAGCGGGCGCGCCGGTGATGAGATGAAGGCGGCTTTATCGTCTTTTGCGGTGCGCTTTGCAATGCACCTTTAACATCGTCAAGCAAAGCCTGCCAGGAACGGGGCTTTGTTCCCGCTCTGGCGATGAACACATAGTCCCATCCGGGACGGCCATAAAGGGGTAAAAGCGCTCTTGCGGCCTCACGCAGACGTCTTTTACAGCGATTGCGTACCACTGCATTGCCCACTTTGCGGCTAGCGGTAAAGCCAATACGCATTTGGTCACCACCCATTGCTGCGGGGCGCGCCTGTACAACAACGCCCGGACGTGCGGCAAACGCACCCCGGGCAACATATAAAAATTCTTTACGTATTTTGAGACGCGCGAGCGCCAAGTCTTTACGCGCTAATCACTTTGCGGCCACGAGCGCGGCGGCGGGCCAAAACCAGGCGACCAGCTTTGGTGGCCATGCGTGCACGAAAACCATGACGGCGCTTGCGCACAAGTTGACTAGGCTGATAAGTGCGTTTCACGAGCTTCTCTCCGACAGGGCACGCAGTATTGCGCGCGAGCGGCGGCTTGTACGCCACCGGGCTTGCGCTCGTCAAGCAAAAATACTGAAAAGAAATACGCAAATAACAAGGAAACGCATGTCCCGCTCCCCTTCTCGTACAAAACTAGTTTTTCGTTTTGGGCCTATTGTGCTGATCGTGCTGGCCCTGATTGTGTTTTATGCGTCCGGTCTGCACAGCGCCATCGGAGCCAAAGGCTTTGCCGAACATTATGAAAGCATCATCAATTGGCGCACCGCGCACCCTTATCTTAGCGCCCTGATCTTTGCCGCCCTTTATATCACCATTGTGGCCATCTCCGTGCCGGCATCTTTGTGGCTCAGCGTGCCCGGCGGCCTGCTGTTTGGCTGGATGGCAGGCGGAACTTTAAGCTGGTTGGCCTCCATAATCGGGGCCACTTTGGCCTTTCTGGTGGCCCGCACCGCTATTGATCCTGCAAAAGAGATGACCAACTCGGGCCGGTATGCCCGCTTTAAGGCCGGGTTCGAGCGCAATGCCTTTAGCTATATCATCATCCTGCGCCTGATGCCTTTGCCATTTTTTGTGGTCAACACTGCCGCCGGAGCCTTTCATGTCAAGGTGCGTATTTTTGCTGCGGCAAGCGCCATCGGGTTGATCCCGGCCTCGTTTTTGTTTGCGGCACTCGGCGAAACTGCAGGCGATGCCTTAAAAGCAGGCGAAACCCTGGACATGTCGTTTTTTCAGAATCCAAAGATTCTGGCAGTTTTTATTGGCTTTGCCTCTTTATCATTATTGCCAATTCTGATCCGATTTTTCCGCAAAGATGACAATTTATAATCCTCCCCTATAGGTCTATACCGAATAGGCTGTATAAGTGTCCTGAAGGGGCAGGTGTTGAGTATATCAATACATAATCAGGACGCGACACAGGACGAGACAGTGCACAGAGCGCAAGGCAGCCTTGGGCGGCGTCTTTTGGTACTGACTGTGCTGTTTGTGATGCTGGCGGAAATTATGATTTTCCTGCCCTCGGCAGCCGCCTTTCGTAGCAATTGGCTGCAATCAAGGGTGCAGGCCGCCCGTCTGGCCGCCATTGCCGTCGAAGTGGCCCCCGATATGAAGGTCAGCGACGAAATTGCCATGCGTCTTCTCTCTACGGCAGGGATCAAGGCGGTGCGCATGGAGCGCGATGGCGTTACCGAAATGATCTTGCGCGCCCCCAGCCAGTCCATGCCCTATGGCACGGTGGATATGCGCAATCCGTCCACCCGCCGGGCCATTATTGATACCTGCGATACGCTCTTTATGCCCAAAGAGCGGTTTTTGCGCATTCTGGATACCGTGTCCCCGAACAGCACTGACGTTATTGACGTGCTGGTCTCGGAAAGCGATTTGCGCGATGAACTGATCGTCTTTTCCATTCGCACCCTGATTTTCTCGGCCATTATTTCCATCATATCGGCGGCATTGATCTATGGCGCGCTGATTTTTGTTTTTGTGCGCCCCATGCGTGATCTGTCTCTGGCCATGGCCCGGTTTCAGAAAAAGCCTGAAGATCCGCAAAGCGTTATTACGCCTTCTGGCCGCCGCGATGAAATTGGCCGCGCCGAGGAAGATCTGGCCAAAATGCAAACGGAGATCCGCGCCGCGCTGGGACATAAAAACCGGCTGGCCGCCCTTGGTGAGGCCGTGGCCAAGATCAATCATGATCTGCGCAACATCCTGACCAGCGCACAATTGGTCTCAGACCGTCTGGCGACCTCGGACGATCCCAAGGTGCGCACCATGGGCGAGCGGCTGGTACGCGCCATTGATCGCGGTGTCGCCCTTTGCCAGAGCACTTTGCGCTATGGCAAAGCCGAAGAAAACACACCGCAAAAACAGAACATAACACTTAGCAATGTGCTGGAAGACGCCATGCACGACGCCTGTTCGGAGCAGTCTTCTATTTTCTTTGATAATGGCGTCAGCAACAGCGTTCAGGTCTCCGCCGATCCTGACCAGCTTTACCGCATTGTGCTGAACCTTATGCGCAATGCGGTGCAGGCCATGGATGACAAGGGCACCATCACCGCCAAGGCCGACATTCGCGAACATTCTATTGCACTGACGCTGGCCGATACCGGCAATGGCATTCCCGAAGCCTTACGCGAACACCTGTTCAAGCCCTTTAGTGCCAGCACACGCAAAGACGGCTCTGGTCTGGGCCTGGCCATCGCCCGCGAACTGGCCCGTGCCCATGGCGGCGATGTTAGTCTGGTCCGCACCGGCAACAGCGGCACTGTGTTTGAACTGGTGCTGCCAAAGGCAAAGTCAAACGCCTAGCGTCAAGCGCTTACGGCTCCAGCGCCACACCCTCGCGCCGTGGATCAGCGCCGCCGATCAGCACACCATCCGGACCAGCCAATATGATGTGCAGGCCGGAATTTTCGCCGCGCGTCGCCTTGATCTGGTGGCCCATGGCAACCAGCGCAGGGATCAGTGCCGGATCGGCACGGGGGCCTTCGATACGGGTGACATCACCTCTGGCGACCACATTGGGCAGGTCAATGGCCTGTTGCGGGCTAAGCCCCCATGCCAGCACACCGACCAGCGTTTTGGCGGTATAGGCGATAATGGAATTACCGCCCGGCGAGCCGGTGGCCATGTAAAACCCGCCATCCTTGTCCAGCACCAGCGTGGGCGACATGGACGAGCGCGGATGCTTGCCGGGGGCCGGGGCGTTGGCTAATGGCTTGCCCGCTTCGTCGTAAGGGTATCTGGCAAAATCGGTGAGCTGGTTATTCAGCAAAAAGCCATTGGTAAAACGTTTTGAGCCAAAGGCAGATTCCACTGTTGTGGTCATACTGACCACATTGCCGACCCCATCAACAATGGAAAAATGCGAGGTGCCCGGCACTTCATCAGTATTGTCCTTGCCCCGTTCTTCCATCTCTTCAGGTGAAAACACGTCCTTAGGTGGTCCGGCTTCGGCGTGGAATATGGCCTTGGTGGGCGAAATCAACGCGGCGCGGTTTTTCAAATAGGCCGAGTTTAACAGGCCTTTGAGCGGCACGGTAACAAAGGCGCTGTCAGCCACATACAGATCGCGATCCGCATAGGCCAGACGCTGGGCCTCGATAAAATAGTGCCAGTTTTGCGGGTCTTTGGCCCCGGCATCGGAAAAGTGGATGTTTTCCAATATGCCCATAATGGAATTTATCGCTATGCCCCCTGATGAGGGCGGCGGCGCGCTGCAAATCTGTCTGTTCTTAAAGGGGCGACAAACCGCTTCGCGCTTTTGCGCGTGATAGCCCTTCAGATCAGCCAATGTCAGTGTGCCCGGACGCGGATCAAGATGTGCCGCCGCGACAATATCGGCCGCGATCGGACCTTCCAGAAGGGCGCGTGGATTGGCGCTGATGGCCCGCAAGGTGGCGGCATAATCCGGGTTTTTACGCAAATAACCTTCCGGCAAAGCCGAGCCATCAGGCAGGAAGAAATATGCCCGCGCCGCTGCATTGCGGTCCAGTTGCGCCCGGTGGCCATAGCCTTTTAATAAAGCGGCCAGACGCGGCGATACGGTAAAGCCCTCTTCGGCCAGCTTGATACCCGGTGCAAAGAGAGCTTCCCACGGCAGGGCGCCATATTCGCTATGCGCCACGGCCAGCATGTCGATAGCCCCCGGCACGCCAACGGCGCGGCCTGAATTGATGGCCTCCAGATAGCCAAGGGCCTTGCCATCTTCACTTAAAAACATGTCTGCGTTGGCCCCAGCGGGGGCCGCTTCACGGCCATCAAACGAGGACACTTTGCCCGAGTTCGCATCATAATAAACAAGAAAGCTGCCGCCACCTAGGCCCGAGCTTTGCGGCTCCACCAGGCCCAAAACGGCTTGTACCGCCACGGCGGCATCAAGGGCGCTGCCCCCCTGGCGCAACATATCCAGCCCGGCCTCTACCGCCAGCGGATTGGCCGCCGCCACCATGCCGCCAACCGGCAAGGGGCCTGCCTTTGTCTCTTGCGGCGTGGGTGCCTTGGCCCCTGAACAGGCCATCAGGCCGACAAAAAGACAGACGATCAGATGGTTCATCACTTGCTCCCGCGCATTACATTCGACAAACATAACGTGCTTTTGGAACAGGAAAACCGCTATGCGCACTAAAACTGCCAATCCGGGGTCAAAATATGCTCTGCGCATAAGGGAAGCGTACTAATGTCACCCCTCAAAACCCTTGGGCAGCGCGTGCTGGACAAACTCGCCCATTATCAGGATATGAGCTGCAAGGGCGAGACGCAGGCTTTTTCCAAAAACCGACACGTCCAGCCTGGCCTAGACGCTGGATCTGGAATACTGGATCAGAAAAGGTGGCGATCAACTGGATGCTGCAAAAGACGGTTGGTTTGGCAGGCAAAGCCTGTCGGATTATACCCCCGGCCCGGCAGCGGCGTAGGCACCTTCACCCATGGCGGCTCTTTGGTCAATCTCACCGCTTTGCGCGATCATACCCCCTTTGAACATACAGGTGCGGATGGATGATAAATTGCCATGCAGAACGCTTGCCTTGTGCGCAGACTGGCGGTAGGTTCCGCGCCTTCATCTGGGCATGTTCCCGATGGGCAGGCGCCGATAGCTCAGCTGGATAGAGCACCAGACTACGAATCTGGGGGTCGGGAGTTCGAATCTTCCTCGGCGCGCCATTCTCACTTCGTTCAAATCTCGCTCTGAGGCTTTTGAAAAGTTCGGACTTCGTCCTCTGGGGGTAATACCCCCGTATTTTAAGGGTGTTGATAAGTAGAATTTTCTCTTACTCAGGATTGAGGAGATTCATCCATGAAGCAGTCACGATATTCGGACAGCCAGATCATCAACATATTGAGGCAGGCAGAGGCAGGCACGCCGGTGCCGGAGCTGTGCCGCGCGATGGCCAAGGGCGCTGTCTCTACGGGGCGGCTGAGCATCCGGGCGGCATGCATGGCCTTCACGATCAGTGAGACGTGTGACCGCTATTTGCCAAAGTT
>NVVV01000035.1 GCA_002733495.1 Robiginitomaculum sp.
TCGCCACACGCCGTTTTTTGGTAATTACCGCCCACAGTTTTACTTCCGGACCACGGACGTAACGGGTGTTGTGACCTTGCCTGAGGGCACGGAAATGGTCATGCCAGGTGATAATGTGAACGTGAATGTCGAGCTGATCCAGCCGATTGCCATGGAAGAAAAACTTCGCTTTGCGATTCGTGAAGGTGGCCGCACCGTCGGCGCCGGCGTGGTTAGCAAAATTATCGAATAAGACTATTCATCGAGCGCGGCGTTCTTGGAGCGTCGCGTTCACTTATTCACCAGCTTAAGTCCCGGACAAATATAATGGACCGCCAAAATATACGCATCCGCCTGAAAGCATTCGACCACCGTGTGTTGGATCATTCAGCGATTGAGATCATTAATACGGCCAAGCGCACAGGCGCTTCGGTACGTGGGCCGATTCCTCTGCCGACCCGTATTGAAAAATTTACTGTAAACCGTTCGCCGCACGTCAATAAGAAGTCGCGCGAGCAGTTTGAAATCCGTGTACACAAGCGGGTTCTGGACATTGTTGACCCAACGCCTCAAACCGTTGATGCGTTGATGAAACTCGACCTGTCAGCTGGTGTTGACGTCGAAATTAAGCTGGGAGCGTAAGATATGCGTACTGGCGTAATTGCAAAAAAACTGGGCATGAGCCGGATCTTCGCTGAAGATGGTTCTCACGTTCCGGTAACGGTTTTGGAACTTGGCGGCTGTGCCGTTGTGGCGCATAAAACTGTCGAAAAAGACGGCTATGTTGCTTTGCAACTGGGCGCCGGTATGGCCAAGGTTTCGCGGACATCCAAAGCGCTTCGCGGCCACTTTGCCAAGGCCGAGGTTGAGCCTCGCAAGAAGCTTGTTGAGTTTCGGGTCAGTGAAGACTGCCTTCTGGATATTGGCGCTGAGCTTTCTGCTGAACACTTTATTGCCGGCCAAAAAGTTGATGTTGCCGCTGTTTCTATCGGCAAGGGTTTTGCCGGTGCCATGAAACGCCACAATTTTAAGGGACTGCGGGCTACGCACGGTGTGTCTATCTCTCACCGTAGCCACGGCTCCACCGGGCAATGCCAGGATCCTGGCAAAGTCTTCAAGGGCAAGAAAATGGCCGGCCACATGGGTGCCAAGCGTATCAGTACGCAAAACCTTGAAATTGCCCGTACCGATGCAGACCGCGGCCTTGTACTTATTCGCGGTGCCGTTCCTGGTTCAAAAGGCGCTTGGGTTGAAATTCGTGATGCCGTTAAGGGTGTTGGCGCTGATGTGCCAGTTCCGGGCGTTGTGAAGACCGCTGCCAAGGTTGATGCTGCACCGGCTGAAACGCCTGCAGAGGCTCCTGCCCCGGCAGAGGAAAAGGATAGCCAGTCATGAAAATTAAAGTAACAACCCTTGGCGCAAAGGCTGCCGGTGAGCTTGAGCTTGCTGATGACATTTTTGGTCTTGAGCCGCGCAAGGACATCTTGCATCGCATGGTTCGCTACCAATTGGCCAAACGCCAGGCTGGGACACATAAAACCAAATTGCGCTCTGAAATTTCCCGTACCGGCAAGCGCTATGGCAACCAAAAGGGCGGTGGTACCGCTCGTCACGGTTCGCGCCGCTCCAACATCTTTATTGGTGGTGGTCGTGCTTTTGGCCCGGTTGTGCGCTCTCATGCCCACGATCTGCAAAAGAAAGTCCGCCGTCTGGCAATCAAGCATGCCTTGTCTGCCAAAGCGGGTGCCAAAGAGCTGGTCATTATGGATGAGGCCAAAATGGCTTCACCGAAAACCAAAGACCTGCGGGATTTCTTTGCCAAACTCGGCATTAAAAATGCACTGGTTATTGGTGGTGCTGAGCTAGACAAGAATTTCTCACTTGCCGCACGCAATATTCCCAATGTGGATGTATTGCCTAGTGTTGGCATCAATGTTTACGACGTATTGCGCCGTCACACTTTGGTCCTGACCAAAGATGCGGTTGCCGATCTGGAGGCGCGCTTCAAATGAGCACTGAGCGTCATTATGACACAATTCTTGCGCCGGTTATCACGGAAAAAGCCACATTGCTCTCCGAGCATAACAAAGTGGTCTTCAAGGTTCCGCTGAGTGCCAACAAGAAGGAAATTGCCGAAGCCGTTGAAGCGCTCTTCAAGGTCAAGGTTGAAAAGGTTAACACCATTCGGACCCGAGGCAAGGTCAAGCGTTTTCGCGGCCACCTTGGTAAACGCGTGGATGTGAAAAAGGCTATCGTGACCCTTGTTGATGGGCATTCCATCGACATCACGACAGGTCTTTAAGGGTAGGGAAGAGAAATGGCTCTTAAAACGTTTAAACCAACGTCACCTGGCCGCCGTGCCCTGGTCCTTGTGGACCGCGCTGCGCTCTGGAAAGGACGCCCTGAAAAGACCCTTGTTGAGGGGCTTTCCAAAAAGGGTGGCCGTAATAACCATGGCCGTATTACCATGCGTCGTCGTGGTGGTGGTGCCAAGCGCCTGTATCGTATGGTCGACTTTAAACGTCGCAAATATGATATGACGGCTGAGGTTTTGCGGATCGAATATGATCCTAACCGCACCGCCTTTATTGCGCTGATCCAGTATGAAGATGGCGAAAAGAACTACATTCTGGCCCCACAGCGTTTGAGTACTGGTGACAAAGTCGTCTCATCACTCAAAGGTGCTGATGTGAAGCCTGGCAATTGCATGCCGCTGCGCTCTATTCCTGTTGGTACGATTATCCACAATGTGGAAATGAAGCCTGAGAAGGGTGGACAGATTGCCCGCTCTGCCGGTGCGTATTGCCAACTGGTTGGTCGCGATGGCGGTAACGCACAATTGCGGCTCAAGTCTGGCGAAATGCGCTTGGTTCCTGATGCTTGCATGGCCACCGTTGGTGCCGTCTCTAATCAGGACCACATGAACATTAATCTGGGTAAAGCTGGCCGCAATCGCTGGCTTGGTAAACGCCCAAGTGTTCGTGGTGTTGCCATGAACCCGGTTGATCACCCGCACGGCGGTGGTGAAGGCCGGACCTCTGGTGGTCGCCATCCGGTGACGCCATGGGGTAAACCAACCAAGGGTGCTCGTACCCGCAAGAAAAATAAACCTTCAGACAAGATGATTATTCGTTCTCGTCACCTGAAGAAAAAGCGTTAGGAGATCGACGTGCCACGTTCGGTTTGGAAAGGTCCTTTTGTTGATGGTTATCTGCTTAAAAAAGCAGAGGCTAGCCATGCTGATGGACGCAAGAAAGCAATTAAAACCTGGTCGCGTCGCTCGACCGTTCTGCCACAATTCGTGGGCCTGACTTTTCAGGTGCACAATGGCAAGAAATTTGTCCCCGTTTTAATCAACGAGGACATGATCGGGCACAAGCTTGGTGAATTTTCGCCAACGCGCACCTATTACGGCCACACGGCTGATAAGAAGGCGAAGCGGGTTTAGTTATGGGTAAGAAAACAAATCCACGCCGTGTTGGCGACACCGAAGCCTTTGCCAAGGCGCGCAATTTGCGCACCGGCGGTCAAAAGCTGAACTTGGTGGCGCAATCCATTCGCGGTATGAAAGTTGAAAAAGCTTTGGCGACACTGGAATTTTCTCGTCGGCGCATTGCGATCCCGGTTAAGAAGTGCCTGGAATCAGCGATTGCCAATGCGGAAAACAATCACGGTCTGGATATTGACCAACTGGTTGTGTCGCAGGCATTCGTCGGCAAAAACTTGGTGATGAAACGCTGGCGCGCCCGTGCTCGTGGCCGTTCTGCCAAAATCATGAAGCCGTTTTCAGAAATCACCATCGTCGTGCGCGAAGTCGAGGAGCAAGCCTAATGGGTCATAAGGTCAATCCGATCGGGCTTCGGCTCGGTATCAACCGCACTTGGGATTCTCGCTGGTATGCCAATTCCAGAGATTATGGTCGTCTGTTGCATGAAGACCTGCGCTTGCGCAAATTCATCAAGGCGCGTCTGAGCCAGGCCGGGATTTCCCGTATTGTCATTGAGCGTCCGCACAAAAAATGCCGGATCACCATTTATACCGCACGCCCAGGGGTGGTGATCGGTAAAAAGGGTGCCGATATTGAAGTGCTGCGCAAAGCGTTGAGCAAGATCGTTAATGACGAGGTTTTTGTGAACCTGGTTGAGATCCGTAAAGCCGAAATTGATGCAACTCTGGTAGCTGAAGGTATCGCCCAGCAATTGGAACGCCGCATGGCTTTTCGTCGCGCCATGAAGCGCGCATTGCAAACCGCCATCCGTATGGGTGCCAAGGGCTGTAAGATTAAAGTCGGTGGACGTTTGAATGGTGCAGAAATTGCACGGTCCGAACAATATCATGACGGGTCTGTGCCATTGCATACGCTGCGCGCCGATATTGATTATGGAACCGCCGAAGCCAAGACGACCATGGGCATTATCGGGATCAAGGTCTGGATCTACAAAGGTGAGATCATGGAACACGACCCGATGGCTCAGGACCGCAAGGCCGAAGCCAGTGGCGAAAATCGGGCGCGTTCATCGCGCACCAATGCGTAAATTTAAGGACTAGGGCAGGATCATGCTGCAACCAAAAAAGACCAAGTTTCGCAAGATGCACAAAGGCCGTATCAAAGGTAAGGCCAAAGGTGGATTTACGTTGAACTTTGGCTCCTATGGCCTCAAGGCTCTGGAGCCAGAACGTGTTACCTCGCGTCAAATCGAAGCGACGCGTCGGGCCATTACTCGGCACATGAAGCGTGCTGGACGTGTGTGGATTCGTATTTTTCCTGATGTGCCGGTTTCCAAGAAACCAACCGAAGTGCGCATGGGTAAAGGTAAAGGCTCGGTAGAGTTCTGGGCCGCCAAGGTAAAGCCTGGCCGGATCATGTTTGAAATTGATGGGGTTACGGATGCCGTAGCTCGTCAAGCGCTGGAACTTGGGGCTGCCAAGCTGCCGATCAAGTGCAAAATCGTCACCCGTCAGGGTGAGGGTTGAGCCGCGCGCGAGGAGAGTTAGTGATGACAGCTACAGAAATTCGCGCCCTGAGCGCCGATCAGATCAAGGACCAGATCGTGACCTTGAAGAAAGAGCAGTTCAATCTGCGCTTTCAGCAAGCCACTGGTCAGCTTGAAAACACTGCCCGTGTTCGTGTCGTCAGACACGATATCGCGCGCCTGAAAACCGTCTTGCGTGCCAAGGCCAATGAAACGAAGGGAGAGGGCTGATGCCCAAACGTCTTCTGACTGGCGTCGTCGTAAGTGACAAAGGCGCCAAGACAATCGTGGTAAAGGTCGAACGTACCTTTCTGCACCCGCTGTATCGTAAAATCATACGTCGGTCGAAACGCTATCATGCTCATGACGAGAAGAATGCGTTTAAAACAGGTGACAATGTCACCATTCAAGAGTGTGCGCCTAAGTCTAAGCTTAAGCGCTGGGAAGTGGTTGCGCAGGCCTGATTTTTTAGGAACCACGCGATTTAGGAGGATCCAGACGTGATCCAGATGCAAAGCAATTTACAGGTCGCCGATAATTCCGGTGCCCGTCGCGTCCAATGCATTAAAGTGCTGGGCGGTGCCAAGCGCCGTTACGCCCGCATTGGCGATATTATTGTTGTTTCGGTTAAGGAAGCGATTCCCCGGGGCAAGGTAAAAAAAGGTGAAGTTCGCAAGGCTGTTGTCGTGCGTACTCGCAAGGATATTCAACGTGCCGATGGCTCTACGATCCGCTTTGATAGCAATGCCGCCGTGCTGATCAACAACAATAATGAGCCAGTTGGTACGCGTATTTTTGGCCCTGTTCCTCGTGAACTGCGTGCCAAGAAGCACATGAAAATCATTTCATTGGCACCGGAGGTGCTGTGATGGCTGCGAAAATCAAAAAAGGTGACAAGGTCATCATTCTTGCCGGTAAGGACAAGGGCCGTACTGGCGAAGTGATGAAGATGATCACTGATACCAACCGTGCGATTGTGTCCGGCGTTAATATGGTCAAGCGCCATACACGCCCAACGCAATACGATCCCGGTGGAATCAAGGATATGGAAGCCCCTATGCATGTTTCAAACCTTGCGTTGGTTGACCCCAAATCGGGCGAAGCTACGCGGGTTGGGTTCAAAACCCTGAAGGATGGCAAGAAGGTTCGCTTTGCGAAAAAATCAGGCGAGGTTGTCGATGTCTGAGAAAGCTTATGTGCCACGGATGAAGGCGCGTTATAACGCGTCAATTCGTGACAATATGGTCAAGAAATTTGGCTATAAAAACGAAATGCAGATCCCGCGTCTGGACAAGATCGTGATCAACATGGGCGTCGGTGAGGCTGTACAGGATTCTAAAAAAATCAACAGCGTGCTGAATGATTTAGGCTTGATTGCCGGTCAGAAGCCAGTGGCCACTCTTTCCAAAAAATCCATCGCCGGTTTTAAACTGCGTGATGGTATGAAAATTGGTGCCAAAGTGACCCTGCGCAAGGATCAGATGTATGAATTTCTGGACCGGCTGGTTAACATTGCTCTGCCTCGGGTCCGCGACTTTCGCGGCCTGAACGCCAAGAGCTTTGATGGTCGTGGCAATTTTGCCCTGGGTCTGAAAGAACACCTTGTGTTTCCAGAGATCGAATACGATCAACTCGATCAAATCTGGGGTATGGATATTGTTGTCTGCACCACAGCCAACACAAATGATGAAGCAAAAGCCCTTTTGGCTGAGTTTGATTTTCCTTTTCGGGAAAAATCGAACTAACGCATTAGGGAACGCGGGTATCACCCCGCACTTGGAGGACGACTTAATGGCTAAGAAGAGTGCCATTGAACGCAATTTAAAACGGATCCGTATGGTCGAGCGTTATGCTGCCAAACGGACCCGCCTGAAAGCCATTGCCCGCAATACGGAACTTCCCATCGAAGACCGTATGGTGGCGCAAATCAAGCTTTCGGAAATGCCACGCAATTCCGCAGCTATCCGGGTTCGCAACCGTTGCGAGCTGACCGGGCGGCCACGCGGCTATTATCGTAAATTCAAAATGTCTCGGATCGCACTGCGCGAACTGGCCAATCAAGGCCAGTTGCCAGGTGTGACCAAGTCAAGCTGGTAGAGGGAGGCATCAATGGCGATTAGTGATCCGCTGGGCGATATGCTCACCCGTATTCGCAATGCTCTGATGCGTCGTCGCGGCAAAACCGTGACCCCTGCATCCAGATTGCGCAAGCGTGTACTCGATGTGCTGCAAAGCGAAGGTTATATCCGTGGTTATGCGGAAGTGGAGCAAGATGGCTTCTCTACCTTTGAAATCGAGCTTAAATATTATGAAGGCGAACCGGTAATTTCCGAGATCAAACGTGTCTCGAAACCTGGCCGCCGTGTATATTCATCTGTCAAAGACCTGCCACGTGTGCAAAACGGGCTTGGTATTGCGATCATCTCCACCCCCAAGGGTGTGATGTCCGATACCACGGCCAGAGAGCATAATGTTGGCGGCGAAATTCTTTGCCAGGTCAGCTAGGGGAACGGACATGTCACGTATTGGCAAAAAGCCGGTCGAAATACCCTCTGGTGTGACGGCTGAATTAAACGACAAGGATTTCAAGGTTAAGGGCGCTAAAGGCGAACTGAGCATGACTTTCGTCAAGGAAGTCAATGTGAAGCTTGAGGGCAATTTTCTGACCGTAACGCCGGTTGACGATAGTCAACGTGCAGGTGCCATGTGGGGCTTGCAACGGACTTTGGCCGCCAACCTGATTGAAGGTGTGGTCAATGGGTATCAGAAAGACCTTGAACTGCGCGGCGTTGGTTATCGGGCTCAAATGAAGGGCAAGAATATTGTCATGCAGTTGGGTTTTAGCCACGAAGTCAATTATACACCACGTGAAGGTGTGACTTTGGCAACGCCAAAGCCCACGCTGGTCACGGTTACAGGCACTGATAAACAGGCCGTGGGTCAAACCGCAGCTGAAATTCGTAGCTTCCGTAAACCTGAGCCTTACAAAGGCAAGGGCGTACGTTATGTCGGCGAGTTTGTCAGATCCAAGGAAGGCAAGAAGAAATAGCCATGATCGATCCTCGGAAAAAAATGAAACGGCGGGCTACGCGCAATCGTACACGTCTGAAAAAACTGGCTGGCGGCACACCTCGTCTGTCTGTTTTTCGCTCGAACAAATATATCTATGCGCAAATTATCGACGATATAAAGGGCACAACTCTGGCCCAGGCGTCCTCGATAGAAAAAGATGCAAAGATAAAGGTTGCAAGCAATGCCGAAGCCGCAATAGCGGTTGGCAAGCTGGTTGCCGAACGGGCTAAGAAAGCCGGTATCAAGGTAGTCGTGTTTGATCGCGGCGGTTATATTTACCACGGACGTGTCAAGGCGCTGGCGGAAGCTGCGCGTGACGGCGGCCTGAAGTTCTAGGAGAGCGGAAAATGGCAGGCCGTAACGAAAAACGTGGTCGCAGAGACGACCGGGAAAAAGACGAATTCACAGATCGTCTGGTCTTTATCAACCGTGTCGCCACGGTAGTGAAGGGGGGGCGTCGCTTCTCTTTTGCTGCACTGGTTGTCGTCGGTGATGAAAAAGGCCGGGTTGGTTTTGGACATGGCAAGGCGCGCGAAGTGCCAGAAGCCATACGCAAGGCCACTGAAGAAGCCAAGAAAACCCTGATCAGGGTGCCGCTGCGCGAAGGCCGCACCTTGCATCATGATGGCAAAGGCCATCACGGTGCTGGCAAGGTTCTTCTTCGGGCTGCGCCTCCGGGGACTGGTGTTATTGCTGGTGGTCCGATGCGTGCGGTGCTTGAAGTGCTTGGCGTTCAGGATGTGGTTGCAAAATCACTGGGTTCGTCCAATCCATACAACATGGTCCGGGCGACAATGGACGCCCTGCGTAAACAACGCAGCCCGCGTTCAATTGCTGCCAAGCGTGGCAAGAAGGTCGCTGATCTTGTAGCCAGTCGTCAGGACGGTGCCAGTGCACCCGAAGCCGTTGGTGCTGAAGGTTAAGGATAAGAAAAATGGCAAAAGCAAAAACCGTAACGGTACGCCAAACTGGCAGCCCGATCCGTCGCCCAAAAGATCAGCGCGCTACGCTGGTTGGTCTTGGGCTTGGTAAAATCGGCCGGGTTCGTACCCTGGAAGATACCCCATCTGTGCGCGGCATGATTGCCAAAGTTGCACACATGGTCAGCATTGTGGAAGAGGGCGCTAAATAGCGCTTTCTTTGGAGCAGAAAAATGAGACTGAACGAACTTAGCGACAATCCCGGCGCTACCAAAAATCGCATGCGTCTGGGCCGTGGCCCAGGCTCCGGCAAGGGCAAAACGGCTGGCCGTGGTGTCAAAGGCCAAAAATCACGCTCAGGCGTGGCGATCAAGGGCTTTGAAGGCGGTCAAATGCCGCTTCACATGCGTCTGCCAAAACGTGGCTTTACGCCGCACAATCAGTCCCGCTATGCGGAACTGAATATTGGCAAGCTGCAAGAAGCCATTGATGCCAAGAAAATCGACGCCAAAAAAGCGCTGGACGAAGACGCCCTGGTGGCCTCTGGTGTTGTGCGTCGCAAGCGTGATGGCATTCGCCTCCTTGCAAAAGGCACTCTGAAGGCCAAAGTAACATTAAGTGTTTTCGGCGCGACCAAGGCAGCTATTGCTGCTGTGGAAAAGGCCGGCGGCAAAGTTACCATTGTGGCCAAAGCAGCCCCAGAGGCTAAAGCAGAGAAATCTAAAGACTGATCGGTACAACCGATTGTGTTCTGCATAACGTAAACAGGAACGGGATCTATGGCTTCAGCCGCTGAACAGCTTGCCGCGAATATGAATTTCGGCGCCTTTGGCAAGGCCAAAGAATTGCAACAGCGTATCTGGTTCACTCTGGGCGCGCTGATTGTTTACCGGCTTGGCACCTATATCCCCATTCCGGGCATCAATCTTGATGCCTATGCCGCTGTGTTTGAAAATACACAGAAAGGCATTTTGGGGATGATGAATATGTTTTCAGGCGGCGCGATCAGCCGCCTGGCCATATTTACCCTGAATGTGATGCCCTACATTTCGGCCTCTATCATCATGCAATTGATGACCAGCAGCGTTCCGTCTTTGGAAGCGCTCAAGAAAGATGGCGAAAGCGGTCGCAAGCAGATCAACCAATATACCCGCTATCTGACGGTGCTTCTGGCGACCGTACAGGCCTATGGCATCGCCATTGGTCTGGAAAGTTCGCAAGGGGTGGTCCATGACCCGGGGATGTTCTTCAAAGCCTCCACGGTAATTACCCTTGTGGGCGGGACCATGTTCCTGATGTGGCTGGGCGAACAAGTGACCGCACGCGGTGTGGGTAACGGGGTTTCGCTGATCATTTTCGCCGGGATTGTCGCGGGTCTGCCGACGGCAATTTTCCAGGCCCTGGATATGACACGGGTTGGCCAGTTCAGTTTTGTTGGCCTTTTGCTGCTGACGGCTTTGGCCATTGGTGTTGTGTTCTTCATCGTTTTTATCGAGCGTTCACAACGTCGATTGCTCATTCAATATCCCAAGCGACAGCACGGCAATAAAGCCTTTGGCGGCGACTCATCCTTTCTGCCGCTTAAATTGAATACCGCCGGTGTTATTCCACCAATCTTTGCCTCTTCTTTGCTGCTTCTGCCTGCAACGATTGCAGGCTTCTCTGCCCAGTCCGGGCCGGAATGGCTGCGTACGATTGTTGCATCCCTCGGCCAGGGGCAACCGCTTTATCTTCTGTCTTATGCGGCAGGCATTATGTTTTTTGCGTTTTTCTACACCTCGATTGTTTTTAATCCTGAGGAAACGGCAGATAATTTGCGCAAAAATGGTGGCTTTTTGCCGGGCATTCGTCCGGGCAAGCGTACCGCTGAATATCTTGACTATGTGCTTTCGCGCCTGACGGTCATCGGGGCGCTTTATCTGACGGCAGTTTGTATTATGCCGGTCATTTTGGTGAATGCCTACAGTGTGCCTTTTTATCTGGGCGGGACATCCATCCTGATTGTGGTCAGTGTGACTATGGACACGGTGGCGCAAATACAATCGCATTTGCTGGCACACCAATATGAAGGCCTGATCAAGAAGACCAAATTGCGGGGGCGTCGTAGATGAACCTTGTAATTTTTGGCCCACCTGGGGCTGGCAAGGGCACACAGGCCAAGCGTCTGGTGAGTGAGCGCGGCTATATACAACTTTCCACCGGGGACATGCTACGCGCGGCGCGCAAGTCTGGCTCGGCACTGGGCAATAAAGTTGCCGGCATCATGGACCGTGGCGATCTGGTTTCGGACGAGATTGTTATTGCCCTGATTGACGAACAACTGGACCTGCACAAGGGTGTCCCGGGTTTTATCTTTGATGGTTTCCCGCGCACTTTGGCTCAAGCCGAAGCGCTGGATATTTTGCTCGCCGGTCGTGGCGAGAAGGTGAATTTCGTGATTCGGCTGGATGTTGATGATGCAGCCTTGCTGAAAAGAATCGCGGTGCGTTTTGAGGAACAGGGGCGTGATGATGACAACCCAACCGCGTTCGCAGTGCGACTGAAGGCTTATAACAAACAAACGGCCCCATTGCTGCCGTTTTATGAAGGCAAGGGCGTGTTGAAGGTAGTAAATGGTATGGATGACATAGATGCCGTTGCCGGTGCTGTGTCTCGTATACTGGATTTGGATTAATTGTGTGACTTACCCGGTTGACGGGTGGGGCACGAGAAGGATAGAAAGCGGCCTCCGCAAAAGAGCAGAGTAACCGGCGATTGCATTTTGGCCAATCGACGGCTGTTCGTTTGCGGCGTGTTTTATGGAGAATGAATAGTGGCTCGGATTGCCGGCGTTAACATACCAACGAACAAGCGTGTAAAGATTGCGCTGACGTATATTCACGGGATTGGTCCCGCGAATGCGAATGAGATATGCGAAAAAGTTGGCATTACGCCAGAGAGACGCGTTTCAGATTTGACCGATGCCGAAGTGCTTAAAGTGCGCGAAGCCATCGACCAGGGTTATATGGTCGAAGGGGATCTGCGCCGGGACACTGCGGTGAATATCAAACGGCTGATGGATCTGGGCATGTACCGTGGCCTTCGTCACCGACGTGGGCTTCCGGTTCGCGGACAGCGCACACACACAAATGCACGCACCCGCAAGGGTCCGGCAAAAGCCATTGCTGGCAAGAAGAAATAGGGCGAATATATTATGGCCAAGGAACCGACACGGGTACGCCGTGCTGACCGAAAAAACATCACGTCTGGTGTTGCGCACGTAAGTGCGACGTTCAATAACACCATGATTACCATTACCGATGCACAGGGTAATGCCATTGCATGGTCCACTGCTGGGGTTATGGGCTTTAAAGGCTCTCGTAAATCCACGCCGTATGCTGCCCAGTTGGCCGCAGAAGATGCTGGTAAGAAAGCGCAGGACCATGGCATGAAAACCCTCGAGGTTAACGTGTGTGGTCCTGGCTCTGGTCGCGAATCCGCTTTGCGGGCTTTGCAGGCCATTGGCTTTACCATCACCACCATTCGTGACGTGACGCCGATCCCGCATAACGGGTGTCGTCCGCCAAAGCGTCGCCGGGTATAAGCTGCGCATTATTATTTCATCCGGTGTGTGATCAAAGCCGCTGGATTAACAAAGAGGTGCTCACGTGCTTGAAAAAAACTGGCAAGAACTAATCCGTCCCATGAAACCTGTGGTTAAGCCCGGGCATGATGAGATGTGCAAGGCCCAGATTATTGCAGAACCGCTGGAACGCGGTTTTGGGACGACCCTTGGCAACAGCCTGCGCCGGGTGCTTTTGTCATCTTTGCAGGGTGCTGCGGTAACCGCCGTTCAGATTGACGGGATCGTGCATGAATTTTCATCCATTCAGGGTGTGCGCGAAGATGTCACGGATATTGTTCTCAATATCAAGAAAATGGCCATGGTCATGCAYAATGAAGGTCCAAAGCGCGTTGTTCTWAACGCCACCGGGCCTTGTGAAGTGACCGCCGGCATGATCGAGGAAACTGCAGACGTTGAGGTTCTGAACAAGGACCAYGTTCTGTGCATGCTCGACGAAGGYGCSWCYATYCGYATGGAATTCACGGTKAATACTGGCAAGGGCTATGTGGCCGCCGAWAARAACCGTCCMGAAGATGCGCCGATTGGCCTGATTGCYGTTGATTCTCTCTTYAGCCCGGTTCGCCGCGTTGCRTTTTCTGTRGAAAAYACCCGCGAAGGCCAGGTRCTTGATTATGACAAGCTGAYCATGGAYATCGARACCAAYGGYGCSATCAARCCGGAAGACGCTGTGGCTTTTGCTGCRCGCATCYTGCARGAYCAGTTCCARATMTTCATCAATTTTGAAGARCCWGAGGACGACAAGGCYGCYGACGCCGCACAAGAGCTGGACTTYAACCCGGCSCTTCTGAAGAAAGTYGACGARYTGGAACTCTCTGTTCGTTCTGCYAAYTGTCTGAAGAAYGACAACATTGTTTATATCGGTGATCTGATTTTGAAATCCGAAGCAGAAATGCTCCGCACYCCCAATTTTGGCCGCAAATCCYTGAACGAGATCAAGGAAGTGYTGGCGTCTCTGGGGCTGCATCTGGGTATGGAAGCGCCAAGCTGGCCACCGGAAAATATTGACGATCTGGCCAAGAAACACGAAGACAACATTTAAGTTTGCATATCGAATGCAATTGCATTCGGATCTTTAGGAGAAACCGCCATGCGCCACGGTATTGCGCACCGCAAGCTCAACAGAACGCACGAACATCGCAAGGCGATGTTTGCCAATATGGCTGCGTCCCTCATCACGCATGAGCAAATTACAACAACTCTGCCCAAGGCCAAGGAGCTTCGCCCGATTGTGGAAAAGCTGATTACCCTGGCCAAGAAAGGCGATCTGGCGTCTCGGCGTCGTGCCGCTGCCCGTCTTCGCGACGAAGCAGCAACAAAGAAGCTCTTCGACATTATGGGCGAGCGCTATAAAGATCGCCAGGGCGGCTATGCCCGGGTGCTCAAAGCTGGTTATCGCTATGGGGACAATGCTCCTATCGCCGTGATCGAGCTTGTGGATCGTGACCCTGAGGCCAAAGGCAAAGGCGACCGCGAACGCGTCGCCGCTGAAGAGGCCGCTGCCGAGGATTGATCCTTGCCCGTCATATTATTTAAAAACGGCTCTTCGGTCTCGAGGAGCCGTTTTTTTTGCAATTTTGTCTAAATTCACTATCTATTGCCTGAATTGTGCCATGTTCAGTGCGGAGTAATGCACCATGAAAAAGAACCTCTTGTTTTCCATTGTATGTACCCTCCTGGTCTTGCCGTTTTCAGTTGCGATAGCGGCGGAAAAACACGTGCCGAAAAATGCGGTACAAATACAGCTCTCTTACGCGCCACTGGTCAAGGAGGCTGCCCCGGCGGTGGTCAATGTTTATTCGCGCAAAGTTATCAAGACGGCGGCATCGCCCTTTGCCGGAGACCCGTTTTTCGGACGCCTTTTCGGGCAGGGTTTTTTTGGACCCCGCGAACGGGTTCAGCAATCCCTTGGCTCGGGCGTAATTGTGGGCAAAGACGGTATTATTGTTACCAATAACCATGTGGTGAGCGGCGCGGATGAATGGCGGGTGGTTCTGGCTGACCGGCGTGAATTTGATGCCGAGCTTCTGCTTTCAGATAAACAGGCCGATCTGGCGGTTTTGAAGATTGATACCGAAGGTGAAGACTTGCCCATTATGCCTTTGCATGTGGACAACGAGGCCGAGGTTGGTGATCTGGTCTTGGCCATTGGCAATCCCTTTGGCGTGGGGCAGACGGTCACTTCGGGCATTGTGTCGGCCTTGGCACGTACCGATGTCGGGGCGTCTGACTATTCCTATTTCATCCAGACCGATGCAGCCATTAACCCCGGCAATTCTGGCGGCGCGTTAGTGAGTATGGATGGTGCGCTTTTGGGTATCAATACGGTGATCCTGTCGCGCTCAGGTGGTTCGAACGGTATTGGTTTTGCCATTCCGGCGGCCATGGTGGCACGTGTGGTTGATGCCGCCGTCAACGAGGATGGCCGTGTGGTGCGTCCGTGGTTTGGTGCACGCCTGCAGGTGGTCGATCGCGATCTTGCGGCCTCTTTGGGCCTTGATCGCCCGCATGGGGCGCTGGTATCTGAAACCTACCCCAAAGGGCCAGCGGCCCGGGCAGGTATTTTGCGCGGTGATGTTATCACCACCATAGACGGTCATGAAATCAACAGCGAACAGGGTCTACGCTTTCGTTTGGCAACCCATAAAGTTGGCGAATCTGTGCCTTTGCGTGTTCTTCGTGAGGGCAAAGTAAAATCCCTGCATCTCAAAACCCGTGCGGCTCCAGAGATACCACGTCGCAATGAAGCCGTGCTAGACGGTGTTAATCCTTTTGCAGGTGCAAAAATTGCCAACCTTTCACCGGCTTTGGCTGAAGAGTTAAGCCTGGATGAATTTGCCAAGGGGGTGATCATTATGAAGATCGCCCCGCGTAGTCCGGCTAATTATTACGGGCTACGCCCCGGTGACATCCTCGGCAATATTGCTGATGAGCCTGTTAAGTCTGTTGCTGATATGAAACGTATTTTAGACATTAATGATGCCAACCGTCGCTGGCCGGTCACCATTAAACGCGGCAAACGCCGTATTTCCACCACCATACGGCTGCGTAATTAGATACACCAAAAATGTCATTGTGGTGAAAACTGCAATCCAGAATTATGCGATTTCGATGCTATAACTAGCTGATGCAAAATTACTGGATACCGATTTACATCGGTATGACGGAACAGATTTATTGCTTATACGTTTCCCTCTTGTCGTAAAACATTCTAAAAATGCCCATGAGTACATTATTTGAAGCCGCAGGATTGGAAGAGCGCGCCCCGCGTCCGCTGGCTGATCGCTTGCGCCCGCAATCCTTGTCCGAAGTCGCCGGCCAGAGCCATCTTTTGGATGAAACATCGCCCATCGGGCGCATGGTCAAGGCAAACCGTTTGTCCTCGATGATTCTCTGGGGGCCGCCGGGGGTGGGCAAGACCACCATTGCGCGCCTGCTGGCCGATCATTGTGATTTGCATTTTGAGCCGCTTTCGGCGGTGTTTTCCGGCGTAGCGGATTTGCGCAAAATCTTTGCCGCGGCCAAGTCCCGCCGGGCGGCGGGGCAGGGCACTTTGTTATTTGTGGATGAAATACACCGCTTTAACCGGGCGCAACAGGATGGTTTTTTGCCCTTTGTCGAAGAAGGCGTGGTCACGCTGATCGGGGCGACAACGGAAAATCCCTCATTCGAGCTCAATGGCGCGCTACTGTCCCGCTGTCAGGTGATGGTGCTAAAGCGTCTGGATGATGCGGCGCTGGAGGATTTGCTGGTTCGGGCCGAAGCCCTGGCGGACACGGCCTTGCCGCTGGATGCATCGGCGCGTGAGGCCCTGCGCGCGATGGCCGATGGGGATGGGCGCTATGTGCTGAATTTGGCTGAAGAGGTGTTTGCGCTGAACATCGCTGCGCCCTTATCGCCCGCGGATTTGGCGAAAGCCTTACAAAAGCGCAGCCCGGCCTATGATAAAAATCGCGAAGAGCATTACAACCTCGTCTCGGCGCTGCACAAGGCGGTGCGCGGCTCGGACCCCGATGCGGCGCTTTACTGGTTTGCCCGGATGCTGAGCGGGGGCGAAGACCCGCTTTTTTTGGCCCGCCGTTTGGTGCGCATGGCCAGCGAAGATATTGGCCATGCCGACCCCTCCGTTTTACAAACCGCCATTGCGGCGCTGGAAACCTATCGCTTTTTGGGCAGCCCCGAGGGCGAGTTAGCGCTGGCGCAAACTGTGGTGCATCTGGCCTGTGCGCCTAAATCAAATGCGGTCTATAAGGCCTTTAAAGGGGCCATGAAGGCGGCAGGTGAAACCGGCTCACTTATGCCGCCAAAACATATTCTGAACGCGCCTACACGCCTGATGAAGACGCAAGGCTATGGCAAGGGCTATGCTTATGACCATGATGCACCAGATGCCTTTTCCGGGCAGAACTATTTCCCCGATGAAATGAAGCGGATCCAGTTTTATGAACCCTCTGGCCGGGGCTATGAAAAGGCGGTGGCTGAACGCCTGCGTAAATGGCGGGCTTTACGGGATGAGGGCTAGTTTTTTGCTTAACGCGATTTTTAGTCTATTGTCATGATGCATGGCACGTATAATCGGTGACCGTCCTGTTCAGAGGTAGTAAATTTTCAGAACGGAAAACCTGCTTGAAAAAGGGAGGAAAAGCCCATGTCAAATACGCATTCAGGAAAATGTTTCTGTGGAGCCGTGGAAATTGAAGTAACCGGCGAGCCAGAGGGCATGGGATATTGCCATTGTTCATCATGTCGATCATGGTCCGCAGGGCCGGTCAATGCCTTTACCTTGTGGAAGCCTGAAGCGGTAAAGGTCACAAAAGGTAAGAACAAACTTGTGAGTTTTGAAAAAACAAAAAACAGCCAGCGTAAGTTTTGCAAAACCTGTGGCGGCCATGTAATGGCTGGCCATGCGCCGTTGGGGCTGGTCGATGTCTATGCCGCCACAATCCCGTCACTTGAATTTGTGCCCGGTGTGCATGTGAACTATGCGGAAACTGTCCTGCCCATGAAAGACGGTCTTCCGAAGCTGAAGGATTTCCCTTCAGAACTTGGCGGATCTGGCGAGTCTGTGCCTGAGTGAATACCTGTCTTGGATTTTCGTACGAGCAGGGGGGTATATGGAATGGAGCTAACCTGCCCGGATCATACTCCAACCACACCGGTGTGGGATAACCCCACGCCCCCACCCGTGTCATTACCCGGTTTATCCGGGTAATCCAGTTTATTTTGAGGCCACACTGGATTGCCGGAACAAGCCCGGCAATGACAGGTAAGAGCATGAAGAATTTTACTTTTCATTCTTCTATGGACCCCGGATTAAATCCGGGGGCCCTGGGTTAGATTTTCCTCGTCCTGAGCGTGTCGAAGGATGAGGGATCGCTCCTCAGCCCCCCGGCGCACGCACGGTAAAGCGCACCTGATCAATGGTTTTGCCGCTTTTATCAATCAGTTTGAGATGATGCTTGCCGGGCAAGGGAAACCACAATTTGTCCTTGGGCAGGGTCTTGCCATCCAGTGATAATGTCATGTCTTTGGTTTTGCCACGCAAGGCGATGGCCATGCGCTGGCGATCTGTGGGGATGTCCGGGTCCAACGCAATAATGGCCCCGGCGGCGGGGCGAACAATGCGTGCCGCCCGCGTGCTTTGGGGTACGGCGTGGATAGCCTTGATCACGGTGCCATCCAGAAATACCTCCCGGCGTGGGGCTTCGGGTGTCCCTATAAAGTAAATGTCGGCCTGGCTAACGCCCGGTGGCGGTGTCGGCGGTAAAGATGGTGTGTTTTGGTGCAACATGCTCATCACATCATGCCAGAGCGGCGCAGCCCCCGAGACGCCGGACACGCCGTGCATGGGATCGCCTTCAAAATTACCGACCCAGACGCCGACCGTGTATTTTTCGCTATAGCCAATACACCAATTGTCGCGCATGGCCTTTGAGGTGCCGGTTTTGACCGCACTCCAGAACGGCGTGTTCAGATTGTTCGACAACCCAAACGTCATCAGGCGGGCCGAGCGGTCGCTGAGCATGGACGAGACAATATAGCCGACCGTTTTGGGCAGAATTTGTTTTGCAGGCGTGGTTGGATCATCGGGGCGCAAGCGCAAAGGGCTGGCTCGTCCGCCATTGGCCAAGGTGCGATAGGCATTGACCTGCTCGGCCAGACTGACCTCGGCGGAGCCTAAGGCCAGCGAAAAGCCATAATAGTCACCATCACGGGTAATGCCATTATAGCCAAGGTCATAAAGACGCTGGCGAAAAGGCTCGACCCCGGTCAGTAACAGCGTGCGTACCGCCGGTATGTTCAGGGAATTGCCAAGGGAGAGCCGCGCGCTGACCAGCCCCTTATAGCCGTGATCGTAATTTTGCGGCACATAAAGGCCCCCGGCGGTTTCAAGGTGGATGGGCGCATCGTTCAGCAAGGAAGCCGCCGTCAGATAGCGCCGTTCAATCGCCAGCGCGTATAAATGTGGCTTGAGCGTTGATCCGGCCTGACGGTGGGCACGTACACCATCCACATGGGGGGCACGCGATGTGGCGGGGTTGGACCCGACCCAGGCTAGAACGTCGCCGCTGGCATTATCAACCACTAAAATAGCCCCGTCGCGCACATTACGATGCGCCAGCGCAGAGAGCTGGCGGGCCAGTGCCGCTTTGGCATAGCGCTGAATGGTGACATCCAGCGTGGTGCGCACATGGGGATGTTGCGCCGTTAGCAGGCGCGCGGCCAGATGGGGGGCGAGATCAGGGGCCGCTGGTGGTGTTTCGGCGCGGTCCAGCATCCGCGTTAACGCTGCTTGTGGCCCGGTGCAGGCTTCGCCGGGCCGCCGGGCACACAGGCGATTGTACAGGCGCTTATGGCTGGCATTGGGGGCGGGTAAAAGCACGGCCAGCGCCAGACTTTCATTCTCGGTCAGGGCATCCGGGGTTTTGCCCAGTAACACATTGGCGGCGGCGGTAATGCCTTCTATCTCGCCGCGAAAGCTTAAGATGTTGAGATAGGTCTCGAAAATCTGGGCCTTGGTCCAGCGCGTTTCCAGCGCGCGTGCATAACGGGCCTGTTTCATCTTGGCGCGCAAGGACCGTCTGGCAAAGGACTGGCCGTCGCGGGATCGCAACAAGGTGGCCAATTGCATGGTGATAGTGCTGGCACCGCGCAGGGGCTGGCCACGGGCATTATTCCACGCCGCGCCAAAAACGCCGTGCCAGTCTATGCCATGATGGCGGTAAAAGCGCTTATCTTCGGCGGCAATAATGGCGCTTTGCAAGGCCGGTGATATGGCGGTGAGGTCAGCCCATTCGCCCCGGCGCATGGCAAAGTCGGTGCGGCGCACCTGCAATACGGCGCCATGGCGATCCAGCAGCGCCGAACGCGAAGCCTGCCAACTTTGGCGCACGGCATCATAGGTGGCAATCTTTCCGGGCGCGCTCCAGCGGCCAAATCCCGCAAACAGCACGATCAGGCCAAGGCCGGCAATGAGCCAAAGCCGTATCCTCATGGGCGCGATGATCCAACGCTTAGGGGCGCAATGGGCGTTTCACCAAACATTTCGGGCGCATACATGGCCTCGACCCGGGTTGGCGGCAGATTGAAATCGCCTTTGGTGTTCAGGCGCACCGTGTATTCAAGCGAAAATTCGCCCTTGGGCACATAACGGTAAAAGACCTGATAGGCATCAAAGCGGCGCTCTTCAAACACCGGCCATGCCCAGCCTTCGTTTTTCTCGCCTTTGCTCAAAAGCGCGCTATCGCCACCAAGACCACCGCCCAGAATTTGCGCGCCCGCCGGGATAGGGTCATTGATCACCACCCAAGTCATGTCGGCCTGTGCATCAATTTTCAAGGTGATACGGGCCACATCGCCCACCGCCCACACGCCGACTTTGGCCTGACTGATCGGGGTGATGGTGCGGGTGATGCTATAGCCGGACGAGAAAGGCTCGCGCAGAGGGATGGCTGCCTTGGCGGTGACAAAGGCCCAGGGCGCGCCGGTGCCATTGTGCGCAAGGCTCAGGGCCTCTGCGCCCTTGCCCCAGGGCAGGGCAAAGTCCAGCGCCTTGTTGTCGCCCCAGTTCTGGCTCTGGCGTTTGCTGCCCAAACGGGCTGTGCTCTGGCCACTGACTTTGGTCTTTTCAAACTTGTCCGAGAAGTGGCGCATGGCCAGCGTGCCCCAGGCATTGCCTGTGGTGGTGCGCCAATGGCCATTATCTTGCCGGCCCAAAAGACCACGGGCCATGCGAGGCATGTCGGCGCGCCATAAGGGGGCGTCGACTAGGCCGATCAGGGCGCGCGCCGCATTGGTATCTGCCGAAATCATCAACCACCATAGATTGTCGCTGGCTTCGGTAGAAAAGCCCATATGCGTGCCCTGAAAATTCATCCGGGCGCGTAAAACCTGTTTGGCCTGTGCCAGCAAAGCGCGGCGATTGGGGACTTCTGAAACGCGTTTCGCAATGCCCATAACGTCCAGTACCGCCGATGTCGGCAGGCGGTTCAGGTCTAGCGAAAGGCTGGTCAGCATTTGTGCATTGGCGCGTTTATAGCGCGAGAGTGCCGCAATAGCGGCCAGTTTGCGTACGCTCTGGTCTGCGGTATTCAGGGGCGAGCCACGGCGTATCTTGCCTTTGACAAAGGCGCTGAGGCCATCCAGCAATTGTTCGCGCTGGTTTTTTGGTATGGACCAGCCGGCCTCGTCAGCAATGGCCAGCACATAGGCCGTCAGGGTGTCGCTGCCACGCAAATAATCGGACGGGAAGTATTTGAGCAGCCCATCCTTATCAAGATAGGCCGACATGGACCGCATCAGGGTTTCCCAACGGGTGTCGTCGTCCAGCGAAATGGCAATCGAGGTGCGTTGCTCAAAACAGCGATAGGGATAGCGTTGCATATATTTGCGCACGCCCACCAGATCACCGCCGAGGGTCGATTGCAAATGCACATCCACGCCGCCGCGTCCGGGCAGGGCATCACCCGGGCGCTCGATGGTCAGGGACCAAGGCGTGGAAAGCTGTCGCAAACTGGCCTGAAAGGTACGCACCGGCACGGCGGGCTTAACACGCTGGCTGACTTTGATGGCATCTTCGGCGCGGCCATCTTTTTCAGCGACACCAAGGTCCCAATCAAGAGTGGCCACATCAAAGGGCACCAGAACGTCCCAATTGGCCTCGCGGGCTTGGCCCGCCGGGATGGTCAGTTCGCGTTCAACAAGCGGGCCAAGACCAGCCACGCTGCCACCCACCAACACGGTCATATCGTGATCGGAGGCATTGCGTATGGTGAAGATGGCGTCAAAGCGGTCATTCTCGCGCACCAGCTTGGGCAGGCCAGCAAGAATTTGCACATCCTGTGAGGTGCTGATCGAGGCACTGCCCGTGCCAAAAAGGTTCAGCCCGTTTTGTGCAATGGCCACCACGCGAAAGGCGCTGAGGCTGTCATTAAGCGGGAAGTCAATTTTGGCCATGCCGTTTTCATCAACGCGCACCCGGCCTTGCCATAACAATAAGGTATCGAAAAGCTCGCGGGCATTTTGCCGTCCGCCGCCGCCGCCATGGGCCACGGCTTTGCGGCCAAAATGGCGCTTGCCAATGACCTGCATTTGCGCGGTCGAGGTTAAAACCTCCAGCCCCCGCTCGTCCATCATGGCTTTGAGCACATCCCACGAGGTATTGGGCGAAAGCTGCAACAGGGCCTCGTCCACCACCGCAATGGCCAGCTCGCTGCCGGGGGGCAGGGCTTCGCCATTGGCGCGGCTGATCTTGATGGTGGCGCTGGCGCTTTCGCGAATGCGATACACCGGCTTGTCGGGTTTAACCTCGACGTTCAGGCGGTGCGCCTGCCAGCCGACCCGCATATTGGTCAGCCCCAACCGATATGCCGGTTTGGCCAGATCAATCAGCGCTGTGGCCTCACCGCCATCGCGCGAAACGAAAGGCAGATCATGGGCGCGCACAAAGTCCGCCAGCTTGCTTTGCCAGGTGGACACACGGCCCCGCACGGCGAGCACAGAAATATAGACATTGGGCGCATATTCAGGCTTTACCGGCACTTTGATCACCGGGGTCTTGCCCGAAATTCTGGTCACAAAGCTGTCGATCACGCCTTCGCGTTCAATGGTGACAAGGGCGGTGGCGACACGAAACGGGCTGCGCACCTGGACCTTGGCGCTATCGCCGCCTTTATATTCTGTGTTCTCGATCAGCAAATCCATGCGATCACCATCGGTGCCGGAAAACCACCAATCGTCCTTGCCCGCCACCCAAATGCTGGTGGTGGCTTGCGCGCTTTGGCCGTCCTTGTCCTTGATGATGGCCTGCAAGATCACTTCGCCGGACTGGCCGGGCTTTAAGGTGCAGGTGAATTTGCCGGTGCTGCCTGCTTTGCCGGAACAGCCACTACCCAAAGGTTCAATCTTGGTGAAATTTTCATAAGAGTAAAACCCGCCAATCAGACGTTTGCGATAGGAATAGCTTTTGCGGGCAAAGGCTTTCACCTCAATGGCGCTGCCGGGTGCCGGGCTGCCATCGACATTCAAGGCAATGACATTCAGCTTCAGATTATCCAGACTGGCGGCCCAGCCTTCGGTCTTGATGCCAATTGTTTTGGCCGCAGGCCAGAGGTCAAAGCGCGTCGCTTTGGTCAAAATCTGGCCGTTGGCATCACGATATTCCAACTCTGTGGTCAGGGTGCTGTGGGTTTCAATTGCGGGCAGGTCTTTGATCTGGAGGCGCAACGCCCCCTCATTATCCAGACTGGCCGGGATCAGGCTGGTGATCGGGCGTGTGCCCTCGTCCTCGCCCTGTCCAGTGGCGCTGGTTTGGGCGTTCAGCGGTTCGGCATCAAAGGCATAGTCATTATAATCGGCAAAGCGCGCCGGGCTGGGCCGTACAACGGTGCGCATTTTGATCGGCAGGCCAGAGGCCCCGCCGCCAGAAAGATAGCGCACCATCACATCCAGCGCCATGGTGCGCGCCCCGATCAGGGGCGTGCTTGGGCCTTGCAAAATGGCCTCCATAGTCGGCAGGCGAAATTCCTCTACGCGAAAGCCGCCTGCATCGCGCCAGTCTTTTCCCGTTTTTACAGAAACGGAATAGCGGCCAAGGCGAGCTTCTTTGGGGATGGCATAGGTGCTGGTGGCACTGCCGCTTTTATCAAACTCAACAGGAATTTCAATGCTCTGGCCGCTGCCATCATGGCTGATTTGTACTTTGCCTTTGCTGGAAAAATCGGGTGGCATGGCAAAGCCTGTGGCCGTATGGCGGCGCACATAATGCTTCATGGAGACGGTTTCACCGGCGCGCAGCAATGTGCGGCCAAACACCGTATGGGCCATGTCGGCCTGCCATTCGCCGCCCTGATCAATATCAAAATCATAAGGCGCAATACCATCATTCCACTGGGTCAAAGTGAAGCTGAAATCATCATTTTGCGCGGCGGCAATCACCAAAGGATGATTGGTCTTGCCATAACAACTGCCCCAGCCAGATGGCTTGGGCAGGCTGGCCGCAATCTTTGCTGTCCCGTCTTTTCCGGTGGTGCCGTTCCACAAAATATCTTTTGTGCAGGTGTCGCCAATGGAAATTTCGGCCCCGCTAACGGGCTTGGCACTGTCCAGCGCCGTGACCCAGACTAGCGAGCCTTCGCGGCCCCACATAAAGTGCACAGCCATGTTGGTGACCAGCGCCGTTGTGGCGACATAACGCGGCGTATCGCGGCCCAGCAAGGCTTGACCCAGCGCCTGGCTTTTCAGTTCAACCGCATAAAACCCCGGTTTTTTCAAAGGGATACCAATAATTTCAAAGGCTTTGCCGTCTTCGGGACGCGGAATGTCAAAGGTCTGGCTGGGGGTATCTTTTGCAAAGATGGATTGTGCGCCGGTTTCGTTCGAAAAGACCGACTTGCCCGCCGCATCCTTGGTCCATTCGCCGCGCCATTGCCCGGCCTTGCGGGCCTTGTTCATCCAGCCCAGCATGGCAAAGACATCCTTGGCCCGGTGTACCCGCGCCGGAATGCTCTGCTGTGGCAGGGTTTTCATCTTGGCCAGCAAAACCGGCTCGACATTGCGCACCGTGACCGGCAGAGCCGCCCCGGCGCGGCTTTCGATAATGCCAAAATGGCTGGAAAATTTGATCAGTGGCGGAAAGGCGTCCGTATGGGTGCTTAAGGGAAAGCGCTCTGCATTTTGTAAAGTACGCCGGGCATCATCTATTAGCCCGTCTGGCAGTTCGATGGTGAACGCGGTATTAGGGGCAAAGGGTGCGGCAAAGCGAATGCTGCTTAAGGTTGGCGCTTCTTTTTGGTGTTCCAGATCAGCGCTCTGGCGGGTGCCATCGGCGGCGACCAACACAATGTTTTTGGCCACTGCCGACGGTATTGGCGCGGTGAAATTCAGGCGCATGTCCATCATGGGCAGGCAAGGGGCCTCGGCATTGGTTCGCTGGCAGGAGAACTGTGCCCTAAAGGCCGGGCGCGTGCGAAATTCTAATACCTCTTTATGTGCGGTGACAAGGCCGGAGGGGGCGCTGATGCCCTTGCCCCAGACAAGAGAAACCTGTGTTGAGGCGGGCAAAGTGCGCTGGCACCGTACCGCAGCAATCACATCTTCGCGCTCTTTGGTTGGGGCTTTGCCGTCACGCAGAAGCTTGCGATAGCGATACCCAAGGACGCGCAGGCCTTGCATGGCGGTTTCGCGCTCTGCCCCGGTTAAAACGCTTAGGGGGATTTGTTCGCCAATGCCTTCGACGGAGCAATAGCTATGGTTTTTAATGGATGCGGTGGTGGCGGGGGCGTCCAGTCCAAGGAAGAAAATCTGGTTTTCATCAATGCGGCGCGAGCCTTCATACGGGGAGGTATCGGCAATGGCCGGCCCGCCAGTGTTAAACACATAGGCTTTTTTACCGCTGACACGCTGGCCATCCAGATTTCTGGTGTCGGCCTTCAGGGTAAAGGCACAGCGCAGACCGCCGGGCAGGTCATCATCAAAATCATAAACCCAATTGCGGTCATCGGCCCATCGCCCGCTGCCCTTGGCCGGGCAGGCAATGTCAAAGGGGCTGGCCTGACGGGGATCGCCCAGACTGGTCATCGGGGAGGAAAAGCGCACCATTACCTGACGGACGTTCTTGATCGTCCCTTGCGGTGAGAATACCTCAACACGCGCGGTGGCTGCCCCTTGGGCAGAAGATGCAAAGAGCAAAGCCCCAAAGAAAAATGAGGCCAAAGCCATGCTGGCTTTCTGGAAACTCTGTTTTTGAACGGTATTGCGCATAAAAATCCCCTAATTCGTCCCCCCGGACGGCTTGTGCCCGCACACTGTGCCAAGAGTATGGTCATGGTGCGGCAATATTCCTTCAGTTTAGCATCTTTCATCCACGAGGACACAAGGGTATCTTGTCGCATCATCGTCCCAGCCTTCGCGTCTAATGACGAAGGGAAATCTGCGCCTTTGGGCGCTCAGGAAATGGCCCAAACACAATGACACAAGAGTTTTACAAGCATTTGCGCGCCGAACTTGGCGCCATAGATAGCGCTGGTTTGACCAAGGCTGAACGCACAATTGTTTCGCCCCAGGGCGCAAAGATCGAGGTAAAGGCCAAAGAGGGGCGCACTTCAGTGCTGAATTTCTGCGCCAATAACTATCTGGGGCTGGCCGATTCGCCTGAGCTGATCCACGCGGCCAAGGCCGCGCTGGACGCGGATGGTTATGGCATGGCCTCGGTGCGCTTTATTTGCGGCACGCAAGGCATTCACCATGAATTGGAAAGTGCGCTCAGCGCCTTTTTTGGCAAGGAAGATAGCCTGTTATATGTGGCCTGTTTTGACGCCAATGGCGGTCTGTTCGAGCCTTTGTTTGGGCCAGAAGATGCCATCATCTCGGATGCGCTGAACCATGCCTCGATCATTGATGGCATCCGCCTGTGCAAGGCCAAGCGCTATCGCTATGCCAATAATGATATGACGGATCTTGAGGCCCAGCTAAAAGCCGCCAAAGCGGACGGCGCGCGCCACATCATCATCGCCACCGACGGGGTGTTTTCCATGGATGGCATTATCGCTAGCTTACGCGGCATTTGTGATCTGGCGGATCGTTATGGTGCGCTGGTTATGGTCGATGACAGCCATGCCACCGGCTTTATGGGGCAAGGCGGGCGCGGTACGCCGGAGCATTGCGGCGTGATGGACCGGGTGGATATTCTCACCGGCACGCTCGGCAAGGCGCTTGGCGGCGCGGCGGGGGGCTATGTCTCTGGCCGCAAAGAGGTTTTGGACATGTTGCGCCAACGCTCGCGGCCTTATCTGTTTTCCAATGCGCTGCCGCCCATGCTCTGTGCGGCGGGCCTAAAAGCGCTGGAACTGGTGCAAAATGGCGCCGATTTGCGCGCCCGGCTGTTTGATAATGCCAAGCGTTTTCGCGCAGGCATGGAGGCGGCGGGCTTTGCCCTCACCCCCGGCGAGCACCCCATCATTCCGGTGATGCTGGGCGATGCCAAACTGGCTCAGGATATGGCCGCACAGATGCTGGACGAAGGGGTGTATGTGACCGGGTTTTCCTTTCCCGTGGTGCCACGCGGTCAGGCACGTATCCGCACGCAAATGTCGGCGGCGCACACCACTGAACAGATTGATTTTGCCATCGCCGCCTTTATCCGCGTTGGCCGCACATTGGGTGTGATCACATGAAGGCGCTGGTCAAAGCCAAGCCGGAACGCGGCATATGGATGATGGACCAGCCTTTGCCCAAAATGGGCGTGGATGATGTGCTGATCAAAATCAAGAAAACCGCAATTTGTGGCACCGATATTCATATTTATAACTGGGATGAGTGGTCGCGAGACAATGTGCCTGTACCGATGATTACCGGCCATGAATTTATGGGCGAAATTGTCGAACTGGGCAGTAATGTTTCGCGCCACAAGGTGGGCCTGCGGGTCTCCGGCGAGGGCCATATTGTTGGTGATCGCTCCCGCGCTGCGCGTGAAGGCAAATGGCATCTCTCCCCTGATACCAAGGGCGTGGGGGTAAATCGCCCGGGTGCTTTTGCCGAGTTTCTGGCCATTCCGGCCTTTAATGTGGTGCCGCTTCCCGATCATGTCAGCAATGATGTGGCGGCGATTTTAGATCCCCTTGGCAATGCAACCCACGCGGCGCTGACCTTTGATCTGGTGGGCGAAGATGTTCTGATCACCGGGGCCGGGCCCATTGGCGCGATGGCGGCGGCGGTGGCCCGCCACGCCGGGGCGCGCCATGTGGTGATCACCGATATTAATGCGCACCGGCTGGAACTGGCGGGCAATCTGGCAGATGTGCGTACCGTAAATGTGGCCACTGAGGATTTACGCGATGTGATGAATGAGCTTGGCATGACCGAGGGCTTTGATGTGGGCCTGGAGATGTCGGGCGCCGGGCCTGCCTTTACCCAAATGGTCGATACCATGGTGATGGGCGGCAAGATCGCATTGCTCGGCATTCCAGCGGGGGAAACCAGCGTGCACTGGTCCACCGTGATTGGTAAGGCGCTGGTTATTCACGCCATTTATGGGCGGCGCATGTTTGAAACCTGGTACAAAATGCTGGCCATGCTGGGCTCAGGGCTAAACGTGGATAAAATTATCACCCACCATTTTCCCATTGATGATTTTCAAAAAGGCTTTGATGCCATGGGCAGCGGAAAGTCCGGCAAGGTTATTCTGGAGTGGGGGTGAGTTATCAAGGTTTCACGCGCAGATGTTTTGCAAATATTTCATGAGGATTTTTATCCATAAGTTGTTTAATTATCTCACCATGTTCTTGCGCTGCAGCGCTTCTTTCTTCACCCTGTGGCAATCCTCCCTTTGCACTAGGTGATAGCTTTATGCTGCCTAGGGGGCGTTCTCATTTAAGGGATTCCCTTTTGGTGTGATTTGTGATTCAAGACTTATTTTTGGGAGAACGGTCTTGAACAGGGATATTTTA
>NVVV01000036.1 GCA_002733495.1 Robiginitomaculum sp.
TGATTCGCTGCATCTATACGCTTGACAGGCGTTAACCCATTGAAGGGAACTGGTTTGCGCGTTCATAAAAAATTTATATTTTTTTTGATTGACATTCTGAAGATATAATGCCGATGCGAAAGATCGCAATTTTGCCCGTGTTCTGGGTATATATTAGAAAGAATTTTGTCTCATAAACCCTTGGATGAGGGCAGGGCTGCGACAAATTTTCCTCTTGCTTTTTGTTCTGTGAGCAAGCGCACAAAAATGCTGCTGTGCAGCGTATTCGGATGGGATGAAAAAAAACCAGAAATGAAGACAAAAAAAAGCCGCTATAGCGCTGTTTTTGCACCCTAACGGCTCTGGTCTTTATTCTATCGCCTAACGGCTATGTGAGGGCTTGTTAAGTTGCCCTATCGCCTAACGGCTATTTGAGGGCTTGTTAAGTTGCCCTATCGCCTAACGGCTATTTGAGGGCTTTAACCGTCCGGTTCAGGCGGGAGATTTTGCGGGCCGCCGTATTTTTGTGGAATAGACCTTTGCCCACAGCGCGCATCAGTTCCGGCTCAGCCGCATTCAGGGCTGTGCGTGCGGCTTTTGAGTCACCGGCGGCAACAGCCTCGTCTACTTTGCGCAAAAATGTGCGTACTCGCGAGCGGCGCGCCGTGTTGACCGCAGTGCGGCGAGCAATTTGCCGGACGGCGCGTTTGGCAGAAGAAGTATTGGCCATTTCAGTTTCCGTAAGTTGTGGGCGCGTCCCATGACGCGTACCTTGATCCAAGGCGAGCGCATATAGCCGCCGGTCGTGCTGACGTCAACACTGGTTAGCGTTTCAGAGTCAGCGGTTTTTAAAGTGCGGCGTGCGTTTTTCGACAAAAGCAGCCATGCCTTCTTTCTGATCTTCCAGCGTGAACTGTGACTGGAATACGCGCCGTTCAAACCGTATGCCCTGGGTCAGGGTGGTCTCGAAGGCGGTGTTGATGGCTTCTTTGGTCATCATGGCCACCGGCAGGGACTTGTCGGCAATGGTGGTGGCCGTCTTCATGGCGTCTTCGGCCAGCTCGTCCACCGGCACGATACGGCTGACCAGACCGGCGCGTTCGGCCTCTGCCGCATCCATCATGCGCCCGGTCAGGCACATTTCCATGGCCTTGGCCTTACCAATGGCGCGGGGCAAGCGCTGGGTGCCACCTGATCCCGGCATAACACCCAGATTAATTTCGGGCTGGCCGAATTTAGCGTTTTCTGCGGCAATGATGAAATCGCACATCATGGCTATTTCACAGCCGCCGCCCAGCGCATACCCGGATACGGCGGCAATGATCGGCTTTTTAAAGCGCGATACAGCTTCCCAGCTTTTGGCAAAGGGGTCATTGGTATAAAGCTCAACAAAGGTGCCAGCCTGTAATTCCTTGATGTCGGCGCCAGCGGCAAAGGCTTTTTTCGAGCCGGTCAGCACAACACAGCCAATATCCGCGTTGGCCTCAAAATCGCCAAGCGCCTTAGCCAGCTCGTCAGTCAATTGCGCACACAACGCATTCAGAGCCTCTGGGCGGTTCAGCGTAATCAGCCCAACCCGTCCCTCTGTGCTCACTTGCAGTGTTTCAAATGCCATTCTTCAAATTCCAGTTATCGTTCCAGACAAGTCATTACCCCCCCAAGGGTTATTTGCCGGGTGACATAGCGCACCAAAAGCATGCCGTCACCCTTTAGCTGCACGCATTTCATCATTTGGCCATGTGTCAGAAAGCTGGCGAGGCCAGAGAAAACACCCTTGCGTTCGTGATATGTTCTTATTATGACTATATTCCTAATATCGGGAAATAATCACAAAGGGATCCTCATGCCGCCCATTCATCTGTCCTCAACCCCGGCATGCCCTCCCGATGCCTTTCCTGGCCCTTTGGGGCCATATCGCTGGCTGTATCTGGACCTGAATTCTTATTTTGCTTCGGTAGAGCAACAGGAAACCCCGCATTTGCAGGGCAAGCCAATGATTGTCTCGCCTGCGCCCACGGAATTTACCGTGGCCATTGCCGCCAGTATCGAGGCCAAGCGGCTGGGGGTAAAAACCGGCACACCTATACGTGAGGCGCGCCGGTTGATCCCGGGGCTTTATGTGGTGCCGGCCCGCCATGATGTGTATGTGCGTTATCACCACAAGATCAGGGCGGCGCTGGATCGGCATTTGCCGGTCGAGATGGCGTGTTCCATTGATGAATTTGCCTGCCGCCTGACGGGGACGCAAACCCACGAAGGCAAAGCGCGGCGCATTGCGGCGGCGATCAAGGCACAGATTGCCCGTGATGTCGGGCCGTGTGTGCGCGCCTCCATTGGTCTTGGCCCCAACAAGTTTCTGGCCAAGGTGGCCACCAATATGAAAAAGCCCGATGGTCTGATCCTGATCACTAAAGAAGACTTGCCGGATCGGCTTTATGGTTTGGGCTTTGGGGATATTCCGGGCATCGGGCGGGCCATGACACGAAGGCTGGAGGCCGTGGGCATTACCGATATGCGGGGACTGTTGGCGCTGGCCCCCAAAAAGGCGCGCCATATCTGGGGCGGTGTGGGCGGCGAGCGTCTGCTGGCGGCGCTTTACGGGGCCGAGGTGGAAGAGCCAAAAACCATCCGGCGCAGTGTCAGCCATTCTCATGTGCTGGCCAAGGCCATGCGGGCCGCCCCCCATGCCCGCGCCATCAGCCGCCGCCTTACCGCCAAGGCCGCCAGCCGCCTGCGCCGCCTTGATCATCGTGCCAGCCGTTTTGGCATCAGCGTGCGCTTTGTTGCCGGTGGGCGCTGGCATGGCGAGGCCAGCATACAGGCCACTCAGGACAGTTTTTTACTGCTGAAAGCCCATGAAGAGCTGTGGGCGAAGATGAGCCATTGCCGCCCCGCAGAATGTGCCCGGGGCCTGCGTCAGGTCAGCGTGTGGATGAGCGGCCTGCGTGCCGTAGACGCCTTGGCACGGGATTTATTTGAACAGGGCGGCGATGCGGCCTTTACCCGGTCTCAGGAACGCGAGCATTTGTGCCGCGCGCTGGATGGACTGAACCATCGTTATGGGCGCGGCGCGGTTAATATTGGCGCCCATAAAGTCGATGTGGGGGCATTTACCGGCGTTAAAATCGCCTTCACCCGTATCCCCGACGCGCCAGAATTTGATGAATAGCATACGGCCTGGCTTCGTTGAGCCTATATGTCGACATTCCAACTCAAAGCGTCACCCCGGCAAAGGCCGGGGCCCATTTTGAGGCAACACAATGGATTGCGGCCGCAGCCTGTGCTCGCGAAGGCGGGTATCGCAATGACGGTCGTGAGTGCAGGCGAGGTCTGTATCTGTGAAAGAGGGGGGGAAGTCTGCTGCACTTTATCTATTCATCCGGTTTGCAATCAAGCCATTGTACACGGGCGCACAGAAAAGAATAAACCCTGCCTCTATCGCTGGCATTTCGGACAGTAAAAACTGGAACGCCCTGATTGTACCATGCGCTGGATTGTGCCGGTGCAGGCTTCGCCTGCACAGGGTTCGCCCTCGCGGCCATAAACGGCAAATTGGTGCTGAAAATACCCCAGCGCCCCATCCACGGCGGCATAATCGCGTAAAGTCGATCCCCCGGCGGCAATGGCCTCGCTAATCACCTCGCGTATGCATACCAGCAGCCGCGCGCGGCGTTTGGGGCCAATGGTCCTGATCAGGGCTTTGGGGTGAATACCGGCGCGAAAAAGCGCCTCGCACACATAGATATTGCCAAGCCCCGCCACCATTTGCTGGTCCAATAAAGCGGTTTTGACCGGGCGGGCCTTGCCGGCAAACTGTTCAGCCAGCCAGGCGGCACTAAAGGCATTGCCCAGCGGTTCCGGCCCCAGGCCCGCCAGGAATTTATTGTTCTCAAGATCGGCGCTTTTGACCAGGTCCATAAAGCCAAAACGGCGCGGGTCATTATAAACAATGCGATGACCATTGCCCAAATGCCACTCCACATGATCATGGGCCGGGTTGGTGTCCGGCGGCGGTGCCTCGCCCGGGGGCACAATGGAAAACCGCCCGGACATGCCCAGATGGGCAATCAGCGTTTCTTCGCTGTTCAGGTCAATCAACAGATATTTGGCGCGCCGACGCAGGTGTAAAACCTGCGTGCCGGTCAGGCGCTGGCAAAAGTTTTGTGGAAACGCAAAACGTAAATTAGGCCGGTTGATAAGGGCGCGGGTGATTGTTTCGCCCTGCATCACCGGAGCCAGGCCGGATCTGACGGTTTCAACTTCGGGAAGTTCGGGCATAGTGTCTCACTCTGAAATCAGGGTGCCTCCGCCTATGGCGCAGGGGCACTGACAAAGCTATGGTTCGCATTATGAGTACGACAAATCAAACAGAGCCTTCGGACGATACCGCTTCATTTGGGTTTAAAACCGTGAAGCGCGAGAAAAAGGCCTCCATGGTGCGCGGCGTTTTTGACCGCGTGGCCGAACGCTATGACCTGATGAATGATCTTATGTCCGGTGGTGTGCACCGGGTATGGAAAGACATGGTCATTGCCCGCGCTAATCCGAGGCCGGGCGAAATTCTGCTCGATGTGGCCGGGGGCACTGGCGATCTGTCACGGCGCTTTGTTAAACGGGCCCAAAGCGTGCGCGCGCGGCGCGGCGGCAAACCGGCACGGGCCATTGTCTGCGATATTAATGCGCAAATGCTGATCGCGGGCCTGAAACGCGGCACGGACCCACAGCTCAGCTGGGTGTGCGGCGATGCCGAAACCTTGCCCTTGCCCGATGCATGCGTTGATGCGGTGACCATCAGCTTTGGCATTCGCAATGTCACCAATAAGGTCAAGGCGCTGGCCGATATGCGCCGGGTGTTGCGTCCGGGTGGGCGGTTTTTATGTCTTGAATTTTCAAAACCGATCAATCAGGCTTTGCAAAAGCCCTATGATTTATGGTCCTTTCACGCTATTCCGCGTCTGGGGCAGGTATTTGCCAATGACCGGGAAAGTTATCAATATCTGGTGGAGAGCATACGGCAGTTCCCGGATCAGGATCGCTTTGCCGACATGATGCGCGCGGCGGGATTTTCCAATGTCGGCTATACCAATTTTTCCGGCGGCGTGGCCGCCCTGCATACAGGCTGGGCGATTTAAGGCATGGGATTGGCAACGGTTTTTCGGCTCGCACGGGCGGGTCTGGTTCTGGCCCGTCATGATGCCATTCTGCCCCGCGAATATCAGGCGATTTTGCCGCTGCCGGCGCGGCTTTTGGGCCGTTTGGCACGCTTGTTCAGCCAAAAAGGTGAGGGCGGTCCCGGCGAGCGTTTGGCCCGGGCGCTGGAACAGCTTGGCCCCAGCTATGTAAAGTTTGGCCAGTTTCTGGCCAGTCGCGGCGATATTCTGACCCCGGAAATTGCCGCCGGTCTGGCGGGCCTGCGTGATAAAATGCCGCCCTTTTCTATTGCAGAGGCCCGCGCCGCACTGGCCGAGGCCTTTGGCGAAGACAGCACCGCGCTGTTTGCCGGATTGGCTCCGCCGGTGGCCGCCGCTTCGGTGGCGCAGGTGCATCCGCTGGTCTTGCAAGACGGCACCAAACTGGCGGTGAAAATCCTGCGCCCCGGCATTGAAGTGCAGATCAGTAATGACATCGAGGCGATGGCGCTGGGCGCGCGTTTGGCAGAGCGGTTTTTCCCGTCCTCCCGGCGGCTGGAGCCGGTGGAGTTTGTTCGCACATTATCGCGTTCGCTAAGCCTGGAAATGGATTTGCGTATGGAGGCCGCCGGAGCCTCAGAGCTGGCCGAAGTACTGCATGAACAGGATCAGGTGGCCATCCCCGAGGTGGACTGGTCGCGGACACGCCTGCGGGTGTTCACCATGCACTGGATGGACGGTGTTCCCTTGAGCGATGAAGCGGCGCTGGATGCGACCAAGATAGACAGGGTGGCGCTGGGCAAAACCGTTACGGGCAGCTTTTTGCAAAGCGCGCTGGACCACGGCGTGTTTCATGCGGACATGCACGAGGGCAATTTGTTTGCCCTTGGCAAGAGGCGTCTGGGGCTGGTGGATTTTGGTATCCTTGGGCGCATTGGGCCGGCTGAGCGACGCTATCTGGCGGAAATTCTTTATGGGTTTTTGCGCCGCGATTATCGCCGGGTGGCCGAAGTTCATTTCGAGGCCGGTTATGTGCCCGGACGCTATGGGGTTGATGATTTTGCTCAGGCCCTGCGTGCCGTGGGCGAGCCGATTTTTGGCAAAACCGCCAAAAATGTCTCCATGAGCCATCTGTTATTGCAGCTTTTTGATGTGACCGCCCAGTTTGATATGCATTTGCGCCCCGAACTGGTGTTGTTGCAAAAGACCATGGTGCAAGTTGAGGGCGTGGCGCGTATGCTGGACCCGGATCACGATCTGTGGGGCACCGCCGCGCCGGTGGTGGAAAACTGGATCAGGCGCGAACTTGGCGTAGAGGGCAAAGTGAACGATGCCTATGATACCTTGCGCGAATTGCACCGGGTGCTGGTGGATTTGCCCGCCGCCATTGAAAGCGGCACGCAGATCATCACCGATGCCCGCAAAAATGGCCTCAAACTCAGCGAAGAAAGCCTAGCGCACATGGCTAACGCACAGGCGCACCGTAATCGCTGGACCCGCCGGGCGCTGGTGGTGCTGGCTTTGGCGACGGTGGGGATTGCCGTTAAAATGTGGATATGAAACCTTCACACTTGCCCCTTCTCCCATGGGGAGAAGGCTGGGATGAGGGGATGGGGAATAGAAAGTCGATCATGTTTTTTTGCAAACACCCCTCTCCCTAACCCTCTCCCACCGGGAGAGGGAAGCGCATTTGCGTTGAACGCAGAATGTTTGTTTGCCTTTGTTGTGGATATGATCAATCCGTCGCCGCCCAAAGCAGCTTCACACGTCAGGCTGGATTGCCCGAATGAATCAGGCCATGACATGAGCCATATCCAAGCGCGAGGGCGAACCCATGGCAGTAAACGTAAACGATCAAAGCATTGAAGGCGTTACCGTCGTCAATCATCCACTGGTCCAGCACAAATTAAGTCTGATGCGTCGCCGGCAAAAAAGCACCGCCGAGTTTCGTGCGCTGCTGGAAGAAACGGCGATGTTGCTGGGCTATGAGGCCATGAAGGACCTGCCCACGGAATTGCGCGAAATTGAAACGCCGATCTGCACAACCAATGCGCCGGTGCTGGCGGGGAAAAAGCTGTGTTTTGTCTCGATTTTGCGCGCAGGCGAGGGGCTGCTGGGGGCCATGCTGCATCTGGTCCCATCGGCCCGCGTGGGCCATGTGGGGCTGTACCGGGACGAAGAAACCCTGCAGCCGGTGGAATATCTGGTGAAAATGCCAAAGGACATGGATGAGCGCACAGTGATTGCGCTGGACCCGATGCTGGCCACGGGCAATTCAGCCATTGCCGCCATTGACCGGATCAAGGAAGCCGGGGCGCGTGATGTGCGTTTTGTGTGTTTGCTCTCGGCACCAGCCGGAGTGGAAAACCTGCGCAAGGCGCATCCCGATGTGCCAATCATCACCGCATCCATTGACGAAAAGCTGAATGAAAACGGCTTTATCGTCCCCGGCCTTGGGGATGCGGGCGACCGTTTGTTTGGTACCAAATAGCCGGATAACCGGACTTAGTTATCGCCGCTTTGGTTGTCATTGCGCCGGATGGCCGAAACCAGAGCCTGCAGATCCTGTTGGGCGCGCCGTGTGGCTTCGGCCATGCGGGCTTGGGCCTCGGGGGTGATGTCAAAGCCGCCATCCGCATTGCGGGTAATCCCGGACGTTTGCGGCGCGTTGTCTTCTTCTGGCTCGGCTGCCGGGTTGGCTTCGGGTTCAACGCCGGCAACTGTTTGCACGCGCTTTGTCAACAGCGAGGTCACGCGTGCGCCCTGTTCCTTGTCTTTGGCTGTGGGGGCGTTGTTGGTGATGCGCCGTGCGGCAGGCAGTTTGCGCGCTGCGGTCATGGCGCGCGCGCTGGGGGCCTTGCCTTTCGCACCCGATAACAGAACCAGGCGGGTGATGTGGCTTTGCCCGTTTTTATCGGTGCCGGTGATAAAGGCATAGTCAGCACTGCGCAGCAGGCGCGGTAAAACTTTATCAAGGCTGCCTTTATAGACACCATTGATCATCGGGTTTTCTATCAACTTGGCGGTGCCGCTGATTTTGATCCCGGCGGTTTTCGAAATGGCATCCAGCACGCCCGTCAGCGGTTCGTTTTTCGCCTCAATCTGCCAGCCGCCGTCAATGGCCTTTACGTCCACATCGGCTAAAACGGCGGTCCCTGTGAGCAGGGCACAGAGTGCACCAAGAGCCAAAATCTGTACCCAGTTTTGCATATCTGTTCTCCATCACAGGGCAATGTGCGATCCTGATCGTATCATACATACATAAAGATGACGCCGCAATGAACGGACAGCCACAGGGAAAATAAAGAGAAAAACAGTAAGCGTATGAGGTGTCCCCGTACGCCCTTTGCGTCCAGACCGCACATGCAATGATGATGATCTTCATTGTACGCTTGCCGTATTCTGCGGCAAGTATGCACAATTTACGATTGATATTTTGTTTTTTGCCTCGCTTATTGTTAGCGCTAAAGGGGTGAATGCGTTCAGGCTGGTGAGATGTTAACGCCTTTTGCAAAAAGGGCTTTGCGATTTTTAAACGGCCCGGTAGACTGGCACGATATTTTAAGCCGTTAGAGACAAGTATCGCCGGTTTTACGCGATGCTTCTACCCGTTATGAGGATTACTAATGTTTGTTCGTGCTCTCTTATCTGCCTTTATCCTGTCCTTTCTTTCTGTTGGCGCCTGGGCGCAATCGGAGAAAATTTCTCTGGAAGGGCGAAATGCAGAGCGCGCCGCCGCCGGTGGTCGTGTCCGGGTTGTTGTTGATTATGCTATTCCTGCACAAGATATGCCTGTCGGGGCCAAGGCTCTGGCCGCACGCAGAGACCTGATTGCCGCGCAACGAGACGATCTTCTTGAACGGGCATTTGGCAAGAATGTTGGTCGCTATGAACAAGCGCGTAAACTCACCACTTTTGATGGACCGCAGGTTGTACGCCCGTTGGATAATGTGCCGTCAATGGCTATGGTCATGACACGCGAAGAGATGGAAAAGCTGGCTGCGGATCCGTCTGTTCTCAGAATTTTCTCTGAAAAGCCTATGCGTGTAATGCTGGATGTGTCCACGGTTCTTGTTGGTGCGCCCGTGGTCTGGAGCGCAGGTAGTGACGGCGCGGACTTTGCCGTTGCCGTGCTCGACACGGGCTCGGATCATGAACATATCATGACCACAGGAAAAGTCGTTGGGTCGGCTTGTTTTTCAACGACTGATGCCACGCAAAATTCTGTTTCCCTGTGCCCGAATAACACGAATATACAAATTAGTGCCCCGGCAGGCAAAAACTGTCCCGTTGATGACCTCGCCACCACCGACATCACCGAAGGCGTTGACGGTTGTAATCATGGAACACACGTGGCGTCTACGGCCATGGGCTCAGCCTTTACCTTGAGTTCCGGCAGGACAATCCAGGGCGTGGCCAGAGGGGCAAACCTTGTGGCGGTTCAGGTGTTTACCAAATTTACCGATCCGGCAGATTGCGATGAGGATGGCACACCGCCGGATCCCGCTTCAGCCCCTTGTGTGGCCTCTTTTCCCTCCGATCAGAGAGCCGGCCTTGATTATGTCTTGAGCAATGCCAGTCTTTTGAAAATTGCTTCAGTGAACATGAGTTTGGGCGGCGGCAAGTCCACGGCAGCCTGTGATACAGGGCAAAACGCAGCCATGAAAAGCCTGATTGACCAGTTGCGCACCGCCGGTGTGGCAACCGTTATCGCCTCAGGTAATGAAAGCTTTACTGATGGCGTTAGTAACCCCGGGTGTATTTCATCCGCAGTGACCGTCGGCGCGACAAGTAAACAGGATGTTGTGGCAGGGTTTTCAAACTCCTCGCCGCTTGTTGATTTACTGGCCCCGGGTGTCTCTATCCTGGCGGCCTATCCTAAAACAGGCGGCATAAACTATGCGGTGCCGCTCAGTGGCACATCCATGGCGACACCACATGTGGCCGGTGCTTTTGCCTTGTTACGTTCTGCGCACCCCACGGCAACAATTCAGGAAATAGAAGATGCTTTAAAAGCTACAGGCAAGCCCATACTTGATGGGCGTAATTTGCTCTATAAGCCGCGCATTCGCGTGGATCTGGCCAGTGCGCTTCTGGCCAATGGTGGTGGGGCCGGGATTGGCGAGGTGGCCATTGCCCCCGCCGAGGGGTATTTCAGTATTGGGGAACCTGGAAAATCGGCTACCTTTGGCAATAAAACCTACACCCTGACCAATAATTCCAGTGCCAGTATAAACTGGACAGTCAGCGCCGATAAGAGCTTTATCCTTTTAAATAAAGCCAGCGGCACATTGGCCGCAGGGGCCAGCGATACCGTTATTGTGACCATTGATGGCAATGCTCTGGCGGGCGGTGGCTCCGGATCAGATGATGGCGCTGTTACTTTTGCAATAGGGCCAGACACAGCCGTTCGCTCTGTCGGGGCCACGGCAAACTTTCTGGCCAATAACGACTTTGCCGATGCCTTGCCGTTATCAGGCCTGCAGCCCTCAACCAGCGGCTCTAGCCTGGGTGCCGATAAAGAAATCGGCGAGCCAAACCATGAGGGTGGCACAAATGCGGGCGGGGCTTCGGTCTGGTATAAATGGACTGCGCCTTTAAGCAGCACTGTGCAAATATCAACGGTAGGCAGTGATTTTGATACAGTGTTGGGGGTTTATACCGGAACAAGTGTGTCGGCATTAACAGCCATAGCTAACAATGATGATGTGGAACTTGGTGTCATCCTAGACTCGAAGGTTACATTTCCTGCTGTAAAAGGAACGATCTATTACATTGCTGTTGATGGTTTTAATGGCGCAAGCGGTAACATTCAACTTGCTATTGGTCTGTCGGGTGCAGTGGGTAATGATACCTTTGCTTCGGCAATATCAATCTCTGGTGCTTCAGGCAGTGCAGACAGCCATTCCGTGAATGCAACCGCCGAAACGGGTGAGCCTGCGCATGCAGGCACCACAGCGGCCAATTCAATCTGGTTTGACTGGACAGCGCCCTCCAGCGGTGATTTTGCCTTTAACACAGATGGTTCTGATTTTGACACGGTGATGGCGGTTTATACCGGCTCTGCGGTTGGTGCGCTGACCGAAGTGGCTTCAAATGATAACCAGGGTGTCTCCGGTACGGCCTCAAACGCGGGCCCGGCATTCACATCGGGGGCCAGCCAGCTGAGCTTTACGGCAACATTGGGCACGGTTTATCACATCGCCGTGGATGGTAAGAGTGGGGCCACAGGGCTTGTTAATCTTGGTTGGGCATCAACCAGCACGGCTTTGCCTAATCTCCTCACAGCGGTTCTTCCCTATGCGCGTTCCGTCAAGGTGGGCACACAGGCCACAGCGTTTATGACGGTTTTTAATTTGGGTACAGTACAAGGCAATAACTGCTCAATTTCCCTTAGCCCTGGGGCGTTTGAAGGCGGATTTACCTATCAAACCACGGACGTAAACAATGTGGCAAGTGGGTCGCCGGATACCCCCATCAATATTTTACCGGGTGTAGAAAACAAACAAAACTTTGTTTTTGCCATTTCACCGTCTACGGTCTTCAGTCAGCAGGAATTGGGCCTTCAGGCCAATTGTGATGAAGGCACCTCGTCTAATGTAATCATCGGCGTGAACAGCTTTATTTTATCCTCGGCAGAAAGTATCCCCTTGGATATGATTGTCGTTGGTCTTACGGGCAGCAATGATGGCTTTCTTTCTATTCCTGGTGCAGGCCAAGCCAATGTCGCGACACTGGCGACATCGTCGATTGGCGGCGGTGGTATATTAACGCTCAGCGTTGATGATAATGGCAAAGGTCTGCCGCTCATTCTCTTTGTATGCGAAACAGACCTGGCCGTTCACTCAGACGGTGCGTGCCTGGCTACCCCGGTGGGATCGTATCAGTTTAACTCGGCAAATGGTGAAAACCGCACGTTTACGGTGTTTGCAAATGCAACGGGCGATATTCCAACTGATCCGGCCAATACCCGCATCTTCATTCGCTTCAAGGATGCCAATGGCGTCGTGCGCGGGGCAACAAACTTTGCCATTCGCACCGATGCCCCTTAAAATGCTCCAGGACTGGATGGGGCCGCCGCCTAGTTTGCCCCGCCTACGGGCAATTGCCAGCTCTCGCCATTTTTTGAAACGGTGATGCTGTCTTGGCGTATCTCATCAATGGTCCAGCCATTGATCTCTTCACCCATATAATACCGTTTAAGAGACCGCTTGCCTGTCCGGATAAGGGCGGCGCTGTTTTGCGGTCCTGTGGCAACGCCAATAATATTAAAATCCGGTGGCTGATCGTCGGCGCTGTTATCTTCGGCCCGTGTCACGGACCTGGTTTGGCCGGGCGCAGGCTGGCGTGATGGTGTAAAGACTGGCCGCTGCCAGACCTCGCCATAGGTGCCGAGCGGGCTAAGAAACAGCGTGTCTTTGATCTGTGCACGGGAAAGGGACTTTGGCGCCTGCCTCTGGCGCTCTGCCCGGCGCACCGGGGCGGCCAGATTATCCGAGCCTGATGGATTAAGCACAAAACGGTCCAGGGCAAAGAGACTGCCCAAGACACCCACGGCAGATAGTAAGAGTATCATACGGCGGTTCATGGCGCGCTCCGTCCATATTGGGCGCGGGCTGCTACCAGAATATCTACGGAAACCGTGGCTTTTTTATCGCCGACATTCAGACGCGCCCGCTCGATCAGCAAGGCCGGGGGCCGGGCTTCCAATTCATAGATAAAAGCGGCAATGGCCTCGGTCGGCCCACTGGCCTGCGCTGATATTTTAACGCTTTGCGGATCGGCAGGGTCAAGCGGGCGTGGCTCTGCGCGTTGCAGGGATACACCTGATTTACGGGCGCTAGTGCGCAAGCGTGCCAGCAGGGCGGCCCCTGCGGCCCCGTGTGAGGGGGCTTGTAGAAGATAAAGCTGGGGCAGGGCATCTTCCACACTTTTTTTGTCTTTTTGCTGCAAGGCCATTTCGATTTTCTGGTTCATCGTCCAGGCTTTCAGGCCCGACTGAACTGCCGCTGCGCCGCTGAGCACAAGGGCCAGAACACCGGCCCCAAGGGCCAGCCAGGTGATGTTTCGTGTGGTCATGGCCGGGTCCTCTTCTGCACACGGGTGGTCAGATCAAAGCTTTCCTTGCCATCGTCTTCCTTCAGGGAGGCGGCAGCAAAAGAGGTTCCGGAAAAAATGCTCTGGGATTCGATGGCATTAACCAGCATCGCCGCATCATCGGCTTTGCCGGCTATGCGCAAGCGGCCATTTTCATAGGTCAGGTATTCGGCATAGGCATTATCGGGCAGGGCATCGGTGGCGGCTTGCCAAATGTCCAGTATCGCCGGGGCGGTGTCCTTGGCCTGCTTTTGCAACCGGGCCTGATCGGTGCCGCCGGGTTTGGCCAGCGCGTCTAGTTGCGCCGCCGTTGGGGCCAGCGTCAGGGCCGTCCAGCCATTGATCACCATGGCCATAAGGATGAAGAGCGCACACAAAGCAAATAGAATTTTACTGGCACTTTTCCCGCCGCCGGCCTTGCCGCCACTAAGAAGGTCGGCATTCACCTCGGCCAATGGATTATCGCCCAGCGCATCGACCACTTTGGGGGAAAGACCGAGGCTGGCGGCGTGGCTCATCGCCTCTTCAATGATGGACTTGCGGGCGAAGCTGACAGCGAAGCGCCATTGATTGGCTTCGTCCATTTTGCCGCTGCCATGCACCGCAAAGGCGGTATCATCTTCTGGGAACGGAAAATACTGTTTTAAGGATAGCGCAATTGTTGCCGCCGGGTCATTTCGTGCCGCCTGTGGCAAGGTGATGATGCGCTGTTTGCCAAGCCCCTGTCCCAGACGCAGGCACAGGCGTTTTTTCTGGGCCAACTGGCGCACCTGATCCTCTGACAGGGCCTGCAGGGTGCCGTGCCCGTCAGCCTGGGAAAACTGCCCGTCGCGATCAAGAATAACACTGGTCCATTTGGGGCGAAACCACGCGCCAATGACCGGGATATACGAAATTCCCTCGTCAAACTGGCTGGCCCACTGCCGCCAAATATCCGTTATCGTGCTAGTAATTGACATCTCTGGCCTTGGTTTCATAAATTTGCGCGCCCTGTCCGATAGGCACAGTGCGTCTGGAAAGGATGGCATACTCACCGGGGCGCGGTCCAGTTGAGAACACCAGTTGCACGGCTTGTTTTGTTCCGCTTGGCAGCTCGCTCTCCACCAGCAGGCGATAAGACCCCTGATTTTTTCCCTGTTTCTCTGTCTTTTTAGGTTTAGAGTTTTGGGTTAAAGCCGGGGCAGAGCCTTCGCGGCGTCGATCAAGTATTTCATTACGCTGCGCTGTGCTGAGGTCCAGCAAAGACAAAACCAGCGCTGGCGCTGTTGCCGGGTCTGGCTCGCTCTGGCCGGGGCCAGCGGTCAGATAGGGCGCGGCTGCCTGATAAAGCGCAGCGGACATACCCAGCACACCGCGCATTTCGCTCACATCATAGAATCTACGATTTCCCGGTGGCGGCAGACCGGCATTCTGGTAAGCGCGGCTTTCCGCCCCGTTTTGTCGGGCGCGGTCATTTTTATCACGCCAGTCCAAAATGGCTGCGGCCATGTCTTCGGCATCAGAGCGGCTAAGATCAAGGCGAATAAAAAACGCTGTCAGCAGTTTTCCCTTAGCGCCGTTAAGATCAATCAGACCACGATTGTTGACCAGCCGGTAGGTCATTTGGACATCATCAATGATGAATTTATACGGGCGCCCATCGGCATAAAGGGCCTTTTGTTCACCAAGACCCAGTGCGGCCCGCGCCAGCACCGCATCCGCCGCAGATTGCGCGCGGGCAAGATCAATCGTAACGCCGACTTCCTTGGCCCCAAGGCGCGCTGAAAAACTGGCAATGGCCAGTGCCGCCGAGGCCGCCGTCAGCACGGCAATCACCATCAGCAGAATAAAGCCTTTTTGAGTATTCATGACTTTGCCCCCCGGCCCCGGTTGTTTTGCGATTTGCGGGGTTTCTTTTTCTTGTTTTTCTTTTCCAGTTCGATCAGTTGGCCGGGTTGCGGTACGGCAATGCTCAGGCTGGGCCAGTCAGCAATGGCGAAGCTGACCAGTAAAGGCGGGGTCTCTTTATCACGCCATTGCGTCTGCCATCCGGACGCTCCCATATAGACAAAAACCGGGGCCTGATCATCGCTATAAAGGTTCAGCCGGGCCGGGGCGGTCATAGTGCCAAACTGATCCGGATTACTGAGCAATTCGCGCTCCAGATTGAGGCTCCATTGGCCATTTTCACCTTTTTGGCCAAACAAGTAATATTGATAAATCCCGGCGCGGGCTGGATAACCCGGCTCAACCCGGACAAAGCGCACGGAATGTGGTGATCCCTCAAAGAGCGCAAGGGTTTGATCCTCAACCTTTTGGGTTATCGGCAAAGCATCCGACAATATGGTTTCGGCAAACTGATAAAGCCCAACGGCCTTGGTATTGTCTTTTTCGACTTCGGCCAGCCGGGCGGTCCAGCGGCGCACGCTGGTCGAAGCTTGCGCGGTAATAACCAGCGTCATGCCACCAATGATCAGCGCGATCAGTAATTCTGCTAGCGTTAAACCGGCACGGGGGGAAAGGCGGCGCGCGCACATCATGGCGTGGCCGTTCTTTCAGTGACCAATCGAACCTGCCGCCCGGTTGGGCCTTTGGCCAACACATCATAGCGGATCAGTTTCACCCCATCGGGGCGCTCGATCAGGATATTGGCATTCAGGGTCCAGGCAATGCCATCGGTGATGCCCTGACTGTGGATCTCGCCAGGAACAAGGGTGTTTTCAGCAAGGACGGATTTGGCCACCAGCACGGATCGTTCGGTTTCGGCACTGGCTTTGGTCAGACGCACCGCGCCGCCAAGCCCTTGAAATATCAGAGCAAAGCCAACCGAGGCCAGGGCCGTGGCAATAATGGTTTCGATCAGGGTAAAGCCCGCCGTTTTATTCTTGTTCAAGACGCACCTCCCCATTGGCCCAGATGACCTTGATTGTGCGCGACAAGGTATTCAGGCCCAGCTTGACCTCGCCGCCCGTGCTCATGCCATCGGCAAAAAAGCGGATGCCAATGGTTTCATCTTCGGCTTCGATGTCGGCACCCACCGCCTCCAGAGAAAGCCTCTCATTCAGGTGCAGGGTTTGGCCCTGCCCCTCTATCCATGCGGTTTTGTCCAACGGTGCAATGAACACTTTGGTTGATTGGCCGGTGCGGCGTGCGCTGACTTTTGCTGTGCGCAATAGCGTCGTTAAGTGCGCCGTATTGGTGCGCATTACTGATGAGTCCGAACCCATGGTAATGCGCGGCGCAGCAATGGCGGTCAGCAGGCCAAGGATCATCAGCACCACCAGAAGCTCTGCCAGTGTGTATCCCGTTAAAGGCCCGTTCTTAAAGGTCCGCAGAGGAAATGTCGGTGTTTTCGCCATCGCCACCTTCCCGTTGGTCTGCGCCCAGAGTTTTCAGGACAAAATCGCCCCCAACACCGGGCTGATAGATATAGGGATTGCCCCATGGATCGTCGGGCACGCGCCGGGTCTTCAGATAAGGGCCGTCCCAGTTTGGCGTGTTGGGCGGGGCGCTGAGCAGCGCAGACAGGCCGGTTGAGGCCGTAGGATAGCGCCCGGTATCCAGTTGATAATACTCCAGCGCCGTAGAAAGGTTCGAGATTTGTACCCGCGCGGTTTTGCTGCGCGCTTTGCCGATCTGGCCTAAAAAACGGGGCGCTATCAGGCCAACCAACAGGCCAAGTATGACCAGAACCACCAGCAATTCTGTCAGAGTATAACCATCTCGTTTTTTGCAATCATCTTTGGGGGTCGTTTGGTTCTCTTTTGACATATCAAATTCCAATATCGTTGACGCTGACAAGGGCAAGAAGAATGGAGACGATAATAACACCGACAATCAGGCCGACAAAGCCGATCAGGGCAGGCTCAGCCAGATGCAAGGCTGTGCGCGCCCCGCGCTCCAGCCGATTCTCCAGCAAGGTGGCCAGCCGCTCGGTGGCTTTGCCCAGCTCGCCGGTTTGTTCACCGACGCGGATGATCTCGACGGCCAGCGGCGGCAAAACGCCGGTTTGTGCAATCTGGTCTGGTAGCGAGGCCCCACGGCGCACCTGGGTTAAGGCTTCGTCCAGTTTCATCTTTGCATAATCATCGCTAAGGCTGGCGCTGGCCAGACGAAAGGCAGGCACTGCGGATAGACCATTTTGCAGCAAAACCGCCAGCACCCGGCAAAACCTTGCTGCCAGCATAGAGCGCAATAACGGGCCAAGGCCGGGCATGCGGTGAGCGAAGGCATAGGCTGACCGCCGGGCCTGAAGCCCCCGTAACCACATGCTGACCATAAAGGCGCTGCCAACCCCGATCACCAGCAAAAACGGTGCGACTTTGGCCAAAAAGCGCCCGGTGGCAAACACCCCGGCGGCAAAGGGCGGCGGGGCCGCACCCATGTCGGCAAAAACCTGCTCGAAGCGGGGGACAACAAACACCAAAAGACCCGAAACTGCGACAAAAGCCAGCACCAGAAGGATGATCGGATAGATCAGCGCACCTTTAATCTCGCCATCGAAATTGGCGCGCCGTTCCTGCCAGTCCGCCAGATCATTCAAGGCCGCAGGCAGCGCGCCGGAAACCTCACCGGCCTCGGCAATCTGGGGAAAGGGTGGGGGGAATATTTCCGGACGGGCGGCAAAGGCATCGGCAAGGCTCATGCCTGCGCGAATATCCTCGCGCAAAGATATGGCGACGGTTTGCATCAAAGACGAGCTGACATAGCGCGTCAGGCTGGAGAGGGCTTGCTCAACGGTCAGGCCAGCGCCGGTCAGCGCCCCAAGTTCGCGCACAATGCGCGAGGCCGCAAGGTTTGCACCGCGCGGGGCGCGTTTTTTGCGCGGCGCATCGCCGGGTTTGGCTGATATCGGCGTCAGGCCACGGGCGCGCACCTTGGCCGCCGCCTCGGTCGAGGAGGTCGCTTCGATAAAGACGTCGCTTTGCACGCCATCATTTGAAACCGCCTTGACCAGAAACCCGCTCATAATTGCGGCTCCACCCGTTCGCCAAGAACCCGCCAGATCTCGTCGGTATCGGTGATGCCAGCTTGAATTTTTGCGCGCCCATCATCGGTCAGAGACAGGGCCCCGGCGGCGCGGGCGGCCTGTTCAAATTCCAGCGATGATAACCCGTCCTGTATCAGGTTCAGCAAATCAGGCGTTAGCTCGATACTTTCATAAAGCCCGGTGCGGCGCTGATAGCCGGTATTGGCGCACGCCTCGCAGCCAACATGGGTCCATTGGCCCTTGACCTTTTTCTTGCAGGACGGGCACAGAATGCGGATCAGTCTTTGCGACAGGATCAGCCGCAGGGTCGAACGCAATAACGAGGGATCAATGCCCATATCCACTAGGCGCGCCGGTGCCCCGGCGGCGGTATTGGCGTGCAATGTGGCCAGCACCAAATGCCCGGTCAGGGCAGCATTAACGGCAATTTCGGCGGTTTCACGGTCGCGCAATTCGCCCACTACAATCACGTCCGGGTCCTGACGCAGAACCGAACGCAGGGCATTGGCAAAGGTCAGGCCGATGGCCGGGCGCACGGCGATCTGGGTCACGCCATCAATCTGGTATTCCACCGGGTCTTCAATGGAAATGACCTTGCGCTCGGGCGTGTTCAGCGTGCTGATCGCCCCGGCCAAAGTGGTGGTTTTACCGCCGCCGGTCGGGCCAACCACCAGGATCAGCCCAAAAGGCGCGGCCAGTTTATCCATCAGCAGGGCTTCGTCTTTATGGCTTAAACCCAGATCGTGCAGATCAACCTCGGTATCGCGATCTTCCAGAAGGCGGATCACCACACTTTCGCCATGGGCGCTGGGGGTGGTGGCCACCCGCAAATCCAGCGGTGTCCCGGCAATGCTGACTCGGGCGCGGCCATCCTGGGGTCGGCGGCGCTCGGCAATATCCAGATCAGCAATAATCTTGATGCGTGAAACCACCAATTGTGCCAGGGCGGCATTTGGCGATTCGCGGTCATGCAATACGCCGTCAACGCGCAAGCGAATACGCAAATAGTCGCGATACGGCTCGACATGAATATCTGATGCCCGATTGGCCAAAGCATCCTTGATCAGGTCATTAACCAGCCGCACCACCGGGGCTTCGCTGGCCAGGTCGCGCAAATGCTCGGCATCTGCGTCATCGGTGCCCATGCTGTGCAGGGCATCGGTATCATCGTCCTGGGCGCCGTAATATCGTGCCAGTGCCGTCTCTATATCGCTTAACGTCGCCAAAGCCAGTGTGACAGGCTTGCCGGTGGCCAGCGCCACAGCATCGGCTACATCAGAGGTCGCCGGATCGGCCAGCGCCAACACCACGCCTGCATCATCCATGCGGGCGATACAGGCCTGGCCGGAGATCAGAAACTCGGCGTTGATCAGGCCTTCGGCTGGGTTTTCTTCTGCAAAATCGTTGGCAGACAGGCGCGGCAGGTCATGGGTTTTGGCCAAGGCATCGGCAATGGCTTTATCGCTCAGAAAACCAAGGCGGCGCACGATAGAGGGCAGGGCTTCGCCGCTTTCCTCTGCGGCCCGCATCGCGCGCTGCACATCGGCAGCACTTAGCCCGGCCATAACCAGCCAGTTTTCAGCGTCAGTGCTGTGCAGTGCCATCTTTGCCATAATTACATAAACCGCCCGCGCATGGTGAATTCCAGATGCCTGGTGATCAGACTGGTATCATAATCACTGACGCCGCCGATCAGCTTTTCCCACAGGTAAAGACTGGGCAAAGCAGAGGGGTTTCCCTGCAAAATTTCTTTCTTGATAAAAGGATACTGAAATTCGCTGATCAGCCGGTCCCAGAAGAAATGCGTAACATTCAGAGGGGCGCCATGCTCTGCATGTTCGAAAATGCGCTTTAAAAACTTGCGATGGGCAGGAAGAATGTTCTTATCCTCCAGCATTGAGGCATCACCCATACGGTCAAAAAAGTCACCAAGCAGCACCCGATAGGGAAACACGGCTCGGGCGCGTAAACCCGCTTTGCGCAAATCTGCAGCCAGACCAATTTCGTGCTTGCGAATAACCCAGGATTTTGAAGGAACATGAACATAATTATGCCAGCGTTTTTGAAACGCGGGATTGCTGAGGGTAGCCTTGTGAAACAGCAAAAAGTAACTCTGTAAATGGTGCGCACTATCCCAACTATCAGTCAGGCCCCAGATATCGGCGACCTTGGGGTCCATAGATTTAAACACTTTATCCAGCGGGAATAATGGCCCATAGGCACTGTCATTACAGAGGGTTATAGTATCATAGGTTGATAAATTGCCCAGTAATTTCATACCATCAGCATAAGCGCCAAAATCATAGCCCTTGTTTTTGCGCCACAAAACCTGAGCGCAAAGGTCGTCAAGTTTTTGTCGCTCAGCGTCTGGAAATTTTGGACTGTTGGTGATGAACATCACCGTTCGGCCCGCGTCCTGCAAGGCCTTGAGATAATGCAGAACATAGCCATGCACGCGGCCCTGTTTATCATAATGGACAAAGATCGCGATATTTTTATGGGTCTTCGCGCTGGGTGTTTCGCCCCAGCTTTGGCGGATATAACTGCCGCGACCAAAGATCAAAGCCCAAGCATATTTGGCATATTGCACCGCATAATCATTACGCTCGCGGGCGCCAAAAAACAACATCCAGAAGCGTCGTATAATATTTCGTATTTTTTTCATGACCTTCTATGCTGCGTCCACTATGGCGGCGTCAAGTTCTGCCTGGCGGCCACCAACTAATTGCTGAACCAATACGGCGTTGGGGTTCGTTTGTGCGTAGAGAGTATCCGCCATCTGTTGCGCCTTGGAAAAATTGCCGTTTCGTGCCTGCACCAGGGCAAGGTGATAAGCCCCCTGTACAGTTAATGCCGGGTCGGCTTGCTGGCTGGCAACCAGCGCAAAGCGTTTGACCGCTTCTTCCAGATCACCACGCCGGTTAAGGGCATCAAGGCCCAGGGCAAAGTGTAAACCCGGATCATGAATGGCATCGGCCAGTCCGATAACGGCGGCGCAGGTTCTGGCCGCATCTTGCGCGTCGCCTGCATTGACAGCCTGCAGGAAAATACGGGTGCTGGCATCGGTAATCCGCTCGACGGTTAAGGTCTGGTGATGTTCATCGGCCAAAGGGAGGGCTTTTTCAAACCAGTCAAGGGCAGAGCGTGGCTGGTCTGCCATATACGCAAGACCAAGAGCCTCCAAAACTGCAAAATCCTTGGGCTGTAATGTGGCGGCATGCAAGGCCGCGCCGATGTTGTCGCGTTTGCGGGCGAAGGCCTTTTGCCCCCCATGGGCCAGAAGTTCGATACCGTATGCCGCCGCATGGGTTTGCCAGATATCATATATGCTTTCCCATTGCGGGCCTTGTGGGTCCTCTTCCAGCACCTTTCGTAACCAGTATAGCCCGCTGGGGCGGTCAAACCGATAATTCAGAGCCATCATGGCCATGCCCATGGCGGCCGCGTGTTCAAATTCGTCCTGGCAACTTATGTCTTGCAAGGCGGCCTCCACGGCGGGCCGCAAACGTTCAGCATTGGTGTAGTCACCGGAATTGGCGAGCGCAGCAAAGACTTCCAGGCGGGTCTTTTCATAGTGAATGCAATGGGGTGGGATCAACGCCGGGTCCAGGTTTTCAAAGGCGGTAATGGCTTGTGCAGGATCAAACTGAGTTAATATACCAGCGCAAAGAAGCGCCGCAGAGTACGCTAGCTTGCGGCTGGCAATATCCGACACATTAATGGCGGTTAATATCGGCTCTATAATCGCATAGCTGCGTTTGCATGCCGAAAAATAGGCTAGGGCAAGACTCTGGTCTTTAGTTTCATTTAACGCCAGAATCCCGGCGCAATATAAAACACTGGCCAGGTTAAAAGGGTGAGAGGCGGCATAGGATACAAAATTCTGACCGGCGGTTGTCGCCGGTTCAATTGTCTTCGGAGCCTGCAGGTCCAGTCCATAATGCTGTTGCCAGAGCTGGCGCAGAATTTTCAGTGTTTTCAGGGCGGCCTGATAATTACCAGCATCGGTTTGCAGCCGCAATAATCGCCCGGCAAACCCGGTCCGCAAATGGGTTGGCATATTTTTTTTGCCCAAGCGTTCGCTCATATAACGGGATAAAACCTGCCGATCAATGGGAGCGGAAAAATCGACCGTCAATGGATCTTTGGAGGCAAAAGCGTAGAGCGTATCCCCCGTGGAGATGATCTCAACATTGGTAAACCCGGTCCGGCGAAGGCAGGCGCGCAGCCCCTCTTGGCTATAAAGAACCAGATGGCTACCCGGTGTGAGCAAGGCAATAATGTCTTCAATTGCGCGTCCCTCTTGCAACCCCTCTATGTTTGGGGTCGTTAACAGGACGACCCCATGTTCACCCGCAGCCTTGCAGAGGGTATTTATGAAGGGATCAGGATCGGCAATATGCTCGATGACTTCAGAGGAAAATACCAGATCAAAGGGCATGTTTTCCAGTTCGGTATCTGCCTCCAGATACCCATCAATGATTGGCAGGCCAAGCTCTTGTGCGCCATGACGGGCGATATGGGACGGGTCAATGCCCTGAACCTTCCATCTCAGGGCGCGCTTTGCAAAATCCAGTGAAAACCCATAGCCGCATCCGACTTCAAGCAGAGACGTGATGGCCTTGCCCTGAAGCCAGAAAAAGGGGGCAATCATCGCCTCGAACCCGGCCCCCTGCTCCACATAAAACTGCTTTGGGGCGCTGTAACTTTTCTCATCTACACCATGAGACTGGTCTTCATAGACGGGGGCGGAAATATCGGGAAAATGCGCTGTCCCACAATCGGAGCAGTCATAAAGGCGATAGCGCCGGTGCATGGCATATGGCGAAGCCACCGACCGCTGCGTTTTCATGGATTGAGTCTTCTGACAGGCCGGGCATGTCAATGTGCGGGACAGACCCGGTTCCCAGCAAATCCAGCCCTTTTTCCTGGCAAAGGGGCTCAGGCTTTCAAGAAAATGCAATACGCTCATAATGTTCAATCGCTGTCTCAACTGGCCCAGTATAGACAGGTTGCCCGTTATTGAGAACCAGTCCGTCATCACATAAGTCCCGTAAGGCGGCGGTGGCGTGGCTGACCATGACAAAAGCACGCCCTTGGGCCTTGGCGACATAAAAAAAGTCAAAGCATTTGAGTTGGAACGGGGCATCGCCGGCACCCAGCGCCTCGTCTATCAGCAAAATATCGGTGGGGGCCATGGCCGCCATAGAAAAACCAAGGCGGGCATATTGCCCGGCGGAATACCAGCGGGCTGGCTCGTTCAGTTTGTCGCCCAGCGCACAAAACGAGGCGGTGCGGTCATAATATTCTTCGCGCTTGTCTTTGGGCACGCGCAGCAGACGGGCTACCAGGCGGATGTTTTCCCATCCGGTCAGGTCAGGGTGTGCGCCCGCGCCGACCTCCAGCAAAGCCCCGACCTGCCCGTGCAATATGGCTTGGCCTTCACTTGGGTCCACCACGCCCGCCAGTATCTTCAAAAGCGTGCTTTTGCCAGAACCATTGCGCCCCATTACCGCCAGCGCACGGCCCGGGGCCAACGTGAAGTTGATATTATCGAGTGCTGTACGCATTTTTTTTTGCTCACCGCTCAGGCGGTGATAGAGGGGCCGGTCGCCGCCACTGGAATTGAGGGCAAAGCGCTTGGTCAGGCCCTTAACCTCGATGGCTATGGTGTTGTCAAAGCTCATCTGCGGCACGTCCTTCCAGAGCCAGAAAGGTCCATAAACCCAGACCGGCCAGCGCCATGGCGCTGCCTATTGAAATACCAAGATTGACCAAATCAGGGCTTGGTGCGCCGAGCAAGGACCAGCGCAGGCCGGAAATTATGCCGGAAAACGGGTTTAGCGCATAGAGTTTCTGCCATCCCTCTGGAATGAGGGACGCCGGGTAAATTACGGGTGAGGAAAACATCAGGATTTGCAGGCCGAGCGGCACCAGTTGACGCACATCACGCCAAACGCCGCACAGGGCCGCCAGCAATGCGGACAGACCTAATGAGGCGAGCAAGGCCACCGCCACAAAAAGAGGGGCCATCAGCAAAGCCCAGCCCGGATGCGTGCCAAACAGTAATCCGGCCAAAACGGCAATGAAAAGGGCGATCGTGGCGTCCACAGTGGCGCTAAGGCTGGCGGCCAGAACGGGATAGAGGCGCGGCATGGGGGTTTGGCGCAAAAGCGGGGCCGCCGAGATAAAGGCATTAGCCCCCTCTGAGGCGCTATGCTGCACCAGATGCCAAAGTGCCACGCCGGTAAATACCATGGCCGGATAGGGTGTGCCGTCGCTGGGCACGCGCACCAGCAGGCCAAAGAAGAGAGAAAAGACCACCGCCTGCAAGGCTGGCTGTAAAATCAGCCAGGCCAGACCAATGACGGGTTTGGCAAAACGCCCGCGAATTTGGCGAAACGTCAGCGCCATCAGGGCTTCGCGCTGGTCCCATATCGCATATAAACGCCCCGGTGGGTGGGCACGGCGGATCAGGCGTTTTGGTGAAGCGGGCATGAGGTCTGGTCCTGTCGGCACACTTATAACAAGATGAAGTTGGTGCCACGCGCGGCAATCCAAATCCATAACCCATATATAGCCAAAGCCAGAGCCGGGCCAAAGGGTAATTCTGTTTCACGGTGAAGGGTTTTGCTCTTGCTGCCAATCAGCAAGAACACCAGCGCGCTAGATGAGGCCAGCAGAATGATCCATGGCAGGGCAAAAGGGCCCATCCACGCGCCGCCGCCAGCAAGCAGTTTGGCATCGCCCATGCCTAGGCCCTCGCGGCCCCGCAATTGTTTGTAGGCAAAGGCCACCAGCCAGAAAATTCCATAGCCGAAAACTGCGCCGAAAAGGGCAGTTTTTAGACCGGCGGGGCCATGAAGCGCATAAAGAATAACCGGGCCTGACAGGATCAGCGAAAACGAAGCCCCATCAGGGATCAGACGGGTGCGATAGTCCACCAGCGCGATAAATAACAGCACATAGCCAAACAGGGCACTGGCCAGCATCAGCCAGCCATCAAAAATCATGACCGCACTGAGTGCAACAAGGGTGCTCGCCAGTTCTGCCAGAATATGCTGGCTGGCTATGGGGGTTTTACAGGTGCGGCACTTCCCCCTTAGCCACAAAAAACTGATCAGGGGAATGAGATCAATTAAATCCAGTCGCCGCCCACAGGCTGCACATTGCGACCGTGAAGACATGGCCATGTTTGAACGATCGGGCCAGGTCTGGGCGCTGGCACTGATGAAACTGCCAAGAAAAGGACCCGTCAGAACCAGAAACAGCGACAGCCAGCCATTCATCATGGCGTAGGACATAGTCACTCCTGATCAGAAATATCTTCGGTGCTGGCATCCTTGGTGGCATTTGCCTCACGCGAGATCAGGGTCATCCGGTCACGCAACTCGTCCAGAATAGCCTTGGCACCCGTGTCTGGATCAATGATGCGCGGGGTCAGGAAAACCAGAAGTTCTGTGCGTTTGGTCGTCGTTTCATGGCCACCAAAGGCATTACCAATGCCGGGAATGCTGGAAAGAAAAGGCAAGCCCTTGCTGCCGACCTGACGCGAATCGCTGATCAGGCCCCCAAGGACGATGGTCTGTCCGCTGCGCGCTGAAATTGTACTTTCCAGAACCCGCTTTGAAATGGTGGGGGTCAGATCGCCCGTTGAGGCCGTGGTGGAAACATTGCTGACTTCCTGTCTCACTTCCATGGTCACCATGCCGGTGGAGCTGACCCGTGGGGTGACATCCAGAATAACGCCAGTGTCCAGAAATTCCACGGAATTGACCAAAGGCGCGTTGACATTAATCACGTCAGTGGACTGGCGGGTAATGACGGGAACCTGATCGCCGACCTGCAGGTGGGCCTTCTGATTATCCAGTACGACCACGGAGGGGGCTGAAACCACTTTTAAATCGGTGACGCTGTCCAGCACATCAAGGGCAAAACGGGCACTGTTTCCTTTGTTCAGTATGAAATTAAACCCCGGGAATGTGCCATTGGCATCAAAGCCTGTGCCATTGGAAAACCCACCCTGACCCCCGCCGCCATTGGGGCCATTACCAATGCCAAGGATACTTCCGGTTTCAAAGAAATACTGCACGCCATAACGCAGAACATCGTTCAGGGTCACTTCGGCGATCACCATGTCGATCAAAACTTGTGCTGGCGGGTGATCAATTTCGCGAAGGGCCTGGGCAACAAGGCGTTGTCCCTGGGGTGTCGCCAGAACAACCAATGTGTTGTTGATGGGGTCACCAATAATGCGCGGTGCGCTGGACAGACCGCCGCCAAGAACAGCACCGCTGGACTTGGCAGTGCGCCGGGCAGGTGTGGCCGCGCGATTTG
>NVVV01000037.1 GCA_002733495.1 Robiginitomaculum sp.
CGCTCTTCCTTAAAGAATGCGAATGGCGCTTCAACTATGGCCCGTCAGACCAGCTCTTGAAAACCTTGCGGAATTGGCTCAAACCATACCAGAAAAACTAAATCTTCTGTGCCAGCTCCTATTTTTTTATGAAATGCGCACAACAGTAAAAGCAATGCGCTTCGCCGTTCTGGTCCAAATCATAATAGACCTTCGGGTGGCCGAGCGCGCCGCCACCGCCATCACAGGCTACCCGATCTGTGTCCACATACACGGTCTTGTGCGGTGGCAACGCCGTGTTTTCACTTTTCACCTGTGAATCTGATGTCATTTTTGCGCTCCCGCATTGCCGTTTGACGCTTTGGTGCATACTTAAGCAGCCTATGGCCCGCGTCAACGCACTGATAAGGAAAACCGCATTGAGCTTTATCACCACAACACCTGATCTGGCGCTGGAAACTATTGATGTGCGCAAAACCTATCCCGGGCGGCGCAAATCCCCGCCCATGGAGGCGCTAAAAGGCATTAGTTTGCAAATCCGGCGCGGGTCTATCTTTGGGCTTTTAGGCCCCAATGGGGCGGGCAAATCCACTTTGATCAACATCTTTGCCGGCCTGACACGCAAGACCAGCGGCATAGCGCGTATTTGGGATTTTGATATTGATCAGGACCCGCGCCAGGCCCGCGCCGCCATTGGTGTGGTGCCCCAAGAAATCAATATGGACCCATTTTTTTCGCCGCTGGAAAGCCTGGAGTTCCAGGCTGGCTTTTACGGTGTACCCAAGAAAGAGCGGCGCAGTATGGAAATACTTGAGGCTATGGGTCTGACCGACAAGGCCAATGCCTATGTGCGTGAATTATCGGGTGGCATGAAGCGCCGCCTGCTAATCGCCAAAGCGCTGGTGCACAATCCGCCAGTGCTGGTGCTGGATGAGCCAACTGCCGGGGTCGATATTGAATTGCGTCGCCAGCTCTGGGATTATGTGCGTGAATTGCACGCGCGCGGCTCGACCATAATCCTGACCACCCATTATCTGGAAGAGGCGCAGGAATTGTGTGATCAGATCGCTATCGTCAATCATGGCGAGGTGGTGGCGTGTGAACGCAAGGACGATCTCTTAAAACGCCTTGATCATAAAACCCTGGTGATTGATCCGGTGGAGCCATTGCAAAGCGTGCCGGAAAACCTTGCCGCCTATGATGCCGTCTTGCGTGAAGATGGTCGGTTGGCCATCACCTACCAGTTTGGCCGTCAATCGGTGGCAGAGCTGATCGAACAGGTCCGTACCGCCAATATCCGCATTAATGATCTGCAAACCCTCGAGCCAGATCTGCAGGATGTCTTTCTAGCACTGACCAAAACCAAACCTGATGCCCCCGCCGCCACAGCGAAAACCGCTTGAGGTCATCTGTTCGGCGCGCTACACCACAGCAAAACGCGTCCGCGTTTCATGTTTGGCACCCGTAGCTCAGCTGGATAGAGCGCTGCCCTCCGAAGGCAGAGGTCACAGGTTCGAATCCTGTCGGGTGCACCAGTTATTTCAAGGGCTTAACGTATATTAGAAAGTGCTTACTGGCGCGCAATTGGCGCGCAAACTTTCAACCCTTGAAATGTGGGGCTGGCGTGCCGTCGGCAAACGCCCAGCCTTTTGAAAAAAATAAGCCGGAAAAGAATTGAGAACGTATTTCTAGATAAAAGAAAAATATGTTATAATTTGTATGTATTATCTCTCTCAAAATGGCCAATAAATTGTATCGCTCTATTGAGCTACCAGTAACAGGCATTGAAGCCAAAATGCTTCCATCATGCTTGCAAGATAGACCTTATACTGATGAATTGGTTTCAGGCATATCTGGTTTAGTACGAGTAATTACAAACCAAGGTCGTTTTGATATTTCATCATGGGATTGTGATTTTGAAGCAGTATTAGATATACGTTCACGGAATGAAAAATCTGGACTGGTGAATGTTGATATTGAGGTTTTTGGATTTTTTGAATGGCACGACCGTATGAATAGAGACATCAACCCCTGAAATGTGGGGCTGGAGTGGCATCTGCAAACGCCCAGCCTGTTGAGAAATCTTCTTTTACTTGTGCCAGCGTATTGAAAAGAAAGCCGGGTAGATAAGCGTCAAAGCCGGGGGCTTCTAACAATCGCTTTTGCACGGCTTTCATGGTGGTTGCCTGTTCGTGTACCGAGAGCACAATGTTATTTACACCGAGCCCATATTTACTCGCCATGGATTGAGAGTGGATCGCTAAGGCATTCTTTTGTAATTGCTCGGCGATCCGGCCCGTGTCGGGATAACGATGCACTTCCAGAGCTATGGGCAGCTTGAATGTGTCTTTGCTGAGACAGAACAGCCCATCGGGTTCAATGAAGTCGCCGCCATCCAGATCAAGTCTGGTATCGCAAACTTGTCCGCGTGGGGAGCCGGTCTTGTCAAAATACTGATAGGAAAAATCAAACGAAAAATCGTTGTCTTGGGCCCAATTTCGCAAAGCTATGTGACTGTCAATTAGGCCCATGCGATGAAATATATCACGGGTAAACTGCACACCGCCCTTGGGGTAGCGGACAGAATTTTCCGGCAAGCCTTTATACTCACACAGGCAATTCGCGCCCTTGGCAGTAAGAAAGTGAATATGCGGCAAGCGGCCATAAGCGGGCCAGCGCCCGAAATCATGCGTTTTAATCAGCGGAAAACGACCGCGTTTGAGATGACGTATGACATGATCCCTAGCTACAGTTGGGCTAGCGGCAATGCCCAAGGCCACCAGTTGTTTGGCTGTAAGGTAACGATATATCGCCAACGCTTCCAAGGCTCGTAGTGGATTTTCGGGGAGTGCGGTAAAACTCATGATTTTGGCTTAACAGGTGGTATTTCAGGAAACGCCAGTTTGGGTTTTGCGGAGTGGGTGTCAGTGATTTTGCCAGAAGAATGCTGGCGGGTTATTTCATTGGTTCGGCGATAATAGCGATCAAGTTGCTCCCGTCTGACTTTTTCCCAATCCTTAGCTTTCATCGCGTACTTCTGCCCAATGAGCGGTAGCTCAGTTCGAATACAAGTTCGCCCGGATTGCCCTAGATAAAAACTGCCGGTGGGTAGTGACCGAATATCATCTGGTTCGATACTCAGCTCTTGGCTCATTTTAGAGACGGTTTTTCCACGGTTATTTCCCACCAGAAACAAGCCAACATTTCCAAGAATGGCGTCCAGTGTTCGACTGCCGACTTGTTCCGTCCGTTGGGTCGCCAAGGTAAGAAACAGGCCATATTTTCGGCTTTCACCCAAAATATCATCGGTCGTTCGAGATACAAAATACTGGCATTCATCGGCAAAAAAATGAATGGGCGTTTTTGGGTTTTTGCGACTTCGTTCCCGTCGCATGGCGTAGCTTTGCACCAACGCGGTAATGAATTGGCCAATTACCCGGGTCGAGTTTTTCGCGGCCCCTGAGATCGAAAGATTGAAAACAATAATCTTCTTTTGGTCGATCAGGCTTTCCAGATCAAAGGTGGATGAACCGCAGGTAAATTGCTTGATGGTGGGGATGTTAATCAGTGATTGGAACCGGTTTCTAAGCGCCTCTTTCGTACTATCGAAATGCTGCGAAAAAAATTGAGTTTCAAAAAAAATCCGATGTTCATCAAATGGCAGATGCTGGATGCCATAATTTACCAGATCGCGGTTGCGGGCCTTGTCCATAAAGCGGACGAGATCGGCCAGATCGGAACCGTCTCGGTGCAGCAAGACCGTTAGGCAGGGCAAGAGCAGGCTTTCCATATTGAGCGTAAAACCGGCCAGCACCTGTTCCATCGCCGCCATCAATTGGGCACTCTGGGTTTCCAAACTGGAGATGCTTTTATCTGACACCTCAAAGGCGTTGAGGACCGGGATATGTCGATCCGACAAATTGGGATCAATATAAACCAGACGGTCGTTTTGCAGGTGTTCCGCAAACAAGGCCACGTCATGGGCCAGCTTGCCGTGCGGGTCCAGAATGATCAAAGCGGTATCGGTCTGTTTGGTTTCGTAATGCCGGATCAAAAGCTTTAAGGCTTCGCTTTTGCCGGAACCAGTTCCACCGGTAAGAAAGGTATGCCTTTTACGAGCGGCTTCATGAATGTTTACCGGCCAAGGTTCAAAAAAAAACGAGCCTGAATTAGCTGGTGCAGCAGATGAAAGGGTAGTTTCAACAAATTCCAGATACCCGCTAATGTCAGCTCGATAATTCGAAACAATAGTGCGTGATTTCTCCGAAATTTGCGTATAGCGAGCGTATCGTTCTTCATATTCTTGTAGGGCTTTTTTGTACCGGTAGCTAACGGCAATTTGGCGCTGGTTAGGAGATTCATATTTGATACTTGATGGGTCAAATATCGGGTCAGTTTCTTGTGGGGGAATGGGTTTTTGTAGCTTGGTCTGAAACAATTTCTGGAAGGCGGTGAACGTCAACCATCCCTCCACTCCTTCCAATTTCTCACTCAACTCCAGAATCAGGGCTGGGTTTTCTTTGAGCTGCATTTCACCAATTTTTATGTCGCCATTTCCCTTGGATATGAGAGGCGCTTGTAGCCAATCATTGAGCGCCTGATGAAATGAATCGTAAAATTCCATGGGCTGATATTGGGCGAGTTTTCACCCTTTTTCCAGCCTTGTATTAAACATTGTCTATAGGTGGGGAAATACGTCAATAAAACAAAGGACTAAGCCGGTGTTAACAATTCGGTTCCTCTTACTAAAAGGGTCTTTCTTGAATACCTTCCTCTTTCGTGAGCTTGGGCTCCCTCAATCGTCAGAAATTCAACTCAATCCCTTTCTGGTCATGGTCCGGTCCGGCGGATGGGCCATTACCTAGCTGGGGGGAGTGCACCGCCTAGTCCAATTTCCCGTCTTTGAACATTTTATCCAAATGATCCGATACTTCCGCCGCTTCCATCTGATTGGTTCTGACTTTCAGTTCCGCCGCAAATTTCTCTTTGTAGGCAAACAATTCTTTTTCTAGCTTTGTGTTGTGGTTGGCAAAATCTTTTGCTTGTTTGTGTTCCTGCTTGGAGAAGCGTTCTTTTGATCGGCCCTCAATCATTTTCTCAATTACCCGCAATTCAAGCGCCAAAATTTCTTTATCTTTTTCCCAATGGTGCCGAATAAAATCATCCCGGCGACGAAGCAAAATTTCACACGCCTCGCGCTCCAATTCTCGCGCATCTTCTGCTAAGGCAAACTGATGATCGAAAAGTCTATTTTCTTTATTGAGTTCATGCTGAAGCTCTAAGAGTTCTTTAGCATTGGCCCCTTCAATCATTGTTATTTGGGCGCTTTGCCGTTCTCTAATCTGATGACTCTCGGTCTGCCTTTGACGGATAAGTTCTGCGCTGCGTTCAATCCTCTCCAAGGTGTTTTCATGACGTTTTTGCAGCTCAGTTGAGTCAGTCATTTTTCCCACCACTGATCAGCGTGGAAAGTTTTTCTAACCGGGCGGTTTGACTATCGCTCATTTGCTGGACCATTTGCAGGTCATTTTCGGCAACGGACATGATCTTTTTGTGCAGTTGATCTACGTCTTGGGATAGGGAGTCCATCCGATCCAACATCATGGTTTTTATTTCCTGCACGCCCTTCATTTGTGCTTGCAGGGTTTCCATGATCGCCGCATTTTCGGCCTTCAAAGTGGCCACCTCATTTTGATACTCGGCAATTTGTGGCTCTAGGCGTCTTAGCGCTTGGCGAGCATCAGTCTCTTCATTTCTCTTGCCCTTATCATGTCGAATTTGATCGTTTCTTTTTTCTTCATGGGACCTGAAATCTGCCATTATCGCTATCCAATATTTGCTTCTGACATGGCTTCAAACGCCCGCCTGCCAGTGATCGTTTCATCCTTATCTGACAATTGATCATTGGCCGCCATTAGTTCTAATATCTCGGTGATTGTTCGTTTGTGGTCCCCTGGAATTTTATGGGCATCAAGCGATTCAACTAACATGCTCCGGGCCTTCAATGTTGTTTTGTATTGCGTCTTGAGCAGATTGGCCGAAGAGCTTACTCGGCTTTTGACAAGGCTTGAGGCTTTCTTGAAAAAGCTCTTTTCCTGTTTGAAGTTTTGGACCTGTCCCGATGACGCTTTGAGCTCTACCAAGTATTCGGTCTTATATAATTTCGCCAAACGAACAAATCCCTGACAGAGAATTTTCATATAGCGCATTATGTCCGTAACTTCGTAAGCGGTTAGACCATACTTTTCTTCAAGTTCTTGACCGAATGTATATGCTGACACCTTTATCTCCCAAATCTGATCAAATGATGCGCGACTATTGATAATAAATCAATTGGCGGGCTTCAATCAAATGGCAAATTCTTGAACGAGCCGAGCAGATGACCTTATGGCGAACGGAATTTCCCTCGCCCCTTTTCGTCCACATAGCCATCTACAAAGTCCCGTAACAGCTCCGGGTCTGGCGGGGCTTTTTTCTGATGTTTGATAAAGTCCAACAATCGTTCCAATTGGTCCCAATTCATATCATGATAATTTTGCGCTAACGGCACCAAAGGGGCTAAATATCGAGGCGGTGATTTTGGCACGCGGGGCACTATCCAGTTTAAAGCCTGTTCCAATAAACGGGCCTCTTTCGCCCGGATCGTCTCTTTTATCCGTGTGTCATTGCCGCCTAATTGCTCCAGCATACATTCGGCCACGCGGCGCACAGCTTGCCTCTTGGTGATAGAAAGTGGCGGGCAAGCCAGTAGCCAATCAAACGGGATCGTCTGTTTGAGATATTGCCCCTTGAGGTCGCAAAACCCGTGTGACCAGAGCAGGAGCGTATAATAATTGATGGGTAGTTTGCGCCGCTTGGCTTGGGCCATCAGTCGGATGGTTTTTTGAAACTGCTCCTCCGACCACTTTCCGGTCGTGTCTAATAATCCCAATTGTTTGAGGTTGGCCTGTTTGTCATCACCAAACAAAATTTCGGCTTTGGGCAGATGAGCAAACAAGGTGCTTTGCCAATCGGGGCGCTGGCCTTTTCGGAGGCTGAAAGCCGGGCTTTGTAATAGCGTTCGGGTTTGCCGGGTATTCAGACTGTCATAGAGCATTCTTTGTGGCGGGGTTTGATTGACCAGTTCATCAATGACCTTTTGCCGGTCTTGAGGGGCAACGCTGGCGCAGAGCATGACAAAGCGATCTGCCGCCGCCCACGCCTTGATCGGTATTTTGACCGTGCCGTGATCTTGGGCCCGTAAAATCGCCTGACAAATAGACAGGGTCGTCTTGCCCTGATCGATCATCTGTCCGACAAATTCTTTATAGGGTTTCACGTATGGGGGCGTTATTTGCGTTTATTTTTTTTGGCTTTCTTCCGGGCTTTTTTAGCCTTAAGTCGGGCTTTACTGACTTGCCCTTTCTGGGCTTTTCTTACTTGTTTTTCTTGGGCAACTTTGTGCCCGTCCACCTCATCCCGTAGCCATTCAAGTAATTTAAGAAAACTGGGTTTTGCGTCCCGGTGGCTCCAAATATAATCAGATATGAGCCGGGCACGATTCTCATCCAGTTTGCCCTTGGCGTTCATCACGCCCAATTGGCGCATATCAGTTTGGATGGCTAGCTTGGTTTTGGTGATTGGATTAGACGGTGCGGTGCTTCGTATCCACTTCATGGCGTAAGCAATTGCCGCGTCGGTCTCTTTATGTTCGGGTAATTCCAAGCGAAGTTCGGGTGGCAAAAATAAACGGTAGAATTTCACTTCTGGACGCTCATTTAGCGCCGCCAATATTTCCTTGGCTGATTGGCCTTCATTGATACCCTCAGCCATGTTTTTAAGAATTGTAGCCATTTCGGGAATGTCGATATCTCGCTTGATCATTTCTACAATCAAGCCAATTTGTGGTGGTTTATCCCAATAAGGGGCAACCAGTAAGCACAAATCCCTCAGTCGCTGGTAATCAATCTCATCCTTGCTGTCCAAGAGTTTTAGATCGTGCACATCTAAGACCGGGGGCAGAAAATTTACCTTTTTCCCCGTACCTCTTGTGGCATCTAAAGCCGGTTTTGCCTTATCAAGCGCCTGCTGCCATTTTTCATTACTGGCCAGCCAGATATAAAGCTGGGTGATATAGTCACGTATCGGAGCTTGGGCATAACCGGTCCCGCGCATGTTTTCCGGCAAGATAGATTCCAACGGCAACCCACTATCACCGTCACGAATGTTAAAACAGTGCACCCCGTCTTTATTCGAAAATAACCCAAAAGTTCCTGTTTCCAAGCTTTTGGTTTTTTTATCTTTTTTGACAGGCTCCTTTTGGACGGCTGCATCAGAAAAATTTCCAGTCATCTTGGCGAGAAGGTCAGAAATATTTTGCAAACGTTCCAACGTAGCCGCGCGTTCCATTTCAGGCATTTCCGGGTGGGATTTAACCTGCGCAATTAACTTGGCTAATTGCCCGGCTTTATCCTCTCCGGTCATCTTCCCGGTAACGCGGGCTCGCAATTCATCAAGCGTAATTTGTTCTTCTCGCATCAAGTCTCAGGTTACAGATTTTATATATTGATACGAATTTTCTCTAGAATTAGCTGTCAGAATCAGTTTTTTTACCCTCTGGTGCATTCTCCCCCGTGAGTGGAATATCTTTTTCCGGGAACATTTCGTGTAAATGACGCTGCAAGGCAAAATAATTTGGCGTCCCGGTTCCATACTGATCTTTGGTAAACAAGGCGGCGGCGCGAAGCACCTCGTAATCTATTTCTTCAGGATGACCTTTGGGGTTAATGCCTATATTTTCCCGATTTGTGACTGCCGTTTCTTTATCAAAGTCGCCAATCGCCGCATCCCCTTTGGGGAATAAAAACTGGTTAAACCAGCCGACAAAAGCGGCTTCATTATCTTGGATGATTACCGCATCGAACCCTCGTGTTCCGCCAAAGATAGCATTCATGGTGTTTCTGACCTTGGTAAGCTTTTGCGGATCAGTTTGCGAAAGAATGTCATTTTCTATATCGATGCTCTCCCCGAAAAAATCGGTTTGTCCATCCCATTCATTCACCGCCCATATTTTGGCGAGAGATATTTTGGTGCCGATAACATCATCACTTTCCGTATTGCGATCCCAGGGTATTTCCCGAGGTCGGCCATCACCCATATCCACCCTTACCGCTCGGCTCCCGTCTGGTTTGACATAGGCTTGCGTATTACGACCAATGTCTACGGGATTGGCGGCGGTATAAAGTGGATTTCCGTCAGGATCACGAGCATCAAGGGCTTGATTGACCTGCCCGCCAGTTTTAACCCGTGGGTTGGGCAAGTTAAATTGCTTGGCCACCGTGTCCCGGTAGCTTTCCGATAAATTGTCATCAGACAAAATTTGCGTTTCCACAAACAGAATCGGGCTGGGAATACCCGCAGAAAAGTCCAAGCTATTGATCTTGGCGGTAACAATGTCCTTGTCGTCTAGTTTGGCCAGCGCTTGCATTTGGACGAAGGCTTGAATTTTTGAAAGATATTCAGGCGGTATATCATTCGCATGATTGTCCTTTAATTCCTTGGCTAGAGTTAGGTTGTCAATGTTTGGGTTTTCGGCTCGAACTTTTGAAATGGCTTTTGTATATTTTTCATCATCAGTATCATCTTCAACCCTATCTGATTGAACCTCTTTCTTAGAGTATTTTCGTTCAAGATACTTTTTTGCGGTTTCACCGTTCCATATTTTTGTGATGTCAAAATTAGGCTGGCCCTGACGAGCTTTATTTTCTACGTCCAATAATAGCTTAACGGCAATGGCCATCGTTTTATCGTTTAACGGCTTATCACCAAAAATAGCTTCGTTATTTAATAGGTTGTTTTCCAGAATGAAGGATTCAATTTGCTTACCACGGTCAGCCGTTTCAGCCGCTTTTTCTGCCTGATCTCTTCGGGCTTGCTCCGCCAATCGGGTATCCGCTTGGGCTTTAATATCTTCCAAAGGCCGTACTGTTTTCGGCGCACTTTTAAGCGCACCACCGTCGGTTTCCGGTAACGGGCGGCTAGCTTCTTCTGTCATTCAATAATTATGAGCCGGAGGTAATGCTTCGTGTTAAGTCCTCCATATGCGTTTTAGCGACGGCTGATCCGATTCTATTTTTTCTCATATCGTCGCAATCATCCACTCCATCCTCAAAAAGGATTTGCTCCACCTCTTTGCTTCCACCTGAACCGTCTTTGGCAAAACTTCTGACACCATCAATACAGGCATTGTATTTTGACCGGATCGTTTGCTGTATATTTTGTGATAAACTAGCAAAGGCTTTTGCTTCATCCGCACTCGCCAGTTTCATTTCTTTGGCTTCGGGGGCTTTGGTTTCCTGCGCGTTGCCAGCGCTACAGCCAGCCGTTCCCAGACCAATGGCCGCCCCAAACATGATCAGTTTTTTTCGGACACCACTAACTATACCCGGCTTATTAGGAGCGCATTGTTTCTCAGAATTAGTATGAGAGCCGTTTTCTGAATTTGCCATGAAATGATGGTTAGTTATCATTATTCTCTACCCTTTTTACTGATTTCGTCAAATAAATCGGCGAGTTTTTGGGCCAGCCGGGACCATATTTTCTCGCTGATAATGTCCAATTCCTCAGAAGAAAATCGCGGAATTGGTTTGGATTTTGGCGCTGGTTTGGCTGAAAAAATGTCATGACTCTGCGCTAAGGCGCGGGCCGCATTTTCATCAATACCCAGATAGTGAATGGTCGAAGCCGGGCTTTGATGGCCGAGCAAACGACCGATAATTTCGACCGAAACCCCGCGCTCATACATAAAAATGGCTTTGGATCGGCGCAGGGAATGAGCGCTGTAATAATGAGGGGACAGGCCAATGGCTTTGACCCAACTCTTCACCAGTTGCCGGTAAAACCCAACGGTGATCGGCGGGCCAGCAATCGGCTTTTCACGAGTGAAGAGAAAATGCTCCGGGCGTTTATCGCTTTCTACAAGCCAAGTTTTGAGAATTTTTTGGGTTCGTGGGGTCAATACCAACGACACCCCGCCAGCAGTTTTTTTCTGCTTCCAAGGGAAAGTCTCGCGAACCGTTCCATTGGGCTGGACCACATCACGCATTTGCAGGCGCATCAGATCGGAAGCCCGAAGCATGGTGTCGATGGCGACGCAAAACAGGCAAAGATCATGGCTGGAAGGCTGGCTTTTAAGAAGGGTTCGGACCTGCCGTACTTGCTCAGACGTAAGGCCTTGGCGGGGGCCAACACTACGCCCTTTGTTCCACGGTTGGTGGGCTAACTGCATGATAAAATGTGGATAAATGAGGACCAAGGCTTGGCCACTAACGCTTTTTATAAAAGCAAGGCTATTTTAATAGTTTAAGCCGCGTCCACAAATGAAAATGGACCAAATATGCTCGACTGCCCGACAAAGGAAAAAGAACATAAACCGCCTGAGCGTCAAGGTGGTTTTGGTAGCGCTTATATAAAAAGCAAGTACTATCAAGGGGCATTAACTTTACCCCTCATGAAAGGCGACACTTCTCTGCCCACGGCAGCACAAAATCGGATTCCGGCCAATGAAAACCTGTTGAAAGCCATCGCTATGGATCAATGTTTTCAGCTTTACCGGCACTATAGCGAAGCGCAGGCGGCCAAAATTATCGGGATTCACCCGGCCACGCTCAAAAAGCTTCGCTTAAAAGGGAAACTCCCATTTGTGCGACTAGGACAAAGGCGCGTGGCTTATTTCGGGTATCAAATTGCCACTTATCTCATCACTCAAATTCAACCATGTCACGCTACACAAAACGAAGATTCCAACTTGGAGACGTCTGGCTTAGCCAGCGAAGCGGGTCACCGGCCTACTACCGCACTTGGATCGACAAACAAAATCGACGGACCCACCGCGCTTCACTCGGCACTTCGGACTATGACGAAGCCAAAGAGCGCTTAACCGCTTGGTTCATTGCCCATCAACGCCCGGAACAAGCCGAACCAGCCGAGGTGCCATTGGCGAGTGTCCTTAGCGCCTATTATGAGAACCACGGCCAGCATATTCGGACCGAAGAGCGTATCCGTCTGGCCATCCGGTACTGGCTCGAATTTTTCGGCGATATTAGTGTGGGTGATTTGTCCTCTATTCCCTTACAAGAAGGCTTTCATCAATGGCTCCGGGCCAGAGGGCAGGTCAATACCACCATCAACCGCAATTTGTCTGTGGGCCGCGCCGCGATCAATCGATCTTGGAAGCGCGGCGAGATTAAAAATTGTCCGCATATTGCCATGTTGGAAAAGGGGAGCGCCGATCCCAAGGGTCGCACTTTGGAGCCTTCTGAAATTCGTAAAATGACCGAAGGCGCTACTTCAACGCACTTGGTGGATTTCATTTACTGGATGCTGGGCACGGCGGCGCGCCCGGAAGCCATCACCGATATGACTTGGGAACAAGTGGATTTTGAAAACAACATTATTCAATTGAACCCGCTGGGGCGAAAGCAAAACAAGAAACACCGACCGACGGTGAAACTCCCGCCAGCGCTCAAAGAGCGCTATTGGAACAATGGGGATTATCCAAAAACGGGCCCGGTTATCAGCTATCACGGAAAAGAGGTATCAACGATACGAACCGCATGGCGCAGAACCCGCGCCAAGGTTAAATTGGATATGCAGGTCAATCCCTACAGTTTACGCCACACAGCGGCCCGCTGGATGCGTAAAGAGGGGGTTCCGGCGTGGGATGTATCGGCGCAGTTGGGGCACTCGTCTCGCGAATTCAGCATGACCGAGCGCTATGCGCCCTACAGCCCGGATCACATGAAGAAATCCGTGGCGGCATTGGATAAGCTGTTACGCCAAATTGACACAAATGGGTCTGATGAAAAGCCAACATCGACGGCAAATTTTGACGCCGAAATGGGGGATTATGTAATATGATCCTCCATGGAAAATCCTAAATCGGCCACGATTGCGCGTCTCAATGACACACTCAGAACGGAAGGCATTGGCGGCGATATTATGCTAACTTTAGGGGTGCAAAACCTCAGCCATAGTGTCCGTGCCAACGTCATGTCGGCTATTCGCGAATTTTCTGATTTTGGTGAAGACAATGATCCCCACGGCGAACACGATTTTGGTCGGGTAACGATTGAGGGCGTGAATTTCTTTTTCAAAGTGGACTACTATGACACGGCTTACAAAGGCCTATCACCCGACACGGCTGATCTAAACGTCACCCGGCGAGTTTTGACCATCATGCGGGCTGACGAATACTAAACCCGCCCGGCAAACCCCTTGCTCCCCCAGCCATGCTCTACCGATCATGGCTTTATGCAAAAACAAAAAACCAAAACCGGCACCCGTTTGACCCTGCTCCAAGCCCGCAAAGCCTTGGGCATGATCGGCAGGAATTATTCAGGCGGGGATATTGAGGAAATCTTACGGCTCATGCGCGAGATCGCAGAGTTGGCGTATAAGGATGGGTTAGATGAGGAATAAAGCCCCCCTAACCCTCCTCACCAAGGTTCTCCCGTTATAAGGTAGGTCCGCTAGCACTTTGTCAATCGTGGGGGGCTTCAATTGAGGCTATGTTCAGAGTATTTATTGCGGTGCGTAGTAATTTTGATAAGTTATCAATGTACAGACGGCACTAAAAAGAATGGAGCATAACATGGAAACTCAAGTAATAAATTACGGAAGGTCAAATTCAGAAACGTCGGTGGGCATCTGTTATTTAAATGATAATTCTATAACAATAGAGTTTAAAAAAGGTGGCACGTATTTATATAGTGAAGGGTGTTATGTTGAAGAAATGAAATGCTTGGCTAGGGCTGGTGATGGGCTAGGTTCTTATATTCAGAAAAATAAGCCACCCTTTACAAAAACACCTTGAGTTGCAATAGGATGGATTCACACATACTCACATCTGAGGTAATTAACATGAGCTGTAGATGAAAATTGAAAGTGTACACATAAAGAATTTTAGAGCTTTCAAAGATTGTGAAGTGAAATTTGAGGATTATACATGCCTTGTGGGTTCAAACGGGGTTGGGAAATCTACTATACTCACGGCATTAAATGTTTTTTTTGGAAACCAAGAAAGTTCAACAACCGATATAAAAAACTTTCTGAAGAAGATTTTTTTAAGAAGGACACAAAAAAACCAATTGAAATCAAGGTAACTTTTACTGACCTTTCTCCAGATGCAATTGAAGATTTAGGACACTACGTTAGGGATGGCAAACTTATTGTTACTGCACGAGCTGAATTCAATGGTGATACGGCAGAAGTAAAACAGTATGGCACTCGCCTTGGCATTAAAGCCTTTGCTCCATTCTTTGATGCGTCCAAGGTAGCTGAACAGAAATCCATCTATAAAGACCTTCAGAATAAATTTTCTGATTTGCCAAACTGGACTACCAGTTCCGCAAAAGCTGAAGAGGCGATACATGAATACGAAAATACCCACAAAGAACTATTAACAGAGATAAAAAGTTTTTCACAGTTTTATGGAGCCGCAAAAGGGGCCGGAAAGTTAGAAAAATATATTCAATGGGTGTACGTCCCAGCGGTTAAAGATGCGTCTACTGAGGAACTTGAAGGAAAAAATTCAGCGGTATCAAGACTCTTAGCGCGTGCCGTTAGATCAAAGGTCACTTTTGATGAAAAAATTGCAACTCTACGAAGCAAAACTTTAGAAGAATACAAAACGCTAATTGCATCAGAAAATGGAGCGCTTGAGGAATTATCATCATCTCTTGAAGCTCGTTTGCAGTCCTGGGGTAATCCAAGAGCAAGAATTCAAATGGACTGGTCTCACGATGAGGGGAAATTTAAAATTGAAGAGCCAATGGCCAAGGTCTCTACAGGTGAACAGGGTTTTCTCGGCAGTATATCTCGATTAGGTCACGGCTTACAACGATCCTATTTGATAAGTTTGCTTCACGAATTAGCTTCTTTAAATGATGAAGGACAGGCAACCCTTGTTTTAGGAATTGAAGAACCTGAGCTATATCAACATCCGCCACAAGCTCGACATCTATCTCATGTGTTGCAAGAGCTCTCAGGAAAAAACTCCCAAATTATAGCTGCCACCCACAGCCCCTACTTTGTAGATGGAAAAGGTTTTGAAACAGTAAGGTTGATACGTCGTAATGAAGAAGACCAAGCTTACGCTTGCTCTACCACATTTGAAGATCTAGCTAATGATGAGGGGGAGTACACAGGAAAGGCTCCTATCAAGCCAACAGGGATGCGTGCAAATCTTGATCCATTAATGCAGCCAATGATCGCTGAAATGTTGTTCACGGATAAGCTGGTATTGGTAGAAGGTTTAGAAGATCGATCTATTCTATCTAGCTGGATTGTTATTCGTGGGATGGAAAAACGGTTTAGAGAAAAAGGAATTTCGATCATCCCCGTAAATGGTAAATCGTACCTTCTACGCCCAGCTATTGTTGCCTCAAGGCTTGAAATTCCAGTTTTAATGGTCTTCGATGCAGATGGTGATTGCGATGAAAATAATTTGGTCAATAACCGAGTTGATAACTCTAGGAATATAAAATGGTCAGGTGGAGAGGGCATTGACGATTTTCCTACTACTGATCATATTTCAAGTAATTTGATTGTTTGGCCTAACAACATTCAGTCTTCAGTCTTTTCAGCGATTTCAAAAGATGTTCTTGAAGCAGCCAAAGATAAAGCAAGGGAAGCTTGTGGTCACATCAAAAGTTTGGATAAAAATTCTGTATGGCTACATGAGGTATTGTGTATTGCAGATGAAGAGAAATGGGATATGTCAATATTAGATACAGCGTGTGAGCATATTTGTTCTGACAAGTGGTAAGAGCAAAAATCATAGGCCCAGCATACCCCGACCTCCCTGAAAAAGGCATTCCAGTTCGAATAGCTCCGCAGCCATCACCCAAAACTCTTTCTATGATAAGTTTTTTCGCTCATTTCTTGGTGTGCCTCCCTCAATGCAGACAGACCTAATTGTGCTGGTCGCTGGTAATGATCGGTCAGAAAGGGGCCCAGCGAATTCTTTTGATCTACAGTACCATAAATTTATGAAACAATTCATAGGTAGGTGCGGAATTGGTGTAGGACTCCAATTTACTCTTTCATAAACCAATCGCCCATCAACAAACCAGCGAATGGCTATTGGAGTCCACTCAATCACATAGGAATGAAAGTTATCCGCAGCGTCAAAGCCTAAGTCAATTAGAACAGGTGTTCCTCGATTGCCATAATCAAAATTTGATCCTTCAACTCCGGGATTATAGTAAACATTTGCTACCATCTGGTGTGTGTTGTTACCAAGAATTTCAATATCAATTTCCTGCCGAGGAGAATTCCGTTGCAGGAAAAATCCGGTAACCAACCCCGCCCCTCTAGCGGGCTTCAATACAGTCTCAAAGCGACCATATAAAAAACTTTTATTACTTTTAATAGATGCGGACGTATATTCACGTGCATAGGAATTTTCTTTTTTTAATACGATGGATGCTTGATCGCTTTGAGTTTGTAAAAAATTATTATGCCTAAAAAGCGCCATATTACTTGGGAACGTATCTTCCAATAATTCCCATTCTTTTTCTGTGAAATCATAAAATTTGTTAGCCGTGATGGTGTATTTTCTCTCAATAAAAAAGGAATTATCAGTATTTTCAAACGTTAACCCCGACCACTTTTTATGACTAGAAACTATCCATGGTGAAACATCATGTTTTAACGTTCTTTTTCTAGGAAAGCGTTGTGGATTTGACTTTGAAGGTGCCAGTGTCCGACATTCAATTGTATCAATGAGAATAGGAAAATTACTAGCAGGTGGTAGGCAGTCTAAAAATTCACATATTTTTTCCCAATTACAATTTTCTATAGTTTCTAGAAAGAGTGCATTTGTCCCCAGTGCCCTAAGGGTATCTACCTGCCGTGTCCCGGTAAATATAAATTTTGAGTTTGGGTACAATTCGGTTAGCTCTTCAACTCGAATTTCCAACTCCACAATACCAACATATGCATCAAATATTGTGTGTTTGTTTTTCCCGAACAGTTTTTCTGCTTCTGCTCTAGGCAACACATTTACTCCAAAGCATGTGCGGTAGCCTAACATTAAGAGAGCAGTTGCAATGGAAGATTGAACCAACCCGTTCTCACCCATTACAAAAACTGGTTTGGGCAATTTTTCAGGACAGAAAGTTGATCCTGTATCAAACGTCAATGCACCCAATCGCAACAAAACAGGGAGAGCAGAGTAGGAGTTATCAGACCCTAGGCTATCATTTTGAGATATAATTGACCGTGCTGTTGCATAAACTTTTAGTTTCTGAAATTGGTGGTTCATCCAAAGGTCAACAGGCCCCTTAACAGGTAGAAGCTCTAGTAATTTATTGGCACCAGTCTTAGACAAGACGTATCCAGACAGATGCCACATTCCTGAAAGTGGGGCAAATAAGTGGTCTGTAATTAGAAGCTTTGGTGCATTATTTTTTGCTTCGACATACGACAAATATAAAAGGTCGAAAGTTTTCAATGGACTGTCGTTAGCAGTAAGCTCTTCCCATGCAGAATTTAAAATTTTGGAAAAGCAATTATCAAAAAACACATCATCTTCCAACACCAGTGTGTATTCATCATTTCCTGAGGCTATTTTTGCCCAAACAGCAATGTGCGATAGAGCAACGGCTTCTTCCTGACGGGACATTTGAATGATTTCATTTTTTTTGAAATCTGCATGTAACAATAAATTTTCCGGTTCCACAAAAAGTTGATCTGCTAATGTATAGTTAGTAGTCAGTTGTTTTTTATTTGTTTTTTGATTGATTAACACTGCATCAATTGCAGGAAAACGAATATTCATTTCAGAGATCGGTATGCTTGATGCGTCTACAACCAGTGATAACTCGTTTAGTAGTTGTTTCCAACGTTGGGTCTTCCTATCTAAGTTGATACTAAAAATTTTCTCAATACGAGTTTTATTTTTTGTCTCAAAAGCTATACATTTTTGTTTGAAAAAAATCTTTCTGACAAAATATTTAAACTTTCCAAACGGTGTTTTCCAGAAGTGGTTGTGAGTATATTTTTTCATTTAATTTGCAGATTTACCTTTATGTTCTAAAAAATGTGCAATTGAAATTTTACCCCCAAAGCTCTTTTCCTAAGCGCCAATTTCTAGCATCATTTCGGTAGCTTAGTGGCCATTTGCTTATAGCTACGTCGTCCCAGTCAATTAAGATTTCAAAATCTAAAACTCTTTTCAATTTTCTTAATGTCATTGCATGCCGCACTGTACTTGCCGTCAAATTTCCGGGTCCAGTTATAGACTGGATATCATCATTACTGCTTGAATTTGATATTTGGTGAGTAGCTCTATCTAAAGCTAACTTAATTAGTGGGTGGTTTGCTGGCGCTATAAGAGGATTATTATTAAAATAGAAAATCCAATTAGCTGGTGGCTTTGATTCTCTCATAAAGAGAGTACTTGGCACCATTTTCCTGCAAGTTTTATCATAGCAAAGCGGTTGAATTTTCAATTTGTTACCAAGGAAAAAATTAGGACTCTTTTTCCCCAGAAAAAACTCATCTGCATCAAGATAAAACCCACCTAGTTTATAGATATAACACAATCTAAAATAGTCACATCGCATTGCTGGATGGTGGCATTTATTAAATGCCTGAGAGTATTTGTCTGGATAATTTGAGCAAATAAATTCCCTAGCAAGGGTATCATTAAATAATACTTTGCGCATTCTTGTAGCCAAGAACTTATTCCAGCTGTCTATGCAGCTCTGAACATCGGAAGGTATTTCAGACGAATCATGCCAATACTGTATCATGACACGTGGCGTTCGACTGTGGGTGTCACATGTTGTTTTATTTTGAATGTTTTGAATAAGATTCCATACATAATCAGAACGGAATTTGTCATTTTCTGAAAGTGATGGACACAGTGAATTTTCCATTTGGTTTATAAATTACTTTAATTAGAATTATTTTCCAATGCCCGTAATAGATATACTAACCTTGGGTGGACTAATTGTGGGTGCTCTCATGCCCTTTAATGTTAAAGGGGATAGTTTATAACGGAGTATCCATATTAGGAAAACAAGCATAAGCTCGAATTTTTTAGGACAGTTCAACTTCCAGAACCCCCTCCACTTCCTTGACAAAGGTGTTCCAGTTTACGGACAGGTGCGCAGCCATCTGTTTCTTGTCACAACCAATGTGGTGGTTAAGCCGGTATAGGAGCGTTAATTGAGGTGTTCCAGACTTTAAATCATCAAAGGTCGGCGGGTGAGCGAAAATTGTCTGCCAAGTTTTGACGGTTTCGCCTTTTGTACTGGCAGCTAGTCCATAATCTTTGGGGTGTTCCAGTCTGAATTTTGCTCGCTGAAAATACTGCTCAATTTGGTCTTCAACTAGAGCAACCCCGGAGCGTTCTTTTTTGGCGGCCTTGATTGTTCCTTCAAGCTCTTCGATCTCCTGTTCAAGCTTTTTCTGAACTAATGTTGAACTACAAACCGCGATGCGATCCAATATGTTTTGCTGACGTAATTCAAGTGATTTGATGTGCTTATCAATGGCTTTGAATTCTTCTTGGCGGCTCTTGTTTTTGGCGATCCAAGTTTCACGTACCACCTCTTTGAATAGGCCCAAAAATCCCGGCTTGGCTTCGAGCTTGTCGAGATAACAGCCAACAGTCTCTTGGAACTCTGATTGAGAGATACTGACAGATTTGTGTGTGCGAGCGCAATGAAAGTAACCAAAATACTGGCCGCTCTTACCCCGTGATTTGGAAGCCCAAAAAGGTTTTGCACATTTTGGGCACATCACCACATGCCGCAATAAAAAGTCCGGGTTATTGAGGTGCGTAGCGTGTTTACGAGATTGCCCATATTCGATACTTAGATCACCCCCTTTTGATCCAGAGAGAACCACCGCCCCATGATTGGCCCGGTTGAAGAGCGAGATGGATACCAGCCCATCAAATGGGGCTTTGATCGGCTGGTTATGGGTCCACTTGCCCACCCGAACGCCGCAATAGATCGGCTTGGCGACTAGCCGTTGCAGTTGTTTAGGGCTGAGCGGTTTGCTCCCGGTTATCGCGATCACCTCGCCCGTGCTCTTGTCCCGGCGGTGCATAATCCGGCTTTTATAGCCCATGGCATTGATTTTATCGCAGATGGCTTCATCAGATAGTGCCCCATCAGCCCGTAACTCAAATATGGCCCGTATCCAACTGGCTTCCGGCTCTAGCGGCTCCATAATGGTGGCCTTGCGCCCGTTTTGCCGGGTGATTTTCACATTGCGAAAACCCAGTTCAGCGCTTCTGGTTTGATACCCCTCTTGGGCCAGTTTAATTTGCTGCCCAATGGTCCGGGTCAAAATCTGGTTGACCTCTTGATTGGCATATTCGGCCTGCATGACCTCCGCCGTTTGGCTGGGCGAGGTAATCGACCAATCATATTCAAAACCAACGTGCTCAAGCGTATTGATTGATTTTTGAATGATCCCCATCGCATCGCGTAGATCAACACCGCGTTTGTGCAATTGCCGTTTCAAGTAGAGATACATCTCACTTCCGGCCCGCGTGAAACGGTCGATCTGGACGATATAGACCACTTGAATTTCGCCCGCGTGTTCATCCAGAAAGGCCAGCATGTCTTCAATGACGACCCGGTTGGTTTTCCGCCCGGAATAGTGCTCCGTGAAATAGCTGATAATAGACGCGCCATCGCGCTCAGCAGCTTGGTCCACCCGCGTCTTTTGGGTGTCTATTGAATCGCCATGATGAAACTGTTTGTCCGTCGATACACGCAAGAGGGCTATGGCCAGCTTCATGTTGAAGGGGATTAGACCTCAACGATACGAATTTGGTGAAAAGAGTCGAGTCGGGTTTAACCCCCTTCCGCTACATTTACCTTTTGAATTGAAAGGGAGCCGTTTGTTTTCAAATCAGATTTACGCTATCGTTTTGCCAGCGCGAGCGTGTATCGTTCCCCCGAACAAGGTATTGATTCCCTAGAACCATGCCAGCGGCAAAAAATGTAACGATTCCAAATTTAAGCAGATCAAAATGAAACTTTACACGACATTAGAAGAGCAGCTCAAAAAAGAGAATAATTTTGTTTCAGACAATGGCGAGATTAAAAAATGGGTGGTCCTTGATAAGGCTCGGCATTTTGACGAGGAACTGATTGGGGTATTGCTTGATAGTAAAGTTTTGAAACAGGAATTTTTCAAGGATATTAAGGGCACACTTGTTTTTGATTTGAACCGCTTTGTGTTGTTTTTAGAGCAAAAAAATTGGCTCAATGACAGTTATACCAAATACAAGAACAAAGTCGGGCTGGCAATTGATGGCAAATTCCTCAAACAGCGCAACGAAGTGTCATTGGTCTGGCCGTTCAAAGATTGTGTATTGGAAGGCGGGCAAAGCCGCGAAGAGGATGCACGCGAAGAAATTTTCTTTAATGAGGTTTTGGCGCAAGACGAAATCACCCAACTTTTTGAACCAAAAGTCCTGACCAATGCCAAAACATATGACAAGGACGGGGAGCATGAATTCAAGGGCTTCACCCGTGATGCAAAATTAAACAAGAAACGCGGCCTGCCCGAAGATACTATTACTGACAATTTGATTATCAAAGGTAACAACCTGCTTGCCTTGTATTCACTGGAGAAGGAATTTGCGGGCAAGGTCAAACTTATTTATATCGACCCGCCATATAATACTGGGAATGATGGGTTTAAGTATAACGATAATTTTAACCACTCTACATGGCTTGTGTTCATGAGGAATCGTCTAGACGCATCAAAGAAACTTTTGAAAGAAAATGGGGTGTTCGTAATATCTGTTGATGATAGAGAAGTGTTTCACCTCAAAGTTCTATGTGATGAACTTTTTGGTAGGGAAAATTTTTTGAATGATGTGATTTGGAATTCGACTAAGTCTGTCACAAATACAGCCATCATATCGGTGTCTCATAACCACACGCTCTTTTACTTCAAAAACAAAGACTATTTCGTAAAGAACAGAACAGAGTTTCGCTTACCAGAAGATGGAAGTGGATTCAAAAATACCGATAATGACCCTCGAGGCCCTTGGAAGGCTGACCCATTTCAGGTGGGAGGATGGAGACCAAATCAACAATACGAAATCACAAACCCTATTACGGGAGAGGTATATAAGCCTAATGAAGGTTCAAGCTGGAAAAATGAGTATAAAAAATTCAAAGAATTATTAAAGGACAATAGGATAATATTTGGAACTACTGGGGAAGCCGGGCCACAACGTAAGCGTTTTCTTAGTGAAGCAAAGGAGCGTGGCAAGGTGTCCAAAACTATTTGGACAGAAGTTGGAACAACAACGAACGGAACCCAACATTTAAAAAAAATGTTTGGAAAGGCCGTTTTTGATAACCCCAAACCAGAGTCTTTTATCCAGAGAATAATCGAACTATCAACACAAGAAACAGATGTAGTTATTGATTATCATTTAGGAAGCGGGACGACGGCATCAACAGCGCATAAGCTAAACCGCCAATATATAGGTGTTGAACAAATGGATTATATTGAGAGTGTGGCGGTTCCACGTCTTCAAAAAGTTATTGAAGGTGAGCAGGGTGGTATATCCAAAGCCTTGAAATGGAACGGCGGAGGCTCCTTCACCTATCTTGAACTAAAAAAATACAATCAGGATTTTATGGAGCGGATTGAGTTGGCAAAGGACACAAAGGCCTTGCTAAAAATTTGGGAGGGTATGAAAGAAAAATCCTTCCTTGATTATAATGTGGATATCAAGAAACAGGATGAACATATTGATGATTTCAAGGCTTTGAGCCTTGAAGAGCAAAAGCAGCATCTTTGTGAAATTCTCGATAAAAACCAGCTCTATGTGAATCTATCCTCAATGGAAGACAAAGAATTTGCCTGCACGGAAGCAGAGAAGAAACTCACCCGTGATTTTTATCAGATCAAGACCTAAGACCTATGGCATTTCTCTATGACATTTTGATAGACGAGTTTGGAAAGCGCGAGCTAGCCAGAACGGAAGTGCCAGATCACATTCTGGACAATCTAAAATATAAAATTCGACCTTATCAAAATGAGGCTTTACAAAGGTATTTGCTGTTTCAGAGTGACAGTTTTGACGGCAAACCGCACAAACCCCATCACCTGCTTTACAATATGGCGACAGGGAGCGGCAAGACGCTGATTATGGCGGGCTTGATGCTGGAACTCTATGCCAAGGGCTATCGAAATTTTCTTTTTTTTGTAAACTCCAGCAATATCATAGAAAAGACCAAGGACAATTTTCTAAACGGACAGGCGAGCAAATATCTGTTTGCCGAAAAAATCAGCGTGGACGGCAAAGACGTGCTAATTAAAGAGGTGGAAAACTTTGACGAGGCGGACGACCAAAATGTCAACATCAAGTTTACCACTATCCAAAAACTGCATAGCGACCTGACCAATACGAAAGAAAACTGTGTGACTTTTGAAGATTTTGAAAACAAAAAAATCGCCCTGATTGCCGATGAAGCGCACCACCTTAGTTCATCCACAAAAAAACAAGGTAAGCTCGATATTGAGGGGTCTTGGGAAAACACGGTCGATAAAATCTTGAACCAAAGCCTTGATAATATCTTATTGGAATTTACCGCCACCCTTGATTATGAAGCTGCAGAAATTGCCGATAAATATCAAGATAAGGTAATTTTTCGATATGATCTGGCGCAATTCAGGAAAGACAAATATTCCAAGGAAATCAATCTCATTCGTAGTGAATACGAAGAGCAAGACCGTATCTTGCAGGCGCTTATTCTCAACCTGTACCGCCAAGAATTGGCAACGTCCAATAATATCAACCTAAAGCCCGTTATACTGTTCAAGGCCAAGCAGACCATAAAACAGTCGGAAGAAAATAAAGCAAATTTTCATAAACTGATTGATGGCCTGTCAGCGGCAATGATTACAAACATTCAGCAAACGTCCAATATTCCCATCGTTCAAAAAGCGTTCACATTTTTTGGAGGCAAGGGAATGACAGCCAATGAAATTGCCAAGCGGCTTCAGGAAAATTTCAAGGAAGAAAACTGTTTAAGTGCCAACAATGATAAAGAAGCTGAACTAAATCAAATTCGACTAAATACGCTGGAGGATGAAAATAATCCTATCCGCGCCATTTTTGCCGTGCAGAAATTGAATGAAGGTTGGGACGTTTTGAACCTGTTCGATATTGTGCGCCTGTATGAGGGGCAAAGTACGGGGGGTAGTAGTAAGAAAATTGGTAAAACTACTTTGTCCGAAGCGCAGCTTATCGGACGCGGTGCCAGATATTTCCCGTTTATCTTGGAAGAGGGGCAAGACCAATATACCCGAAAATTTGATGATGATATTGAAAACGACCTCAAAGTTTTGGAAGAGCTTTACTACCACACCCGCGAAGATAACCGATATATTTCCGAGTTGAAAAAAGCATTGATTGCTTCTGGCATCTATGAGGATGAAGACGACTTGGTTACTAAGCAATTAGAAATCAAAGAAGCGTTTAAGAAGACAGATTTTTATAAAACTGGCCGCGTGATTTTCAACAAGAAAGTGGCCAAGGATAATAGCAAGGTCAATTCATTTGCCGACCTCGGCGTAAAAAAACAAAACATTGTTTTCACACTTTCGTCTGGCGCTGGACTGGTTACCAGCGCTTTTGAGGGAAATGGAGACGAGCCAGCAAACCCTACTCTCAAATCCAAAGACATACAGCTTTCAGACATTCCGGCGCATGTTATTCGTTATGCGCTTTCCCGGAACACGTTTTTCTATTTTGATGACTTGCTGGCGTTTTTCCCAAAGGTGGGTTCACACAAAAATTTTGTATCGAGTGAAGAATATCTGGCGGGGCTGGCGATTACATTTCAAGGTTCAACCGAGCGCTTGGAAAACATTACTCATTTTGACTATGCAGCCGCCATACAGACACTGTTGAGCGATATTGAACATCAGATGAAGGCGAATGCCACAGAGTATGAAAACACAGACTTTATTTATAAAGACTATGTGCATGAGATTTTTAAGGACAAAGCCATTCGCGTGCCGAAAAATAGCGAACGGGCCGAAGGCCAGGAAGCGCTAATCTGCGATAAAGACTGGTATGTTTACAATGCCAATTATGGGACCACCGAAGAGAAGAAATTTGTTGAATTGTTTGATAGACGATTTGAAAGTTTGGAGAATAAATTTGAAGATATCTATCTGGTTCGCAGTGAGCGGGCACTTAAAATTTATGACAAAATTGGCCGTGCATTCGAGCCTGATTTCCTATTGTTCTGCAAACAAAAAACTGGCAAGAAATTTACCTACCAAGTTTTCATAGAGCCTAAAGGCGAGCATTTGCTGGAGCATGATAAATGGAAAGAAGACTTCTTGGAGGAAATGCGGAAGGGCAAAAAGACTTTAAAAATTGATACAGACAATTACCTGATTACCGGTGTTCCATTTTATAATTATGAAAACGAAAATGAGTTCAGTAAAACTTTGAACGAAACCCTTGGGGTTGATTAAACATTGGCGCGCAACTGGCGCGCAAATAGGTAAAAACTGGCCCTTTTGCACCTCTTTTCGCACCCTTAGGCTCCGTTAATATCCAATAATTACAATAGATTAGCGTATATTTTCGCCACTCCGAAGGCAGAGGTCACAGGTTCGAATCCTGTCGGGTGCACCATAGCTTCTTCGAGGGTAATACCACCTCTTAACCCATCACTAAGTCTTTGAATTATTAGAAATGGTAGGCTTGGAACGCCGGTTCGAAGCCCTG
>NVVV01000038.1 GCA_002733495.1 Robiginitomaculum sp.
TTCGCCATTAAAAGAAGAGCGGGTCAAGGGCGTCGATATTCTGATCGTGCGCGAGCTGACCGGCGGCCTTTATTTTGGTGAGAAAAAACGCGAGGCCGACAAGGCTAGCGATTTGTGTGAATATTCGAAGTTCGAGATTATTCGGGCAGCAAGAGTAGCCTTTGAGGCGGCGCGCGGACGGCGTGGTCACGTCACCTCGATTGACAAGGCCAATGTGTTGGAAACCAGCCGGTTATGGCGCGAAACCGTGACGACACTGCATGAAAAGGATTACGGGGATGTGGAATTGCGCCACGAGCTGGTCGATTCGGCAGCAATGAAGCTGATCACCAATCCCGGCAGTTATGATGTGGTGCTGACGGAAAACCTCTTCGGCGATATTCTGAGTGACGAATGCTCAGTTCTGGCCGGTTCTATTGGTTTGCTTGGCTCGGCCTCGCTGGGTGCGGGCCCCCAAGGGCTTTATGAGCCAATCCACGGCTCTGCCCCCGACATTGCGGGACAAAACGTCGCAAATCCTATTGGCGCCATTACCAGCGTGGCCATGTTGTTGCGCCACAGCCTGGGCGAAGAAGACGCTGCCAAAACCGTTGAAAAAGCCATATATACAACACTAGACGAGGGCGTGCGGTCACACGATTTGGGCGGCGAGATGATGTGTGACCAGATGGCTGCGGCGGTAATTTCGCGGCTTTAGGGCGAGATTGGTATCCTCTTTGCCCAAAATTGGTTTTACTCTGCCATCATTAAACGCTCTAATGAGTTTAAATAGACAAGGATAAGATTAAAGGAAATATGATGCGGCAAGGGTTGGGGAAAACATGCCTGTGTGGCGTAATGGCACTGGGGGTTCTATTGGTTTCACCCATAGCCTTCAACAGTTTTGGCTATGGCGAAGTTCACGCAGCTTCAAAACAAAAAGCAAAGAAAATCAAGGCCCCAAAAAAAAGGAAAAGGCCAAGCCTGTCTTTTCGTCCAGACGTGTCGCGCCAGGCCCCAAAGTATCATGGCAAGGTCGGGGTGTTACAACTTCGCGATCGTCGTGGTTTTAAATTTTATGGTGGATCAGATGAGTTCTTTGCCGAACCGACGCTGGAAGCCTTAAATAGAGCATTATATCTGGGTACCAAATCTGGGCGTGCCTTTACGCAAGTTGTACAGGTGCCTGTTCAGCCCGGCACCAGAATAACTCGTGATGAGTTGAAACAGATCGCCCAGCAATATGGCTTAGATTATATTCTGATGAGCGATTTGACGACATTTACGCTCTTGCGAGAAAAAATGGCGGCGAAGAAAAAAGGCTTCGACTTTGCTGTAAAGGTTCGCTTTGGTCTGTTCGGGCAATTAATTGACCCCAAAAGCGGGGCCATCCTCTGGGCAGAGCCTGTGGTACGTGAGATGGGGCAGCTGAACATCAAACGCAAAACCAAAGCCGAGGATTATGGTCAAAGCGCTGTGGAGGCCGTGAAAGCTGTGATGTCGGATATGGCCATATCGATCCATACCATTGGACTGGAGGTGCGCCAATGAGACCGTTTTTGCTCATGTTGGCTTTCCTGGGGGCTTTTATAATAGCCGCTGAACCGGCCAGTGCCCGGGATAAGTTTCTCAAATCACAGGGCCAGCAATTGCACTATCGCGAGGCCGGTGCCTATGCCAATAGTGCCGAGAAACGGGACATTATGGTTGGGGTGGAAGTGCTGGCCAAGGCAGAGCAAAAACGCCTGCTGGGTGGTCGGCCGGACAAGTCAATTCCCCTGGAAGTCGCCATTTCCAATAATAGCCGTTTTCGCCTTTATATCAATGCGATAAGTCTGGTAGATTCGGCGCGTGGCAACCATTTGCAAATTCTCAGTCTGGATGATGTCGCCCGTAATGTTGGCCCTTCAGGCAGTGGTAATAAAAAAAGTATGCGATTATCTATCTTACGCAACAACCTGACCGACAAGAGCTTGCAGGCAAAGGTCGTCCTGCCGGGCGAGACTATTCAGGGACTGGTTTTTGTCCCCAAGAAAAAGTACCGGCCAGGGTTGGAATTTCATCTGGATGTGCAAAACCTGAAACGGCTAGTCTACCTGGATATCACCGTGCCAATGGGGCAATAATCGCATTGATATTAGCTGGGGGGCGCAGGCGTATTTTATGGGGATGATGAGAATGTCAAAGCTGAGTTCAATTTTTCTGTGTGCGACTGTCATATCCATGACGGTCCTTGCGCCGGCGTATGGGCAGGAAAACTTGACCCAGAGCCAGATTGACCGACTGAAGCGCTATGCCGAGCGGGTTGAGCGGGATCAAAAAACCGACGCCAATGAAGTCCGTCGCTTGTTTGATGAAGAAGCCGAAATTGTGCGCAACCGGGCCCGTGCCAAAGGTGATCTCTGGTACGCAAATGGCCTGCCGGATTATGAAGCAGAGGACTTCCAGCGACTGGCCCAACAGCTTGATGTTCTGCACACGCTAGAGAAGCTGGATTATTCAAAAACCCGAGGCATGTTGCCCATCCTGGCCAAGCGGATTATCGGCCTGGACATTGTCTATAAAGGCAAGGTTGAAAAAGCAAAGTTCATCTCAAATGCAACCATGAAAGGCATCGCCAAAGAAAACTTTCGCGATCAATTGATGGGCAATTTATACGGCACATACATGCAGGCCATGGCCGAGCCAACCCCCGAAGCCGCCCGCGCAAAAATGATGGATTTTCGCAGTTTTATTGAAAGCATGGCGGCCACCGATAGCGTGGCTATTGACCTTGAAACACAGAAAATTCAGCGTGAAATGGATCACTTTATTGTGTCGCTGATCCCCGGTGTGGGCGAAGCGCTGGCGCTGGTTGAGGCGTATCAGGGTACTGATGCGTTGGGTAAGAAGCTAAGCTGGGTGGATCAGGCCATGGCCGTGGTCGGCGTTGTTGGTGCGGTTGGTGATGTGGCCAGCGTTGTTAAAACGGTTGGTAAATTCCCTGCCAAGACTGGACAGACCATAAATCTGATGTCTGGCTATATTGGGGATTTATCGGCGGCGGAAAAGACCTTCATCAAAGGCAAGTATGGCGAATATGCCGTAGAATCGTTGCAGGATATGCGCAATAGAATGAAAGCATTGCGCACCCCCAAGGGTAAGGGCGCAGAAGCCATTGTCGATCTGGTGGATCCCAAAGGCATGCAGGTGGCCCGTATTTCCGCCGCCGAAAAGGCAGAGGCCGCGGCAAAACTGGGCAAGGTCGCACCCGATGAATTGCTGGCCCTGAAGGCCAAGGCGACGATTGCGGTTGAAGAGAGCATGCCAAATTTGAGTTTTGATAAGCTCTCCAACCCAGAAAAAATGACCGAGCTTGATTATAAAAACTTTCAGAAAAGCTTTGGTCTTGATGATGTACAAATGGCACGGGTGAGAAAAAACCCTGAATTGCTCATCGATACGGTTGAGCAATCCACCGGCGTGCCATTTGAAAGCCTGAAAATACAGGCCAACGCCACTAAACCGGGTGAATATGCAATTATGCGTAACACCAGTGCCTATGGGCTGAATGACCTGAAAGCCGGCAAAGCAAAAGCCAAGCCGCTTTATGTGAAAAGCAAGTCCGGCGTAGGCGGTGCTGTTTATAGTGATCAGGAGTTCAGCAAAATTTCGCGGCAACTGGATGCCGCAGAGCGGGCCGGGGATACCGCAGAAATCAACAGGCTCCGCAAAACCATAGACAACAACAATGCCATGGCAGAGGGCGTCACCCATGCCAGGGAAATTGCCGGGCTGGAACGTAAACTCGGTGCCCTGAATAAAGCAGAAGACGCGGCCGCTTTGCAAAAGCGCATTGACCTTTTGAAAAACACACGCCGGGCCGAGGAAAGTAGTATTGTTGACGGGAAAACCCTGGTTGCGGTGATGACCAAGGATGACAAGGGTAATGCCATGCGTTCGGTGATGCTTAAAGACGGTGAGGGCAAGCTTTTTGATGTGATGAGCAAGCTGCCGGTAAAGGCTGAGGCCAACATTATTAAAAACGCAGATGGGTCCGATAAGGTATTGTCACGCCTGGTCGACAAGCGTGACGGGAAATTCTTTGTTGGTGATTCCGATCCACACATCATTGCGCTCAGCGAAAACAGTGTTGGCAAGTCCCTGTCGCTTGACCCCATTAACGGCACGGTAACGCGCGCTGAACAGGAATATATTACCAAGATGGCGCTACAAAGTAAGGCGCAAGGGCTGGAGCCAACAATTTTGCATGCCGGGCAGGTGCGTTATGTGGATCATTTATTGGATGTCGACAAAGAGATGTTCGTTATCGAAAACGGGGTCATGCGTGTTATCAAAGACAGCGATACGCAATTAGAAGGCTTTGTCCATTCGCGCAGACTGAATGGCAATGTCAGTACTGTTGACCCCCGCTGGAAGTGGGGGCAGTGGACGCCCGAAGGAGGGTTCCAGAAATGAGTATTTTTCGCACTCTGGCCTTATTAATGGCCCCTTTCCTCTTGCTCAACGCCCCTGCCGGTGCGGCGCAGGCTCAGCAAAGCATTGCCCAGCTAGAGGTGGAATATGACGCCGTCGACAGCCGACTGTTTGCCATGCGCGACTTTACCCGAAAAACACGCCGCGAAGGGGCCGATCTTGTCGCTCTTGCACGTGCATTGGGTGTTATGGGAGAACTCGATGGTCAACTGGTAATCTTGCGGAATAAACTGAATGCCCTGCGTGCTGGTGCGGTGCTTATAGAAGAAGGCGCTACCAATAAAGGTGAAGCCATTGAGGATGATGAGGGGTTTGAGACACTAGAAGAGTTCCCCCAAGCTGATGAGGATATTGACTTAACCGGCAATGCTGGTGCGCTGGATGACGCTGGCGACGAACTTTGGGATGCGCTTGAAGCCGACGCCGATGCCAATCCCGGTGATTATGTCTATGAAGAGCAAAACACCGAAGTTGCCACCACCGAGGGCGGGGGCGATGGCTGGGACAGCGTCGACGAAATTGACGGTGATGTCGTTGGCTATGTTGATGAAAACCAGATCAACGCCATGCGAAACCGTATGGCCCAGCAATCAGCCAGTGATAAAAACAGGATCAGTGCAAACGCCAGAAACGAGTATGCCAATGTGCAGGCTGAGCGCAGAAGAGCGCGCGAGGAATATCTTCGCCGTCAGGCCCAGCAACGTGCCGAACTGGCCGCAACACTGCAAGCCTTTGCCAACCAGATGAATGCAGAAAATCAACCTGTTTCGCCGCCACCGTTACGGTCTTCAACGCCGGTTTCACGGTCATCCGGCGGTTCATCCGGCGGGGGGATGACCAACGCTCAATACCAGAGGTTGCTAAAACAGTGCATGGATGCAAAATACGCTAAGGCGCGTAATTCGGGCTTCCCGATCATGGACCCGAACGGGCCGCGCATTCAATGTAATTCAGAAATTCGCCGTCGTATGCAGGGAAGCAGCGGCTCGTCGTCAAGCAACCGTACTGTCCGCAACTCAGGCGGGGGGCAAAGCGCAGGTGGCGGTGATCAATGTCAGGCCGTGGCAAAAGGCTCAAAGAACCCCAAACGCTGGTATGCCTGTTGCAAAAAAGGCGGCGAAATTCGCTATAATGCGTTTACCGTACCAGACGGCAGTCGAACCGGCCTATCGGCCTATCGGTGTATGCAAAAAGGACGACCGGACGAGGTGAAATACAGAATTGCAATCGACTAAAGGCACATAGTTGCCCCGGAATATTCCCGTATTGCCGCTTGCCTGGTCATGTGATCTATTTGGCCTGAGGTCAGGGGGTAAGGCTATGGTTTATGGTATGCGTATTCTGGTGGTGCTATTTCTGTTTCTGGTCCCACGTCAGACACAGGCCGATACTGTATCGGCTGGAAAACCCCCCAATATTATCGTCATTATGGCCGATGATCATGGCCAATGGGCCTTGGGCGCCTATGGTCTGAAATATATTCAAACCCCTAATCTCGACTGGCTGGCACAAAATGGGGTTTTGTTTAAAAACGCCATGTCGGTGGCGCCGGTCTGCTCCCCGGCGCGCGCCAGCTTTTACACCGGCAAGATGCCTTCCCAGCATGGGGTGCATGACTTTCTTTCCGAAGAAGCCGAATTCAATGCCAACTGGCTGAAAGGGGAAACCCTTTTGTCTGAGCATTTGCAAAAAAGTGGCTACCGCACGGCGCTTTTGGGCAAGTGGCACGCCACAACCGACAGTGCCGTTAAACAGCGCGGTTTTGATCGCTGGCTCAGTTATGATGCGCGCCGCGCAGGCTGGCAAAACCAGTATGCGCACCAGGGCACGGTGTATTTTTCCGATGATGGCAAACCTTTGACGCAAACCGGCGTGCAGGGGCGATTTCTCACCGAAGAAGCCATCAAATTTATGGACAGGGACGATCCGCGCCCCTTCTATATCAGCCTGAATTTTGTTGAGCCGCATTTTCCATTTGCCGGACTGCCTGAACGGTTGGTCGACAAATACCGGCCCATCGCACAAAAAGTCTATCGCGCTGGCGACGCGTCTGATTTGCCAGCGCGCATGGTGGGTAATCTGGTCCCCGAAGATCACGAGGAAAAGCTAGCGCAATATCTGGCCGCTGTGTCGCTGATTGATGATCAGGTGGGCCGTCTGATGGATGCCCTGCAAGGGCGCGATGCGCTGAAAGATACGATTGTTGTTTATGTGGCTGATCACGGTTTGCTGGTCGGGCAATACGGGCTTTATGGCAAAACCAACGCCACGGCTCCGGCCAATTTTTATGAAGATACCATTCGTATTCCGCTGATTTTTTATGGACCTGAACGTTTTATGCGGGCGCGCCAGACACGCTTTGAAATGGTGTCGCTGATTGATGTCCATACCACCATCCGCGATTTTGCCACGGGTGGTCAGCAAGCTGTTTCAAGCTATGGTCCCGGTCATTCCCTGATGCCGTTATTAAAAGGCAAGCGCCAGACCGACTGGCGGCAATACAACTATGCCGAACGGGGTAATTTGCGCATGGTCACCAATGGCAATTGGAAACTGGTGCGCGCCTATCAACGGGACCAGAACGCCCCGCCTGTTGATACATGGTATGATCTGGCTAGCCCGATGGCCGAGCGCCATGCCACGGTGCCGCCGCGCCCGGCGCTGGCGACAAAGCTGGCCGGGGCGCTGGAAAAATTCTTCAAGCGCTATGAAACCCCAGAGCATTCCGGGCGACGCATCTGGGATCAGCCCTATCCCAATGCACGCGTGAAACGTGAAATGGAGGCTGAAAAAGCGGCGCGCAAGGACCGTGATAAAGCACAATGAAAGGCGCTGATCGCTGGGGTTTGGGGCTAGGGGCGGTGCTCACGCTGGTGGCGTGCCAACCTGCTGTGCTTCAAACGCCAAAACCTGTTCTGCGCTGTCTGGCTTCTGATCTTGGCCCCATAACTTTGCCCGGCGGACAGGCCCGTATCGGGTCTGATATTGCCTATGTCGAAGAAGCCCCCGCACGGACACTATTCGTGGCCAGCTTCTCCATAGACGCAACCGAAGTTACCAATGCCCAGTTTTCGCGCTTTGTTGAGGCCACGGGCTATGTCACCATGGCCGAGAAGCCGCTTGATCCGGCCCTGATCCCGAAGGACGCCCCGCCATATCTGAACTTGCCAGGCTCTGCGGTTTTTAAAACCGCCACACCTGAGCAACCTTATTGGTGGTCTTATGTGCCTGGGGCCAATTGGCGCCACCCCGAAGGCCCTAAAAGTACAATTGATGGGCGCGCGAATTTTCCGGTGGTGCAGATCGCCTATGCGGATGCGCGGGCCTATGCCCAATGGGCGGGCCGTCGTCTGCCCAGTGAGACGGAATGGGAATATGCGGCCAAAGCCGGGGCGGCAACACTCTATCCCTGGGGCGATGAACGCGTGCCGGATGGCCAGCACAGGGCCAACACCTGGCAGGGTCTGTTTCCGGTAGATGATCAGGCAGAGGACGGGTTTGCCGGTCTGGCGCCGGTTGGGTGTTTCGCGCCCAATGCCTTTGGGCTTTATGATATGATCGGCAATGCCTGGGAATGGACCTCAACGCCCTACGCGCAAAGCGAACGTCAATCCTCATCAATCGAACCTGTGTACACCATCAAGGGTGGGTCTTATCTGTGTGCTGATAACTACTGCCGCCGTTATCGTGCCAGCGCCCGCCAACCGCAAGAAGCTGGCCTTGGCAGTAATCATATCGGGTTTCGCACAATTGGTGGGCCTTAGGTTCAATTAAATCCAGCCAACGGCGCGATCCACCAGTAAATCACAATCAATCTGGTTGGAACTGGCACCCCAAAGGTGCGAGGGAGCCATCAGGCGCAGGGTAATATAAGCGTCGCGAACTGGTCCGGCAGGCAGAGCATCAGCGGAAAAAATGATCGCGGCACGTTCTGCAAACAGGCGCGGATCAGCATCCTTGTTTTGCACGATCCAGTCGGTGAGTGGTTTCAACGTCTCAATGTCGCGCCCAATGCGGCTAATTTCGGTGCTAAAAGCCTCTGCGATGGTTTCATCTCCAAGGGCGCGCTGAATATCCAGGGCAATCACATTGCCCGAACCTTCCCAGATGGCATTAAGCGGCGCTGCCCGATAAAGCCGTGCCATGCCAACCTCTTCGACAAAACCAATGCCGCCAAAACATTCCAGCGCCTCGTTCACCACGGCAGGCTGGCGCTTGCAGATCCAGTATTTGGCAATCGGGGTGAGGACCCGCGATAGGGCCGCCTCGTGGGCATGCTTTTCAGCGGCATCAAAGCTGGTGCCCACACGCATGGCCAACGCCAAAGCAGCCTCGCTTTCTAGTGCCAGATCGGCCAGCACATGACGCATCAATGGCTGATCAATCAGTTTGCGCTGAAAAGCGGTGCGTTGGGCGACATGATTGGCCGCCATCACCACGCTTTTACGCATGGCGCCGGCTGAGCCGGTGATACAGTCATATCGGGTGTGGTGCGCCATCACGATGATGGTGGGGATGCCGCGCCCGGCTGGCCCGACGCGCTTTGCCCACGCACCGCGATATTCAATCTCGCTGGAGGCATTGGAACGATCGCCCATTTTGTTTTTCAGGCGCTGTATTTCTATTGGGTTGCGGCGGCCATCGGGTTTCCAGCGTGGCACCAAAAAGCACGATAGCCCCTCATCCTCATAGGCCAGCGTTAAAAACGCATCACACATGGGGGCCGAACAGAACCATTTATGCCCGGTCAGTTCCACCTCGTCTGGCCCAAGGGCATGCGCACGGGTGGTATTGGCGCGCAGGTCCGATCCGCCCTGTTTTTCTGTCATGGCCATGCCCATAATGGCGGCGGTCTTTTGCACTGCGGGCAGCACGCGCGGGTCATAATCATTGGTGGTGACACGGGAAAGCCACTCATCAGCGGTCCAGTCATGGTCTTTTAGGACCGAGGTCACTGCATAGGTCATGGAGATGGGGCAGCACACCCCGCCATCGGTCCACGCCATCATGGCCATCAACGCCCCGTGGGTGATGTGGCCACCATCAGGGTGGGTCCAGGCACGGCTGGAAACACCGTTTTTCAGGCCCAGCGCCATCAACTCATGCCAGGCAGGGTGAAATTCAATTTCGTCAATACGTTGTCCGCGGGCATTAAAGGCGTTCAGTTTGGGCGGGTTTTCGTCGGCCAGACGGCCAAGATCGCGTATATCCTCACGCCCGGCCAGCGCCCCAAAGGCTTCTATATGGGTGTTCTGTGCCGCAATTTTCTCAGCGGCGAGTGTGGGCATGGCGCTTTGCAGGCGCGAAAAGGCGGCGTTCACAGCGTCCTTTAGGGCCGGATCAGACATCAGCGAAACATCGCCCAAAGCCGCAGGTTGATTGCTCACGTCGTGGGTGGCTAGGGTGGAACGGGGGTGAAAATCAGACATGGTGCGTATCCATTTTGGGGTATGTGCTTCATTTGCAGGCTTTTTCACGGCCTTAAGGGGTTTTTATATTTTGTGTGGTTCACTGTGGCTAATTAAAAATAATAAGGGGAACCATGATGCTCGCACAGAAATTGCCAACGTCAGGGGAAAACGCAGATCAGGGAATGAAACAGGGCTATTTACGGACCCTGATGCTGGTCGAACGGCTGCACCGGCAATTGCTGGACGTGGTCAAGGACGAGCTGGACCGCGAACGCCGCGATGATATTAATAGCGTGCAGGCGTTATTGCTGTTTAATATTGGCGAAGATGAACTGACCGCCGGGGAATTGCGCACGCGTGGGCACTATCTTGGCTCTAATGTCTCGTACAATCTGAAAAAACTGGTGGATGGCGGCTATCTCAGCCATCAGCGTTCGGCCAAGGATAAACGCGCCGTGCGTGTCCGTCTGACCGAAGAGGGGATCAAGGTGTGCTCTATGGTCAGTGCGCTTTTTGATCGCCAATTGATCAGCCTTGGCCCGGTTGCTAATCTTGGCGGGGATGAACTGACATCGCTGAACGGTGCCCTGATGCGTCTTGAACGCTTCTGGACGGACCATATTCGCTACCGTCTCTGATCTGATCCGGCTTTTATTGCTTTAAACGTCAGTCTCTGTCACCTTGTGCTAAACAGGGGGCAGGGCTTTGACATATCTGTATATCGGTATTTTTCTTTTTTTTGGCGCGCATTTTTTGCCAATTGCATCCTCATTAAAGGGTGCTCTGGTCGTGCGTCTTGGGGCAAAGGGCTATCGCGGCCTGTTTGCGCTTATATCCGCGATCGGGCTGGGTCTGATGATCTGGGGCAAGGTGAAAGCCGGGCATTCTGCGCTTTACCAGCCACCCCAATGGGGCATGAGTGTCGCTTATCTTCTGACCATTCCGGCACTGGTTTTACTGGCCTCAGCCCACATGAAGGGGCGTATTCGCAAACTTGCGCACCATCCCATGCTGCTCGGCGTCTTGCTGTGGTCGGTTGGGCATTTGCTGGCCAATGGCGATCTGGCCAGCGTCTGGCTGTTTGGCAGCTTTGCCCTTTATAGCGCCCTGGCGATAATGTTTGCAGGGAAGGCGGGCGGCGGTGCACATGATTATGCCGTTAAGCCCGTGCATGACCTTATGGCGCTTGGCGGCGGGGTTGGTCTGGCCCTTGTCCTGATCCTTTATGCGCACTCGTTTTTGTTCGGGGTGAAAATAATTTAAATCCCTGTGCATCCATTTGTACCCAAGCGCGCATCTTATAAGCAAACGGCGCTTTTGCCGTGAAGAATTATGGAGAATAAAAATGGAAGTTCTTATTCCATTATCACCGTTTATCATGGTCATAGCCCTTGTATGGTTTGGGGCCTGGTCTAAGGCCAAGTCCAATGCATCAATTCAAAAAACCTTGCAAAAAGCCATTGAAAAGGGTGTGGAATTAAGCCCGGAAACCGTAAAGGCCATGGGCGTACAGGAACGTAGCCCACAAAGCGATTTGCGCTCGGGCCTGATATTAATTGCGGTTGCTTTTGGCCTGATTGTCCTTGGCTTTACCATCGGTGAAGCCGGTGAAAGTACAGAGATCGTCTTCATCATGGCGGGTTCTGCGGCCATTCCGGGCTTTATCGGTGTGGCTCTGCTGCTGATGCATTTCTTTATGAAAAAAGATAAACCCGAAGGCTGATCGGAGCGAAGGGGGATGTCTGCATCAGATATTGAACTGACTGCGCTGGTCGTTGCAACGGGCGACCAGCATGCCTTTGGCCAGTTGGTCGAGCGTTACCAGACGCTGGTGCGGGCCATGCTGACCCGGATGACCGGCAATCATGCACTGGCCGATGATCTGGCGCAGGACGCCTTTATCAAGGCCTATCGCAAGATAGGCACATTTTCCGGCAAAGGCAGTTTCAAAAGTTGGCTATGCCGGATTGCCTATACCGAATTTTTACAGGCCATACGAAAACGCAAGGCCGCCAGTGCCGCCATGGAGCGCTTTAAGGTGCATCAGGAGATTGAAGAGCGCAGTGATAATTGGGAACAGGGCGATGCCATGGACCTTGACCGCGCTCTTGGCCATCTCAGCGAAGTGGAAAGAACGGCGATTGTCTTGTGTTTTTCCTCTGGAATGAGCCATAGTGAAGTTTCTGATGTCATGGATTTGCCGCTCGGTACGGTGAAGTCCCATATTAACCGGGGTAAGGCCAAGATGCGGACCTTGCTCGAAGAAAAGGAGGCCGTGAAGGTATGATGACCCCTGATGATGGATTTGATGCCCGCCTGTACGCTGCCTTTGAAAAAGCCGACGCACAGATCGAGCCTGATGAACGCTTCACCCAGCGCGTGGAAAGCCGCTTGAGCAAGGTTCTGACGCCCCGCAATATGGTGTTGGGCGGTGCCGGTGCCAGTGGTTCGGCCATTGCTGCCGGTCAGATGGAGCAATTGGCCGATGGCCTGCATTTTCAAAATGCAGCCCTTATGCAGATTTTTGACACAATTGGCGGGCAAAGTCTGGTGGCGATCCTGTTTGCCATGGTGGCTCTTAGCCTGACTTATTTTCTGCCGTCCAGGCGCATTTGACCGCTTTTACGTGGTTGCTGTTCGGCCAATGTGAGGATAGGTTCAGCCGCCAGTAATTGGGGTCGCACTTTGCGCCCGTCAAAGCCACAGGTTTGTACTCCGTGTCAGATGTATTTAATGAAGTCGATGAAGAACTGCGCCGCGACAAGGCGCATGAACTTTTCACCCGTTACCGCCCGTTTATTATTGTTGTGACGCTGGCCATTGTGCTCGGTGTCAGCGGCTATAAGGGGTGGCAATGGAACACCACCCAGCAAAAGGCCGATGCGGCTGAGCGCTATACGGCGGCATCTAGGCTTTTGGCCACTGGGGATTATGCCGGGGCCGAAAAGGCTCTTGAGTCTTTTAAGGACGGGGCCTCAAAGGGGTATCGCGGCCTGACGTTGATGCAACTGGCCTCGATCAAGGCTCAGGCTGGAAAAACGGCCGAAGCCGCCGCGCTTTATACACAAGCTGCAGATGAATTTTCAGACCCGCTATACAAGGATATTTCCCAGCTTCGCGCGGTTATGGTTGTGGCTGATCAACTCTCATTGGCCGACATGGACGCCAAGCTGGCTCTGCTAACCGGGCCAGGGCGCCCGTTTCGCTTCACCGCCCGCGAATTGCTGGCGGCTAAGGCTTTTGAAGAAGGCAATCTTAGTCGGGCGCGCGAAGATTATAACTATCTTTCGTTTGCGCTGGATGCACCAACTGGGGCACGCAACCGGGCCAGTCAGGCACTGGCTTTGCTTGGGCCTGAACCACAAGCTGTTACGGGACAAGAGAGAGAAGAAAATAAGGAAGCCACACAATGAAACGCATAGCTCTGGGGTTTTGTGCGCTGATGGTGTTGGTCAGCGGGTGTTCAACCATTGGTAAGGTAGCAAAGGTTCTGCCATTTGTTGGCGGCAACGAAGAGAAGAAAAAGGCTAAACAAGGGGCCTTACCTGACGAAGAACAGCGCATTTCCATTTTGACCTTCGAGCAGTCCTTGCAGGTTGATGAGGATGCGGACAAGACATTGATTACCCTGCCGACGCCTTATGTAAACGCAGACTGGGCGCAAACAGGGGCTTTCCCTAGCCATGCACCACAACACCTTAGTGCCAAGGGAAATCTTGAAAAGGTCTGGAAACACGGCATTGGCAAATCTAGCTACACACGGGGGCGCATAGTTGCACCGCCGGTTATTGCGGGAAAAACGCTCTATGTCCTTGATGCTAAGGGTGCAATCCGCGCTATTGATACTGAGACGGGCAGCACAAAATGGAAAAAAACGGTTCTGCCAGAACGTAAAAAAATACCAAAAGAAGACCGGCGCGGTCGCTTTGATGCCGGTTGGCGTGGTGTGTTTCGCATTGGCTTTGGGGCTGCACGTGAAGGTTATGGCGGCGGATTGGCAGTCTCTGGCGGGCGGCTCTATCTAGTTTCCGGGCACAGCCTGGCTGCGGCGCTGGATGTGAAAACCGGCGAAGAGATCTGGCGCACCTATACGCCAACGCCTATTCACAGCACGCCCAGCATTGCGGATGGTCGCATGTTTGCCGTGACTCAGGATGATGAGCTTTACGCCTTTGATATCGATACGGGCGAAGTTTTGTGGACCTATCAAGGAATTTCGGAGCCTGCGCGGATTTTGGCTGCATCCAGCCCAACAGTCTATGGCGAAATTGTTGTGGCTCCGTTTGCCTCGGGCGAATTGGTAGCCTTGCGGGTACAAAATGGCCGTGAAATGTGGACCGAATCCTTGACGCGTCAGGCTGGTATGACGGCGCTGGCTGAACTGAACGATATTGCCGGTGCGCCGGTGATTTTTGACCGAACCGTTTTTGCTATCAGTCATTCTGGCCTTCTTGCCGCCGTAGATATGCGCTCTGGGGCCCGTTTGTGGTCTCGTCAGGTGGGTGGTATTAATATGCCCTGGCTGGCCGGTGATAATATTTTTGTGGTGACCAATGAAGGCCAGGTTTCGGCACTTTCGCGTCATAATGGTCGTGTCCTTTGGGTCCACGATTTGCCGCGTTATCGCAAAGAGAAAAAGCGTAAAGGGCGTATTTCCTGGGCTGGTCCTGTACTGGCCGGGGGTAAGCTGGTGCTGGTTTCTTCTTTGGGCAATGTATTGCAAGTCTCGCCGCAAACCGGCGAAACCATCTCCGAAACGCGTTATAAGGATGCGTTTTTCATTGCGCCAATCATTGCCGATGAAAGCCTCTATCTGCTCTCTGACAAGGCGAACCTTTACAAGCTGCGATAAGGCAGAAGGGCGCAAATGGCGCCATGGATTGAATAATGTCTTTAAAACTGGCTATTACTGGCCGCCCAAATGTGGGTAAATCAACGCTGTTTAATCGCCTTGCCGGGCGCAAGCTGGCATTGGTACATGACCGTCCGGGCGTTACGCGCGACCGACGCGAAGGTTTTGGCCACTTTGGTGATATGGATTTGTCTCTGGTCGATACCGCTGGGCTGGAACTGGCCAAAACGGGGATAGAGGCTGATATGCGTGCCCAGACCCTGCACGCGGTGAGAGATGCGGATATCTGCCTATTTTTGGTCGATGCGCGTACCGGCATAACCCCTCTGGACCAGGTCTTTGCCGAAATATTGCGTAAATCCGGCTGTCCCGTGGTACTGGTCGCCAATAAAACCGAAGGCCGGGCCGGGCGTGATGGCCTGCTGGATGCCTTCTCGCTGGGTCTCGGCGAGCCTGTGGCGATCTCTGCCGAACATAATGAAGGCATGGGGGAATTATTCACCGCCATTCTGGATGCCGCCAAGTCGGCGGGGCTGGATGCTGATCCCTCAGAGGACGAATACGAAGACGCCGCAAACAAGCCTTTGCGTATCGCCGTTATTGGCCGGCCAAATGCGGGTAAATCAACGCTGATTAACAGCCTGATTGGTGAAGAACGCCTGATTACCGGGCCAGAGGCCGGGGTGACGCGCGATTCCATTGCGGTGGACTGGTCATGGGATGGCCGCCCTGTGCGCCTGGCTGATACGGCGGGCATGCGTAAAAAAGCTAAAATCAATGACCATCTGGAAAAAATGGCCGTTGGCGACAGCCTCAAATCCATTATTTTTGCCGAGGTTGTGGTGGTGGTAATTGATGCGCAATCACCGCTGGATAAACAGGATTTGCAATTGGCCGACTTGGCCGAGCGCGAAGGCCGCGCGGTGGTGTTTGCCATTACCAAATGGGATCTGGTCAAGGACAAGGCAGAATTGCTGGCGCATTTGAAAGAGCGTCTGGCCCGCCTGTTGCCGCAATTGCGCGGCGCGCCCTTGGTCACATTATCGGGCCTGACAGGCCGGGGGCTGAAACGCCTGATGCCTGCTATCGAGGGCATATACAAGGACTGGAATGCCAAGGTCAAAACCCGTGATCTGAATGACTGGCTGAAAGCCCAAACACAGCGCCACCCGCCACCCGCCGTTCAGGGGCGACGTATCAAGCCGCGCTATATCAGCCAGACCAAATCCCGCCCGCCAACCTTTGTGTTGATGTGCTCGCGCGCCAAGTATTTGCCCCCGGCTTACAAGCGCTATCTGATTAATGGTCTGCGTGATGATTTTGACCTGATGGGCGTGCCCATCCGCCTGATCGTCAAAGCCGGCAGCAATCCCTATGAGGGCAAAAAATCCGAATAGGGAATACGGCCAATTAGTCGCATTGCGCACTGAGCGGCGAGAGGGCAAAAGCACGTCATGAAAGCCGAACACCATAAATATGCTCTGGCCGAAGTGCCCCGCTATACCAGCTACCCCACCGCCGTGCAGTTCAGCGATGGCATAAGCGAGGCTGATTACCGTCTCTGGCTGGCGCAGATTGCGCCGGGCGAGCCATTATCGCTTTATGTGCATATCCCGTTTTGCCAAAAAATGTGCTGGTATTGCGGTTGTCATACTACCGTCGCGCATACCTATGACCGCGTAGGCACGTATGCACAGGACATGCTGGCCGAGATTGATTTGCTGGCCGCCGCCTTGCCTGAGCATCATGGGGGGCTGGCCCATGTGCATTTTGGAGGTGGCAGCCCGACCATGCTGACCGATACGGATTTTGCCGCGATAACCGCTAAAATTCTATCCGCCTTTGGCCCGCGTGCCGATATGGAATTGGCCATCGAGATTGACCCGCGTACCATGAGTGCGCAAAAGGCCTGCGCGCTGGCCAAAGCCGGGGTGACGCGTGCCTCGCTGGGTGTGCAGGATTTCAACCCGCATGTGCAGGAAAAGATAAATCGTATTCAGCCATTTGAACTGGTCAGGGATACGGTGGACTGGCTGCGCGAAGCCGGGGTGCAGGCGATTAATTTTGATCTGATTTATGGCCTGCCGGGGCAAAGTGTTAAGGACGTAAAACACAGTACAGAACTGGCCATATCCTTACGCCCGGACCGCCTGGCGGTGTTTGGTTATGCCCATGTGCCGTGGTTCAAAAAGCATCAGGAAATGATCAAACAAGAAGATCTGCCAGGCATGGAGGAACGCTTTGCCGAAGCCAGTATGGTTGGTCAGGTATTAGAGGGGGCAGGGTATGTTGCCGTAGGGTTTGACCATTATGCCCACCCGGATGACAGCATGGCCAAGGCGGTAATGGCAGGCACTTTGCGCCGAAATTTTCAGGGCTATACCACCGATACCGCCGATACCATGTTGGGCCTTGGGGCGTCCTCTATCGGGGCGCTGGGGCCGGGTTATGTGCAAAACGCACCGGCGCTGGATCAGTGGCGCAAGGCCATTCACGCGGGAAAATTACCGATAACGCGAGGGGTGGCGCTTGCGGGCGAGGATGCTATGCGCCGCGCTGCCATCATGACGGTGATGAGCACGATGGCGCTGGACCTTAATGCGCATACCGCCGCCTTTGGGGCCGCAGATGGGGCACTGGATGATGCGTTGGAAAAGCTGATGCCGCTGGCCGTTGATGGTCTGGTGAACATTGATGGCCACAAGATCACCGTTACGCCGCAGGGGCGGGTGTTTGTGCGCAATATTGGGGCCTCATTTGATACCCATTGGCAGATGAGTGCGGGGCGGCATTCCCGCGCGGTTTAACCGCGTTTATTGCCATCCTTCGACAAGCTCAGGATGAGGCTGCATAATAAATACCCTCATCCTGAGCTTGTCGAAGGATGAAGAGAATAAACCGCAAATTACCCCTGCGCTGATTTCCAATTTGCAAAATCAACCCAATCCCCATTACGGGTGCAATCGGGGCTGCATAATTCGAGGCACAAAGGCACAATGTCTTCGGGGGGAGTGACGCTTAGCGGGTCTTCGCCGGGCATCAGTTTTTGCCGCATGGCGGTACGTGTGGGGCCGGGGTTTAGAAGATTGACCCGCAAGGGCAGCTTTTCCACCTCTTTGGCATAGCACGTAACCATGGCGTCCAACGCTGCTTTTGAGGCACTGTAAAGCGCAAAAAATGGCCGCAGATTACGCGATGCGCCCGAGGTGATAAACACCGCACGACCCGCCGGGGCGGCCCGCAATAGCGGGTCCATGGAACGGATAAGGCGCCAGTTCGCCTCGACATTTACCGCCATCACATCGGCCCAGCTTTTGGGGTCGATATGGGCGGTTGGGCTAATCATGCCCAATTGCCCGGCATTACCGATTAGAATATCCAGATGGCCCCAGCGTTCGGCAATAACGCCGCCAAGGCGGTCTATGCCCTCCATATCTTTCAAATCTGCAGGCACCAAAGAGGCAGAACCCGGTGTTTTCTCAATGGCATCATCCAGCTCCTCCAGGGCCCCCTGGGTGCGGCCAATGGCAATGATATGCGCGCCCTGTTCGGCAAAGGCGAGCGCAATGGCCCGGCCAATGCCACGTGTTGCGCCGGTGACGAGGGCGATTTTGCCCTCGAATTTTTGTGTTTGTGAGGTCATGATTTTAAACCTTAGGCGACTTCAGACAGCAGGGATAATTGCTTGGCTTTGTCGGCATTGTGTTGCTCGTAATCGGTGAGGCGGGTTGGGTAATCGCCGGTGAAATAATGGTCGGCATAGGCCGGGGCATCCGTTTGGCGGCGCTCTTCCCCCATGGCCCAATAGAGGCCGTCAACGGATAAAAACCCCAGACTGTCCACTTCAAGCATTTTTTTCATCTCTTCAAGGCTACGTTTTGCCGCTAACAGGTGATCGGCATTGGGCATATCAATGCCATAAAAATCAGGATAGCGGATTTGCGGGCTGGCCGAGCGAAAATGAACTTCCGTCGCCCCGGCCTCGCGTACCATACGCACAATCTTCAGCGACGTGGTGCCGCGCACTATGGAATCATCAACAAGCATAACCCGTTTACCGGCCAGAACGGCAGGGTTGGCGGCATGTTTCAGGCGTACCCCCATATCGCGCACGGACTGGCTGGGCTGAATAAACGTGCGGCCCACATAATGGTTGCGAATAATACCCAGCTCGAACGGGATATTCGCCTCTTGCGCCATGCCCAGCGCTGCGGGCACGCCGGAATCGGGTACCGGCACAATCACGTCTACATCCGCCGGATGTTCAATGGCCAGGCGCTTGCCCATGCGCTTGCGCACCTCATAAACGCTTTTGCCATCGACAATTGAATCTGGGCGGGAGAAATATACAAATTCAAATACGCAGGGGCGTGGGCGGACTTTGGCAAAAGGATGATAGCTTTGCACCCCGTCTTTGGTGATGACAACCACTTCGCCGGGTTCAATATTGCGCTCGAATTTCGCGCCAATCATATCCAGCGCGCAGGTCTCGGATGCCAAGACAGGGGCACCGGCCAGACGGCCCAGAACCAGCGGACGAATGCCATAGGGGTCGCGCGCGCCAATCAGTTTCTTGTTAGTCAGGGCGACCAGGGCATAGGCCCCTTCGATCTTTTTTAAGGCATCTATAAAGCGATATACCAGATGGGTGCGCCGGGATTTTGCCACCAATTGCAACACCACTTCGGTATCCGAGGTGGACTGAAAAATGGCCCCATCGGAAACCAGTTGCGCACGAAGGGCGCGGGCATTGGTCAGATTACCATTATGGGCGACAGCAAAGCCACCGGATTTCAGGTCTGCATAAAGCGGCTGAACATTGCGCAGCGCCGTTTCACCTTGTGTTGAATAGCGCACATGGCCAATGGCTGCATCGCCAGGCAGACGGGTAGCCATGTCCATATCACTGAAATTATCACTCACCAGTCCCATATGGCGTTCAGAGTGAAAGCGCTTGCCATCATAAGAAGCAATGCCGCAGGCCTCCTGTCCGCGATGTTGCAGGCCATGCAGGCCCAGCACCGTCAGGGGGGCCGCATCCTGCAGACCATAGACACCAAAAACCCCGCATTCGTCGCGGGGTTTGTCATCCAATGGATCGATCAGCAAAGGTGGCCAGTCTTGAGGCATATTCTGGCGGGTCACTTTTTTTCTCCCTTGTCGGTATCATCTTCGGTTGATGTCGAGATGAGTTGGTCAAGGCTTTGGCGCTCGGTGCGTTTATAGCCCTGATCAGCGGTTTTTGGCTTTACTGTCCGCGACGGCGCAGGCGCGCGCGAGGCGGTGATGGGGCGGTCATTCACCGGCGCAGACGTGGGGGCCAAGGATTGCAACGCCCGTGCCGTGGCATTAATGGCCGGATAGAGCCGTGCCCCCACCAGCCAACCGGGCATGCGGTCACGCGGGGTGAGCTGGTTAAACAAGATCAGCGCCAGTCCAAGTAAGGCCATGCCGCGCACCACGCCAAAAAGAAAACCGGCGCTGCGGTCCAGCGCCCCGACATCGGAGCCGCCGCGTAATCCATCGGTAAAGCGGTGCGTTACCAGCGTAACGGCCATATAGACCAGAATGAATATACCCGCGATGGTCACCGCATCGGCGGCCCATCCCGGTGTGATCAGGCCACGCATGGGGATTTTAAAAACCGGATAGGTAAAAATGGTGGCCAGAGCGGCGATAACAAAGGCGGTCACCGAGAGAGCTTCGCGCACAAAGCCGCGCGTCAGCGCCAATATGCCTGATAGAAATAACAGGCCAAGCGCGAAGGCATCAAAAGCGGTTACTGTGCTGCCGTCCAAACCCTTACTCCCGGGTTGCGATCGATTCACCAGGTTCGATCAAGTCTATAAGATCGCTCAATTTACGTATTTTCGCAATGGTGCAACTAAAATTACACTCAGTTTTTGACGTTTTCGTGTTTACCGGGCCGATTGCCCGGGTGAATCCCAGCTTGTTGGCCTCTTTCAAACGGGTCGCCATGCGCGAAACCGGGCGAATATCACCCGAAAGGGCAATTTCGCCAAAAACCACGGCTTTGGGCGGCAAAGGCACATCCAACGCCGAGGAAATCAGCGCCGCCGCCACCGCCAGATCCGCCGCTGGTTCCGATATTTTCAACCCGCCGGCGACATTCAGATACACATCCTTGCCGCCAAAGGAAAATCCACAGCGGGTTTCCAGTACAGCCAGCACCATGGCCAGGCGGCTATTGTCCCAGCCGACAACGGCGCGGCGCGGCGTGCCAAAGGCCGCCGGGGCCACAAGAGCCTGAATTTCGGTCAGCACCGGGCGCGTGCCCTCCAGCCCGGCAAAAACTGCGGTGCCACTGGCATTGCCTTCGCGGCCATCCAGAAACAAAGCCGAGGGGTTGGGCACTTCGCGCAGGCCTGCATCGGACATTTCAAACACACCGATTTCATCAGTGGGGCCAAAGCGGTTTTTTACCGCGCGTAAAATACGAAACTGGTGTCCGCGCTCGCCCTCAAAATAAAGTACGCTATCGACCATGTGCTCGATCACACGCGGCCCGGCAATCTGGCCATCCTTGGTCACATGGCCCACCAGAACAATTGTACAGCCGCGTTTTTTGGCAAATCGGGTCAGTTCCTGTGCACAGGCACGCACCTGACTGACGGTGCCGGGCGCCGCACCTAACGCATCGCTCCACAGGGTCTGGATGGAATCAATGACCACAAAGTCCGGCTTTTCCCGCTTGAGCGAATCCAGAATTGGGCCAAGCGCGGTTTCTGTGGCCAACATGACATCGGTATCGGCAAGGCCAAGACGTCGGGCGCGGCTGCGGATTTGATCAATGGCCTCTTCGCCAGAAATATAGGCTACTTTGGCCCCGGTCTTGGCCAGTGCCGCCGCAGCCTGTAATAACAAGGTGGATTTACCAATGCCTGGATCGCCGCCAATCAACATGGCCGAGCCGGGCACAACACCGCCGCCGCAAACTCGGTCAAATTCTGCAATGGCGGTTCGCATGCGCGGCAAAGGTGGCTCAGCACTTTGCAAATCATGAAAGGTCAGGCCGCGTGTGCTTTTGGGGCGGGCCTTTGGGGCGGTGGAAGTGGGGCCGATGTCCAGCGTTTCCTCAACCAGAGAATTCCACCCGCCACAGCTTTCACAGCGCCCCGCCCATTTGCCAAAACTGGCCCCACAGGACTGGCAGACAAAAAGCGTAGCAAGCTTGACCATCGTGAATCGCACCTCAAAAGTTCATGTTATGTTCTAGTATGATTTGGAGCAGATGGCAAGGGGGGCAAGTAGGCTATGAGTATACTATGCCCGGTGGGTTGTGGAGCAATTTTCTAAAGTTTTACAGGAAAATCAGAGCTGCTGACATGCTCATACTATTAACCGTATGCAGGACTTAGCTTCGTTTCGCACCAAATAAGGGGAGTCGCATTTATACATACCGATATTCAGAAATAACGATTCCAAATAAAAAAATAGGCGTTATTATACTTGACAAACCCAATCGGTAATCCTATATAAGAGTCAACAGGTTACAGGAGCCGAAAATGTCTATCCTTTCTCGTCCATATTTCCATGATGAAGCCGCAGCGTTCGAGCATGTGGAAAGCGTTCTCTGGCCTGACGGCCCGGTCTGTCCGCATTGTGGCGGTATGGAAAAGGCATATCCCTTGAAGGGCGTCCGCTCCAAACCTTCCAAGAAAAACCCACAAGGCGTTGAGCGTCACGGCCTGTATAAGTGCGGCCATTGCCGCAAGCAGTTCACCGTGCGCATTGGCACCATCTTTGAGGAAAGCCATATCCCACTTCACAAGTGGTTGCAGGCAATTCATTTGATGTGTTCCAGCAAGAAAGGCATTAGCAGCAACCAGCTTCACCGAACGCTTGAAATCACACTCAAGAGCGCATGGTTCCTGTCCCATCGTATTCGTGAGGCTATGCGTACTGGCGATCTGGACGTGCCTATGGGCGGTGCTGGCAAGGCTGTTGAAGTTGACGAAACATTCATTGGCAGAAAGAAGGGCTTTCATAAACGCCGTGGCACATCTCACAAGATGGCGGTGCTCTCCCTTGTGCAGCGTGGTGGCTCTGTTCGTTCCTTTCCGATTAACACCACAAAGGTTTCTGAAATTGGCCCTATCGTGAACAAGAATGTTGCACGCGAAAGCTGGTTTATAACAGACGAGGCCAAGCAATATGTGCCAATCGGCAAGGGCTTTGAATATCATTTCAGCGTCAATCATGGGGAAGGCCAATATGTCGATGGCCCCATCTACACGAATACGATTGAAGGATTTTTCAGCATTTTCAAGCGCGGCATGAAAGGCATTTATCAGCATTGCAGCGAGAAGCATTTGCACAGATATTTGGCGGAATATGATTTCCGTTATAACAATCGTGTGAGTCTAGAAGTTGATGATTGTGGACGGTCTAACAACGCTCTTATGGGAATTGTTGGCAAGAGGCTTCTTTACAGGGACTCATTGGGCGCGTAGATTCTTATTGGAGATCGACGACACGCATGGCAAAAGCTACTGAAATACCTACTGACTTAACGCTTGATATTGGAGGAGAAGTCTCCCCCGATGACTTTGTTGCGGCTGTCAGAAATTTCTTCGGTTATGTTAAAGAAATAGCGCATGGCCAAGAGGGCGACGGAACCAAAATAGATTGGGCTGTAGTCGTGAAAGAAGGCAGTAATCTTATCGGTTTAGAGCCAAGCGCTCACGCCCCCGCTTCCCGCCTCTCCATGATTTACGAAAAGGCCCGTTATGGCATTGATGCACTCGCAAGCGGTGACGTTCAGGGTTCCGGTTTATCCGAAAGGGCTGTCAATCACCTAAACTCGCTATCCGAAATTGCTGGCCGCGCAAATAATCAATCCAACTATCGCGTTTGGATAAAGCGAAAGGCGAAACCCATTGGGTCCGGAATATCCAAGGCGATCAAGCAATCCTGGGAAACTGATTATTACGATCATGGAACTATTGAGGGGCGCTTGGAAGCCATACAGGACGCCAGTGGTGCATTGAAGATAAGAGTGCAGGATTTTCTTTATCCGAAGCCGATTAGCTGCGTTGTGCCAGAAAAGATGATCGAAACCGTTTTTGCCAGCTTCAGAAAGCGCGTCGAGATAACTGGAAAAATCCACTATCGCCGGGATGGCAAGCCAATCAGTATTGAAGCAACCGAAATAGATATATTGCCGGAAGATGACGAACTTCCCACCGCCTCCGAAGTCCGAGGCATTTTTGCGGCATGACGGTAAAGCGAGTATATTGGGATAGCGATTGTTTCTTGGGCTGGTTCAACGATGAAACCGGCAAGGCTGAGAAATGTGACGGCGTTATCCAGCAGGCGGAACGAGGTGAAGTTTTGATCGTCACTTCGACTCTAACGCTTGCCGAGGTTCTGTGGATGCGAGGCGAGAAAAAGCTATCACAGGATAAGGCAGAAAATCTTCAAAAATTTTTCAGGCGATCCTACATCCGGTTATACAATGTTACCCGCAAGGTAGCGGAAAGTGCACAAACGCTGGTTTGGGACAATAGCATCAAGCCTAAAGATGCCATCCATGTTGCAACGGCGCTCAATCTTGGCATCGAAACACTGGAAACATTTGACCGTGGACTTATCAAACAGAGCGGCAAGGTTGGCGACCCTCTATTGAAAATTCGCGAACCCGAAGCGGCGATGCAAGGGAGGTTAAACCTTGGCAAGAAAAGCTGAATCCCAATCCGACAAATTCAAACAAGCCGCACGCGATCTGGAAACGGATGACGACGAAAAGCAGTTTGATAAATTATTAGGCAAGATTGCGAAAAAGCCCAAGTCACCCGAGGAAAAAGTGGAGAACCAAGGCAGTGAATAAAGGCTTTGCGGTTGTTCTTGGCATGGCGGGCGTCATGAGTTGGTATTGGCCAACCTACAACGGGTTTTGGTCACCACCTGTGGACGTTAGCGTCGGTGAGGGACATATCATCGGCGCGATATTTATTGTTGGTGGCATGATAGTTTGGTTCCTGAGGCCACCCAAAGACTAACGACCATCGCCGAGCACGGGTTTGTCAAGTATAATAACGCCAAAAAATAGGAGCTGGCATAGAAGATTCAGTTTTTCTGGTATGGTTTGAGCCAATTCCGCAAGGTTTTCAAGAGCTGGTCTGACGGGCCATAGTTGAAGCGCCATTCGCATTCTTTAAGGAAGAGCG
>NVVV01000039.1 GCA_002733495.1 Robiginitomaculum sp.
AAGCCGTCGGTGAAATATGCGACCTGTACACACCGCAAGAATGCCAAAACTACTTCAAGACCGCAGGATACAAACCATGTTGAACAGAAAGTGCTCTAGCCTTCACACGGCCCAGCAAGGCATTGGCTTCATCCCTTGCCGCTTGGGGCGTCAAAATCCCGCCTTCGGTTATGGGGGGGGGCGTGCTGGCCGATGGTGAACCAGCGCTGGCGATTGTGGAACCGATATTTCAGCACATAGATTTTCGTGCCTGCCTTGGTGGTGCGCAGCCCGAAGCTGGGAAGCTCTCTATCCCAAAGCAAGGTGCCGGGTTTGGCGGCATCCACTATGCGCTTGGTCAATTTGGGTTTTATGGCGTGCCTAATTTGGTTGCAAATCAATCCGTGCAACCAAATTAGGGGAAACTCAAGGACTATCCCGGAAACTAGAAATTTTATTTATCGCATAATTTCAACACTCTAGGCACTTATCGGAAAACCCGTATAGCCCACACCTTCAAACTTTTAATCAGTAGGTCTCCGGTTCGAAACCGGACGGGCTCACCAAGTTTCCCTACTGAATACACCTGTTAAAACCTGCTCATTGCTGCGCAACGTATTGCGCCTGCGCATAAAGACAGGCGAAGCCAGCACCCCATTCCAAACATTGCCTTCCCTGCGGCGTCCTGTCACAGGCTGAAGAGGTGCATTCACATAAATGCGAGTTGCAAACACTTTCTCGCTCTCTTATCAGGCCTGACCCATCTTTACATTAGCGATGTAAATACAATGTATTACAGTATTTCTTCAGGTCGACTGACGTATTTTATAATTTTGACATCACCCTTCCTGTTAATTGAAATTCGGTGTTTATGTGTGCTTTTGCCTCTCTTCTTTGACACTGGTGTCAAGGAAGGCTTGACCATACCATACGCTATGATAACAGTTGCAATTGCGAACCATTTGCAAAACTAGATTGGTAAATTAATGAAACTGCGTATCACTGGGTATCTGGCTCTGTTCATGCTTTCACTTGGCATGTTTGTCGCAGCGGCCCCCACTGCACATGCCGAAAAATCTGCTTCTTATGCCCAGACCATCTGGCGGCTCCTAGATTACATTGCGGTGGACTATCCTGCGGCAGTGCAAAACGGCCAGATCATCAGCGATTTTGAATTTGCAGAAATGAACGAATTTGCTGACACAGTGGCCAGTGGCATGGCAGACCTGCCCCCGACAGTGGCAAAACCAGAGCTAATAACGCAGGCAAATGCCCTAAAAGCGACCATCGCCAACAAGGCAGAGGCCAGTGAAATTGCCATGGCGGCTCATACGCTCGCCAATGCCCTTATCACGGCCTATCCGGTTCCTCTTGCGCCGTCTACCTTGCCTGATCTTGCGCGCGGCAAGTCGCTATATGCTGATACTTGCGCCTCCTGTCATGGGATTACTGGCCTGGCAAATGGCCCAGACGCACAAGGCATGCAACCGCCGCCGATCAACTTTGCTGATCCGGATCGAGCCAACAAACGCAGCTTATTTTCACTTTATCAGGTCATTAGCCAGGGACTGGACGGCACAGCAATGCAGAGCTATGCGGCTTTACCCCCTGAGGACCGATGGGCGCTGGCCTTTTATGTTGGCGATCTGTCCTTCAGTCAGGATGATGTACGCAAGGGCGAGCAAATATGGCAGAATGACCAAGAAATTCGCACGGCATTTCCCAATCTTACCGCCATAACCCAGGCAACAGTGGGCCAGCTCTCCCAAACCTATGGTGAAACTAAGGCCAAAGCACTGATGGCGTATTTGCGGAACAATCCGCAATCTGTGAGTTCATCAACGGGCACCCTGCTTTCCCTTGCCAAAGAACGGTTATCGCAAACGCTGAAGGCCTATAGGAATGGCGAGCGCAAACGCGCCACCAAACTGGCATTATCGGCCTATCTTGACGGGTTTGAACCCATTGAGCCAGTCCTGCGGGTAAAGGATTCGACGCTGATGCGAGAGGTCGAAAGCTCTATGATCCAGATGCGGGGTCTGATTGGCGAAAATGCGCCCATCGCAGATGTAGAAGCCAAAATCCAGGATGTGACGGCCTTGCTGGGCAAGGTTGAAACCCGCCTTGCCACCAGTAAAACCGGCAATGGTGCCAGTTTTATTGCTGCCTTTACTATTTTGCTGCGTGAAGGGGTCGAGGCCCTTCTGATCGTGGTGGCCATGCTGGCCTTTTTGAACAAAGCGGACCGGCCAAAGGAAGTCCGCTACGTGCATGCCGGGTGGGCGTTTGCTCTGGTTGCTGGCGTTCTGACCTGGGCGGCGGCCAGTACTTTTATCTCGATCAGCGGAGCCAGCCGGGAATTAACCGAAGGCATAGGGGCAATATTGGCCGCCGCCGTTTTGGTCTTTGTTGGCATCTGGATGCAGGGCAAAAGCCAGGCCGCCGCATGGCAGAAATATATCAAGGACAAGATGTCCCATGCCCTGTCGCGGCAATCGGCTGGCGTTTTGTTCCTTTTGGCCTTCGTGGTGGTTTATCGTGAAGTGTTTGAAGTGATACTGTTTCTGATTGCGCTTTGGAACCAGGGTAATGCCATTGCCATTCTATCCGGCCTTGGCACCGCTATTGCGGTTCTAGGGGTCATTGCTGTGGTACTGATGAATTATAGCAAGCGCCTGCCGATCACCCAGTTTTTCCTCTACAGCTCGTTTCTCATGGCCATTCTGGCGGTTGTTCTTGCTGGCAAAGGTATTGCCGCCTTGCAAGAAGCCGGGTGGGTGGGCATCGCCCAGAGCGCATGGCTACCCCGCGTTGAAATCATCGGGATATATCCGACCTGGCAAGGTCTTATCGGTCAGGCACTGGTTCTTGCAACTTTGCTGGTTGCGTTTTGGATGAATGATCGCAAACGTGTGACCGCTTAGAGCTTTTGCGCCTAAGCTTGACCCAGCCGTATCTGCTCTGATGTCATTGCCGGGCTTGTCCCGGTACTCCAGAAGATAGTGAAAACAGAGCTGGATCACCCGAATAAATGGGGTGATGACATCTATGGGTAGTATTTCGTGTTTAAAATTACGCGTGGCCGCCTAGGGCGAAACCTGAATTCTGCCAAGCAGGTCCGCTTTGGTCTGCTCATCGCAAAAGGCAGCCTCAATGGCGGTGCGACTGATGGCGCGCATATCATCGTCGATAAAAGAAAAGGCCTTTTGAACCTGCGCGTATTCATTGGCAATATCAGTATGAAAATAGGGTGGATCATCCGCCCCCAGCGCCAGTTTCACTCCGGCATCTTGCAAGCACTTGATCGGGCTTTGCGCGTAAGTACCATAAACACCAACCTTGATGTTTGAACCCGGGCAGACCTCCAGCACGATCCCCTCGCCCGCCAGACGCCTGAGAAAATTAGTATCACTGATCGCCTGAACCCCGTGGCCGATCCGCGATGGGCGCAAAGCCTGTAGCGCATTACGCACACTGTGCGCGCCGCACACTTCACCGGCATGAACCGTAAGGCCCATATCCGCATCGCGGGCAATATCAAAGGCGCGGGCATAATCTGCGGGCTGACCAAAATGTTCATCCCCGGCCATGCCAAAGCCTGTGACCAGATTGTGCGGATGGCGATGCGCCTGTTTGGCCGTGGCCTCGCATTTCTCAATGCCATAATGGCGAATGGCGGTCAGGATAAAACGGCCCTGCACACCACTTTCTTCGCGGGCCTTGCCCAGTCCTTCGGCCATAGCCTGCACCATATCTGGGTAAGCAATGCCGCCATTGGCCCCATGGTCCGCCGAGATAAACACCTCGCCATAAATCATACCCAGCGCGGCGGCGTTGCTAAAATAACTATAGCTCAGGTCATAATAATCCTGCGGCGTGCGAATGGCCGTACAGGCCACATCATAGGCACCCAGAAAATGCTGAAAATTCGTCCAGCGGTAATGCCCATCATCGTCAAAAATATGATCGGGCAGGCGCACGCCATTGCGCGCGGCCAGCTTGCGTATCAGATCAGGCGGCGCGGCACCTTCTATGTGGCAATGCAGATCAACCAGCGGCAGGCTCATACCCAGCTTGTTCCTGTACCAAAGCCCGGCACGCCCAGCCATTTTGCCGCGCTTTCGCCAATGTCGGCAAAGGTGGATCGTGCGCCCAGCGGTCCGGCCTTGACCTTGGGTCCAAAGGCCAACACCGGGACATGCTCGCGGGTATGATCCGAGCCCGGAAAGGTCGGGTCGCACCCATGATCGGCGGTCAGGATCACCATGTCGCCTTCATGTAAAATGGCGATCAGTTCCGGCAGGCGTTTATCAAATGCCTCTAGCGCAGCAGCATAGCCCGGCACATCACGGCGATGGCCAAAGTGCATATCAAAATCAACAAAATTGCTCATGATGAAGCTGTGATCCGGGGCGCTTTGCATTTGCGCCAGCGTCACATCAAAAATGGAATCATTGCCATAGGCCGGTACTTTTTTAGTAACGCCAGAGCCTGCAAAAATATCGGAAATTTTACCAATGGCGATCACCTCATGGCCCGCCTCACTGACCCGGTTAAGCAAGGTCGGCTTGTGTGGCGGCACCGAATAATCGCGCCGCCCATTGGTGCGAGAAAAATCGGCGGGGCCGGTGCCTTCAAAGGGCCGCGCAATCACCCGGCCTACATCATAAGGGTCAGCCAGTTTGCGCGCGATCAGGCATGTCTCATACAGCCGCTCCAGACCAAAACTGCCCTCATGGGCGGCGATCTGTACCACCGAATCGGCGCTGGTATAAAGGATCGGCTTGCCGGTCTTCATGTGCTCTTCGCCAAAGTCTTTGATGATCTCGGTGCCGGATGCATGACAATTGGCCAGCACGCCCGGCAGATCGGCTTCGCGGATCAGCGCATCAACTAATTCGGGCGGAAAGCTGTTGGTAGATGACGTAAAATAGCCCCAGTCAAAGGTTGCCGGTGCCCCCATGGCCTCCCAATGACCGCTAGGGGTGTCCTTGCCGTGGCTGGTTTCAATGGCATAGCCCCAGGCGCCGGTAAAAGGCCCCTCGCCTTCCATCCCCGGGGGCGTGCGTCCGGTGCTGGCCTCGACCAGCGCGCCCATGCCCAGCTTTACAAGGTTGGGAATGTGCAAAGGCCCGGCGCGTAAGCCGTCTTTATCAGCTTTGCCCGCCGCGCAAGCCTCGGCGATATGGCCCAGCGTATCGGCCCCCGTATCGCCAAAGCTAGCGGCATCCGCTGAGGCCCCAACCCCCAGACTGTCCAGTTCACAGACAAGTACACGGCTCATGCGTTTTCTCCCTCAATACGGGCGATAATCATTGGTTGCGGCACAAAATGATCCTCTGTCGCGCCAATGGTATAGGTTTTCTGCAAGGCCAAAATAGCCTCATTTGCGGCATCTTCGCTGCGCGCATGGACCATGGCAAGAGGCGCGCCCGCCACAACTTCCGCGCCCACGCCCACGAGAGCGGTAAAGCCCACCGCATGGTCAATTTTCTGATCAGCCCGGGTGCGCCCGCCCCCAAGCCCAATGACCGCAAGACCAACGCCGCGTGCATCCATGGCCCAGACGCGGCCCGTTTTTGGCGAAGGCACAGGCATAATCACCGGCGCAGCAGGCAAATACTTCTCGTAATTTTCAACAAAATCGGCAGGCCCACCAAGGGCACTCACCATGTGGGCAAAAACCTCAGCCGCCGCACCGCTTTGCAGCACGTCTTGCGCTTTCTTTTCACCCTCGCTGTGGGTGCCGACCAAGCCCCCGGAAAGCAGCATCTGCGCCACCAATTGGATGGTAATGTATTCCAGTCGCGGATCGCGCGCCTCGCCGGTTAGAAAACGCACCGCATTGACCACTTCAACCGCATTGCCTGCGGCACTGGCCAGCGGTTCATTCATATCGGTCAGGATGGCGCTGGTGCGCACCCCGGCTCCACCGGCAACCTCAACAAGGCTTGTTGCCAGATCGCGAGCGAATTTCTCGTCAGACGCAAAGGCCCCATTGCCGCATTTCACATCCATCACCAGCCCGTCCAGCCCTTCGGCYAGTTTTTTGGACARTATGGAMGCGGTRATCAACGGCACCGATTCYACCGTGGCGGTMACGTCRCGRGTGGCGTNAAAMCGCTGATCMGCCGGGGCCAAAGCCGCCGTYTGGCCAATAATGGCGCAGCCCACCTCTTTGACMACACGAACRAAGGTGTYCTGATCRGGAATGGCCTGATAGCCGGGAATRGMYTCRAACTTGTCCAGCGTGCCGCCGGTATGGCCAAGGCCACGCCCGGAAATCATTGGCACYGCACCGCCCRMWGCGGCCACCATYGGCCCCAGCATCAGYGAGACATTATCGCCCACMCCGCCGGTGGARTGCTTGTCCAGCACSGGCTTGTCKATMCCGGCRCTTTGCCAGTCCATCACCATGCCACTATCGCGCATRGARCACGTCAGSGCCACRCACTCATCACGGCTCATGCCGTTAAAAAATACMGCCATGGCAAAGGCGGCAATCTGGCCCTCGGAAATGGTGCCATCGCCAATMCCCGCCGCAAAGGCGGCAATATCCTCGCCCCGCAACGTCTTGCCGTCCCGCTTGGCGCGAATGAGTTCCTGTGGAAGCATGATTTAAATTCCAAGTCTAAATATAGTTGGCGTATATCCCCTCTCCTTTGGGGAGGGGATATAATTATATCCAGAAATAATTATGCCGCAAATGGTTATGCGTATAATGCCGGTACTAAGCACCTAGAAACACGGGCAGAAGAGGCGGCACGCATTCGCTTTTCGGTTCCACTGATCACCCGCAAAACCTAAGAAACCCTCATCAACCTGAAAGAACGCCTGCCAGCCTCAAGAGCATATAATAAGGCCATTATCACCGCCAACACCCCAACAACTGCTGGTGGCTTGCTTGGTTTAGAGGACAAGAGTGCCGTCGCATATTTCAGGGCTTGGAATACATTGGCGATCAAATGGAAAGGCCTTAATCAAAATCCAATCCCAGATGAGTGACTTGGATATGCGTCACGCTCAGCCTTACAAGGGAAAAATCGTAAGGTGAGACCTCTGCATAGCTCAGGGATTCCCATATTGATTTAAATTTGCTATCTTTAGGCATGCAAAATCCATTTTTGATACCTTGCATTACCGGATCGTTTTGCGGCACATTGTGAAAAAACGAATACCAATAAAATATTTGCAGGCAACGCCGGGGGCGTTCGTAAAAAGGCAAAGAAACATAATGGCATTGAGAAGAATTTTGGTTGCAGGCGCTGCATCGGCACTAAGCTCTGTTGCCTCGGCGCAGGCACCGGATGTCAAGGTGCCCTATGAAGCGTTCACATTGTCTAATGGCTTGCGTGTTGTGGTTCATGAAGATCGCAAAGCTCCCATTGTTGCGGTCAGTATCTGGTATCATGTTGGCTCAAAGGACGAGCCAAGCGGCAAGACCGGCTTTGCGCATTTGTTCGAGCATTTGATGTTTAATGGCTCGGAAAACCATCCGGGCGAATTTTTTGAACCTTTTGAAGCCGTCGGGGCCACTGGCATGAACGGCACCACCTGGTATGACCGGACCAATTATTTTGAAACTGTGCCCACACCGGCGCTGGATATGGCCTTGTGGATGGAATCCGATCGTATGGGCCATTTGCTGGGTGCCATTGATCAGGATACCCTGGATGAGCAACGCGGCGTTGTGCAAAATGAAAAACGCCAGGGCGATAACCAGCCCTATGGCATGGCGCAATATCGCCTGCAATACGGTGTGTTTCCCGAAGGCCACCCTTATCATCACAGTACCATTGGCTCGATGGCCGATCTGGATGCGGCCTCGCTGGAGGATGTGAAAAGCTGGTTTAATGAATATTATGGCGCGGCCAACACCATACTGGTGCTGGCGGGCGACATTGATGCCAAAATCGCCCGCGAGAAGGTGGAAAAGTATTTTGGCAACATTAAAGCCGGACCACCACTGCCGCACCTTAAATCCTGGGTGCCGGTCAAATCCGAGAATAAATACGAAGTGATTATGGACCAGGTGCCACAGGCGCGCATATATCGCCAATGGGCGGTGCCGGGTCGGGCCACCAAGGACAAGGCGCTGCTGGACCTTGCGGCCTCGGTTCTGGGCGACGGTAAAAACTCTCGCCTCTATAAGGAACTGGTCTATGAGCGCGAGTTGGCGACAAATATTGACGTTTCCGTGGAAGAGCACGAGTTGGCCAGCATTTTCACGATTGATGTGACGGCAAAACCCGGTGCTGATCTGGATGAGGTTGAAAAGTCTGTTGACCGGATCACGTCTGCTTTTTTTTCCAAAGGTCCAAATCGTGATGAGCTAAAACGTGCCAAGACCAAAATCAATGCCCGGGCGGTGCGCGGTCTGGAACGCATAGGCGGTTTTGGCGGTAAAGCAGTCACCTTGGCCGAAGGTGCGATTTATGCGGGTGATCCGGGTTTTTATAAAACCCGGTTGAACTGGCTAAATGCTGCTGACACCCGGTCGGTGCAATATGCCTTTCGTGAATGGGCGGGAAAACCTTATTACCAGCTCAAGGTTCTGCCTTTTGGCAAGCATGAAGTGGCCAAAAGCGATGTGGATCGTTCGGCAGGTATTCCAATCGTTGGAGCCTTGCCAGAGCTGACCTTCCCGGCAGTGCAAGAAGCCACGTTGGCTAATGGTATGAAGCTGGTTTTTGCCGAGCGTCACGCCGTGCCCGTGGTGAATATCGCCTTGCAATTTGATGCCGGTTACGGGGCCGATCAGGGCGGCAAGCTGGGGACATCCTCCTTTGCCATGTCCCTGCTGGACGAGGGTGCGGGCAAGCTCAGCGCTTTGGACCTCAGTGAGAAGCTGGAAACCCTTGGGGCCAATTTGAATACCAATTCAGGGTTGGATACTTCCACGCTGACGCTGTCGGCACTAAAAGAAAACCTGGAACCGTCCCTGGATATAATGGCCGATGTGGTCTTGCGTCCGAGCTTTGACTCCGAAGAGATCGAACGGGTGCGCAAGCGCTGGATTGCCAATATTGCGCGGGAGAAATCCCAGCCGGTGCAATTGGCGCTGCGTCTATTGCCGCCTGCCCTTTATGGCAAGGATCACGCCTATGGCGTTCCTTTTACCGGCTCGGGCACTGTGCAATCGATCAAGTCTCTCACCCGCAAGGATCTGGTAGATTTCAAGAACACTTGGCTGCGCCCCGATAATGCTACCCTGTTTGTGGTGGGCGATACCACGCTGGATGAAATTGTGCCCAAACTGAACCGGGCGTTTGGCAATTGGAAAGCGCCTTCCACCCCCAAGCCGACCAAAAACATCGGCATGGTGCCTTTGCCCGAATCCGGCAAAGTGGTGTTGATTGATAAAAAACATTCGCCACAAACGCTAATTCTCGCTGGCGAATTGGTGCCACCGGGAACGGCACCCGAGGCGCTGACCATTGATGCCATGAATGACATTCTGGGTGGCCAGTTCACCGCGCGGGTCAATATGAACCTGCGTGAGGACAAGCATTGGGCCTATGGCGCTTATACCTTTACCCAAGGGGCCAAGGGCCAGCGTCCATGGCTGGTTTATGCGCCGGTGCAAACCGATAAGACCAGCGAGTCTCTGTCTGAACTCATCAAGGAATTCAGGGAATTCAAAACAACGCGCCCCGCGAGCGCCAAAGAGCTGGTCAAGGTGGTGAAGAACAACACCAACAGCCTGCCGGGGCAGTATGAAACCGCAGGTTCTGTTTTGAACAGCCTGATGTCCTCCAGACTTTATGGACGCCCCTATGACTATCCGAGGCGTCTGAAGGGAAAATATGAAGCCCTGACCACCGATGATATTAATGCCCAAAGCAAGGTCATCGTGCCGGAAAAACTGATCTGGATCATTGTTGGTGATGTGGCCAAAATTCGTGACGGGATTGAGGCGCTTAACCTCGGCCCGCTCGAAATTTGGGACGCCGACGGCAATAAAGTCGAATAGACATTTACTGTTTGAAGACGGAAAACGGCGGTGCATAGGTGCCGCCGTTTTTTTGTGCCAACACTCTCTTTTCCTCGTCTCTTTGGTTACAGGATTGCTCGGCACAGGTGCAGTTGAGGCTATTTTGCCATTGAACCTTGTCAAAGCATGGGCCAAAGAGAAGAAAAAGGTATCCTGAATAATGTCTGCAACACTGTCTTCCATTCTGAACCGGCTGGAAAAATTGGTGGCGATTGATACGCGCAATCCGCCGCGCGCTATGGATGGTGCGCACCCACTGGTCATCGCTTTGCGCGATGAATTACCGGGTTTTGATATTGATGTACACGATATGGGAGAAGGCTGTGTACAGATATTGGCGGTGCGCGGTGCACCCAAAACCCTGATTAATGTGCATATGGATACCGTGCCCCATGCCCCGGGCTGGACCCATTCCCCCTTTGCCATGCAGCGCGAGGCTGACCGGGTGGTGGGCCTTGGCACCTGCGATATTAAAGGCGCGGCAGCGTGCGTCATCGAGGCTGCTTTGGCCAGCGAGGCCCCGGCGGCGTTTCTTTTTACCACGGACGAGGAAAACGGCGCTGGCCTGTGCGTTAGCGAGTTTGCCGCGCGCGATCATGGCTTTGCCCGGGTGATCGTGTCCGAGCCAACCGGGGCAAGGGCCGTCTTTGCCCATCGCGGCATTGCCAGCTTTGCGGTGACATTTGCGGGCACCTCCATGCACGGCAGTGATGTCCGTTGTGTCGATGAAAGTGCAATTTCGCGGGCCGCCGACTGGTTGCATGCCGCCGCTGATCTGGCCCGGGCCAGCGAGCGCGAGGGCGGCGTCTTGCCGGGCATTCGCTTTAATCCTGGCCGAATTGAGGGGGGCATTAAGCCCAATATCTGTGCGCCAGACTGTGCTTTGCGCTTTGGGGTGCGTCCGGGACCGGGTCATGCCATCGAGGACGTGGCCCGTGAATTACAGGCCCTGGCCCCGGCGGATCACTGGGACAGCTTCAAGATGAGCTATACCTTGCCCGTTTTATCACCCGAAGGTGCCGCCGGTGAAGCGGCGCGCGCCTATGCGCAGGCCCTGGGCCTGCCAGTGGGCGATCCAGTTGATTTTTGGACCGAGGCCGCGCTTTTTGCTGCGCAAGGCACGCCGGTTTTTGTCTTTGGCCCGGGGCATATTGAACAGGCCCATACGGTGGATGAATGGGTCAGCCATGACCAATTGATGGCGGCCTTTGCGGTTTATGAAAAGGTGTTTGCGCCCGATGACTGATTATTTTGATGCCGAGGCCAAACAAACCCGTCAGGTCATTCGCCAGCTTCTTTCAGGCATGAGCGAAGGGCGCGAAGTGCGCGCCTATTTGCAAAAATTCTCTGAAATGGACCGGGCGCGCTTTGCCGTGATCAAGGTTGGCGGGGCCATCTTGCGTGATGAAATGGCGGCGCTGGCCGGGGCCTTGGCATTTTTGCAAAAACTGGGTCTGGCCCCGATTGTGGTGCATGGCGGCGGGCCGCAAATTGATGCAGCCTTGGCGGCCAAAGGCATTGAAACCGCCCGTCACGAGGGATTGCGCATCACTGGTGATGCGGCGATGCACGAAATCGCTAGTACTTTGCGTGGCCTGACATTAGATGTGCTGGGCGCGATCCGTGCCAAGGGCGGGCATGCCACGGCCATTGGCGCCGGGGCGGTGCTGGCTGATCTGGTGGATGAGGAAAATCTGGGCCGTGTTGGCGCGCCAAAAGAGCTGGATTTGAGCAGCATCCACGAAGCCGCCGATGAAGGCTCTATTCCGGTGCTGACCTGCGTGGGCGAAACCGCAGATGGGCGTCTGGCGAACATCAATGCTGATGCGCTGGTGGCGTCGCTGACCAAAGCCTTGCGCCCGCAAAAAATCATCTTCCTGACCGGCACCGGGGCCATTCTGGATGGCGAGGGAGAGCCGATTTCCTTTATCCATCTGGCCAATGATTATGACCGGCTGATGGGACAGGACTGGTTAAACGGCGGTATGCGTTTGAAACTGGCGCAGATCAAAGATTTGCTGAGTGATCTGCCGCTGGGGGCCTCGGTGGCGATAACGCGTCCGGGCGCACTGGTCAAAGAATTGTTCACCCATGGCGGGTCCGGTACGCTGGTCCGTCGGGGCGAGCAAATTTTGACTCTGACCGACAAGGCCAAGCTGGATCAGGGGCGTCTAGGCACGCTGATCGAGGCGGCCTTTGGGCGTACATTATCGCCGTCTTACTGGGATGATTTACCGCTGGAGCGGGCGATTGTTTCGGCACAAATGCGTGCTGCCGCCATTTTGATACCCTTGCCGGGGGCGCTGTATCTGGACAAGTTTGCGGTTGATGAGGATGCGCGCGGCGAAGGGCTGGGCGCTGCCGTCTGGGCCGAACTGGTTGAGGCGGCGCCGGTGCTGTTTTGGCGCTCGCACCCTGATAATAGCTTTAACGCCTTCTACCATGCCAATGCCCAAGGCTCGGCCCATCAAGGGGATTGGCGGGTATTTTGGCGCGGCACAAACGACTGGAAGAAAATCGGACAATATGTTGAAACTATTGCCGCCATACCACCATCATTCACCGATAAATCCGGGCAAGGTTAATGGCGGATAAAAAGCGCATTGGCATTATCGGCGCGCGCGGGTTTGTGGGTGGTGAGCTGCTGAAACTGATTAAAGCGCATCCAAAACTGGAGCTGGCCTATGCCTCCTCGCGTCAACAGGCGGGCACGAAAATTGACGGTTTTGATGGCGCAATGTTTGAAAGTTTAAGCCCGGATGAGGCGGCAAAACGCGCGGCGAATCTGGTGTTTCTGGCGCTTCCAAACGGCGTGGCGGCCCCCTGGGTAGAGGTGATCTTAAAGGCCACACCCAGAACGCGCTTTATCGATATGAGCGCCGATTATCGATTTGACGATGACTGGGCTTATGGCCTGTCGGAACTGAACCGCGAAGCGTTACGCGGCGCGGCCCTGATTGCTAATCCAGGCTGTTATGCGACGGCGGCACAATTGGCCATTGCGCCTATGGTTTCGCGCCTTTGCACCCCGCCAGCGGTATTTGGGGTTTCGGGGTATAGCGGCGCGGGCACCACGCCTTCACCCAAAAACGACCCAAAAATGTTGAAAGACAATTTCATGCCCTATGGGTTGAGCGGCCACATGCACGAGCGTGAAATCGGCCACCAACTGGGCACGTCTGTGCATTTTATGCCTCATGTGGCGGCGTTTTTCCGTGGGTTGTCGGTGACCGTTAATCTTGGTTTTAAAGCCCCCATCACGGTAGATGAATTACGCGCGCTCTATGCGCAGGGCTATGCGGGCGAGACCTTTGTTACCGTGAGCGATGAAGCGCCGCAGGTGCGTGATATTGTCAACACGTTTGGCGCGCGAGTGGGTGGCTTTTCCCTTGCTGAGGGCGGGCGGCGGGCGGTTATGATTTGCGTGCTGGATAATTTGCTCAAGGGCGCTGCCTCACAGGCCATACAAAATCTCAACCTGTCCTTTGGCTTTACGGAAAATGAAGGGCTGCAAGGAGCGGTTGCATGACCTTAACGGAGCAGGGCTGGGGCATTATACAGCGAAACCCGTGAAAGCTGGGTCGACCATCGATAAACCCACAGGGGTAATTTATTCCTGTGAGGCGGCATTGCTGTGATAAAATTGCACAGAAATGCTTTTTTTGTGTTTTTTACGCAAATTAGTACTTGCGTAACCAAATCAGCGCGGTAATAAGCCATCAACACAGTTCGTTGTGCGTTACAGCGAAGTTGTGAATCGGAGAGATGTTCGTGAAACCATTCGCGAAAAATTTGGAAGCCAAAGCCCACGTTCTGACGGTTCGTCAGAACGTGTTTGTGCTCAACTCTCTTGTTCTTGTCAGCCTAATTATCGTCGTCGTCCTTACAGGGGCGGGGAGCACGGTTTAACGTAAACAAAAATTGCGTTTTTCTGGCCCCGCTCTCCACAAGGAAGCGGGGTTTTTTAATGCGCGTAATCAAGGAATTTGAGTTTCAATGCCTAACCCACCATCAAAACGCAGCGATGCCATTGTCAAAGGCCCGGCCCATGCGCCGGCCCGTGCGATGTTGCGCGCCACAGGTTTTGAAACCAAGGATTTCGATGCGCCGATTATCGGCGTGGTCAATACTTGGACCACGGTGACGCCGTGCAACATGCATCTGGATATGCTGGCCGGGCCGGTGCGCAAAGGGATTGAGGCCGCCGGTGCACGGCCCGTGGATTTCAACACCATTGTGGTTTCCGATGGGGTGACCATGGGCGCCGAGGGGATGCGCGCCTCATTGATCTCTCGCGAAGTAATTGCTGATTCCATCGAATTGGCCGTGCGTGGCCACTCTCTGGATGCCGCCATCATTCTGGTGGGGTGCGACAAAACCATTCCGGCGGCGGCCATGGCTCTGGCGCGGATGAATATTCCTGGTCTGATTTTTTATGGTGGCTCGATCATGCCGGGGCATCTGGATGGCAAGGATTTGTCGATCCAGGATGTGTTCGAGGCCGTGGGCGCCGAAGCCAGCGGCACGATGAGCGAAGAGGAATTGGGCGCGATCGAGCGCGCCGCCTGCCCCGGAGCCGGGGCTTGTGGTGGGCAATTCACCGCCAACACCATGGCCATGGCGATGAGCATGTTGGGTCTTTCTCCCATGGGTGCGAACGATATTCCCGCCATTCACCCGGATAAAAATAAGGCGGCACAGGCGTGCGGTAAGCGCATTGTCGAGCTGGCCAAAGCCGACGTGTGCGCCCGCCAGTTCATCAGCAAACAATCTTTGACCAATGCGGTGCTGGCCGCTTCGGCCTCGGGTGGCTCAACCAATGCCATTTTGCATTTGCTGGCCATTGCCCATGAAGCGGGCGTGGATTTTGATCTGGAGGCCATTCACAACGCCGCGCAAAATGCGCCGGTGATTGCCGACCTGAAACCCAGCGGTCAATTTCTGGCCCACGACCTCTTTATGGCCGGCGGTACGCGCCTGATTGCTTCGCGTCTGCGCGATGCGAACCTGTTGGGCGATACGCCGACGGTCAGCGGGCGTAGCCTGTTTGCTGAACTGGATGATCTGGATGAAACACCGGGCCAGACGGTCATTGGCACCATCGCTGATCCGTTAAAGGAAAGCGGTGGCTATCGCATTTTGTATGGCGATTTGGCCCCCGAAGGTGCAGTTTTAAAGGTTTCGGGCGGTATTGATCAGATTTTTGAAGGCCCAGCTAAGGTTTATGAAAGCGAAGAAGACTGCTTTGCCAGCCTGCAAACCGGCGGCATTGAAGCCGGTGATGTGATCATTATTCGCAATGAAGGGCCAAAGGGTGGCCCCGGTATGCGCGAGATGCTGGCCGTAACGGCGGCATTGGTTGGCCAAGGCATCATTGATGATGTGGCCCTGATTACCGATGGGCGTTTTTCCGGGGCCAGCAAGGGCTTTGTCATTGGTCATTGCGCCCCCGAGGCGGCCCATGGTGGCCCCATCGCGCTGGTTTGTAATGGCGATCGCATCCGTATCGATTCGGCCCAAAGACGCATTGATATAGACGCCGACCTTTGCGCACGCCGCAGCCAGTGGACGCCACCCAAACGGCGCAGCTTTGGCGGTGTTTTTGACAAATACGCCCACCTTGTTTCCTCGGCTGCCAAAGGGGCCGTCACCACAATCATACCTACGGAGAAATAGTAATGAATGCTCAAAATGGGGCCAGTGCCCCTTCCCATCGTGAAGCCCGCATCGCCATTATTGGTTATGGCAGTCAGGGCCGCGCCCATGCCCTGAACCTGCGTGACAGCGGCTTTGATGTTGTTGTCGGCGTACGCGAGGGCGGGGCCGGTCATCAACGCGCCACGCAAGACGGTTTGCGCACCGCCCGTCCGGCTGAGGCCGCATCCGAGGCCAGCTTGATCGCTATGCTGACCCCAGATTTGACCCATGAAGAGATTTTTAAAGACAGCATTGCGCCAAATTTAAGTGCCGGTGATGCGATTCTTTTTGCCCATGGGTTTACCATCCATTATGGCCGCGTTGTGCCGCCAAAAGGAGTTGATGTGATCCTTGTAGCCCCCAAGGGTCCTGGCGACCTGGTGCGCCGCGAATACGAGCGCGGACGTGGTGTTCCGTGCCTGTTTGCTGTGCACCAGGAAGCCACTGGCCGGGCCGCGAAACGTGCTCGCGATTATGCCAAGGGCATTGGCGGGGTTGAAGGCGGGGCCATTGAAACCAGCTTTGCCGAAGAAACTGAAACGGATCTTTTTGGGGAACAGGCGGTGCTGTGCGGCGGGGCAACCGAATTGGTCATTGCCGGTTTTGAAACCCTGGTCGAGGCCGGTTACCAGCCCGAAGTTGCTTATTTTGAGTGCATGCACGAGCTGAAACTGATCGTCGATCTTCTGTATGAAGGCGGCTTGGCCAAAATGCATGAATTCATTTCAGAAACAGCCATTTACGGCGACCTGACCTCGGGACCGCGCATCATTAATGATGAAACCCGCGCCCGCATGCGCGAAGTGCTGGCGGATATTCAGAACGGCAATTTCGCCCGCGAATGGATTTTGGAAAATCAAGCTGGCAAGCCGCGCTATCAGGCCCTGATGGAAAAGGACTTGAACCACCCGATTGAGAAAGTCGGCGCACGTCTGCGGGCCGATATGGCCTGGCTGAAACCCGACGCAAATTAGGGTCCAGACCCTAAGCCAACACAAAAGAGAAAGACGAACCCATGAACGCCATCCCAAGCACACTCTCGCCAGAGACGCCGCCCAAAAAGAACCTCACCCCCACGGGTGCGGAACTGGTCGTCACCGCCTTGCGGGGCGAGGGTGTGGACACGGTGTTCGGCTATCCGGGCGGCGCCATCATGCCCCTCTATGATGCGCTGCCCGGCTCTGGGTTAAAACATATTCTGGTGCGCCATGAACAGGCCGCCGCCTTTTCCGCCGACGCCTATGCGCGGGCTACGGGCAAGGCCGGGGTGTGCTTTGCCACCTCTGGCCCCGGGGCTACCAATCTGCTGACAGGCATTGCCAATGCCTTCATGGATTCTGTGCCACTGATTGCCATTACGGGGCAAGTGCCAACAACGGTATTGGGCACCGATGCCTTTCAGGAGATTGATATTTTTGGCATGGCCTTGCCGGTGGTTAAGCACAGCTTTTTGGTGCGCCGCGCCGAGGACATTCCACACATTATTGCCGAAGCTTTCGAGATTGCCACCTCTGGTCGCCCAGGCCCGGTGTTGATTGATTTACCAAAGGATGTGGCGCAGGCAAGGGTGGCGGAAACAAAACCTGTTACGGTGAAACGCGCCGTCAAGCGCGCGCCGGATCCGGTGGCGATTGCCAATGCCGAAACGCTGTTAAAACGGGCAAAGCGGCCAGTACTTTATATTGGTGGCGGTGTTGTTAAGGCCAAAGCGGGCGCGGCGCTTCGCCGTTTTAACATGCTGGCTGGTATTCCGGCGGTCTCCACCCTGACTGGGCTGGGCGTTTTGCCGACCGATAATGCCGATTTTTACGGCATGTTGGGCATGCATGGCTCCAAAGAGGCCAACATTCTAGTGCAGGAGGCAGACCTGTTGCTGGTGTGCGGTGCTCGTTTTGATGACCGTGCCACTGGCAAACTGGACACCTTTGCGCCCGGTGCAAAGGTGATCCATCTGGATTGCGACCCAGCCGAGATCGGCAAATTGCGTGATGCGGATGCTGGCGTGAAGGGCGATCTGAAAGCCTCGCTGGAAAGTCTGGCGGTGGGTATTTTAGACATCTCGCTATGGCGGGCACGGGCGCAAAAGCTGCGCGCACAGCATAAATTTAATTATAGCGATGCCCCGGGTGCCGGCATTTTTGCTCCGGCCTTTTTGGAAGAGTTGTCGCGCACCGCAGGGGAACGCTTTGTGGCCACCTGTGATGTGGGGCAACACCAGATGTGGGTGGCACAGCATTGCCATTTCACCCGCCCCGAAGCGCATTTGACCTCGGGCGGTCTGGGGGCCATGGGCTATGGCATTCCCGCCGGGATCGGGGCCAAGCTGGCCCGGCCTGATGATTGTGTTGTCACCATTACCGGCGATGGCTCGATCATGATGAATATACAGGAATTGGCCACCATACGGCGCTATGGGGTGGCGCTGAAAATCGTGCTGTTTGATAATTCTACGCTGGGGCTGGTGCGCCAATGGCAGGAGCTGTTTTTTGACGGCAATTACAGCGAGGTGGATCTTTATGACAATCCTGATTTTGCCGATGTGGCGCGCGCTTTCGGGATCGAAGCCTTTACCGTTTCGCGGCGCGAACAGACCAGCGCCGCCATTAAACGTCTTTTAGGCACCAATGGCCCGGTGCTGGCCCATGTGCGGATCGACCCGCGCGAAAATGTCTGGCCGCTGGTGCCGCCTGGAAAATCCAATGCAGAAATGATGGAGCGTAAATTATGAACACGCAAATCTTGCACATCGAATTTGAACCCGCCGAAGGGGCGATTTTGCGCCTTATCGGTCTGGTTGAACGCCGTGGCTATGACGTGCGCAGCATTAGCCTGCCGTCCGCCAGTGCGCAGGAGAATATGAGTCTGGATCTGGGCGTTATGGCTCGCGATGCCAGCCGCGATATTGGCGTGCTGAGACGGCAAATTCACAGACTTGTAGGGGTGCGCCGGGTTTTGGGCGGCATGGACAGCACAAAGAAGCGCGCAGGAGGCCAAAATGGCGAAGGATAAAACCAAAAAAGATCAAGGCAAAAAGATTGCCTTTTTCGACACAACCTTGCGTGATGGCGAACAGGCACCGGGCTTTTCCATGTCCGCAGAAGAAAAGTTGATGATGGCCGGGGCGTTGTGCGATCTGGGTGTTGATGTGATCGAGGCTGGCTTTGCCGCTGCATCCCCCGGTGATGCCAATGCTGTGCGCTGCATTGCCACTGAAATCGAAGGGCCAACCATTTGCAGCCTGTCCCGGGCCACAGAGAACGATATTAAGGCCGCAGGCAAAGCCCTGGAACCAGCGGACAAAAGTCGCATCCACATCTTTTTGGGTACTAGCCCGATCCACCGCAAGGCCAAGTTAAACATGAGCCGGGACGAGGTGCTGGCCGCTATCCATCGTTCGGTCACCATGGCGACGGATCATTGCGATGAAGTGGAGTTTTCCGCCGAGGATGCCATTCGTACCGAACGTGAGTTTCTGGTTGAGGCGCTGGAATGCGCCGCCAGGGCCGGGGCGCGGGTGCTAAACGTTCCCGATACGGTCGGTTATACCACACCCGATGAGATCTATGACCTGTTTCGCCATTTGATCAGCACTGTCAGCGGCGCGGAAAATGCAATTTTCAGTACCCATTGTCATGATGATCTGGGCTTGGCAGTGGCCAATTCGCTGGCGGCGGTGCGTGCCGGGGCCATGCAGGTGGAAGGGGCCATTAACGGCATTGGCGAGCGGGCAGGAAATTGCGCGCTGGAAGAAGTTATGATGATCTTTGCCACGCGCAAGGATGTGTTTGGCGTGGATATTGATATTGATACCACCAAAATTTATCCAGCCAGCCGCATGCTGTCTAAAATGACCGGCAATCCAGTGCCGCGCAATAAGGCTATTGTTGGGCGTAATGCCTTTGCCCATGAGGCCGGCATTCACCAGCACGGGGTGCTGAACGACCGGCGCACCTATGAGATCATGACGCCCGAAGACATTGGCCTGCCGGGCAATGCGCTGATTTTGGGCAAGCACAGCGGCAAGCACGCTTTGGCCGCTCGCGCCAAAGAGTTAGGCTTTAAAATCGATGACAACCGTATGGCCGCCGTCTTTGTGGCGTTCAAGGCCATGGCGGACCAGTTTGGGGAAATTGCTGATGCTCAGTTGATCGGGTTGATTTCCGGTGTCACTGGATCAGCCAGCGCCGTCTGGCAGTTAAAACGTGTGGAAATGCGCGCCGCCTATGGGGCACAGGCGGAACCCTTTGCCCGGGTCGAGCTGGAACACCCCGACCGGGGTCTGGTCACCGATATTGCCACCGGCGAGGGGCCAATCCATGCCGCCTTTAATGCGGTGCAAAACATTACCGGCCTGAGTGCCACGGTCGAAGAGTTGGGGATTAATCATGTGGGGGCCAAGGGTCGTACCGATTGCATTGCCGATATTGTCTTGCGCATTCACGGCACCCGTTTTGGTGGCCGCTCGCGCACCCGCGATGTAATCCCCGCCGGGGTCGAGGCCTATGTGGACGCAATTAATCGCGCCGCTGCGGCCCAAAATCGTGATGCCTTTGGGCAGGAAAAACCTGCCCTTACCGCGGATAGTGACACAGATACAAAAGAAAAAGATGCGGCCTAAGCGGTCGTCTGGAGATTATTATGAGTATTTCAGAAGCAGACTATATCTGGCGCGATGGCCAGATCATCCCCTGGGCCGAGGCCACCACCCACGTGCTCAGTCATGGCCTGCACTATGGTACCTCAATGTTCGAGGGTATTCGCGTTTATGACACGCCGGATGGGCCGTGCGGTTTTCGTCTGACCGAACATATTGCCCGGCTGTTTGCCTCAGCGCGGATTTACGCCATGGACATTCCGTTCGAGGAAAAAGAACTGGTCGCAGCCTGCCGCAAAATCGTGCAGGTCAATAACCTTTCCAGCGCTTATTTGCGCCCCATTGCCTTTTTTGGTTATGGCGATATTGGCGTAGCCCCGGGGCCAGATGCCCCCGTTAATGTGGCCATTGCCGCCTTCCCCTGGGGGGCATATTTAGGCGAGGCGGGTCGTCAGAACGGTGTGGATGTGTGCGTGTCGTCCTGGCGCCGCCCGGCGCCGGGCACTTTGCCCATGGGGGCCAAAGCGGCGGGCAATTATTTGTCGAGTTTTCTCATCTCGCGCGAGGCCAAACGCAATGGCTATGCTGAAGGTATTGCTATGGATGTGGATGGCCGCCTGTCCGAAGGGGCGGGAGAAAACCTGTTTATTGTCAAAAACAACACGCTTTATACGCCGCCGGCTTCGGCTTCGATCCTCAGCGGGATTACCCGCGACAGCGTTATGAAATTGGCCAAAAATATGGGCTATGAGGTACGTGAAGAGGCTTTGCCGCGCGAAATTCTGTACGTGGCGGACGAGCTGTTCTTTACCGGCACCGCCGCCGAAATTACGCCCATTCGTTCGGTCGATGGCACCAAAACCCATGCCAAGGGCTGTGGGCCGATCACCCGAAAATTACAAGATGCCTTCTTTGGCCTCTTTAACGGTAAAACCGAAGACACCGAAGGCTGGCTGGAACCGATTGGTAAGCCGGTCAGTGAGGAGGTTAGCAATGTCGCCTGAAACCGCGTCAAAATCCCTTTTTGAAAAAGTCTGGGATAGCCATCAGGTTTGTGCGCAAACCGATGAACAACCGGGCGTTCTTTATATTGATCGCCATCTGGTGCACGAAGTGACCTCGCCGCAGGCGTTTACTGAATTAAAGGAGCGTGGCCTAGAATTACGCTGCCCCGAGCGCACCTTTGCCACCATGGATCATTCCACGCCCACCGTGCCTTTGGATGCTGATGGCCAGCCGGTTTATGCCAGCGAGGATACGCGCCTTCAGGTGCAGGCCTTGCAAGATAACTGCGCCAAATTTGGTATCAAACTTTACGGCTGGGATAGCCCGTACCGTGGCGTCATTCATGTTATGGCCCCCGAACTGGGCCTGACCTTACCGGGCATGACCATTGTGTGCGGCGACAGTCATACAGCCACCCATGGTGCCTTTGGGGCGCTGGCCTTTGGCATTGGCACCACCGAGGTCAGCCATGTGCTGGCCACGCAATGCCTTCTTCAGGCTAAGCCAAAATCCATGCGCGTCACCATCAATGGACGGCTGAACCGAGGCACCAGTGCCAAGGATATGGCGCTGGCAGTGATTGCCGCGCTGGGGGCCAGTGGCGGTGTTGGTCATGTGATCGAATATGCCGGGGAAGCGGTGCGCTGGCTGGATATGGAAGAGCGCATGACCTTGTGCAATATGACCATCGAAGCCGGCGCGCGCGCCGGCGTGATTGCCCCCGATGATGTGGCGTATTCTTGGCTGAAAGGGCGCGACCACGCCCCCAAGGGTGCCGATTGGGATAAAGCTGTTGAGGGCTGGAAAACCCTGAACAGCGATGAGGGCGCGGTGTTTGATAAGGAAATTACCCTGGATGCACGTTTTATGGCCCCGATGATTACCTATGGCCCCTCCCCAGATATGGGCATGGCGGTGGACAGTCTCACCCCGCATCCGTGCAGCGATGTGGAACGCCGTGGCCTGGATTACATGCGCTTTACGCCGGGTCGTCCGATTATGGGCGAAAAAGTTGACGTGGTGTTTGTCGGCTCGTGCACCAATGGGCGGTTGAATGACTTGCGCGATGTCGCCCGGGTGTTGCTGGGCCACAAGGTACACAAGGATGTGCGCATGCTAATTGTGCCAGGCTCGGAACAGGTGCGCCGCGAAGCCGAAAGTGAAGGCTTGCATGAAATTTTTGAAAAGGCGGGGGCAGAATGGCGTATCCCGGGGTGCTCCATGTGTATTGCCATGAATGGCGATATGGCAAAGCAGGGGCAATTAGTTGTTTCGACCTCGAACCGTAATTTTGAAGGTCGTCAGGGCAAGGGCGCGCGCACCGTACTGGCCTCGCCTGCTACGGCGGCGGCCAGTGCAATCTGGGGCGAGGTCGCTGACCCGCGCCCCTTTATGGAGGCACCCCGTGTCGCATAATCCATCAAAAGCAGAAAGATTTACTACGTTGACATCGAAAACTCTGGTGCTGGCGCAGGACAATATTGATACCGACCAGATTATTCCGGCGCGGTTTTTAACCACCACCAGTCGTCATGGGCTGGGCCGGGCCGCCTTTTATGACTGGCGTTATGACGAGGCCGGTATGGCGCGCAATTCGGACCCCTTTGCGGGCAGTGATGCGGGCCAGCACCAGATTTTGGTGGGCGGCGATAATTTTGGCTGTGGCTCTTCGCGCGAACATGCGCCCTGGGCACTGGCCGATTTTGGCTTTCAAGTGGTTATTAGCACCAAAATTGCCGATATTTTCAAAAGTAATGCCTTGAAAAACGGTATTATTCCCATTGAGGTTTCCGCTGAAACTCATGCCGATCTGGTTGCCAATCCGGGGGCGGACGTGCTGGTGGATCTGCAGCGCTGTGAAATCGCGCGTCCGGGGGTTTGGAAGCAATCCTTTGAAATTGAACGCTTTGGGCGGCGCTGTTTGCTGGATGGTGTGGATCCTCTGGGGTTTTTACAAAATTGCGAAGATGACATTGCAAAATTTGAGGCGGCACGGGCATGAGTCAAAATATTGTGGTTCTGCCCGGCGACGGGGTCGGGCCGGAAGTCACCGAAGCGGCCATTCAGGTTTTGATTGCGGTGGCGGAAAAATTTGATTTTTCGCTGACCTTTGAAAGTCATGATTTTGGCGGGGCGGCCATTGATGCCTGCGGCGAGCCTTTGCCCGATGAAACCTTGAGCGCGTGCAAAGCCGCAGACGCCATATTCCTTGGTGCGGTCGGCGGGCCAAAATGGGGCGTTCATACCAAACGGCCAGAGGCGGGCCTGTTGGGCCTGCGTTCAGCCCTGAACCTTTTTGCCAATCTGCGCCCGGTGAAATTACACCCGGCATTGGCAGCGCATTCGCCTTTAAAGGAAGAACGGGTCAAGGGCGTCGATATTCTGATCGTACGCGAGCTGACCGGGGGGCTTTATTTTGGTGAGAAGAAACGAGAGGCCGACAAGGCCAGCGATCTGTGTGAATACTCGAAATTCGAGATTATTCGGGCGGCGCGAGTGGCTTTTGAGGCGGCGCGCAGACGGCGCGGCCATGTCACCTCGATTGACAAGGCCAATGTGCTGGAAACCAGCCGGTTATGGCGCGAAACCGTGACGGCGCTGCATGAAAAAGATTACGGAGATGTGGAGTTGCGCCACGAGCTGGTCGATTCGGCGGCCATGAAACTGATCACCAATCCGGGCAGTTATGATGTGGTGCTGACGGAAAACCTTTTTGGTGACATCTTAAGTGACGAATGCTCGGTTCTGGCCGGTTCTATTGGTTTGCTTGGCTCAGCTTCTCTGGGCGCGGGCACCCAAGGGCTTTATGAGCCGATCCATGGTTCAGCTCCCGATATTGCCGGGAAAAATATCGCGAACCCCCTTGGCGCGATTGCCAGTGTGGCCATGTTACTGCGCCACAGTCTGGGCGAAGAAGATGCCGCCAAAACCATTGAGAAAGCCATATATACAATGCTTGATGAGGGCATGCGCTCGCGCGACTTGGGCGGTGATCTCATGTGCGACCAGATGGCGGATGCGGTTATTGGCTGGCTTTAGTGCCGGATTGGTATCCTCTATGCTCGGAATTGGTTTTACTCTTTCAGCATAAGGCGTTCTAATGTACTTAAGCTATAAGCGTAGCGTTAGGGGGATATGATGCGGCAAGGGTTGGGGAAAACATGCCTGTGTGGCGTGATGGCACTGGGGATTCTATTGGTTTCGCCCATAGCCCTTAACAGTTTTGGCTATGGCGAAGTCCACGCAGCTTCAAAACAAAAAGCAAAGAAAATCAAGGCCCCACGAAAAAGGAAAAGGCCAAGCCTGTCTTTTCGTCCAGACGTGGCGCGCCATACCCCCAAATATCATGGCAAGGTCGGGGTGTTACAGCTTCGCGATCGTCGCGGCTTTAAATTTTATGGTGGATCAGATGAGTTCTTTGCCGAACCGACGCTGGAAGCCTTAAATAGAGCATTATATCTGGGTACCAAATCTGGGCGTGCCTTT
>NVVV01000003.1 GCA_002733495.1 Robiginitomaculum sp.
ACGGTGGACAGGATGAAGCCGTAGAGTCTGAAGTGGCTAACAACCACGCTTTCGAGATGGGCTCATCCCGTTCCCTGATCACATCAAGCAGCGGCTATTATAGACGTTGACTACGGACGGAAGCACGAAGCCGACGATAGGATTCAACAAGGGGACTTGACATCACGGCGCCCATTACGGAAGCCAGACTCTCATCGTAAGCAGCGTATTGTTTTTCTCTGGATTTGGAGAAGTATGCGGCACCGTCCCAGCCACGCAAAGGTGCGTTCCACTACCTAGCGACGGGGGATGACTTCAAAGCCTTTTGTCGCATCTGATCGTTTGACAATTTGCATTGTCCAGCACCCGATTGTCTCCAGCTTGACCCGCAATTGCGGCCCGGCATATCCTCCCCCGGCCTTCGTCGGGGCAGGCTTGGCAAAGACATGGCGCAGCCACGGGTGCGAGTGGCGGATTGATTTGAGCACATGAACGGCTCCGTCGCGATCCTGAACATCAGCACCATGAATGACAAACCCAATCAGAAAGCCAAGCGTATCGGTAACAATATGACGCTTGCGGCCTTTAATCTTCTTGCCCGCATCATAGCCGCAAACCCCACCGCTTTCAGTTGTTTTAACGCTCTGGCTGTCAATCACACCGGCACTTGGCGAGACTTCATGACCCTCTTGCTCGCGTACAGCCATGACAAGAGCATGGTTGATCTGATGCAGCAGTGCGTTGTCACGCCAGTTATAGAAATAGCGCTGCACTGTGGAGGGCGGCGGAAAATCATTGGGGATCATGGCCCATTGGCAACCGGTTGAGACCATGTACTGGATGGCATCCCAAACATCGCGCATTAATGTTGTGCGGGGGCGGCTCCATGTCGGGCCGGTGGAAACAAAGGCTCTATAATCGCCCATTCCTCGTCCGCCTCGTACTAACCATAAGACATCAATAGCCTTTATCTGTTATCTATGTCAGCCCCTTCTATAAATTGCACTTATGACATAAATGCACAAATGCCATGAGTCTGAAAATCCGATTATTTTCGTCGGTGAAACAAAATTTGGCCCGCTACGGGAGCTTTGGGGTTGGGTGACGGGGACGCCCCCCCCGGCAATCCCAGGGCATAAGGTCGCTCCAGATGCCTCTATGGCTCAGAAAGGGACATATCAGGTTTATTATCCGTTGTTACTGAAGGTTCTGTCGGAACTCAGCGGTTAGCAACACCTCATGACCTGTGCCTTTTGCCCATGTCTGCAATCTCGGTCATTGATCCGATAAACCTCGATAAATTATCCAGCCTTTCAGGACCATTTCATTGATTGAAGGGTGGGCCGCAAATTATATCCATCTTTGCTGGGCCTAAGGTCTTCGGGGTATATCCGAAATTCGTCGTTGATTTGTCTGGTTCTGTGATTTGGGCGTATCAGTTTTGTGGTGTAAGAGATCAGGTCGACAATCGCCATCCTGATATTTTTACCCCTGGGGCATTTAAACGGCTTTACTTGGATATTGTCGCAGTCTGTTATTGACCGCTTAAACGCGCGGTATTTAGCTGATTTGAAGAGTTTCCTGAAATCATCACTTTTGCCTCGGGGTAAAATGACAATGGCATGAATATGGATGTTACCGAAATCATCGCATTCATAATTCCAACCATCATATTTAGTGCCATCAGCATCCAAAAAGGCGATGGCAAATAGTTTTGGCTTTGACTTTCGACGAAAATTTTGCCCTAATACAAACCCGCTGATAAGATTATACCAACGATGAAAATTACCTAGCTGAATTGATCCGGCTGGAAATATAATATCTTTTTGACGACTGCATCGACGTCCTGTTTTGCTCTTTGAAAATGTCATGGTTACGTAAAAGCAATGAGTCTTTATGTAACTGGAAAACGTATCTTCACTGGTTTTATTGGCTTTGAATACCTCTTGACGATTGATCAATATGCATAATTAATCTCCTTAAATGGACTAAAAACCCCAACAAAACAACTCCATAAAATGAACGAATTATTGGAGGCAACATGTAACTCTTGCATCCCCACTTACGAAAACCGGTAGTGCAAAAACCACTTTTCACACGCCTCCTCATTGCTTCATAAAAAATGAAACAGCTTGGTCTTGTGTGATTTGCACCTTGCGGTGTGGCGATGATTTCGTTCGCCCATGGCCGTAGCTTTGCTCGGTGCAAATTGGATGTCTGTAGTTTTCTGAAAGATAGGGCGCATGCCCCGTTTTGGTTTTACTGACTTGAGTTCGTCCGTGTCGCCTCCTTGATGTATTGCAGAATGGTCTTGGCGGAATACCGAACGGCACCCCCAAGTTTTACGAACGGGATGCCATCCCCGGTCAGGCGTTTGTTCTGGAACCACTTAGTGGTTAGGTTCAAAAACCGCGCCGCTTCTTTCTCGGTTAAATAGGCCTTTCCGAAGATGGTATCTTCCGAACTTTGGCCTTGGTCTTGGTGCATGTGTTCTCCAATTCTGGTTGCTGTTGTTTCAATGATTTCCTTTACAAGATCGCGAATCCGACCCTTATCTGTACGCGCGAGGTGCTTTGCCGGTTCTGAGTTTTTTGATGTTCCACGGGGCCAAAGCTTCGGAGCTCCCGGTTTATTTGCGCAATAAGGTCACGTAGAAACGTGATTATTAACGTATTGATATAATGCGTAAATTCCATACCGTTGCCATGAAACTGTTTGCGGGGTGTGGGGCATCAAGATTCAATACAACGTAAAATTAATTGGCTCTGAAATAGGCTCTGCGTAGCCAATGCGACTAATGACACAGTCGCAAATTTACGGGATATTTATGTAAAGTCAGATAAAATGTATACAGTAAAATAAATATGAGACCATAGTTTGACTATTGGTATTTATGTGGATATCTGTCAGTATCATATTTATGGGAGTTTATCGTGGATAAAACCAAGCCGTTGCACAAAAAATCCAACCAAAAGGATGAGGTATCGATTGCAGCCAGTGGTATAATGGCAGAGGTGAAGTCCAGTTCTAGCGCCAAATCCAAAATACCGAACCGTAAAGATATTCCTGCGTGTCAGAAATACATGCGAAAAAGGATCAAAAGGGCAGTTCGATATAAAGAGAAAAACGGCAAATTCGCATCTCTTTATCGCTGCCAAAACCAGGTTATGATGCGCGTTGTTTACAAGTTTGTGCGGGCATATCTCAAAGCTGACGAAGGGGATGAATTATTTGATGAGGCGAATAGGTTCGGCGTCATGTCAAAGACCAGACCTTCAACCAATCCCTTTAACACGGGCTTTTTGCTACTTTTGGCCAAGGGCGCTATTTCAAACCAAGACCGCTTCAGATACTCAAAACAGCTTTCTTATGCCTATGAGCATGGCGTTGAGCCGAAATGGCTACCTGGTTTTCTGTCGCAAGCCGGAGGGGGCGATAGAGTTATAGCCAAGTATGAAGCTGGTAAATTTGAGCCATGGCTGAAAACCCGCCCCAAGCACCCGCTGAGAACATAGAGCGGGCATTGATCAGGTAGCGGCTCAGGGGCTGGCCCTTGGCATTGGGGCAACAGGGTGAGCACGTCATTCCACCTCTTCCCTGATCGCCCTGGGTTGTTGGTGCCATTACCTCCCTCAGGGTTTGCCCCAGTCATCGATCAGGAGCATTGGCTCTCCCACGGCATGTCTATTGTCTGATAGAAATGAACAGCGTGATCGGCGTAGGTTACAAACAGCTGATCGATCCATATTGCAAAGTCTGCCAGGCTTAGTTGGTTCAGCTTTTGCGCATTATCGGCTTTTGCAAGCTGGTATAAGTCCCCCACATTGAAACGGCAAAAACGATCAAAGGCACAGGTGTACGTGCCTAGCCTGGGTGAGGGTTTCTCAGGCTTTGTTTGCGAAAGGCGCAGGCTGCCATCAAAAACCAACCCTGTCACATAATACCCATGCTCCTGTGCCAGATTGCAAAACGCAGATATGAAGTGCATTTCATTCAGGTTTTGCGCGGTAGCCTCTGCGATAAGAAGGATAGCTTTAGGCCGTTGGGGCAGGCATGTAATATGGTCTATTATCCGATGGCTCAAAGCGTACTGGTTATCTGAGCCGGATATTGAAACGCTCGCGTTTTCATCGTTTGCACTCTGGGTATCGGGATTAACCAACAGTGTAGGTGTTTTCTCTGAGCCTTCGCTGACCATGTTCATATGCGCTAAGGCGGTTTTTCCCAATGTGCCAATGCCGATGATCAGGACGTTATGATGTGCCATTTTGCTATTCCTTTTTTTGTGGTTAGTGAAAACCGTCTCGAACCCCCACTGAGAACACAGAGCGGGCGATGATCCGGTACCGGGCAAGGGGCGGGCCTTTGGCTGCAAGGTTGCATGAGGTGCGGTAAATCCAATGCAACCCGTAAGAATCAAACAAATGGTATTGGGTTTGGCTAAATCCGCAGATCACGGTGAAGTGGTCCATGGCCCCGTTCAGGGTTATGCAAACCGGTCTTTGCGCTATGATCTCGTTTTCAATGGTCTGGACATAGTTGTCCGGCATGATGCCCAGTTCTCGCATTTGCCAGGTTTGCGATAAATGGGTATTGGCATGGGTAATCAGGTGCTTTGCCAGTTTCACCCTCAACACATCGCCCATGCCTTCTGTAACGGCCCTGTGCATTTTTTTTTTGCGTTCAAGGAAGGCAAAGCCTGTATCTGCCAGCAGGTTTTCATGGCGCGTCGTCAATGGTGTCTGTTGCGCGGCGGCAAGGCACAGGGCGTTGACGGTGGCGTAAAGGCCGCACAGGCTGTCCAGCTGGCCTTGACGATACGGCTTAAGGGTGTTGGCAGCCTTGATGAGGATGGGTCTGGCCATGAGGGTTTCTTTCTATGTTGACGCATTGGATGTTTAGCGGAGGTGTGGACGGCCTTTGGGGGTATGTCCTCAGGCTTCATCATTTCGCCAAAGGATGGAATGGCCAGACAGATCCACCTCTACCTACGTTAAATCGACCCTTTAGTATTCTGAGGCCAGCATGATGGTGAGTACCCGAATGGTGATGTCCGAGTTAGCTGGGTCTATGGAATGATATTCCATCTCCAGATCGTAATAATCGATCTTCCAGAGTATCTGCAGGTTCTGATACGCCAGCGTTCCAAAATCATGCGCGCCATGGGGATCGTTATCATTGGTAAAGCGGGTGTGTTGGGCAATCGCATACCTGATCTGGAAGAACGCACCTCGGCCTAACGCTGAAACGCCATGGGTGATGACAATACGGCCCCCTTGGCCGCTCTGGCGCAAATGATCATTTAGGGTACGGATTCTGATAAGGGTCTGCTCTTCTGGTGTCTTGGCGCAGCTTTCCTGTTTGCTGCCTTTGGGGGCTTTGGGCATTGCTGCCTCCTATGATGGTGCTGTGGGTGTGTTTTGCCGGAAGGGGTGAGGCGTGTTGGGAGCGGATTAGATCAAGGACACCAGTTTATGCTGCACGGCCCGATCTCCCTCTATATAGCGCTCTGTGGTGGTCAGTGCCCGATGGCCCGCAAGTTCCTGAATGTCACGTAAAGACCCACCAGTGTGCATCAGGGCTCTTGCCGCATTGGTTATGAAGGTCCGACGCCCAGAATGCGATGAACAACCTTTAAGCCCAAGCTGGCGATAGGTGTCATGGAACCAGTTTACTACACTACTGGCGCTCATGGCACCGCCGCGCTCTGATCTGATCACAGGGCCGGTAAGTGGGTGTTTAGCCTGTTTGTGCTATGCCTGCAGTTTCTTTGCCAAAGTCTTGTGAAGCGGGATAGGGCGGCCAGAGCGGCCTTTGGCGATGTGTTTGCTAATCCGTAAGTTGCGTCCAACCTTGCCATTGCTGCGTAAAACCATGCTCCAGTCCAGCCCGGCGATCTCGCAAGCACGCAAGCCCGCTTTAAAGCTTAAACAGACCATGACTTGATTACGTAACGGATGGCGTTGGTGTTTGACGTGCTTGAGCACCCGGCACAGGTCTGCCGGTTCAAGCACCTTTGCAGGATGCCTTATCATGGATTGATTCCTAACTATGAGGGGAAAAGCGGGCCTTAGCGCAGTTAACGCGCCTTGCTCACATGCTCAAACCATAGTGCAACATAGCCGAAATGTCAAATAATGCCCTATAAACAAAATGTTAGGTGCATGCCTGTGGGGGGGCAGAGATTGATTACGAGGTGAAGAAAAGGCGTTGAGGTACAGTAAAGGCGGCACCTACCTGATTGAACTTACCCCGCATTATCCTAAAACACCCCAAGGCGTGGTTGCTAGGTGGTTGCTATTTGGATGAGCAATATCGTTATTGTGATTAAGCCTTTGAAATAATTGGTGCGCCCAACAGGACTCGAACCTGTGACCCGCTGATTAAGAGTCAGCTGCTCTACCAACTGAGCTATAGGCGCATAACCGAATGGTTGGCGGCAACATATCTTTGGTGCCTGGATTTGCAAGTGAAGGATGCAGGTTGCTTCCTGCTTCCTGCTTCCTGCTTTAACCGGCGCTGCGGATGCGGATTTCACATTCACGCAACAGCATACCAAGTATACCGTATTTCGACTGTACGCTTTGAACTATATCGACAAGTGATTTGCTCATCAGCGTGCTTTCCAGGCTGCACAAGTCCATTATATGTTGAGACAGCAACAGGCGCAGGGCCTGATCGCTAAGTTTGTCCAGTTGCGGTATACTGTCGGCTTCGCGTTCAATGCGGTCCAGGCGTTCGTCCAGGGATTCCATTAATGCTCTCAAGAAAAATAAGAAGGCGCTCATTGCAACGCCAACGCATGACCAAAACGCACAATGAAGACCGCTGATGTAGAGAGTAAAATAAGCATTTTAACCTGTCCAATCAGACAGGAGCAAGATTAACCAATTGTAAGGGAAGTCCTAAATTAGTATTTCGAGCTTACGGACCGCTTGAACAACCGCCTGCAAGCGTGTGGGGACACCCATTTTTTTCTTAGCATTTTCAATGTGATAGTGGACAGTTCGTTCCGAAATTTCCAAGAGTTGAGCGATTTCCCAGTCGGTTTTGCCTTGCGCAACCCAGCTCAAGGTTTCGCGTTCTCTATCTGAAAGCCCCCCAGCCGGGGCCTTGCCGCGCTGTTGTGAGTTTGTGCACAGCGCGCAGGCCCGTCGATAGAAGGCTAATATGGCAACTTCTATCTCCATGCGGGCAATGACATCAATGTCTTTAAAGTCCCCGGCGACCAGCATCAGGGTCGGCCTGCCATTTCGACCCTTCAAGGGGAAACTGTAGCCCTTATGGATACCAAATTTCATGATATGCTGAAAAACCTTGCGCCCACGTAAGGTCATGAACTTTTGGTTATATATATCCTCCAGCGGAGCCGGTTCGCAATCCTGTTGCGCGGTTCTAAACAGGGGACTGACGAAGAGACTTTTGGTTGCGAAATATTCATCCAGAAAAGCATCCGGAACAGTGCCCAAAATCAAATTCTCACGCCAGTTAGTTTTAACAATACGGACTTCTGCCAATGCAAAGGGGCCAAGAGACATTGTATCCAGATAAACGCGAAAAATTTCAACCAGTTCAGATGAATCCCTGGCATGGACAAGCTCCAGAACGACGTCTGGCAGACAGGCATCGCTGTGTTCTGCACCGGCGCTCATGCGCTTCCCTCCGGGCAATAGACTACCACATTTCACGGTTTTAAGCAAAAATATTTTAGTCCGGCTCAGATCCGGGCGCCATGGTCAGGTGCAAGCCATTTAAGGCTGGTGACATCAAAATCTGGCATGACAGGCGAGAATTGTTCTTCACTACAAAGGCTTCGTCCAGGCGGCCTTCCTCTTCCTCTGTGGGCGGGACCAGTTTGTCACTCCAGTCCGGGTCCACATAAACGTGACAGGTGGCACAAGCGCAGGCTCCGCCGCATTCAGCCTTGATCGGCAAGCCATAATCGCGGATGACCTCCATGGCGCGCCAGCCGGGCAGGGCGAGAAGATGGTGCTCTTCGCCCTGCATCGTCGTGATATTAAGGATGATTTCTGGGTCTTCTGGCGTCGTGTTCATGAGGGCCGATTAGCGCGCCTGACCCGAGGATGCAAGAGGCAAAGAGGTATTCGACTTGCGTTACTTCGCCTCACAATCTAACAAGGCCTATGTCTGCTATAAAACGCGTTATAGACGAGCTGCAAAAAATATATTTGTTGTTATGTCAAAGGGCAGCAACTGTATTTCTTGTCTTTGCGCTTCCGGTGATTGTGTTTCATGCGCTGGCTGCCCCGCCACTGTTAGCACCAGATGAATGGGACCACACGGCCCGGGCCATTGGTCTGGCTCAGGGTCAGGTTTTTGCTGACAAGAGTGCAGATCAGCAAAAAACAATTTCTTTGCCAAAGGCTTATCTGGAAATTGTTTGGGATGCGCATAAGGAAAAGCTTGGCAAAGAGCAAAGGTTTACCTGGAGAGCCTATGAAGCCCAATCCGATAAGCGTTGGAAAGGGCAAAAAATACCGGCTCAATTTAACTCAATAGGCTATTTCCCATTAGCCTACACGCCGCAGGTGCTGGTTCTAAAATTTTCCATGATGGCAAATTTTAAGATCGTTGCCAGTTTGCGCTGGGGACGTTTGTTTCTTGGTGTTTTCTATGCCGGTATCGGGGCCATGCTGATCCGGTTGCTTGATAGCGGCAGATTAGGTCTGGTCGCGCTCTTGTCCCTTCCACAAGTCTTGTTTCTGTTTGCGTCATTTTCACCAGATGCTAGCGTTATTTTAACGGGCACAGCCGTTATCGTGGTGCTAAACCGCGTGATGATGAGCGATAAAAATACACAGGCCGCATGGGTGGCAGCCATGGGTGTTGCATTTTTCAGCGCTGTGAAAATTACATACCTGCCGATTGGGCTGATGATTGCGCTTATCCTTCTATTGAAGAATAAGAAATACATTTATCAATCTGTTACAGCTTTGGTTTTATCTGCATTCGCTTTGGTATGGGGTGTCTTTTTTGCCGCTGCCGGAAGCCAACCAAGGCAGGGAATTGATGCCGGAGAGCAGCTGGCATTTTTATTTGGTCACCCGGGGAGTATTTTTATTATTGCCTGGCGCACGCTTGCAACAGACGCTCTACATTACCCGGGTGAATGGATTGATTATCTAAACGTCCCCGGCATCCACCCGGCGTATTGGTTTATAGTCTCCACGTTGGTGGTGCTGGTTGCAATTCTGGTGATGGACCCCGTGCGCAAAAGGGGCGCCTATTTTCCACAAGCGATGCAATTGGTGGCCGCGCTTGTACTAGCACTTGGGCTAAGTTTTGGGGCGTTATATCTTGCGTGGACCCCAGTAGGGTATATGGGCGGCGTGATTGGTTTTCAGGGGCGTTATTTATTACCTTTATTGCCATTTTTGCTGATTATACTTGCGCCACTGCCGGTTTCATTACGGCTGCGGCAGGCGGGTTTGGCTATTCTTATCCCGCTTTGGCTTGTTGCCGCTGCCCTAAGCGGTATATGGTTGTCGCAGGTAAATCAGCATCCGCTGTTGTTGAGCTAAATCAAAAGGCTTCCCTATGACGCTCATTCAGATTGCCAAGCTCTCGCTGTTCGCATTTTTGCTGGCTGGTGGGCAGATTCTCTTTAAGAAAACAGCTCTGGGTCTTGCCGACACATCCGGCCTTGCCAATGCCGGACAATTGCTTGTCAGTAAATGGTTCATGGCTGCTTTGGTGTTGTACGGGGCTGCCACCGTTTTATGGGTCATGATTTTGAGGGAAATTCCGCTGGCGCGCGCTTATCCGTTTACCGCGCTTGGGTTTATTCTGGTACCAACCGCAGGCGTGCTTATGTTTGGTGAAAAACTGGGTGCGGGGTATATATTCGGCGTTGTTCTTATTATTGCCGGGCTAGGTTTCATTGCTCGTGGGAACTGAGGCGATAAAAATTTCTGGCCGTATCGCGGTTATTGTGCCGTGCTATAAACCCGGGGGCCGGGTTGTTGATGTGGTGCGATCCATAGGCAGCGAGGTTGATTTCATTATCTGTGTTGATGACGCCTGCCCCCAAGGGTCTGCTGACTTGCTGGAACAGAACATCAAGGACACACGTCTGCATATCATACGGCATTCTAAAAATTGCGGCGTAGGCGGTGCCACCATGACGGGTTGGAAAAAGGGACTGGAGCTTGGGGCTGATATTCTAGTCAAGGTGGATGCAGACGGACAAATGGATGCAACCAAAATTTCAGCTTTGGTCAGACCGTTGCTTGATGGCAGCGGTGATTATGCCAAAGGTAATCGGTTTTATGATCCTGCCGGGACCCGGGCCATGCCGCCGTTGCGTTTATTTGGTAACGCGGTCCTGTCTTTTTTGACCAAGCTGTCCAGCGGGTATTGGGATGTGTTTGACCCGACCAACGGGTTCACGGCCATAGAGGCACGGGTGGTCGCGCACTTGCCGCTGGACCGGATTGATGCCCGGTATTTCTTTGAATCTGATGTGCTTTTTCGCTTGTATCTGGCCCGTGCTGTGGTGATAGATGTGCCCATGGAGGCGCATTATCAGGGTGAGCCTAGCCAGCTTGATCCGTTGCGAGTAGCCCCAGGTTTTTTTGGGAAAAACGTCAAAAATATTTTCAAGCGCACGCTCTATACATATTTTTTACGTGATTTCAGACCGGCCTCACTAAACCTGATCTTCGGCCTTCCTTTAATGATATTCGGGCTTGTCTACGGTGCCCATAGCTGGATTGCAAACGCCTTTTCGGGGCATTTAACCAGCGCGGGACAAGTCATGATTGCGGCATTGCCGATTATTCTTGGCATGCAGATGGTACTCGCGGCTCTTAATGAAGATATTGCCAATGTTCCAAAGCGGCCAATTCATCCATTTCTGTGAACGGTTCGCGGTTTGCAGTGCGCCGACACAGGGGGGCAAATGCACACGCTTGCCCGGTTTATTTCACCCCAAGCTTCTTTTGCAGGCTGGTGGAGGAGGTGGTGTATTGAAAGCGTAATTTGGCATCCGGATAAACATAGCGAAAGGCCTGTTGCGCCATCAGGGCAGCTTCGTGAAAGCCAGACAGGATAAGCTTTAACTTGCCCGGATAATGATTGATGTCGCCAATGGCAAAAATCCTTGGCACATTGGTTTCAAATTTCTCCGTATCGACTGGAATGAGGTTATTCTCCATGGCAATGCCAAAATTGGCCACCGGGCCCAGCTTCATGGTCAGGCCAAAAAACGGCAGCAAAATATCACATGCCACCTCAATATCCCCATCGGCGGTTTTCATGGTGACGCCTTCCAGAACACCGTCCTCGCCGTGCAACTGTTTGATCTGGCCAGTATAAAGCGTCATGCCGCCAGCAGCGACCAGGGTGCGCATTTTACTGACGCTGTCGGGCGCGGCGCGAAAATCGGGCCGCCGGTGCACCAGCCCCAAGGATTTTGCCAGTGGACGCAGGTTCAGCGACCAGTCGAGCGCAGAATCGCCACCGCCGGCAATCAGAATGTTCTTGTCCCGAAAATCCTCCATATGGCGCACAGAATAAAACACGCTTTTGCCTTCGAAGGCATCAATGTCGGGGATCGGGGGCTTTTTGGGCTGGAACGAGCCACCACCGGCGGCAATCACCACCACGGGGGCATCAATGGTTGTGCCCATATCTGTGGTCAGACGCCATTTGCCATTGTTGCGCTTTTTCAGATCCACAGCCATCTGGCTTAAATGAAATTTCGGGGAGAAGGGTGCAATTTGCGCCAGCAGGTTTTGTGTCAGATCATCCCCTGTCAGCACTAGAATGCCGGGAATATCGTAAATCGGCTTTTCGGGGTACAGCTCGGCGCACTGTCCGCCCGGGCGATCCAGAATATCAACCAAATGGGCTTTGAGGTCCAAAAGGCCCAGTTCAAACACGGCAAACAGTCCCACCGGGCCAGCACCAGCAATAATCACATCGGTTTCAAAATGGCCACCGGGTGTCTGGGCGTCAAAATTTTGTGCTTGGGTCGTCATGGCTTTCCTTTTCCTTAGCTGGTGTTACGGCGCGGTTATGCCAAGATCAAGGGGCTTTGCGGTACTGCGGCAGGGTGGCGTGCCCCCACTTGCCACCTGCGCCACATTCTGTAGGTTCCGCCACAAATGCAAAGAGAAGCCATCAATGACCCAATATACTTCTGATCCGCGCCATTATACTGGTCCAGAATGCCAGTCCATGGACGATGTTCGTTATGAAATTGATCGTCTGGACCGCCTGCTGGTGGCCATGGTCAAAGAACGCCAGACCTATATGGATGCAGCGGCCCGAATCAAGCCGAGCCGTTCGGCGGTGCGCGATGAAGCCCGCATAGAGGATGTGGTGCAAAAGGTGCTGCAATGCGCAGAAAAAGAAGGGCTAAGTGCGCAAATTGCCGAGCCGGTCTGGCGCACCATGATCGAGCAATGCATTGCCTATGAATTTTCGCGCTGGGATGATTTACGCAAGGCCTGAATGCGCATTTTATAGGTGTGCTGATCAATAAATTTAAGGGCATTGTCGATACAGGCCTGTACCTCTTGTGCAGATACAGACCGCGCCGTTGCGCCAGCCTGACACTGATTTTCAGCATTTTCACACGCTTTGGCCAAAGCGTGTGCGCCAATGCTGCGCGCTGAGCCTTTTATGGAATGTGTTGCCGAGGCCCAGCCTTCCTCGTCTCCGGTGGGGTCCAGCAGGCGCATCCACATTTCAACTTGCTGGCGAAACATGGCAAAAACTTCGGCCTCCAGGTCCGCATCGCCGCCGCTATAACGCTTCAAATGTTCAAGATCGATGGCGGGGGCGTCGGCCATGGGGGAATCCTTTGCTGAATGGCTTGTTCAGCTTGGCTTCAGGTTGGTTAATTTACTCTTATGATGCTATAAAGTCCCATAATCTCTGAACGGAGGTCCCCAATGCGCAACCACTATTTTCTCTTCTCAGGCCTGGTCGGTATCGCCATAAGTGTTGTCGGTTTTTCGGCCACCACAGCACAGGCTGATGAAGCCGGGCGTTTCAAAGCGTCCAAGATGGCGGTCCATAATGTGGGGAATGGCCAGCAAAATCGGGGCAATCACGCCAGAAATAATCGGCGCGATGGTAATCATAATGGCAATAGTTCAAGGCGCGGCAATCGCCATCGTGATGGGGGCAATGCGCCGCGAAATAATAACAGGACCGGCCATAATGCCTCTGGGAACAGTGGCAACACGGCGGGCCATAACAACCAGTATGCCAATAACGGCCACAATAACCAGTATGCGAATAATGGCCGTAACACCTACAATCAGAGCACACGACAGGTGCGGCGTCATGACAGGCGAGATGCCCGTCAGGACCGTCGCCACGTCCGCCGTGATGCCAACCACAATGGTAGTACAGCCCGTCATAATCGCCATGATGGGCGCGAAGTTCGCCGTCATGATCGCCGCCATAACCGCCAGGTTGCGCGCAATTATTATCGCAATAATTACTATGGTGGCCGCAATTATTATGGCCGTCACAACCATTCCAGTTTTGGCTTTAATCTTGGTTATGGCAGCTATGGGTACGGTAATCGTTTTGGCTATCCCTATTACAGCAATTATGACCTCTACCCCTGGTGGTATGGCGACCGTTATGGCTATCGCAGCCAAACCAGCTATCGCACGGGGTATGGGCATCGGGGTCATTCAAACATTTACTGCACCGACCCCAATCACCAAAGCTATGGCGTGAACTGGAGCAATGGCTACCAAAACCAATATGCCTTCAGCCAATACACCGATGGCACCTATGGCGGCATGAATGTGCGCGATTGTCACCGCGAAAATAATCGCGGGGTGTTTGGGCGGCGCTCGGCGGTTGTTTCTTCGATGGTCTGTTATGATTCCGCAAATGCAGAATATTATGAAACGGGTGCCAAGACCTTGATCCGGTATATCAATTAGGCGCAAACTCAGCGTCACCAAATAAAAAGGCCAGCCCATCGGGCTGGCCTTTTTTTATGATAATAACAAAAGTGCTTATTGCGCCGGTGTGATCTTAAACGTGGCGCTGACGGTGATACGGGTCGAGACCTGACCGGCCGCAATCGGCGTGGGCGCACTTTTGGACTCAGCATTCGACATAAAAAATACGCCTCTGGGATAGGGGGCTGCGGCAGAGCCTTCGCGCAATTCCAGTATGGGGCCAAGTGTAACGCCTGCGTTTGATGCATACACTCTGGCTTTGTCGAGCAGTTTTTCCATAGCGTCTTTACGCGCTTTGTTTTCTGCATTTTTGGCATCCGAAAGCCCAAAAGCAATGCCGCCAATGGAGTTGGCTCCGGCACCGACCAGCGCATCTATGGCTTCGCCCAGCCCCTCCAGATCGCGTATAGTGGCTTGCACCCGATTGGAAACCCGATAGCCGGTAATGCGTTTGCCTGGTTGAATACCCTGCTTGTAAGGGGCGTAAATTGGGTTGACGGTTAACCCTGATGTTTGAATGTCTTTTTCTTTAACTCTGGCGGCCTTTAACGCTGCAAACACCGCGTTCATTTGTTTGCGGTTGCTGGCCAACGCAGCTTTGGCTGTTACCGCTTCGCTGATCACGCCGGCATTAATGCTGGCCATGTCCGGGGTGCCGGAAACCTCGCCAACAGCGCTTAAATAAAGCTTGCCATCATTCTTGGCGCTCAAAGGTCCGGCACAGGCCGGCGGCGCAAGCAACAGGCTAAAAAGTGAAATCAGGGCAAATATTTTCATGATCTAATCTCTTGCTTCTAGGGGTTATGGCGAAACTGCATAAACGGCGCAAACCCGCGCTGTCACGGTTTGGGGAACACGGTCTGAAGGCAAGTTCAGGGCCTCTATATCGGCTTGGGTGATAGTGATGGTTTTGCCATTTTTAAAACGCGCCGAGGTAATTTCAGCATCTGCCGCTGCCATGGGCGCGCTGCGGGCCATGCTATAGGCGTTTCTCGCCCGGCCGGGCTGGGACGTCCACCTACCAAGGCAGGGACCATTGCCTTCTTGCAAAACCATTAAATGGCCGAGCTTTGCCCCGGTGGCACTAGCGCTGGCCTTGGCGCGCTTGGCTGCATCCTTTACGGCGGCGCCATAGGCCTGGCGGTTGATCTCTGCGGTGCGTTCCAGATAGATGCGCATGCGTGAAGACTGTTCAGGCCCCAGCGCCAGCGCCGCCGCGCGGGCTGTGCCGGCCTTATCAACGTCCAGCATGGTGACGCGTAAAGAGACCTTGGCCGCATAGCCTTCAACCTTGTCGGCGCGATCATTTTCGATGCGATCGCCATTGCGGTCACGATATTGTTTGTAAAAGGGCTCAACCGAAACAGAACTGGTGACGCGCGCATCATCGCCGGCCACTTTTTTAACGGTGTCATAGGCCAGACGGGCGCGCTGCACGGCGGCCTGCATGGCCCCATCGGAGCTGGTGCTGGTTTCGCGAAACTCCACACTGAAACTGGCACGGTTGGGCGGCACTTCCAGTTCGGCGCGGCCCAGCACCTCAATCACCGGGCTTTTGGTCCAGTAAGGTTGCTCAAAGATGCGCTCTTGCGCGATGGCTGAGGTGCTTAGGGCCAGAATGATCGTACCGGCCATGGGTACGGTCAGGGGAAGGTGTTTCATGTGCTGCCTCATTGGTTTTTCATGTCCACCATAGGCTAGTTCGCACTTGTGGCCAATCAGGGGCAATTGAGAGGCATTGTGTGACTCTGCTGCCTCTTAAATAGCCTTAAAACGACAAAAAATGAGATAAATGAGCCTTTTTTGACCCTTATTTACGCCTCAAAAGCGGGGATAAATCTATCTTTATCCTGTGCTCCTCATCCTGAGGTGCCGCAAAGCGGCCTCGAAGGATGCGATACTGTTTGAGCACAATTTATCCCCGCTTTGCCTTTGATCCAGACTGGCTACTTCTCTTTGAGATATCGATCAAAAAAGGAAAAGAAGGTGTGGGTCAGGTGTTTGCGTTGCGCCTTGCCGCGAACCCCATGGCGCTGTCCCGGATAGGTCATCATCTCAAAAGGCAGATCACGCTTTTGCAATTCGGCATAAACCTGCGTGGAATTAGCAAAAATGACATTGTCATCGGCCATGCCATGGATCATCAGCAAGGGCGAGCGCAGACCATCAAGATAGGTCATGACCGAGCCGTTTTTGTACCCCTCCGGGTTATCTTGCGGCGTGCCCATAAAGCGTTCCGTATAATGGGTGTCATACAAGGACCAGTCTGAAACCGGCGCCCCGGCAATGGAGGCGGCAAAGGGTTCCGGCGCGCGCAAGGTGAGCATCAGCGTCATATAGCCGCCATAGCTCCAGCCGTGCAGCCCAACGCGCTTTGGGTCCACATAGGGCAGGGCACGGACAAAGTTCAGGCCCTGCAGTTGATCCTCGACCTCAACCCCGGCCATGGCATGAAAAATGGCGTCTTCAAACGCTTTGCCGCGATTGTTCGAGCCACGATTGTCCAGACGAAAATAGACATAACCGGCCTGGGGGTAGAGCTGATCGCCCGCGCCGCGCCATGCCCGGCGAACCAAATGCGTACCGGGGCCGCCATAGACATTAATGATGGCCGGATAGCGTTTGGTGGGGTCAAAATTGGCGGGCTTGTACAATTGATAATGCAAAACCGTGCCGTCCTTGGCTTTAATGGTGCCAAATTCAGGGGTGATGTGATCTTTCGCGTAAGGGAAATAAGGGTGGCCCTCGTCCAGCTTGTTTTCCTCAACCCAGGCAATGCGCTTGCCCTTAACGCTATAAAGCGCCGTTTGTGGCGGTGTGTCCGGGTCCGAGTAACGGCCAATGTAGCGCCGGGCCGTGTCATCCATGGTAACGCCCCAGCTGCCGCCATCGGGGGTGATCTGGCGGACCTTTGCATTTTTCTTATTTTTATAGCTGACCACAAAAAGATGCGATTCAATCGGGCTTTTCTGCCAGCCGATGAAATAGACAAGGCCGCGTTTTTCATCAACGCCGACAATGCGGCTGACCGGCCATTTGCCATTTGTGATCTGGCGGATCAGCGTGCCATCATTGGCGTAAAGATAGATATGGCGAAAACCGCTGCGTTCTGATGTCCACAAAAAACCCTTGCGCTTTTTAAGGCTATGAAAATCGCGGGAAAGATTTACCCAGGTTTTCGCAGTTTCGCTCAGAACCGTCGTGGTTTCCCCTGTGGCCGGATCGGCGCGCAAGAGGTCCAGTGTTGTCTGGGTGCGGTTTTGGCGCTGAACCAGAAGGCCGCTGCTGTCCGTATCCCAATTGACCCGAGCCAGATAAATATCCGAATTTCTGCCAAGATCGACCTGGTGCTGGCTGCCATCTTTCAGATCAACCACGTTCAGGGTGAACACCACATTATTCATGCCAGCGCGCGGATAACGCTGGGGCACCACACGGGCAGATTTGGCCCCGATTTCCATACGGCTGATGATTTCTACCGGGCTTTCATCTGTGCGCTGAAAGGCGATATAGCGCTCATCAGGTGACCACCAATAGCCAGTGCTGCGCCCCATTTCTTCCTGGGCGACAAATTCGGCCATACCATAGGAAATGGTGCCGCCGCCATCACGGGTGATGGGGCGCTCTGTTCCGCTGGCCAGATCATAAACATAAAGATTGCGGTCGCGGATAAACGAGACCTGATTGCCAAGCGGCGAAAATCGCGCATCGGTTTCAAAGGCATCGGTTTTGGTGATGCGCCGCACGTCACCCGCCGGGATGCTGATCGTGTAAATATCCCCGTCCAGTGGCACGAGAATGGCCTTGCCCTGCTTGTCCCAGCTATAGCGCACAATGCCCCGCGCGCGAATGCGCTGGCGCTCGCGGCGGCCCTTTTCTTCTTCGGATAGTTCGACCTCATCAGGCGATAACACCTTGGAATCAACCAGTAATGTGGCCTTGCCATCCTTCACCGACATGGCCCACAAATCCTGTTGCAGATAGTCGCTATCTTTGCCGCGCAAAAAAGTCAGCATTTTGCCATCGGGTGAAAAACTAAGGCCACGGGGCGTTGGGCCAGAAAGCGCCGGATCAGAATAAACCCGCTCTATGGTCAGTTTTTCGCCATTTTGTGGTGTGTCTGCGGCCAGCACAGCACCGGCCATGCTGGCGAGAATCAATGTGACGGGTAAAAGGCGCTTTACGCCCGTGAAAAATGTATTGATCATTGGGTTTCCTACCATGTTCGGCACTTTTTGCTCTTAAGCGGCATTCATATGTGACCTTTATAAACAGAACAGTTCGCAAAGGAAAAATCAAGGATGCGTGTGGTCAGCATCTGCACTCTGATTTAGGCGCAGCCGGGCTATTCCCTTGCCCGGCAGAGCACGGTATAGAGCGCCCTCTGACTTTGTGGGGGCCTGTAGCTCAGTTGGTTAGAGCCGGCCGCTCATAACGGTCTGGTCGTAGGTTCGAGTCCTACCGGGCCCACCATTTTCTTCTGTCCTATCGCGACGGCAAGCCTCGCTATATGAGCACCATTTTCTTTCATCTCACGGCACGAAGAAGCGCCTCCGACGGGGCGGCGAATGATCGCCGGGGCGCGGTCGCACCCTTGGTTTCGGTTCGAGAAAAGTTCTCTCACCTCCACCATTCGTTCTTTCTTCCTCACCCTGAGGTGCCGCAAAGCGGCCACGAAGGACAAGGTGATGGTACCCGTATGCAAGCAAAACAGGATAAAAAAACGGGGCCATAAAGGCCCCGTTTTTGCAGTTCGTATTGTGTCTTTGCTTAATTGAACCGATAGCGCGCCCGTACGCCAACAGAACGTGGTGGCAATACGTTGGTGAGGAAGCTGCGTACAGAGGCCCCACTAATGGTCTGGTTGGACAGCCGTGTTGACTGCACGCCGGTTTCGGCAAACTCGTTAAACACATTTTTGACGTAAGTGGAGAAGGACCAATTATCCATGTCATAGACGATAGAGGCATTGGCAATGCCAAAGCTGGGTAGTGTCAGGCTGTTGCCCCGTCCACCTGCTCTTGAGAGGACATTGCCCTGCCAGGAATAACCAGCATTGAAATGCAGCTGATTGCCATTGGCCAAGGGATAGTCATAGGTACCAAAGACAGAAAATTGCGATTTTGGCGAGCCAGGAAGACGGTCACCTTTTTTACCGTCCTCAAAGCTCGAACTAAAGCCGGGAGGCGTGAAGGTACGGATCAGGGAGGGCACATCGGCGGTAAGCTTGCTTTCTGTATAGCTGTAACTTCCGCGAACCCGGAATTGCTGGGTCATGCGCCATTGGCCATTAAGCTCTATACCCTTGGACTTAGCACCATCAGCATTAATGGTAATCGGGATGGAGGCATTAACCGTGGCCGATGACAATTGTGGGTTTTTCCATTTCACATAGAACAGGGCACCATTAAAGGTCAGGGCCCCGTCCAGCATGGTGGTTTTTGCGCCCAGTTCATAATTTCTGGTTTTGTCCGGGCCAAAAGCACGTTCATCAAACTTGGCGAAATCATCAGGCCCCGGGCCAAATTGCTGTCCCGGTGCCAGGTTGCAATTACCTTGCGAGGCATTGGGGTCAAAGTCAGAGCAAGCGCCGCCGCCATTGCTGCCGCCAATACGAAAGCCTTCGCTTACCGTGGCATATACCAGAGCATCATCGGTAACATGATAGGAGGTGTTGATCTTGAACAAATTGCCATGGTCTTTTTGCTGCAGGGCCGGATCAAAAGGTCGGCCATTAAGGGTCTCAAAGTCTACGGCGACGAATCCTGGGTCAAACAGCGGGAAATCAACTGTGCTTTGCGATTGCAGATTAAATCTGAAAAACCGGCCACCTGCGGTGATTTGCCATTTATCGCTTATGTCATAACCCACCTCACCAAACACCGCCTTTTCCACCAGACGAGATGTGCCGGCGGAGAAAAATTCCAGATTATCGGGTCGGTTAAAGCCTGCGAACTGGGAAAACTGTGGGGTAAATTCAGATGATGCGCCAACCGTTTCAAATCGGTTGTAAAAGGCACCAATAATCCAGTTATAACGCGTATCCGTGGTCGAGACGAGACGTGCTTCCTGATTGAAGAAAAGTATTAGGGGCTGACACCTAATTTTAAATAAGTTAGGAATTAGTCATGTACGTAAAGCATTGTAAATTAATGCGTTATCAGCAGTTTTAGCTACTAAAATACTTTGTAGCAGGTACCCCGGCGCGAACAGCCGTTGATTTAGTTGGCATTCACCGCAATTCTGCGATCCGGTTTTTTCACAAATTGCGCCAACAGATTGCTTGCAAACAGGCGGAGCGTGCCGTCCAGTTTTGTGGTGAAGTCGAAGTTGACGAGAGTTATTTTGGCGGTCATCGCAAAGGGAAACGAGGGCGGGGAGCGGTTGGTAAAGTCATTGTATTTGGTCTTCTAAAACGCGGTGGCAAAGTTTATACAGTCTCTGTTTCCAACGTACAAAGAAAAACTCTGCTGCCCGTAATTCGGCGGAAAATAAAGCCTGACAGCGTGGTCTATACTGACGGGCACACCGCATATAACGCGCTTGATGTGCCTGGATTTACGCATTTCAGGGTCAATCACAGCCGTAAATTTGTGCGTGATCGGAACCATATTAACGGCATTGAAAATTTCTGGTCACAGGGGGAACGGCACTTGCAAAAATATAACGGTATCCCAAAACAAAATTTTGAATTATTCTTAAAAGAATGCGAGTGGCGGTTTAATGAAGGCTCGCTAAAACAACTCTTGGAGGATCTAAAAATTCTCCTCAAACAACAATATTAGGTGTCAGCCCCTTCTTTTTTCTATGCTGGTCTGATCCACCGTGCCTTGCCAAATGCACGGATGATTGCGCTTAGACGCGGTGCCATGGACAGCTGTCTGAGTAATTACCGTCAGTTATTTACCGTGCAATACTCTTACTACAACTACACTTTTGATCTGGAAAGCACGGCCCGGTTTTATTGCAAATACGATGATCTTATGTTGCATTGGCGTGCTCACCTTCCCCCTGACCGCTTTATGGAAGTTCGCTATGAGGACATCGTCCACGATCAGGAAAACCAGACCCGGGAACTTCTTAATTTTTGCGACCTTTCCTGGGATGAAGCCTGTTTGCGTTTTCATGAAAACGCGGCTCCTGTTTCTACGGCTAGTTCAGTACAGGTTCGTCAACCGCTGTATAGCGGATCTATCGGGCGCTGGAAAAAATATGGTGATGCGCTTCTGGTCTTACAAAATGCACTTCAAAACGCTGGTATAGCACTGGAGTAAAACAGGGTCGCGTGCACATTTTCGCATGTGAGGCGATTGGGGAGACTAATACGGGCTTGATCAGGCGAAGCTGTGCGTATTCAATACCAAGGGGTGGATTTACCCAAGACCGCAACCAAAAGACAAGAGGTGCCATGCCCCGTTTAAAAACCACGTCCAGAGAAGAGCTTGCCGCCATGGCGCCGCTTTTTGAACTGGTGGAAAGTGTCACCGGCTTTGTGCCAAACAGCATGATGCAGATGGGCATCTGGCCGGAGTTGACCAATGCCTTTACGGGTCTGGCCGCGACCATATTGGGGCCAGATACGCATGTGCCAGCGGATTTGAAGCAGATGATCGCTCTGGTCGCCAGTCAGGCCGCAGGGTGTCAATATTGTATGGCACATACCGCGCATTCAGCGGCCAAGGCCGGTGCTGCTTTAGAAAAAATCGAAAATGTGTGGAGCTTTGAAACCTCGCCGCTTTTTACAGAGGCAGAGCGCATTGTGCTGGGCGTCGCGCGTGATGCAGCGCAAGTGCCCAATGCGGTGACTGATGAGGCCTTTGAGGCGCTAAAGGCGCATTTTGACGACCGCCAGATTATCGAAATTATGAGCGTGATTTCGCTCTTTGGCTTTCTTAATCGGTGGAATGATACCATGGCCACTGAACTGGAAGATTCGCCCCTTCAGTTTGGCCAGAAACACCTAGCCAAGGCGGGCTGGGACCCCAAAAAGCACCTTTAAGTTGAAAGTAAGCAGGCTAATATCATTAAGGTAACGCTCGTTTTTGAAAGGCATTGACGGCTCTGCTTTTGCCCCCTTAGATGCCTTGGAAATTATGGGAACGAGATTATGAAAGCTGTAGCAGTCTTTGCCGTCCTTGTGATGGCCTTTGGCGCGTGGTGGATCATTAACGCCCCGCCATCTTTCATCCATATCGGACCAAAGCTGGAACTGGACGCAGTATCGCAAACCGTACTGGAGGTGACGTCCAAAGAGGATGTGGTGCGCACATCTTCTTCGCGGACCGCACCGACCTTGCCGGGCTATGATGAAGTCATTTTGTATGAGGATCGGGGCGAAGCTTACGCCACCTCGACTGATGGCTGGATATGGAAAATTGACCTGGTAGCGGGTACGGCCAGCCGGTTTGTTGATGTGCCGCTTATGGCAGCAGGGGCACGCCGTGACCCCAGTGATGAAAACCGTATATATTTTTGCGCCTCCTATCTTTATGGGGCGACATACCCCAAGGGCGAACGTGTTGGGCTTTATCAACTGGACCTGCAAAGCCGCGCCGTAACGCCGGTAGTGTTGGCGGTGCCAAAGGTTGAAGGTATTGGCGGGGCGCCCCGCGTCTTTCCTGATGGTGCGGGGCCGATCAGCCGAGACATTTTGCACAGCGGAAAAATATCGCGAGCGTTGGCATTTTGCAATGACCTGGATGTGAGCGGGGATGGCCAGCGGATTTATTTTACCGAACCATTCGCTTATGAAAATGCCAGCATGGGCGGTGGAGGCACCTATAGAGAAGCCGTTTCTATGGGACAGAACGGCTTTGTCTGGCAATATGACAGGACTGAAAAGGCGGTTTCGCTGGTGGCGCAGAACTACACTTTTCCAGATGGGATCCTCGTCGAGGATAATGGCGCGGAGTCAGAAGAGAGCCTGCTGGTTGCGGAAACCATTAAGTTCCAGATACAGCGCCTTATTTTACGTGGCAACCGCGCCGGGCAAAGCGAGATTGTACAGCAAAACCTGCCCGCCATGCCCGATGGCCTGGATCGTGATGCCAATGGCACCATCTGGGTGGGGATGATCAAACAGCGCTCGTCCACTGTGGACTGGATTCACCGCAATCCGTGGATCAAACATCTCTTGCTGCGCCTGCCACACACCATGATGCCTGTATCGCGTGAAACCAGCTATATGGCCTTGTCGCAGGATGCCGCTACGCCCCTGTTCTACAGTGTACATGACGGCTCTGTACTGACGGAAATTTCGGTGGTGATCCCGGGCCGGGATCGCCTGTTTTTGGCCACGGTGGGCCATGATTCCCGTGGGCTTTACAGCGTGCCTTATCCCGAAGGGCTAAAGCCGCCAACGCAGTAGCTAGGCCGTCTTGATCCGCTTTGTGCTCAGTTTTCAAAAGGCAGGGGCAATGCGGCGAGGCATAATGCGGCCATAAAGTTGGTGGCATTTTTGTCCCACGGGTCAAGCTCGAGGGCAGGCTCCTTGTGTGGCAATCCGGCGAAAGTCTTTCAAGCGCCCGAACATTCTTTCGATGACATTTCAACCTTTGTAACGCGTCGTGCTCCAAAACCTCCATGATAAATCACAAGGCATTGAATCAGTTATATGTTAATGAGTTCTAACTCTAGAAAAGCCTCACGACCAGCCAGTAGATGCCAAACCAGGCGAGGGTGCAGCTCAGCGCGATAAAATTGATGGCGCGCTTGGAAGACCAACGGTCGTCATCAGTGGCATGAATATTGGCATGCTCTATGGCTAGGCGTGCCATAAGCTTGCGAGCCGGTGATGTCGTGGCCTCGATGTTCTTTGCTTCTGCAGCGTCCATAAGCCGTTTTTTTGATTCCGGTACAGGCGTAGACGTTTTCAGAGTATTGGGCCGTTTTTTTTTAGTCTGGCCAGCCATTTTGTGTCTCTTGTTCATCCTCTAGACGAATCATAAACGCAAAACCTTACAGAGAAGTATCACAAATCAGTGGTATTTTACCGATAATCCCGCCCGGTATTCAGTGTATAGGGTGGGGTCAACGCGCGATAACGGTGTTGGGTCGTTAAAAATATTTTGAGAAAAGGTCTGTATAGGGGGGCTTCTCACAGCACAGTTTTATAGGCAAGCCTGCCGACATAAAGCTTTGAGAACACGGCCATGTACATGCGTGCAGCTTATTCGCTATAATATTTATGGTAGTTTTTATAATAGCTACCATAGCCGTAACCATAGCCATAACTATGCTGGGCAGCTAGGTCCACTTGGGTCAGGGCAATGCCGGCAATTGGCGCATTTACGCGTTGCAGGGATTCCAGTGCGGCGCGGACAATCTCGCGCGGCGTTTTGCGCCAACGCACCAGTAACACCACAGAATCGACCAAAGTGGCCAGGATACGCGTTTCGGCCACGGGCAGGGTAGGGGCCGTATCAATGATCACGAAGTCGTATTCTTTCTGTAATTCCTTGAGCAAGGTGCGCATGGCCGGGCGGCCAAACAGATCCAGGGTCAAGTTTTTCTCGTTATCCGTCAAAGGCAAAATATCGAGGCCCTTTTGTGCATCCGCAATAATGGCTTTATCAGAAGATTCCTTGCCCTCGATAATATCTATCAAGCCGATGACCGGGTGAAGGTGAGCCGCTTGGGTCAGCATACGCCTGCGAATGTCCGCATCAATGACCAGAGTCCTAGCGCCCATCATGGCGGAAACCCGTGCTAATGATAGGGCCATTGAGGTTTTACCCTCGCCTGGCAAGGCCGACGTAATCGCGATAATTTTGGCACTGCCATCATTTTCGCCCCCATAAAGAAGCGAGGCGCGCAGGGTGCGCAAGGCTTCGGAAAAGCTGGACAGAGGCTTATCAACAACATAGTCCGCCGGGCTTTTCTTGCTTTTTTTTCGGTCAATCATGGGGAGGGAAGCCAGACAGGGCACCCCCATGGAATATTCAATTTCCTCAGCGGTATGCAGGCCGCGATCAAGAGATTCTGCGGCAAAAATAGCGGCACCACCAGCACCAACAGCAACAATTAAACCCATCAGGATCATCAGTATTTTGTTGGGAAAGCTTGGGTTTGCAGGGGGCGTGGCCCGTGAAATAATCCGTGCATCGGCCTCCAGAAGAGATTGTTGTTGGCTGGTCTGTTTGAAACGATCAAGAAAGGACTCATAAAGTGTCCGGTTGGCCGTGGCGTCGCGTTCCAGCTCGCGCAGGCGGACAAGTGCGGAATTGTTTGACGTCAGGGTTTTCTTTAAGCGATTGATGTCGCGTTCCAGAGAGGCAGTCCGTTGCCGCGCCACCGAAACTTCACCGCGCAAACTGGAAACAATTCGACCAATTTGTTGTTGGATCTGGTTTTCAATATCACTCAGTTCATTTTTAACTTTCAGGATTTCCGGGTGACGAGCACCATAACGGCTTTGCAATTCCCCTTGCCTACGGGTCACTTCGGATTGTTGACGGCGCAGGTCATTAATGACAGTAGAGTCGAGAACCGCAGCAACATCACCGCCGCGTCCTGATTTGAGTTGCTGGTCCACAGTGTTCAGCCGTGCCTGCTTTTCAGCAAGTTCTGCCCGCAAAATAATGGCGGACCCGGTCAGTTCGGCAATTTGCTTTTCAGTCAGAGAAGACCCTTGGGCGTTTAACAAGCCCTGCTCGGCACGGTATAGTTCTACTGCCCGTTCCGCAGCTTGCACCTCTAAGCGCAGGGAAGACAGGCGTTCTTCAAGCCACTCGTTAGCCCGCTTTGTGGCGTCAAATTTCGATTCAAGCTGATCAACCAGATATTTGTCAGCGACAGAATTAACGATTCTCGCTGCCTTTTTAGGGCTTTCGCTTTCAAAACTAAGGGCAATCACATAGGTCAGGCCGGACCTGCGTACATTTAACCGATCAAGAAGGCTCGAAACGGCAAGGTTTCTAATTCTTTGTTGTTTTTCCTCTTTTGTCATGCGCATTGCCGGGGTCTTGCTAGGGAAAAGCGTGCGCAATATCTCGTTAAACCACGCTTTGGTATTGTGCCGCCATAAGGAAAGGCCCTTAGGCTCCACGAGACTCCCGTTAAATTCAGGGTCCTGCGTCAGATTAAGTTCGTCAACGACTTTGGCAGCCAAAGACCGTGACTTTATGATTTTGACTTCGCTTTCCACCACGGCGGTATCCGGTGTCAGGCCCGAAAGAACCTGATTGAGGTCAATAACCTGTTCCTGCCGTGGGTCGATAATGAGTTCAGTGTTGGCGCTGTATCTTGGCGTTAGCTGAAACGTGTAAACGATAACCAGTGTGAAAACGACCATGGATATAGCTGCAAACAGAACAAACCGGCGCCTGAAAATGGTCAACAGATGCCGCAGATCCAAAAAACTGTCTGTTGTGTTGTTCTGATGCTCGTTTGTTTGCGGAGAAGTTAAAAATTGGTCCATCGTGTGCGTGCCTGTGTGATCAAAAAATAAACGCAACATCACTATAGAGCAAAAAGTTATTCTGCCCCAAAGAACAGAAAGTCAATCCGTTATGCTCGTAGTGTTGTGTAGGCGTGCCTTAGGTCATGAGCTCATAAACAGGGGACCATGGCGGGTCAAAGCGCTAAATAATCCGGGGAAAAGGCGAGAAATCGTGGCAATGGCACGGTTTGGGCTTTTGACGAAGCAGGTTAAAGCGCTTTGCCCATTTTTCAGGATATGGCCACTTTGTCCGGATAATGCGTTGCAATGCCTTGAAAGCCGTATGGTTTCCTGCGGCCTCGCGCCTGTTACCCAAACAAATTGCCTCATACCATTTTGATCCTGTTTATGAGTTCACGACCTAGCGTTGGAACTTGATGGTAAAGCCAACTTCGTTATTGGTGTAGTCTGAACCACCAGCTGTTCCACGTGAGGTTTGGTCCGCATAAAGATAATAGAAGGTGAGGCCAACGCCGCGACGTAGCAAAACAGTGCCGCTAAATGTGCCACCAAACCGCTCATCTTCGCGATCAATGCCTTTGAAATCATCCAAACCATAGGTTAACTGGCCCGTCAGAACCAGATTGCGCAAAAGCTCGTGATCAATTTTGAAGTTGGCCTTGTTGGCTAGGAAGCCGGAGGCCCCCTGAATGCCAGAATCCTCTACAGAGCGGGAGCCTTTTACGGTTACAGTTGTCAACTGCGTAACAAACCACTCAACATTTGCCCGAACGGCAAAGCCATTGATATTGGGCAAGAATGGGCTTTGGAAGCTCTGGTCCAGATACCCGACAGACACTTCGCCCCGTATCAGATTAGTCAGGTCAAAATTTGTACCGACCAGCAATTCATAACCATCTGAATCCCTGTCCAACGCCACGACAGGGGGCTGCAAATCATAGGAACGATCATTATAAGCGGCTTCAAAAAAGACAGAGGTATCCGGGCTGACGGCGTATTCAAACCGCCCGTTCACATCCACAATCTGGCGGTCACGATCATCTTGCAAGGAAGTGCCGCCGCCAATAATCTGTCCATTTTTGTAATTATAGTCCCGCAGGGTACTAGACAAGGCTACGCGAACCCGATTGATTTCCCGCGTAACATTCCCGTAAACCGATGCCAGATCATAACGGATGGGCTTGGTTGTATTGGTCGGGGTGCTGGAATTGGTCCGCGGCTCGTTAAGGGCCTGAAATTCTCCACCAAAGCCAAAGCTCAGCCCACGACCGGCATCCAGACGGGCATCACTGCCCACCGTGTAATCCGTGATGCTTTCCGAAGACACGTCCAGATATTCATTGTGATCCACACTGGCATTAAAACGTAGCGAATGCCGCGACCATTTGGATTGTATAATGGCTGCCGGGTTCACCTTGAAGATGAAATCATCAGTCGTGGCCGTGCGGCGGGCAAAAATATTATCATTATAACGCAGGCCCGTGGTCAGTTCCGGCAGCAAAGTAAAGCCACCAAGGTCCACACCGCCAGTCTGATATTCCGGCTTAGGCCGCTCGCTAACGGATACGTTGCGGTTGCGGTCAAAGGAACTCGATTGCGCAGCGGCTGTCCCAGCTACAATGCAAAACGTAAAGGCCAGGCCTAAAAAATTGGAAACGTGCATCAATACCCCCGGTGCACATTAATACAGTGCCAGAAAATGTTGGAAAATCGTCTGCTATATATTGTACTTTATGTCAGCTAGTTGCCGTAATCAGAGCCGCCGCCGCCGCCGCCAGAAGAGGGCGGTGCGCCACCCGTTGTTGTGCCGCCAGATCCCCCGCTTGGGGCCCCGCTACCGCCTGTTGCTGTCGAGCCACCATTTGCAGGTTGCGCCTGTGCCACGGCTACGGCGGCAACTTGTGTCGGTGAAAGATTTGGGGAGGCAGCAACAGCCTGCAAAGCCGCTGCCGCTTGTGTCGGTGTAACGCCAGCAGACTGGATCACGGCATTAACAACCGCCTCTATCTCGGCCTCAGTGGCATCAGCTGGCAACGCCGCCAGAGCGGCTTGAATTTGTGCCGCCAGGGCTTGCACAGCATCTTCCTGTGCCAAAGCTGGTGTTGCCAGTACCAATGGGGCACCAACAGTTGCAAGGCCGAGTGCGCTGGCTGCCAAAATGGCTTTAAGTGACTTCTGCATAGTTAATCTCCACGTTTAGAATCAATATACATACTTAACGTAGTTAATCCAGCAAAAAACACTATTTTATTTAGCTCCAAAGCTTTATTCTTGCATGTTGCTTTTTCACAACAAATCACCATTTGTTGAGGGGGGCAAGAAAGTGGTGAAAAGTCAATAAAAACAATGGATAATTGCCATACTAAAATGAGAGATGGGGGCGGAAAGTGCTTTTGGAGCTTCGCATAATTTCTTCGCCGGGTAGTTTTAAGGTGTGAAGAACTGGGTGCGGCAAAAAATAACTTTTAAATACTTGATTATCCTGTAACCGTTAACGTCGTCATGAACATTCGTGTGTTCATCCTGTGAGGGATGTGTTTTGCAGGGAAACAGGGGCAATGAACTCTACGTGTTAAAGCAGGTTTCAATCCGCGAAATTATGAACACGATATTGATGCGCTTGCGTTTTCAGTTTGCATTTGGTCTGGTTATAATTGCCGGGCTGCCTTTTTTGCTGCTCCAGAATTATTCGCTACGGTATACGAGTAGTCGGGATGACTCAGTTTTTGTTGCTATTCTTTCGCTGATTTTCTGTCTTTATGTTTTTCGTCGACTGACGGCATATTCCAGCGTGCTTGGCAGTGCCTTTATTATCCCGACATCATCCCTGGTCTATGGCCTTAGTCTTATTGTGCTCATGTTGTTGCGGCTTGATTACAGCCGTTTTTTTCTGGGGATGAGCTATGCTCTGAATGTTTTCTGGTTTTATACCCTCTATTATTTCACCGTTATTGCCAAACGCCATGCCTTTGCCCTTGTCCCTGTTGGGCAGGTAAAAACCCTGGCGCGTATCAATAAGGCGGACTGGGTGTTGTTGACTGAGGCCGCAGGCGACCCGAGGCAAATGGACAAGCCTTGTGACGCGGTAATCACAGATTTTAGCGCTGACATGAGTGATAACTGGCAACGTTATCTGGCCCGGTGTGCCTTACTAGGCATTCCGGTTTTTGATTACCGTCATGTCCGTGAAATGCTGACTGGTAAAGTACGAATTACACATATTTCAGAAAACACATTGGGGACACTGACCCCAAATATTTTTTATATGAAATTAAAAACCATAGTCGACTTCCTGATCGCTATTCTGGTGCTGGTCGTTCTGGCGCCGGTCCTTATTCTTGCGGCCTTGTTAATTAAGCTGGACAGTCCCGGTCCCGTTTTATTCCGCCAGAAACGCATTGGCTATCACGGCCTGCCTTTTCATTGTTACAAATTCAGGACAATGGAGGAGGATGAAGCCAGTGCAGGTGTAGAAGAGGATGTTTTGGAATCTGCAAAAACGAAACCGAATGATCCACGGATTACGCGTCTGGGGCGGTTTTTACGCAAATGCCGTATTGATGAACTGCCACAAATATTCAACATTCTGAAAAGTGAAATGAGCTGGATCGGGCCACGTCCCGAAGTTTGTGTGCTCTCAGAATGGTATGAAGGCGAGCTGCCGTTTTATAGCTATCGCCATGTGGTGAAGCCGGGTATTAGTGGCTGGGCTCAGGTCAATCAGGGGCATGTGGTCGAGGTTGGTGATGTCCATGAAAAACTGCAATTTGACTTTTATTATATCAAGAATTTTTCTCTATGGCTGGATGTGAGCATCTTGTTTCTTACCATAAAAACAATCTTTACCGGCAGTGGGGCCAAATAAACCCTGACCGCAAAGCCGGGGTGAAATGGCGTACCGTCATGGGCTTTCTGGTCTAGAAAAACCGCTCGCCTATGCGAATTGTGTCGCCAGGTTGCACCGGGGTTTCCGTCGTCAGTGTATAGGCATATTCGCCAATTTCACCGGCGCGCTTGATATACACTTTACGTGTGTCGGCGCGATAGGTGAAACCTTCGGCAGTGGCCACGGCATTCATCACCGTCAGGCCACTTAGATAAGGGTATTCACCAGGGGATTTAACCTCGCCAAGAATATAGAAGGGGCGAAAGTTCAGGACCTCTGCACTGACCCGAGGGTCAGTCAAATAGCCCTCTTTCAGTTTGGCTTCGACGGCGCGTTGAAACTGGCGCACGGTTTTACCCTTGGCGCTGACTTCGCCAACCAGCGGCAGCGAGACCTGGCCCCCACCATCAACAACAAACTCACCAGAGAGATCCTCTTCGCCAAAAACGATGACGCGCAATTGGTCTCCAGAGCCAAGATGATAATCTGCGCCCGTACGGATCTGGCTGGGGGCGCCCGGCCCACGTGCGGCGCTGGGGGCAGGCCCGGAGGCACAAGAGGCTAGTCCCATGACAAGGAACATGCCGATTAAATAGGTCAATACACGCATAGGGGCTTACTCGCTCACAATCTGCATTCAGATAAACAGACTTGTTAAATGCCATGCGTGACAAAGGGGCGCAACCCCGGCGCGGCTCTATTCTGGTGCATTAGAGTCTGGGGCTTTTGCGCCGGTTTGTAAAAAGCTTATCTTTTCATCTTCTAGGCGTACTGCCGTTAAAACGCCGGTAATATAAGCACCAGTATCAACACCGATGCGCCGCCCATCATCGTAAGGTTGTTTTTTGGGGGTATGGCCGTGTACCACCTTTTTCTCAAACTGGTTTGTGGCGTCCAGAAAGTCCCCACGTATCCACAACATATCCTGCTCCGTCTGCTGTGTGATCGTTTTTCCGGGGCGCAGGCCCGCATGGACAAAGACATAGTCTCCAGCCTCCATGCAGAGGCGTAAATGCCGCAGAAATGCAATGTGGTCTTTGCCCAATGCGTGTTTCAAGTCTTCTGCCGTTTTTTTCCAGACCGCTTTTCCTGTGCGTTTGACGGCGGCGTCAACCCCATAAGAGATCAGCGTTTCCGTACCGCCATGCTCTAGCCACTTTCTTCCAAACTCCGGCTCTTCCAGAAAATGCAAAAGCGCTTCTTCGTGATTGCCTTTTAAAAAAATAGTATTGCGCCATGCCCCATTGGTTTCGGCTTCTAAAATCAGTAGAGTATCAATGACGGCTTTCGAGCCAAGACCGCGATCCACATAATCGCCCAGAAAGACCATGCATGTTTCTTTGCTATTGCATGTGGCGCTCAGATCCTTGTTGATGAGGGCAATCAGTTCGGCCAGCAAATCATCACGGCCATGAATATCTCCAATGGCATAGATGACCGTCCCCTTGGGCGTAAGGGGGCGTTTTTTCTTGCGCTTGAGCCATGAAAACAGCATCCACAGTTTGCCTTTCGCCTTCGCCTTGTGCGCGTGCAGAGCATACTGGCACGAATATCCTAACAGGGCGGTAAGGCGACCAGGTCAAGCCGTTAAGGCCCACCCCACAGAATAAACAGATATTCCTGTTTTGATTATCTTCAGAAAATGGCGAAATTTGGGACAGGCTTCGGATGCCAAGAGGCGCCGCATGCTGTCGTGCTTTATCTGCTTCTGATTACATCTTATGCTTGCGATAGAAGATGCCGTTGGCTTCCTGCGTTTCCCGAATGAAGCGTATAATGCTGGCAATATCTTCATTGGTGACGTTTGTTTGCGGGGGCATGTTTCCAAACCGCCAATGGTGCTGAGGGGTTCCAGATTTTGCCGCGCGGTAGAATGCCAGATCCCCGTGGTGCCCCGGATTATAAATCGTGTGGATCAAGGGCGGCCCTTTATCCGATCCGGTTGCATTTACGCCGTGACATTTAGCGCACGTGCCATTGAAAACTTTCTGCCCCTTGGCCGCCGTCGCCGATAGCTTTGGAATTTTTATGACAGGTGCCTGGTTTGGGGCGACCTGGCTTAGCGCAATGGGGGAGAGCAGGCCCCAGGCAAGAATGGAAATGCTGACAAATAATGTCGCGCTCATCAGGGTTTGTGCTGTTCTTGTTTTTTTCATGATTTTCTTTCTGTTTTCAAGTTCGCGCTAATCGATACACCTATGCTCTGCCAGTGAAAAAATTATAGACGGGCACGAATACCAGAGCGATATACCACCCGTAGGCGAAGGTCTCAACCAAACCCAATAAAAAACTGGGAAGGCTGATCCACGTTACGCCCGGTAAAAGAGGCAACCAGCTTTCATACATGTGTGCGCCAGGGACCAGCACGCCAAGGGCGACGCAAAGGGCAAAGGAAATTGCCAGAAATATTCCCAGGCTCATGCCCAGGCGATAAATGCGAACAGAGGTGGCCGGTTTTTCTGAAACTGTTGTCATGATATGTGCTCCCACATAATATAATACGTTCGCAGCATTGATGTCCCTCAGGAAAATGCGCGCATGAGGTCAAACTCTTCACCGTACCGATGAAGTTTTGAGGGGTGCGTAGCCAGCATGCGTATCATTAGTGAACTCAACCAATGCACAGGACGATACCTTACTGGCCAGCCATATTACCGACGTATTCCGGGCGGTTTTGAGTATGCAGGTTCAGCCGTGCCCATGTGGACCAAAGGTAGCAATCTGGATTTGCTGGATGAGCGCATCAATAATATCTTGCCCCTAGCCCAAGAGGAAAGGGAACATTCATGAGCGCTAAAGCGATAACACAACCCGGGCGACGGGATTTTCTGTACATTGCCACGGGCAGTGTGGCGGCCATTGGCACGGGCCTTGTTGGCTGGCCTTTTATCGACAGCTTAAACCCCTCTGCTGATGTGATGGCCATGAGCAAGATCGAGGTTGACCCGAGCAGTATAGAGGTCGGCCAGCGCATTACCGTGAAATGGAACAGCAAGCCGGTGTTTATTTGCCGCCGCACCCCCAAGGAAATCGCTGAGGCCGAGGCCGATGATCATGCCAAACTGATCGACCCGGCAACGGATGATGAACGCGTGCAGACCAAGGAATGGTTGATCGTTATTGGTATTTGCACCCATTTGGGCTGTGTGCCAATCGGCCAGCGTATCCCGCAAAATCGCGGGCCGTGGCACGGTTGGTACTGCCCCTGTCATGGCTCCATATACGATACCGCCGGACGTGTGCGCCGGGGGCCGGCACCGCGCAATCTGGATCTACCTCCCTATGCCTTTGGTGCCAATGGCACCGTGCAAATCGGGTGAACTCATCACATAAAAAAGAAAGGAAGCGAAAATGGTCTATAATGAAATCACCGCCACAGTGGATGTGCTGGCCATGAAACGTGTGCGTCTCAGCCTGCAACAAATTGGCGTTCCTGGCATTAGCGTGTTTCAGGTTCGAGGCTATGGCGAGCGTAAAAATTTCTTCCGGCCAAGCTGGATGCAACAGTATAATTGCGTCCGGGTCTTTGCCCCCGAAGATCAGACCGAGCGCATTGTAAACACCATTATGGATGCGGCTCATGCGGGTATGGAGGGCGATGGGATTATCGCCGTTAACCCGCTTTCGCACTTCTACAGTATTCGCGATAAAAAACGTATCGATCAGTGAGGTGTTGCCGGCCGGTCAGGCCGCCCCGTCGGAGGCGCATCTTCGCGCTGTGAGACAAAGATAATGGCGGCGCGTTCGGAACGGAGTTCGAACGTGCCGCTACGCGCTCAAGCAGCGAGGCTTGCCGTCGCGATAGCGCAAGAAAAATGGCGGAGAGGTAGGGAGAGGATTCCCATAGCGTTACCTTTTCCAACCTATTGTTATAATTAAATATTATATTTCATGGGGGCGTTGTCCAATGAAGTTGGAGCGGTTAATGGGGATGTTTTGAATAACATGGTGCATTATTTGTATGCGTAAAGCCCCACCGATAAGATCACCCTTTATACGGGAGATTATTCTTCCGGGGTGAGAATCAAGTGCGTGATGATGATCGAACGGGGCCAATGACAAAGAAAACCTGAGGTTCTGTCAGGTGCTACAGTTCAATCTTCTGAAAGGGACTCGACACGCGGACTTCATCAGGGCCAGCGGTCATCAACACTGCGTCAACAGGCTGGACACATGACCTCATCCCGCGCGATCAAATATCACTCAAAAAACTCTTGCAAAACCGGATCGTCCACACATGATAGCCCCCATGTATCACATGATTTTCAATTTGTCGTGAGTGTAGTCTTTCGGAGGTTTTCACTCATTGACAATCGCTATTCGCGTGTGCAGGCTTATCCGGTGATAACTCAGAAAAATATTAACACCGGGCTTTTCCGGCGTCTGTCGCAGCTCATGATGCTGGTGGTAGTTTCAGCATGGATGCTGGCAGTTCAGGCTTGTATGCTACACGATGAAGCTGGGGAAACCGGGTTCGTACAGGTCGCACAGACACACGTGTCCGGTGATGCTGTATCGAACCATCAGGACCATGAATTTTGCGAAGCAAGTCTGCGGTCACGGACCAATACGGGGCACCAGTTTGTGGCCGTGGCGGGCCAAAGTATCAAAATAAAAGTGACGCAGACCAATTCGTCTAACCCGGGGTTCATGATTGCAGCACAGCAATTTGATGTGTCCTTCAACCGGCCTGAAACGATACGCGCCTGTGTCGACACGAATTCATGCCGCTCTGGTCGTAGCTTCGTCTCTTTCTGGTCTCACGCTCCACCCACTGACATTGCTTGATGCTGGCCGGGTGCCTTTGGCATCACTGGCCTTTGAGTAGAAAAGTCAGATGAACCCCGCGCACGGGTTGTGCGCTGCCGGGTTCGACCATCCAGGGTGGAGAATTCTTATAATGTTATTTCTCTTGCGTCAGTACGGCTGTTGCCGTGCGACAGTGATGCTATTGGCGCTTGTCAGTGCATCGACAATACCTCAGCGGTCAACGGCCGCAACGGATATGATCCTCAGCGAAGTCATGCAAGCAGCGCTGATCCGTAATCAGGATCTGGAAGCGGCGCGCTCGCAGGTAAATGCGGCAATGGGCCGGTTAAAACAGGCCGGACGGTGGCCAAACACACGCCTTGACCTTAGCAACCAGTCAAACAAGGTACTGAGCACTGGCGGCGAATTTACGCGGTCCATAGGCTTCTCACAGAATTTCCCCATTGCTGGCCGGATTAATCGGTCCATGGACGTTGCCCGCGTAGATGTGGCCAGCGCATTGACCGAGGTCAACGAAGCCGAGCGCACGCTGCTCGCTGATGTTGCCAGGGCGTATTATGATATCGTTGCAATCGATCAACAAATTTCCCTGCGAGAGAAGTTGATCACTATTGATAAGGCGCTGGTTCGTGCTTCTGCGGCGCGCCAGAAAATGGGCGAAGTTTCTGAAATTGATGTCAATACGGCCAGTTTAGAGCTGGAACGATTGCGCCAGCAGCAGACGGTATTGGCTGGCAAACGGGCCGCTGTGCTGAAAACCCTCGCCGGTTTGTCCGGGTTTGGCGTAGAAGAGGGGTTGGCCGTCAATACGACGCTTCCTGCCATTGTGCCGCCGCCGCCGGTGGAAGAGCTGCGTCGTCAAGCCCTCAGCCAGCGGCCGGATCTGCGTCTGCTTTCTCTTGCCGCCAATCGGGCGCGAGGCGAACAATTACTGGCCAAGGCCTCGGCCTGGGAAGACTGGACTGTATCGCTGGGTATCGAACGCGACAAGCTGGTGATCACCGGCCTGCCACGTCAGTCCACGGATACTGCTCTGTTGCTCAGGTTAAGCGTGCCGATTCCGATATTAAACCGCAATCGTGGTGCCCAGTCTGCCGCCGCAGCGGATGCCATGACCGCTCACTACAAGCGCTCGGCGCTTCAAATGCGGATCGAAAATGAAGTCACGGGTCGGCACGCGCAGGTCATGCGTCTGCTTGACGCGCTGACGGCGTACCGGGACCGAACGCTGCCACTTAGCCGCCGCACCGCCGAACTGGCACGCCAGGCCTATCGCATGGGGCAGTTGTCCATTGCCGACGTTGTTCAGGCCCAACGCCAGGAGATCGATCTCAACGCAAGCTATATCGACACACTGGCTATGTATCTGCAGGCCCGTGCCGATTTAAAAACGGCTACGGCAGGCTGGACGACGCTTATGACTCACCCGGTGGACACCTCCACCGATCAAACAGGAGGACGCTGACATGCTGTCCAATTGTCGCAATTACATTTCCATAGTGATGCTGGTGCTTGCCGCCATCGTCGTCTCTGCCCCCTTGGCATTTGCCCATGGCGAACAAATCAATGTCGGCAATAACAGAGCCAGTGGGCCTGTGTCACTGACATCAGCACAAATCAAGGCTCTTGGCCTGCAAACCGAGATGGCCGATATGCGTCCAATTGCCCGTCTGCTTGGGGTTAATGGCGCTGTGGCTACCCTTCCCGATGCACAGGCCAATGTCAGCCTGCGGATCAGCGGTAATGTTAACGCCGTTTATGTCAATCTGGGCGATGCCGTACGCAAGGGGCAAAAACTGGCACTGGTCATGGCGCGCGCCGTCGGCAATCCGCCACCAACAGTGGCCGCCCGGGCACCCATAGATGGTATCATTGATGCCCGCAACATTATTGTCGGCCAGAGCGTTGGGCCGGACACCGCCTTGTTTCACCTTAGTAATCGTCGCCGCATGCTGGTGATTGGTAATGTCTATGAGGAGGATCTGGGTCTTGTTAAGGTCGGGCAAGCGGCAAAGGTTTCTTTGCTGGCCTACCCCGATAAAACCTTTAGCGGGACCGTCAGCTTCATCGGAACCATGCTGGACCCTGACACGCGCACAGTTGCCTTGTGGGTATTGTTGGACAACCCGGACAATCTTTTGAAACCAAACCTGTTTGCCCGCGCCGACATTGTTCTGGGGCAAAAAGAAGCCGCATTAACGGTTGCCAATGCCGCCGTCCTTGAAGCCAATGGCGACAAGTTTGTATTCATACGCGACGGCGACAACTATGACCGCATCGAGGTCGGAACGGGTACGGAAGATAGCCAATACACCGAAATTACATCCGGGCTTGTGCCTGGCGACGAGGTCGTCACCCAGGGGGCAAGAGAGATTTATACCCTGTGGCTTACCGGCGGCAAACTTGAGGCGGAGGAATAAGCCATGTTTAATATGCTAATTGCCTGGTCGCTCAACAACCGGCTGCTGGTGCTGGCCATCACCGTCGTTGCCTTCATCGCTGGCGGCAATATTCTTGGACAAATGAAGGTGGATGTGTTCCCCGAATTTGCGCCGCCCCGGGTGGTCGTCCAGACCCAGACACCGGGGCTGGCCCCAAAAGACGTCGAGGCGCTGATTACCTACCCGCTGGAAAGCTCCATTAATGGCACGCCGGGGGTGACCGTTGTGCGCTCAAAAAGCTCGGTAGGACTGTCCACCATTACGGTGGTTTTCGAAGCCGGTACCAACATCTATCTGGACCGTCAATTGGTCAATGAACGCATCATGGCCGTGGCTGGCGATTTGCCGCCGGGTACCACGCCCCCGGTGATGCTGCCGGTGACCTCGGCGGTTGGCTGGTTGGTGAAATATTCGCTGACCAGCGATACCGTCTCGCCAATGGAATTGCGGACCATTTCCAACTGGCAGATCCGCCCACGTATCCTCTCCCTGGGCGGCATTGCTTCGGTGGTCTCCATTGGCGGCGAGATCAAACAATATCAGGTTCGCCTCGACCCGACGCGGATGCTGGCTTACCGGATCAGCGCCGACGACATACGCCAGGCGTTAGATGACGCCAATGTCAATGTGCCCGGCGCCTTTCAACAGCGCGGCGCTGAGGAGTTGATCGTCAGCGGGCAAGGGCGGGTACAGTCGCTCGATGATTTAAGACGTACAGTGATCACCGTCCGTAAAGGAATTCCTATCACGCTGGCCAATGTCGCCACCGTGGGACTGGGCGGTGAAATCAAGCGCGGCGACGGTGCCTTTGGCATGAAATCAGCGGTGATTGGAACGGTTTCCAAAATCTATGGAGCCGACACGCTGACCACTACGGCCAAGGTCGAAAAGGCACTGGCTGAAATCAGGCTGGATCTGCCACCCGGCATCGACATGAACACCAAAATATTCCGCCAGGCCAATTTCATTGAGGCGGCGATCAGCAATCTCAACAAGTCATTGCTGGAGGGGGCGCTGATCGTGATCGTTGTCCTGTTTGTGTTTCTGATGAATATTCGCGCCTCGTTCATCACCTTCTTGTCCATGCCAACATCGTTCGTTGGTGGCATTCTGGTCATGAATGCGCTGGGTATTGGCATCAATGCCATGACCCTGGGTGGTCTGGCCATCGCCATTGGTGAGGTGGTGGATAACGGCATCATTACGGTCGAGAATGTGGTCCGTCGCCTGCGGCTCAACCGCAACACGGCACAACCCGTGCCGGCGATGGAAGTGGTCTTTGACGCGGTACAGGAAATTCTCAACTCCGTTGTCTATGCAACCATCATTGTCAGCATGATTTTTGTCCCCATCTTCCTTCTTCCAGGTCTGGCAGGGCGGATATTTTCTCCTCTGGGCGTTGCGTATATCGCTTCGGTCCTGGCCTCGCTTGTCGTTGCCGTGACGGTGGTTCCGGCGTTGTGTTACATGGTGCTGGTTCGTCGCAAGGAAAAACGCGAGGGTGACAACGTCGCCCTGCATGCCATGTCGCCGGCGGAATTGCGCGCTGATACCGAGGGTTCTGCCGAAGAAAAAGAGCACGAGACCCGCTTTGTAGTTGTGCTAAAAGCCGGGTTTCTCAAACTTCTCCACCTCAGTCTTGGCCATCCGATACTGGTTGTGACGCTTTCCCTGGCTTTGCTGGCTGGTGCCCTTGGGACCTTGCCATTTTTTGGGCGCTCGTTTCTGCCAGAATTTCATGAAGGCAATTACATTATCGCCATGACCACATTGCCGGGCACAAACCTGAAGGAAAATATGCGGTTGGGGGCGCAAATTCGCCAATCGCTGCTGCAATACAAACAAGTGGTTTCCGTGGCTCAGCGCGCTGGCCGTGCCGAGCTGGACGAGGATGCCCAGCCGCCCAATTTTGCCGAATTTGACGTGCGGCTGGATTTTGACAAGGACCCGGATATGACCGCAAACGAGCTTCTTCGCCGCATTCGCGCCGATCTGGCCAATATTCCGGGTGCCGTGTTCAATGTAGGCCAGTTCATTGCCCACCGCATGGACGAGGTGCAATCAGGTATCCGCGCCCAGGTGGCCATCAAGATATTTGGTGACAATCTGGACCAGCTCTATGGACTAGGCCAGAAAGTGCAAGACATTCTGGGCAGTGTAGAGGGCGCTGTGGATGTCAATCTGGAGCAACAAATCCGGGTGCCCCAAGTCAGTATACAAGTCGATCGCGAACGGGCCGCACGCTATGGTGTGGGCGTTGGCGACGTGCTTCGCGATGTGCAGATGTATCTGAATGGTGAAGCCATATCGAAAGTGCTGGAAGGTCAAAAGACCTTCGATTTGTTCGTTCGCATGAACAAACCAGGGCGGGTCGATGTGGCCGCTGTTCGTGATTTGCTGATCGATGCCCCGGCGCTTGGCAGTGGCGGTAAAATTCCCCTGCGCCAGTTGGCCAGTGTTGAGGTCAGGGATGAACCCTATGTCATCAACCGCGAAACCGCCAAGCGGCGCATTGTCGTGAGCTTTAATGTCCAGGACCGGGATCTGGGCAGCGTTATTGGCGAAACCCAGGCCAGGGTGGCAAAGGATATTCAACTGCCAGCGGGTTATTACATTGAATATGGCGGTCAGTTCCAGAGCCAGCAGGATGCCAACAAGGTTCTGGGCGGGTTTGGCTTGATAGCAATATTCGCCGCCCTGATGTTGCTCTACAAGGTGTTTGGAAACTTTCGCGAGGCGCTTTTGGTGCTGATCAACCTGCCGCTGGCGATGATCGGCGGTGTTTTCAGCCTCTACCTTGCTGGCGCAGAAATGAGCGTCGCTGCGGTGATTGGCTTTATTACCCTGTTTGGTATTGCCGCCCGCAATGGCATCATCCTGGTAACCCACTACAACCAGCTTCGCCGCGAAGGCAAACCGCTGAATGAAGTGGTGGTCGAGGGCACGCTGGATCGTCTGGTGCCGGTGCTGATGACCGCCGCCACAGCGGCCCTTGGCCTGATCCCGCTATTGTTGGGCTCGCCGGTGGGCAAGGAGCTGGAACGGCCGCTTGCCCTGGTGGTGCTGGGCGGTTTGTTTACCTCGACGTTTTTGAACATGGTCGTGATACCCACACTGTTCAACCAGATCGAGCTTTTTCGTGAAAGGCGCGCTGCGCGTCGTGCTGCCGCTCATCCAGAATTATCAACCCAAGGAGAACCAACATGAAATACGCAATATTAAAGCATATCACCGCTGCCGTACTGATTAGTGCCACGCCCGTGCTGGCCACTGGCATTGCCTTGGCCAGCGAAGCGAAAACAGAGGCTAAAACGGCCATTCCCGCTACCTCTGAGGGAATATGGCAGGCCATTGACGGTCATGTTTTGGATATGCAGGCCATGATCACCACGGGCAAGATGGAGGACATCCATCTGCACGCCTATGCCGTGGGTGATCTGGTGCGGGAATTGCCCGGACATTCCCTGGCATTGTCAGACACCGAGCGTGCCAAGGTCGCCGGGCAAGGCAAGTTCATCGATACCCTTGCCGAGCGGCTGGACGAAGCCGGTGATGGCGCAAACAAGAACGCCGCAGCATCCAGTCTGGGCAAGCTGGAAAAAGTGCTGAAAATGATCCGTGCCAACTATGCGCCCCGGCCATAGCCGAATTGGACTTATCGTAAACAGCACAAACATTATCACCGCAAGGTGGATAATTTCTGGAGAGGTTTTGAAACAGCGAAACGGGTTTGTTATTTCTACGCACTGTGGTGCGGTCGCTGGTCTTCAGGGACCAGCATAATTCTTTTCTCCCCACCCGCCAGTGCAGGTCCTTGGGGACAACAAGGCAAATTTGGAACTGATCCCCCCGTCGCGACAGATACCGCAGTCCTAAATGTGCCAAATCACCCTCCAACCGCTAAGGATTGGAACAGTGAATGGGAACAATACGGAAAGTGCCGGGAAGCCGCTTTATCTAAGTGATTGCTATATAGTCACTTTATAGAAAAGTGGCGGAGAGGAAGGGATTCGAACCCTCGAGACGGGAACACCGCCTACTCCCTTAGCAGGGGAGCGCCTTCAACCACTCGGCCACCTCTCCGTTGGCGGGAATATCTATAAGTCACAGAAGGTTCAAGTGTTTTATCCGTATGCACTGATTTTTTATTCAGAAATGACGACTTTTAAAGGGAGCGGCCTGCTTGTAACCATTAATCTTCCGGTGCGGTCATGCTGATTTTTACCTTTGGCTAAGCACGTCTTTTAACCTGATCTTGAGCGTAATCAGGCATAGTGGGGGCTGTGTAAGGGAACCCGGTTATGCTGGCAAAAGAAAACAATAAAAACCATAAAATGTCGGTCGACCGGACTGCCAAGGCCGGGGAGGCCCCGCCCGCCCGCATTTCTGAGTACGTACCGTCCATGCAAACTATTGCTGTACCACGTCGGGCGCGTTCACATGGCTCGTCAGTAAACAAGACCGTGGCCGTGCGCACATTTCAAAGCGTGGATGCGCTGATCATCGCCATGGCGGCGGTTATGGGGTGCGCCGGGGCCAGTGATGTGCCGCTCAGCCAGACTGCTTTTGGTGTTGCCACGCCGTTTATGGTGCTGCCGTTTTTCCTTTTGTGGGGACTGGCCGCTTTTGGGGCCTATCGGTTTGATTATAGTAAAAAACCTGCACTGCGCTGGGTGAAAACCGCAGGCATTTTGTTCAGCATGGGGGGGCTGGTGCTGCTGTTTGCCATGGCGATTGGCATGCCGGACTATGCCTATGGCGCTTTACTGAATGCCGTGGCCATTGCGTTGGGCACTACACTGGTTGCCCATGGTATTTATAACGCGCTTGTGCAGGTCTGGGCCAGCAGCGGCGCACTGGCCAGTAATGTTGTGATTGTCGGAGCCACAGAAAATGCCCGCCGTCTGGTTCGCCAGAGCCAAGTTTGCAAGGAACTAAACGTGGTGGCAATTTTTGATGATCGCGCCTCCCGCCGTCCGGGCGATATAGAGGATGTGCCAGTCGCCGGTGGTATTAAGGATTTGTTGGCTTGGGATGATCTGGACCGCATTGATAAAATCATTATCACGGTCACGTCCACTGCGTCGCGCCGGGTGAATGAGCTGATCGACCAATTGCGCGCCTTGCCGCAAGATGTGGTATTGTTTATGGATCTGGACGGGTTTGCCCCTGAACAGGCCAAGCTGACCGAGATAGCCCGTGCCCCCATGGCGTATGTCTCTGGTGCGCCGCGTGATGAGTTCAGGCTGTTTCTCAAGCGTGTGCAGGATCTGTTTTTTGCGTCGGCCATGCTGATTGTTTTTGCGCCGGTTATGGCGTTAATTGCAGTGCTGATCCGTCTGGATAGTCCGGGGCCGGTTCTATTTCGCCAAAACCGCCACGGCTTTAACAATCGCGTCATTAATGTGTTGAAATTTCGCACCATGCGCGTGGGCAGCGACAAGGGGGTGATGCAGCAGGTGCGACAAAATGATAGCCGTATCACGCGTCTTGGCGGTTTTTTGCGCCGCACCAGTCTGGATGAACTGCCACAGCTATTTAATGTACTTGGCGGGTCCATGTCCCTGGTCGGGCCGCGCCCCCATGCGGTGGGCATGCGCACCGGCGAAGTGGAAAGCTGGAAGCTGGTGGCACATTATGCGCACCGTCACCGGGTCAAGCCGGGCCTGACGGGCTGGGCACAGATAAATGGCTCACGCGGGCCGCTGGATAATGCGGAACAGGTCCGGACACGGGTGCGTCTGGATATTGAGTATATCCGCCGGGCCGGGTTCTGGTTTGACCTGATGATTATGCTGAAAACCGGGCCGTGCCTGCTGGGCGATAAAGAGGTGGTGCGCTAGGTGCTTTTATCTGCCTCTGGTTTCGTGTTTTTTTGCTTTTCGGCATAGAACAATTCCCGTTTTGGGTAATTGGCAATCAGGTCATCTACAAATGCCTGAAACCGGGTGTTAAAATGATGGCGTCGCGTTTGCCAGAACGCCATATACGCTTGCGATAAAAGCAGGTCAGCCAGATGGTTTTGCGTATTTTCCCATAATTCAGCATCAAAAATACGCTTGCGCGCCTGATAATGCAGCACCTGATAACCACGCGTCATGACCGCATAAAAAGCAAATAACCGGGTACGTTCATTCAGGGTAAGTAATTTATAGTCCTCAAATCCCTTGAGGAATAATTTCGTCCCTTCTTCAGTATTCGAAAACGCCATATGGTCCCGGTATATTTCATAATAGCCAGTACTGGCAGAAATGCGCATTTGTTCACTGTTGTGACGCAATTGCAGGCCCACAAATATCAGAGAGACCACGACGGCCACCGAGGCGAGAATTTGCGCGATGAGGTAGGCTTGCTCTAATGTCATGATATTGCCTTTCCCTTATACTTAAAATAGAAATAGCAAAGGGGGAAGCCAAATGAAATCACAAAATTTACCGCAAAAGACACGGGACTATGATAATCACCCGATTATCGATGGCAAACGCTGGCGGGCTTATAATCACCGTCCCGACGATATCATTATTTCCACTTCCTATAAGGCGGGCACCACATGGATGCAAACCATTGTGGCCAATTTGCTCTACCAGGATGGTGAATTTCCAGCACCCGTGAGCATGATGGCCCCCTGGCTGGATATGGGTTTGTTGCCGCTTGAAGACGTCTCAGCCGGCCTTGAGGCACAGACCAACAGACGGTTTATTAAATCCCATCTGCCACTGGACGGCACCTCGTTTTTTGAGGGCAATAAATATATCGTTGTCGGGCGCGATGGCCGTGATGTGTTCATGTCGCTGTGGAACCATCACATGAACTATACAGGGCCGATCAAAGAGGTCATCGCCGCGTTTGAACAGCGTGCCGGGCGCACATTCCCCACTGATTATCCTGATATTCAGTCCTTCTGGCAGGACTGGATTTCCAAAAGCTGGTATGACTGGGAAAGCGACGGCTTTCCCTATTGGTCGCACTTTCATCATATGAAAACCTGGTGGGAATATCGCCATCTTCCCAATATCCATTTTGTCCATTTTGCCGATTTGCTGAACAATCCCGGCTCTGAAATCAGGAAAATTGCCAGGCATTTAGGTGTTGAGATTGATGAAGAACAGTTTCCCGGCATTCTAGAGCGCATCACCTTCAAGGGTATGAAAAAGGATTTTGGCAAGATCATGCCCGAAGCCGGTGAAATCTGGAAAGGCGGTGGCAACACCTTCATGAACAAGGGCACGAATGGTCGCTGGCGAGACGTTTTGACCGAAGAAAATCTGGCCGAGTATGCGGCGGCAGCAGCAAAAGAGATACCGGCTGATTGTGCGCGCTGGCTGGAAAATGGTGGCGAGGTTTAATCCTGTTTTTCCAGGGTTCCCGGGCGTAGACCCTGGATCCAGGAAGAGTTTTATTTAATTATGGACCCCGGACTAAATCCGGGGACCCTCGGTTTGTGCTTATTCGTTTTTATTAGCCTTTTGGTGCGGGCTGGCTGGAAAATGGTGGCAAGGTTTAATTCAGTTTTTCCAGGGCTCCCGGGCGAAGACCCGGGATCCAGACAGCGTTTCATTTAATTATGGACCCCGGACTAAATCCGGGGACCCTCGGTTTGTACTTATCTGGCTTTATTGACTTTTCTCGGCATCCTCTGGCTGGAAAATTGTGGCAGCATATAGGGGCTGTCCCCTCATTCCCCAAAGGCCTCGCGAAAATGTGTTTTGTCGCCGCTCTATGATCTGGCCTATGGTGCGGCAAAATTTGGGGTATTGGGGTCCATCATGAATTTTCTGAAATCCGTTTTTGTAATGGCGTTTATCACCATGGCGATGGTGTTTAGCATTTATGCGGTCATGCAATTGGCAAAGGGCGGCAATGTGATGGCTTGGGGCGGGGTCTTGCTGGCCAATGCGCCCTTTATGATCCGGCTTAGCTGGATCATGCTGATGAAGAACACCGCGCGCACCAGTGCGCGTTTTCCGCTGTTCATTGCCTTGGGTGTGATCGGGTTGCTCCTGAGCAGCTATGCGTGGCGCAATGGCGCGGATATTCACGCCATGGATATGGCCGTGGCCGGCCTGGTTGGTTTTTTCCTGTACAGCTATTGGTATTCGTCCTTTTCGGGCCGGGGTAGCGATATGCTAAAAACCGGCCAGACACTAGCGCCGTTCAGCCTACTTTCGGCCTCTGGCAATAAAGTCAACTCAGCCGATATGCGCGGACGGCCACACATTTTGATGTTCTTTCGTGGCAATTGGTGCCCCTTGTGCATGGCGCAAATCAAGGAATTGGCCAAGACCTACCAACAGATCGAAGCCTGCGGCGCCCGCGTGGCGCTGATTGCGCCGCAACCGCATAACAATACCAAGGCGCTGGCTAAAAAATTTGATGTAGATTTTGATTTCTACACCGACAAAGGCAATAAGGCCGCCCGGGCGCTGGGCATCGCCAATGCCTGGGGCATACCTTTTGGTATGCAGGTTTTAGGCTATTCCAGCGAAACCGTTTTGCCCACGGTGATCATCACCGACCCGGATGGCAAAATCCTTTGGGCCCATGAAACCGACAATTATCGCGTCCGGCCAGAGCCAGAAACCTTTTTGGCTGTTTTGCGCGATAACGGCTATTGCCCGGCCTAGACCGCGTCTGGCTGGTTGGCCGGGTGAGCGCTCTCAAAGGCTGGCAGGGCTGCACAGGCCGCATCAATGGCGGTGATAGCGGGATAAGGGGCCAGGTCAACATCAAAGCGCCGGGCGGCATAAACCTGTGGGATCAGATTGCATTCCACCAGGCCCGGCGCTTTGCCAAAGCAAAATTCCCCTCTGTTGTGATTGGTGTTTAGCAGCGTTTCCAGCGCTGAAAACCCATCCGTGGTCCAGCGGGTAATCCAGCCAAGCACGGCATCGTGATCCGCGCCAAAATCCTGCTTCAAAGCATTCAGAATGCGCAGATTGTTGATCGGGTGAATGTCGCAGGCAATCAGCGCCGCCATGGCCCGCACCCGCGCCCTGTCAAAACGATCTGTGGGTAGAAGCGGCGGCTCGGGCCAGCTTTCCTCTATCCATTCCAGAATCGCCGGTGATTGGGTCAGAACATGGCCATCTACTTCCAATGCCGGGGCTAACCCTTGTGGATTCAGGGCCAGATAGGCTTCTGATTTATGCGCCTTCTCTAGAAGGTTGAGCGGGACATACTCATAGGAAACCTTCTTTAAATTCAAGGCAATACGCACACGGTGCGAGGTGCCACTCCGGTAATAGTTATGCAGCCTGATCACAATTGTCTCCTGAGCGTAAAAAATAGTTGCATTTGTTACTAATTACAAGCATCTTGTCGGCAACAATGGCGCATTATGGCGTCCTTTTGCAAGATGGAGCAAAAAAAATGGCTGATCTCTTTGAAAATCCTTTGGGAACACGCGGATTCGCCTTTGTTGAGTTTTCTTCGCAAGACCCGGATGCACTGGCCTTGTTGTTTGAAAACATGGGCTTTACCGCCGTTTCCAAACATAAAGTCCGCGATGTTATCCGTTACAAGCAAGGCAATGCAGATTTTCTTTTAAACCGGGAAGCTGGCGGCCAGGCCGATCGTTTTAACGCGCTGCACAAGGGCGGCGCTAACGCCATGGGGTTTTTGGTTGATGATGCCGAAATTGCTTTTGAAGGGGCGTTGGAACGGGGTGCGACCTCAGCAAATGATGGCATGTGGACTGAAAAACTGCCAGCCATTGAGGGCATTGGCGGATCGTTGATCTATCTGATGAGCGTATCGGATCGCGAGGCCTTCTTTGCCGAAGAATTTACCGCCTTTGCTGGCGTAGATGAAGGCCTGAATGATCTTGGTTTCACCTATATCGACCATCTTACGCATAATGTGCATCGCGGCCAGATGGAGGTTTGGGGCAAGTTCTATGAGAATGTTTTCGGTTTTCGCCAAATCCGTTATTTCGATATTGAAGGCAAACTGACCGGGCTGATTTCCAAGGCGATGACCTCGCCGGATGGAAACATCCGCATTCCGCTCAACGAATCCCGCGATGACAAGTCCCAGATCGAGGAATTCCTGCACGAATTCAATGGTGAAGGCATTCAGCACATTGCCATTGCCTCTGACCATATTTTTGATTCTGTAGACGGATTGCTGGCCAATGGACTGGATTTACAGGACACGCCAGACAGCTATTTTGACGGGATTGACGAGCGCCTTCCCGGCCATGGCGAAAATGTTGATGAGCTGCGCAAGCGCCGCATCCTGATTGATGGCGCCCCCACCGAAGGGCAGGGACTATTATTGCAAATCTTCTCCAAAACTGTGATTGGCCCGGTGTTTTTTGAATTTATCCAGCGCAAGGGCAATGACGGCTTTGGCGAGGGCAATTTTCAGGCTTTGTTTGACTCCATTGAACTGGATCAGGTGCGCCGCGGCGTTCTGGAAGATGCCTCTGCCTGAATGGAGACCGCTATGTCGATCAACCTTAAACGCATTCACCACGTGGCCTATCGGTGCAAGGATGCCAAGGAAACCGTTGAGTTCTATCAGCGCGTGCTAGATATGGATTTCGTGCTGGCCATTGCCGAAAACGAGGTGCCCTCAACCGGCGCACCTGACCCCTACATGCATATTTTTATGGATGCGGGCATGGGCAATGTTCTGGCGTTTTTCGAACTGCCGACCCAGCCGGATATGGATCGTGATCGCAATACCCCGGATTGGGTGCAGCATATCGCCTTTGAGCTTGAATCTGTTGAGGCCTTGCTGGCCGCCAAGGCAAAGATCGAGGCCGAGGGGCTGGACGTGATCGGTCCCACCAATCACGGTATTTTCAAATCCATTTATTTCTTTGATCCCAATGGGCACCGACTGGAACTGGCGGTCAACACCCATACAGTCGAACAGATGGCCGAGCTGCACAAGGTCGCGCCTGACATGCTGGAAGAGTGGTCGCGCACCAAGAAGGCACCACGCCATGCCGCCTGGCTGCATGAAGATAAGTAATGGGCAGACAAAAGGCCTAGAACGGTATAGATACCTTGCACTTGAGGGCATTTTGGCGCACCAATACGGTAACATTTGTTACCCATGCGCAAAGGCTGTTCCATGAAACTTGCATCCCTTAAATCAGGCCGTGATGGCAAACTGGTCGTCGTATCCAAAGACCTGACCCGCTATACCGATGCCGGGCGTATTGCCCCGACCATGCAGGCCGCTTTGGATGATTGGGCCGAGGCCGGTCCACAATTAGAGGCTCTGTCGCAAAGTCTTGAGGTGGGCGCGGTGCCGGTGGAGCGTTTTCACGAACGCGACTGTGCCTCGCCTTTGCCACGCGCCTTTCAGTGGGCTGATGGGTCGGCCTATGTCAATCATGTGGAACTGGTGCGCAAGGCCCGCGGCGCGGCCATGCCCGAAACCTTCTGGACTGATCCACTGATGTATCAGGGTGGCTCTGATACGTTTTTGGGGCCGCGCGATGATATAGAAATGACAAACGATCAGGAGTGGGGCATCGATATGGAGGCCGAAGTGGCCGTCATTGTCGATGATGTGCCGATGGGGGCCAGCCCAGACGAGGCGGCCAGTAAAATCCGCCTGATCATGCTGGTCAATGATGTATCTTTACGCGGTTTGATCCCCGGCGAGTTAAGCAAGGGCTTTGGCTTTTTCCAGTCCAAGCCTTCATCCGCCTTCTCGCCAGTGGCAGTAACACCTGATGTACTGGGTGATTCCTGGAAAGATAATAAATTACATTTGCCCATGCTGGTCGGCCTGAATGGGCAAAGCTTTGGCCGCGCCAATGCCGGGGTGGATATGACCTTTGATTTTGGTCGGATCATCGCCCATGCCGCCAAAACCCGACCCCTTGGTGCCGGGGCCATTATTGGTTCGGGAACGGTGTCCAACAAGCTGGATGATGGGCCGGGCAAGCCGGTCGCCGAGGGCGGCGCAGGCTATTCCTGTATCGCGGAAATTCGCATGATTGAAACCATAGAGGGCGGCGCGCCCAAAACGCCCTTCATGAAATATGATGACCATGTGACAATCGAGATGAAAGACACCGAAGGGCACTCGATTTTTGGTCGTATTGCGCAAACTGTGAAGCCATATAATGGCTAATTCGCCGCCAGATACACTTCATCTGGATGATTACTTGCCCTATCGATTGTCCGTGGCCTCTAATCGGGTCAGTCGCCTGATTGCCAGGCTGTATCAGGACCGCTTTGGACTTTCGATCTGGCAATGGCGGGTGCTGGCCATATTGGGTGCGCAAAACGAATTGACGGCGGGACAGGTGGCAAAGCGCGCCGCGATGGACAAGATGGCGGTCAGCCGCGCCGTTTCTGCACTGTTGGCGCGGGGGCTGATTGTGCGTGAAACCTCAAAACACGATGCCCGAGCGCGCATACTGTCCCTGACGGAAACTGGCATGGGAATTTATACGGAAATTGCCCCATTGGCGCGTGAGCAGGAACAACATTTGCTGGGTGGTTTCAGCGCAGACGATATTAAATTCGGTATGCAGTTTTTACAGGCGCTGGAAACCCGCGCAGCGGCACTGGCTGGCGAAGAGAGCTGACGTTAAGCCAGAACGCGTTTCAGGATAGCAATAAAGGCGTTCTCAATGCTTTCACGCGCCCCATGGCATCCGTTTTCGACAACCTTTTTGCCCTTGGCGTAGACATCGCGGACGGGGCTGCGTCCGGCACCATAAAGCCAGCCATCTAGCCATAAATCCCCAGTGCGGGTGGCCAAGGCCGGGTGCGTCATGTCCAGGGTGACCATGTCTGCACGCATGCCGACGGCCAGTGCACCCGATTTCTGGGCAAGGGCCTGCGCGCCACCTTTCAGAGCTTGGTCAAACAAAGTACGCCCACTGGATGCGTGGGGGTGGGCCAGCGGCGTGCGGCTTTGGCTTTGCAGGCGCTGGCCATAATCCAAAAGGCGTAATTCTTCGGCCAGATCAATACGAACGCAACTATCTGATCCAATGCCGAAACGGCCATTTTGTTGTAAGAATTTGCGGGCCGGGAAAAACCCATCGCCCAGATTGGCCTCGGTAATGGGGCACAGGCCAGCCACCGCGCCAGATCTCGCCAGATCGCGGATTTCATAATCATCCATATGGGTGGCGTGCACCAGGCACCAGCGTTCATCTACATCCATATGGTCCAGCAGCCAGCGTACGGGTGGTGCCCCCAGATGCTGGCGGCAGTCCTTAACCTCGCGTGTTTGCTCGGCAATGTGGATATGCACCGGGCCTTGGGGGAAGGCATTGATCAATGCAGTTAACTGCTCTGGGCTGGCGGCGCGCAGGGAATGCGGCGCAATCCCCAATTGCGTTTGCGGATATTGCGTTTGTAACGCAGACATCAGCGCCACAAAGCTATCCAGCGCATGGCCAAAGCGTTTTTGACGCGGCGATAAGGCGCCGCCTTCAAAGCCGCCTTGGGCGTAAAAAACCGGCAACAGGGTTTGGCCTATGCCGGTTTGCGCTGCGGCTTCAATCACCTGTGTCGCCATCTCAGCAGGGTTGTCATAGGGCGTGCCATCGGGTGCATGATGGATATAGTGAAATTCGCCGACACTGGTGAAGCCGCTTTCCAGCATGTCCATATAGGCCATGGCGGCAATAGCGCTCAGGGCTTCGGGGTCTATATTTTCGGCAATCTGGTACATGGTTTCGCGCCACGTCCAGAAACTGTCATCGCCGGGGCCAGCCCGTTCGGCCAGACCGGCCATGGCACGCTGAAATGCATGGCAATGCAAATTGGCCATACCGGGCACAAGTATCTCAGTCCTTTCATCGCTGGCCTGCGCTTTTGCTGCAACGCTTATGGCCTTAATCTTCCCTGATGAGGAAAATGTCAGGCGAACATTTTTAGCCCAACCCTCTGGCAAGAGGGCGTGTGTTGCAAAGAGTACCGTTTCCATAGCTTCTCATATCGCGAATGGGCACATGAGGCGAGCACCAAAAAAGACTTGGCAGACCGGGCCGCGCTGGTTAGCCAAGGGTATGGGAAACGCCGCGCAAAAAATAACACGCCAATGGGTGCTGGACGGGGTGAGGCTGGCCAGCATGGCCAGCGGTACAACGGCCTATGGGCTGGTCGAACAGGCGGCCATTGCCATGGATGGCGCAAAGATTGCCTGGGTTGGTGAAGTCGTCGATTTACCCGCGCTTTATGCGAACTGGCCCCGTGAAACCTTGCCCGGTGGGCTGATCACACCGGCTTTGATCGATTGCCATACCCACATTGTCTATGGCGGAAACCGAGCCAGTGAGTGGGAAATGCGCTTGCAAGGGGCCTCTTACGCCGAAATATCCCGCGCTGGCGGTGGTATTCGCGCGACCGTAGCGGCCACGCGCGCCGCCAGTGAAGCTGAATTGGTGCAAAGCGCCCGCACGCGCCTTGATGACCTGATTGGTGAAGGGCTGGGCACCATAGAGATCAAGTCCGGCTATGGGCTGGATACACAAACCGAGTGCAAAATGCTAAGCACAGCCCGCGCGCTGGGGCAAATGAGTGGCGTACAGGTCAAAACCAGTTTTCTGGGCGCACACGCTTTGCCGGAGGCGTTTGAGGGGCGTAGCGACGCCTATATTGATCTGGTGGTTGAGGAGATGCTTCCGGCTATCGCCGCGCAAAATCTGGCTGATTATTGCGACGGGTTTTGTGAGGACATTGCTTTTAGTGTCAAGCAAATGCGCAAAGTGCTGGAGAAAGCCAAAGACTTGGGTCTTGGCCTGCGCTTGCACGCCGAACAATTATCCAACCAAAGCGGGGCGCAGATGGCGGCAGAGCTTGGCGCGCTATCGTGCGATCATCTGGAATATATTGACGAGGCCGGGGTGAAGGCCATGGCGGATGCAAGCACAATTGCGGTTTTGCTGCCCGGTGCATTTTACTTTTTAGGGGAACCCAAAAAGCCCCCCATCGCCATGCTGCGCGATTATGATGTGGGCATGGCGCTGGCCAGCGATTGTAATCCAGGCTCATCGCCGCTGACCTCGTTATTGCTGACGATGAATATGGGCTGTACGCTGTTTGGTCTGACGCCCGAAGAGGCGCTGGCAGGTACTACGCGCTTTGCGGCGGCGGCTTTAGGGCTAACGAAAACGCACGGGACTATAGAAAGTGGTAAAATCGCGGATTTGGCATTGTGGGATGTCGCGTATCCCGGGCATCTTGCCTATGCCATGGGGGCAAATCCACATATTGGCCAGATCAGGGCCGGGCAATGGGTGACATAATATGCGTATAGAGATTGAGCCGGGGCAGGCCCGCCACGAAGACTGGAAAAGCATCCGTGACGGCGCTGCTATGGGCTTGCCGGGTGCGGTCTGGCCTGATGTTGAGCGCGCTCACAAGACCATAACCGACATGCTGGCGGATGGGGCCACGGTTTACGGTGTGAACACAGGCTTTGGCAAATTGGCCAATACGCGCATTGCCCCGCAAGACCTTGGGGATTTGCAACGCCGCATTGTGCTGTCCCATTGTGCCGGTATCGGCGCGCCGCTGGCGGACGAAGTGGTGCGTCTTATTCTGGCAATGAAAGCGGCCAGTCTGGCGCGTGGCCATTCCGGTGTTCAGCCCGAGACGATCCGCCTGTTGCTGGCCATGCTGGAACGGGGCGTGTTGCCGGTCATTCCGGGGCAGGGGTCCGTGGGGGCCTCTGGTGATCTGGCCCCGTTGGCGCATATGTCGGCGGTGCTCATTGGCGAGGGGAGTGCCCGTTTTGACGGGCAGGACATGCCAGGGCTGGCCGCCTTGCAACAGGCCGGGCTGGCGCCGTTAAAGCTACAGGCCAAAGAGGGGCTGGCCCTGTTAAACGGCACACAGGTTTCCACCGCTTTGGCGCTGGAGGGGCTGTATCGGACCGAGAGCGCCTTTCAGGCGGCAATGATCGCGGGCGCATTGTGTGTAGAGGCCATTCGCGGTAGCCACGCGCCCTTTGATGCGCGCATTCATGCTTTGCGGGGCCAGCCGGGGCAGGTCGAAGTGGCCAAGGGGTATCAGGCTTTATTGGACGGCAGCGCGATCGTAAAATCCCATGTGGATTGTGAAAAGGTGCAAGACCCGTATTGTCTGCGCTGTCAGCCACAGGTGATGGGCGCGATCCTTGATATGTTGCGCTTTGCGTCCCAAACACTGGGGCGCGAAGCCAATGGCGTGACGGATAATCCCCTGATTTTTCCTGATGAGGCCGAAGCGCTTTCGGGTGGAAATTTCCACGCCGAACCTGTGGCCTTTGCCGCTGACCAGATTGCCATGGCGCTGTGTGAAATTGGCTCCATGAGCGAGCGGCGCACAGCCATGCTGGTTGATCCGGTCCTATCCGGCTTGCCCGCATTTTTAACCCCGGATCCGGGGTTAAATTCTGGCTTTATGATTGCCCAGGTCAGTGCCGCCGCTTTGGTTTCAGAAAACAAACAACGGGCCATGCCGGCCAGTGTGGACAGCATTCCCACCTCGGCCAATCAGGAGGACCATGTCTCGATGGCGACCCATGGGGCAAGGCGCTTGCTGGCTATGGCCGAAAATACCGCCAATGTGGTGGGCATAGAGTTGATGTCCGCTACCCAAGGTCTGGATTTGCATCCGGGATCAGAAAAAAGTTCACCACAATTAGAGGCCGTGATTGCGCGGTTCCGCGCCGATATACCAACACTGGGCGATGATCGTATGATGTCGCCGGATATTGCTGCGGCAAAGGTGTTGGTCAGCACCGGGGCCTTGCAAGCCTTGAACGGGGTGGGGTCGGCTTTGCCGGATATTTGCGACCATGAGCTTTGATCTTTTTGAGGGGGATAGCCCCCTTATCCTCAGCTTTCCGCATTCGGGCACAGATATTCCGGGTGATATTGCCAGAGGCCTTGTTTCAAAGACACAAGCGCTTGCGGATACGGATTGGTATGTGCCGCGCCTTTATGGGTTTGCCCGTGATCTGGGGGTGAGCTGGGTCGAGGCAAAAACATCGCGGACCGTGATTGACCTGAACCGGGACCCGGACGGCCATTCGCTTTATCCGGGGCAAACAACAACGGGACTTTGCCCGTTGGAGAGCTTTGATGGCGTGCCGCTTTGGCAAAAAGGGGAGGGGCCAACTGGCGCAGAAATAGAGCGGCGGAAAAACACACACTTTATACTCTACCATAAGGCCATATCTGATCAAATCGCCCGTGTTAAGGCGCGCCATGGCTTTGCTGTTCTTTATGATTGTCATTCCATTCGCGGCACTGTTCCCAGACTGTTTGATGGCGATCTTCCTGTTTTAAACCTTGGCACAAATTCAGGGCAGTCCTGTGCGCCTGATCTGGAAAACCGTGTGGGTGGTATGATGGCGCGTTGTTCTTATACACATGCCATAAACGGGCGTTTTAAGGGGGGCTGGATCACCCGCCATTATGGACGGCCAGATGAGAGCGTGCATGCTTTGCAGATGGAAATTGCGCAACACGCCTATATGGATGAGGCCCCGCTCTGCGTCTGGCACGATGATCGCGCACAGGGCCTTCAAAATGCACTGAATGATGTTCTTGAAACGATTGTTGACTGGGCTGCCAGGCACGCTTGATTAGGCCGTCTTTTTTATTGCTTTTTCTGTTTCTCTTGGTTTTTCCATGGCCTTGAACAGTGTGACCAGCAACATGCGCTGATCAATGGGCTTGGCCAGATAACCATCCAGACCCATGGCCATATATCGTTCTTTATCGCCCAGCATGGCATCAGCCGTGACCGCAATAACCGGGATGTCGTGCCATAGCTCGCCATCATTACGGATATGGGCAATGGTTTCAGGCCCACTCATGACCGGCATGTGCATGTCCAGCAGGACCAGATCAAAGGCCTCGGCATGGAGGCAATCCAGCGCCTCTTGCCCGTTTTCAGCTTCGGTAATCTGAATGCCGGTCGCCGACAACAGTGTGCGGATCACTTTGCGGTTAATGGGGCTGTCATCAACCAGCAGGAGGTTGCGGGCGCCAAGGCTATTCCCTGTGGGTTTGGACACCTTTAGATCGGGCGCAATGGTTTGCTCGGTCTGTTCAGCCTCAAAAGTGAACGTAAAGACGGAGCCTTGGCCGCAAGTGCTTTGCACGGTGATATCGCCGCCCATCATGCGCGCCAGCTCATGGGAGATGGCCAGGCCCAGGCCTGTGCCCCCAAATTCTCGCGAAATAGAACTATCGGCCTGGATAAAAGGTGAGAAGATGCGTTGGCGGGTTTCCTCATCCATGCCAATCCCGCTATCGCTAACCCGAAGGGCGACGGTGTTTATTTTGCCCGTTGTTTTTTCCAAAATGGCTTCGATGTGCACCGCGCCTTTCGTGGTAAATTTCAGGGCATTCGAGATCAGATTTGTCAGGCATTGACGGACGCGTACGGGGTCAATGCGCAATGTTTCTGGGATCTCCGGGCTGATAGAAATTTCAAAATCCAGACCTTTGTCATCGGCCTGCGCCGAGAACAGTTTATGCGTATGGGTGATTAATGTTCTCAGGCTGGATGGCACTTTGGACAATTGCATTTGTGATGCGCCGATTTTGGAAATGTCCAGAATGTCATTCAGGATCGTCATCAGCATATCGCCAGACTCGATAATCGTATCCACCTTATCGGCGTCATCTGACGGCAACGCACTAGCATTCAGCGCCTGCGCCATGCCCAGCATGCCGTTAAGTGGTGTGCGAATTTCGTGGCTCATGGTGGCCAGAAAGGCGCTTTTGGCCTCACTGGCACTTTCGGCCTCGCGTTGTGCAGCCTCAAGTTCGCGCCTTTGCGCCACAATCTCGGACATGTCCCGAACATAGAGCATGGTTGACCGGCCCTCATCGTCCGGAACATCAACACCAACAATAGAAACCGGGATAATTTTATCAGCCAGCTTGCAGGAAAGGTTATCAGCACGGGCGTGGCCGTTGGCACGGATTTCTTTCAGAAACTGCTCAAGTTTTTCAACTTCGTGTTTATGGAAATCAAAAGCCGAGAATTGCGTGAAATCCTTGTCACCAACATCCAGCATAGCCATGGTCGCCGGATTGCAATCAACAATATTTGTTGTGTCCTGGTTGATGAGAATTATGGCATCAGGAGAAAGATTAAATATGGCGCGCCAGCGGGCTTCCGAGCGCTCGGCAATTTCAGCTTGGGAACGGGCGTCGTGCAAAGCGTTTTCTGTTGCATCCAGCAATGAGTTTAAAGCCCTTGCCGCCTGCGCAATTTCACCACTTCCCTGTTGCTGAAGTCGATATTTTTTAGAATTTTGTGGTGCGTCTGCAGCCTTGCCAAGCGCAATAACAAAATTCTGGATGGGTTCGATGGTCTTGCGAAAAATCAGAAAAAACAAAACACCGCAATTGATAAAAATAAATAGCACGAGCAGGGCAATGCCAGTGCTAATATGTCTGTTGGTTTCGATAACCTCGCTTTCAATGGCTTCCAGTTCTGCAAAGCGCGCAGCCTGGTTTTCCAGAACCCGTTGCTGCAGATCCTGAGACAGGCTGCGCACATTTATCATTATCGCATCGCCAGCCACACGGTCATTTTTAATATAATGACCCATGGCCTTTAACGAGCCAGCCGAAATATTTTCCGTCGTATTGCGAATAAAAATGGTCAGGTTTTGTTCGGCCAAATCTATTGACAGATTTTCCAGGCTTTTCCGGGCATGGACAAAATCATCCAGCGCAACATCAGAAAGGCTATTTAATAAATCAGCACTTCGGTACAAAAGCTCGTGTACGGCACCGCTTAAGTTAAAGGCGAGTTTATACCGTTCCAGAAGTATATCCTGTTGAACAAACGCACGGCGTGTGGTGTTGGAAGCGCTAAACGTAAAGGCGCATATTGCCGCCGTTGATACAATGAACACCCCCATAATTATCAGAAAATTAGTTTTCAGGGTGCTTTTATGGCGTGGATTGCGTTTCATGTTTTCCTCTTTGGGGGCATGTAATCACAGCTTCCTTAAATGCGCGTAAAATTTACCTTAAGCTAAAGTAAACGCGTTTGCTTTAGCTGTTCTGTGAGGCATTCCTTGCTGATGCCCCAGAAATTCAGACACCAAATCAGCCTTCGACAAGCCGCCGTCTAGCCGCTAGAAATGTCCAGACCCTAATTAAAACTATCAGGACAGGACCCCAGACATGAGTGACCGTTTGGATAATTCACGCCAGATTAAATCGCCCACGGGGACGGTTTTGAATACCAAAAGCTGGCAAACGGAGGCACCCTTGCGCATGTTGATGAATAATCTGGATGCTCAGGTTGCGGAAAACCCGCAAGAGCTGGTGGTTTATGGCGGTATCGGGCGTGCGGCGCGGGACTGGGACAGTTTTGACCGGATTATCGCCGCCTTAAAAGCGTTGAACGATGATGAAAGTCTGCTGATACAGTCCGGCAAACCTGTGGGTGTTTTTCGCACGCACCGGGAGGCGCCGCGCGTATTGATTGCCAATTCCAATCTGGTCGGCAAATGGGCCAATTGGGACCATTTTCACGAATTGGATAAAAAAGGCCTGATGATGTACGGCCAGATGACCGCCGGGTCGTGGATTTATATCGGCTCTCAGGGGATCGTGCAGGGCACCTATGAAACCTTTGTCGAGATGGGGCGCCAGCATTTTGGCGGGGACCTTGTCGGCAAATGGATACTCACCGGCGGCCTTGGCGGTATGGGCGGTGCACAGCCGCTGGCGGCAACCATGGCGGGGGCGCACATGCTGGCGGTGGAATGCCAGCCTTCGCGCATTGAAATGCGCCTGGCCTCTGGCTATCTGGACAAAAGCACAGATGATCTGGACGAGGCTTTGGCGATCATTAAAGAAAGCAAAACCCCGGTGTCCGTGGGCTTGCTCGGCAATGCCGCCGATGTATTTCCAGAGCTGGTGCGCCGGGGCATTCGCCCGGATGCCGTGACCGATCAGACCTCGGCCCATGACCCCTTAAATGGCTATCTGCCCCAGGGGTGGAATTTGGCTGAATGGGAGGCGCGCCGGCAAAGCGCCCCCAAGGCCGTGGAGCGCGCCGCTATGGACAGCATGCGCACTCAAGTTGAGGCCATGCTGGCCTTTCATAACATGGGCATCCCCACTTTTGACTATGGCAATAATATTCGCCAGATGGCGCTGGAGGCTGGCTGCGAGAACGCCTTTGATTTTGAAGGGTTTGTTCCGGCCTATATCCGCCCGCTGTTTTGCCGGGGTGTTGGTCCGTTTCGCTGGGTTGCCTTATCGGGTGACCCAGAGGACATTTATAAAACCGATGCCAAGGTGAAGGCGCTGATCCCCGACGATCCGCATTTGCACAACTGGCTGGATATGGCGCGCGAGAAAATTCAGTTTCAGGGCCTGCCCAGCCGTATTTGCTGGGTCGGACTGGGCCAGCGCGATAAACTGGGCGTGGCCTTTAACGAGATGGTGGCCTCTGGCGAATTATCCGCCCCGGTGGTGATTGGCCGCGATCATCTGGATGCTGGCTCGGTCGCCAGCCCCAATCGCGAAACCGAAGGCATGAAGGATGGCTCGGATGCCGTGGCAGACTGGCCCTTGCTGAACGCGCTTCTGGCCACGGCGTCGGGGGCCACATGGGTTTCCATGCACCATGGCGGCGGCGTGGGGATCGGCTATTCACAACATTCTGGTCTCGTCATTGTCGCCGATGGCTCATCCGAGGCAGAGGAACGTCTGCGCCGTGTCCTGTGGAACGACCCGGCCACCGGCGTCATGCGCCATGCCGATGCGGGCTATGACGAAGCCATTGATTGCGCCCGCGAACATGGCCTGAATTTGCCGAGCATGGAGTAGGGCGCTATCGCTAAATACGTTTTGTCATTACCCGATTTATTCGGGTAATCCAGCCATGTTTGGTTGTGGCTCTGGGTTGCCGGGACAAGCCCGGTAATGACAGTATATTTAGAATACGGCTTGCCTCAGACCTATCGGATATCCCCTAAAGCTTGAAACTTCTCCGCTCCGTCACCCCGATGAAAATCGGGGTCCAGTGATCATTCATGACTGGATTTCGGCCTACACCGGAATTACTCTAATTTACGGTTGCTTGCCCCCTACAAATAGCCCTCTTCCAGAAGGTCTTTCAGGTGCATGGCGGCGACGGGTTTGCCGCTCTCCAGCACAAACACATTGGCGATGCGCCGGGTGGTTAAATGGGCGATAACGTCGCTGATCCTGTCCTGCGGGGTAACGCAATAAGGATCAATGCTCATCATATCGGCGGCGGTTTTATCAAAAAAATCCTCTGTGAGGGCGCGGCGCAAATCCCCATCGGTAATCATGCCGGCCAGTGTGCCATTGGTGTTAATGACGGCGGCGCACCCCATGCGGCCCTCTGTAATGGTGCCAAGAACATCCCGCGCTTTGGCTTCTGGCGATACTGTTGGCGGCGGCGCGTTGTGGATCTGCATCCAGTCGCCGACATGTTGCAATTGCAGACCTAATTTTCCGCCCGGATGGCGATCGCCAAAGTCTGCAGCGGTAAAGCCCCGGGCCTGCATGGCGGCAATCGCCAGCGCGTCGCCCATGGCCAGCGTCATCGCCATGGAGGTGGTCGGCACCAGACCGTTTGGGCAGGCCTCGGGCACATTGGGCAGGGCCAAAACAATGTTGGCAGCCTTGCCAAGGGTAGAGCCTGCGCGGCAGGTGATGGCAATAACCGGGATGGCGTTTTTGTTGCAATAACGCAAAACATCCACCAGCTCGCGGCTTTCGCCGGAATTGGAGATAGCCAGCACGCACGACCCCGGTGTCACCATGCCCAGATCACCGTGGCTGGCCTCGGCGGGATGGACAAAGAAAGAGGGGGTGCCGGTGGAGGCCAATGTCGCGGCGATTTTACGCCCGATATGGCCGGACTTGCCAACGCCCAAGACAATGCAATGACCTTTGGTGGCCAACAGGGTATCAACCGCGCGTGCAAAAGCATCGCCATCCAGCGCCTCGGCCAATGTGCCCAGCGCCGCCGCTTCGGCCAAAATGACCGTGCGGGCCGTGTCCAATTGCTTACTCAACGGTGACAGACTTTGCCAGATTGCGCGGCTGGTCCATATTCGTGCCAAGGGTCAACGCCGTATAATAAGCCAGCAATTGCAAGGGGATGGCCGTAACAATGGGGCCGGTCAGGCCGGTCATATCTGGCAAAATGATGATATTCTCTGTCCGGTCGGTAAAGTGTTCTGCTCCGGCGGCATCGGTGATGGCAATCACATTTGCGCCGCGCGCGGCCATTTCCTCGACATTGGAAATAGTCTTTTCCATCAACACATCTGTGGGGGCGATAACCACCACGGGGGTGCCCTCTTCGATCAGGGCGATAGGGCCGTGTTTCAACTCGCCCGCTGCATAGCCTTCGGCAGGCAGATAGGTGACTTCTTTGAGCTTTAGCGCGCCTTCGAGCGCCAGCGGGTAATATACGCCGCGCCCGATAAAAAAGATCTGTTTGGCGCGTGCCAATGTGGGCGCAATGGCTTCGCATTGGTCCTTGGTTTGCAATGCCTGTTGCACCAGCTTGGGCAAAGCGTTCAGCGCCGAAATATGAGCCTTGACCTCATCCTCGCTCAGGCGTCCACGGATATGGGCCGTGCCAAGGGCACACATGGCCAGAACCGCCAGTTGCGCGGTGAAAGCCTTGGTCGAGGCAACGCCGATTTCCGGCCCGGCCAGGGTGCGCAGAACCGCGCTGGTTTCGCGGGCAATGGAGGATTCCGGCGCGTTTAAGACGCCAATTGTGTCCATGCCAGCGCGCTTGCAATAGCGCATGGCGGCCAAAGTGTCTGCGGTTTCGCCAGATTGCGAGATGAAAAGCGCTGCCCCATGATCGGGCAAAGCGGGGGTGCGATAACGAAATTCCGAGGCAATATCGGTTTCCACATGGAGACCGCACAGGGCCTCGAACCAGTATTTGGCTACCGAAGCGGAAAGAAAAGCGGTGCCACAGGCAATGGCGACCAGACGATCAGCACTTTTCAAAAAGGGCGCGGCATCGCCCAGCATGGGCAGGTTGGTATCGCTATCCACATAGGCGGCCAGCGTGCGGGCCAGCGCCTCGGGCTGCTCGTGGATTTCTTTTTCCATAAAGTGGCGATAATTGCCCTTGTCAGCCATAACGGCGGAAATATTGGCGGTCATCACTTCGCGTGTAACCAGTGCGCCGGCTTTGTCGCGCACACAGACATCATTGATTTTAACAACGGCGCTGTCGCCTTCTTCCAGATACAGCACACGCTTGGTAAAGGGGGCCAGTGCAAACGCATCCGAGCCGATAAACATTTCCCCGTCGCCAAAGCCAACCACCAGTGGGCTGCCATGACGGGCTGCGAACAGTGTTTGATTGCTGTCCCCCACAAGGGCGGCAACGGCATAGGCACCTTCCAGTCGCTCAACGGCGGCAAGAAAGGCGGCTTCTTCGCTCAGCCCCTTGTCCAGATGGTACTGTATCAAATGAGCGATAACCTCAGAATCTGTCTGTGTGGCAAAAACATGCCCACATTTGGCCAGTTCCTCTCGCAAGGGTTTGAAATTTTCGATAATACCATTGTGCACAATGGCGACGCTGCCAAACTGGTGTGGATGGGCATTTTCCTTGTTCGGGCGACCGTGGGTGGCCCAGCGCGTATGGGCAATGCCGCACGTGCCATCTATCGGGGCGCTGTTTAGTTCACTTTGAAGGTTGACGATCTTGCCAGGTGCGCGGCGGCGCACAATGCCTTGGCCATTGACCACCGCGATGCCCGCAGAATCATAGCCGCGATATTCCAGCCGGATCAGCCCTTCAACAAGGCGTGCACTTACGGGGCGATCACTTACAATACCTACTATACCACACATAACACTCTCTTTAGATGGCCCATTTGGGACATTTCATCTTATTTTCGCAAGCTTTGTACCATGTTTGCCGTAATAATTACAATGAAATAGACGCGTTTTTTCAGATAAAGGCGCGGCTGGCAAACCAGTAAATTCCCATTGTAAAGACAATGGCACTGATCAGAATTTGGGTTTGTCCAGTACGGGCCGGTCCGACAATACGCTGCAGTATGGCAAACGCTATTAGCCAGGCCGCAATCACCGACAATTGCCCAATCTCCACGCCAATATTAAAGCCAGCCAGTGCCGCAAGGTATTGCCCGGATGGCAGATCGGCTTCACCAAGGACGCTGGCAAACCCCGCACCATGCACCAGCCCAAAAGCGGTGGTCAGGGCCAGGCTGGCTCGCAAGGCCATTTTGGCCGATGTGACCAATTTCCCATAGCTGAACACAAATAGGGCCAGACCAATCCAGATAACAGGTGATAATGCCCCAAAACCCAACAGAGAGGCCCCAGTGATGAGCAGGAATAAAAATGCAATCGCTCTGGTCGCGCGTCGCCAGTCGCGGCTGGACGGGGAGAGGAGAATCTCCATAGCAATAAAAGCAATGGAAAAGCCAATCAGGGCCTCAATGGCCGGGCCATTGGGCTGTATGATCTTTAGTGCGGCCAAACTGAGGGTGATGCTGTGCCCCAGCGTAAACCCTGTGACCAGAAGGGCCACATCCTTATAGCTGCGGGCCAGCAGGATCAGGCCTGTTACGAAAGCCAGATGATCATACCCGGACAAAATATGGGTGATGCCCAAGTGAATATAAGTTGTGAAATTGTCCCAAAATCCGCGTCGATCTTGCCCATTTTTAACATTGGCAGGGGAACGCATAACATGCTGGCGTTGGGCATTGGTAAAAATAAATTCACGCGCCTCGGCATCATTTTCAATCTGCGCGATATGAATATGGGTCGAAGCCAGATCAAAAAAAGCACCATTGCGCAAAGTCCAGCCCGCAGCATTCAGGGGGGCCGGGCAGGTAAACGCCATCTGGATTTGCAACGCGCCGCCAGAAGAGGGGACCTGTGTGGGAAGCGAAGCGCTACAGGGTTGGCCATTCTGGCTGACATGTATGCTGGCCGCCAGATGCCCGCCCAGCAAGTTGGACAGGGCGGTTTGTTTTTCCTGCAAGGGGATCAGCAAGGTCGCCTGAACCTGATCAATGGAATACACCATGTGAACGGTGCGCTCGCTCTCCGACCATGTGGAGAAAGACCGGCTGGCCGAATGAGCTTGTGCAAAATGGCTGCACGCGGCCCAGAGCAATAGCGCCAGAAGCCAGCGGATCATTGGGGGGCATCCGCGCTAAGCTCAATCTTGGCGCTGCGTTTCAAACGATCAATATAGGTGCGCAAAGCGTCGTCATCGCGCTCGTCCAGATAGGCCGCCTCTATTTGATCGCGGACGCTTTCCAGCTCCGGTACGCGCGCGCGGGTGCGGTTAACCAGATAGAGCCGCCAGAGGCCGCCTGTGCCCTTTATCCAGGCGGTCCATTGCCCCGGGCGCAGGCCTTTCAGCGCTGCGATCGGCGTCACGCCAACATAGTCTATGAGTTTTCGAACCGGCAACAGGCCGTTTGGCACGGGGGGCGTTTGTTGGCCAAAGCGTTTCACCAGATCCCCGGCCTTCGCCCCCTTGCGCAACGCTGCATCAAAGGCGGGTTTTTCCTGCTTTGCGGTTGCTGAGGGCAAAAAGATCGCACGAACAAACACCCGTTCCGGGCGGGCAAACCGGGCTTTGTTTTTGAAATAATAATCGCGCAATCTAACCGGGCTAATGGGCTTGGCGCGGCTGCGGGCGATAATATCGCGGGTGACGGCGTTGACCAGGGCGTTGCGTAAAACAGGGTCCTGTGCGGCCAGGCCTCTCTGCATGGCCCGCTGGACCAGCAATTCCTCCTCGATCAGGCGTTGCAAAATGACCGCCTTGTCCTCGTCGGTTATGGCATTGCGCTTGCCCATGGAAACGGCGTTTAGTGCGCGTGCCAGGTCCGCTCGTAAAATTGTGGCGTCATTCACACGCGCCACAGCCCCCGGCGGCAAAGCAGTGTTGCGCGCCTGTCCGTCGGTCAGGGCATTTAAGGCCGCAAGGGCCAGGCCGAAGATGATCCCGCCAAGGAAAAGCAGGCGTTGCCAGCGCGGCGTCTCAGTTGTGGTCAAGGCTGGCTGTTTCCTTTGGCAAGGCCACGCTTCGCAGGGAAATTGGCGAAGACCAGGCCCGGTTTTCAACGTCCGTCAGACAATTATCGCTGGCCGGGGTGCGATAGTCTCCATAACACGGATTGACCGCAATGCATTTGCCGCTTTCATCAAAGATACAGCGCAAATTGGCCCCGTTTATAGTCGGCGTGGCCTCTTGTATGGCGCGGACATAATACAGCGCATCGCGTTTGCCCAAAACATAGTCCGGGTCGTCAAACTCGATAGAACATCCCTGGCCCTGATCATCACAGGGAAAGACCTTCCAATTGTCATGGATCAGGGTTTCCACTGGCTCATCCTGCATCATTTGCGGGGTGATTTTTACCACTTCAATGCGAACAATTTTCAAACGCTCATCCGAAGGGTTATAGCATTCGCCCCGACAGAGGTTGTCCAGACGATCACTGGGCAGGCCCTGGCTGGCAAAATCCGGACAGCCCGGTTTTTGTTTAAAAGCGCCAACCGCGCGCACGCGAAAACGTGGCGTTTCAGTCGTCTCAACCTGACTGCCCATGGGATGGGCTTTACCAGCATTATCAATCAGGTCAAACCACAGCAAAATGCGAGGCCCGGACGTGCCATAGGTCTCGCGGCGCGCCATGGCGCCCCAGAGCGCATCGCGATCGCGGCCATTTGAATGCACGGCGGTTAGCCCGCCCGTGGTGAAGAAGCTGGCCTGACGTTCCAGTTCTAAAAGCTGGAAACCGGCATTATTCCATACAGTTTCGCGGGTGACGGGCAGGGGCGTGGCCAGTTTTTCCTGCGTCGGGAAAAGCTTCTGGCGCCATTTTTCATTGATCACGCCGGCGGCCTCTGTGTTGCGGGTCCGCGCATAGGCCTTATAACCCGTGCCCGGGCGGGCGCGGTGGTTATCGGAGGCGGCTATAAAGCCCCAGTTAAAGCGCCGGGGGCTATCCGGGCCATCGTCAAAATTACTGATGGCCAGGCCATATTGCGCCGAAACCGCCGGGCGGGCATTAAATGCAGGCAGGAAACAATCTGTGCACTGGCCGGAATCGAGCCATTCAGCAGGTTCCTCGCCGGAAATAATGGTATGGCCGGCCACGCCAAGATTGGCGTATGATGTGCGTGTTTTTTCGGCGCGTGCCGTACATTCAGCGGCGCTTGTCCCCGCCGCCAGACAGCGTGTCTTGATAATCTCGCCAGCTTGCCAGCAAGAGGGTAGATAGCCTTTTGATGGCGCGGGGCATTTAGCAATCAGCTTTTCTTCATCGACCATATCAATGGCACGCCACGGACGATATTCTTCGGAATTGCCATGCCCTGACATGATCTCGATCAGGGTTTGCTTTTCCGGGTGCATTTTGGCCTTGAGCTGTTTATCAAAGCTGGTGCCCGGCGGCGTATAAAAGCCCCAAGTGGTGCCGTGAGGGATCAGCAGATAGTCCAGCTTTTGTGCATCCAGACGCGTGACCAGAGCGCCGGGATCGGCGGCCAGCTCGTAACAATCCGGCGGCAGGTCAGGGGAGGCCGTTTCTGCATCACAATCCGGCACGGCCCGGGTTTCAGAAGCATAGGTGCGAAAGTCATAATAGCTCTGACGGTGTTTAAAATCGGCCAGCGAAACGCGCCAGTCCATTCTTGTCGCTGATTTGCGAATGGTCTGGCTGGCCGGGCCAGCCGCAGCAATGGGGCGCAGGCTGATGTCTTTATCATCAAGGCCTTTGAAAATTACGTTTTTATGGCCGTAATGATCCGCCGGGGTGCGCCCGACCTGTGACCATTCAAAGCCGACAAAAGCGACCATATCCGGGTTCGCCGGATCACCGGCGCGGGCATTGCACTGGCGAATGCTGTCTTTGGTTTCTTTCCAGCGGGCCGGGGTGGAGGCTTCGGCATGGTCATTGGACGACCAGAAATCTATGGCTGAACAATAGCGGGCAAAATCACAGGCATCGGCCATGGGATGAGAGCCTTCACCGCCATAAATCGGCAAGGACCACAAAAAGGCATCCGTGGAAAACGTGGTATGAACGTGCAAATCCCCGAACAGGATTTGCTTTGGCTTGTCCTGCCCGATGGCGGCGGCGCTCATGATTTGGGCATTTTGCCGGGCCTCGATAATGGCCTTTGGGATTGCGACACCTGCAATTTCGCCGGTGCCGCGATGCTGGCCATACCAGTTTGCCTTCATGCCATAGAGATAAAGCCCGCCGCCGATTAGCAAACCAAAGATAATAAAGCCGATAAATTTGAACGCACGCATCACAAAGTCCCCTATCTGCCGTAACAGGGTACGACCTGAGGAGAGAGACTGGCAAGCCAAGAAAAAAAGAAAATGTGTTCGTTATTCGCTTTGGGCAAAAAGTTCACGGCCAATCAACCAGCGGCGGATTTCAGACGTGCCCGCCCCGATTTCATAAAGCTTGGCATCGCGTAACAGACGTCCGGTGGGGTATTCATTGATATAGCCATTGCCACCCAATATCTGAATGGCCTCCAGCGCCATCCAGGTGGCGGCCTCGGCGGCATAAAGAATGGCACCGGCGGCATCCATGCGAGTGGTCTTGCCCCGATCGCAAGCCCCAGCCACGGCATAAACATAGGCACGGGCCGTATTCATACGCACGTACATGTCGGCCAATTTGCCCTGAATCAGTTGAAACTCACCAATCGCTTGGCCGAATTGTTTGCGCTCGTGCACATAGGGCAAAACAATATCCATACAGTTTTGCATGATGCCGATCGAGCCAGCGGCCAGCACTGTGCGTTCGTAATCCAGACCAGACATGAGAATTTTAACGCCGCCGCCAACTGGTCCCATGACGTTCTCTTCGGGCACTTTACAGTCTACGAAGACCAGCTCGCAGGTATCAGAGCCACGCATGCCGAGCTTGTCGAGTTTTTGCGCGGTCGAGAAGCCCGGCATGCCCTTTTCAATCAAAAAGGCGGTAATGCCGCGCGAGCCGGCGTCCGGGTCGGTTTTGGCATAAACCACCAGAACATCGGCGCCAGGGCCATTGGTGATCCACATTTTATTGCCGTTCAGAATATAGGCATTGCCGTCCTTTTGTGCCTTAAGACGCATGGAGACGACGTCTGATCCGGCACCGGGTTCCGACATGGCCAAACCACCCAAATGCTCGCCCGAGATCAGCCTGGGCAGGTATTTTTCTTTTTGTGCCGGACTGGCCCAGCGCCGGATCTGGTTGACGCACAAATTGGAATGCGCCCCATAAGAGAGGCCAACCGAGGCCGAAGCGCGGCTAATCTCCTCCATGGCAATGACGTGCTCGAGATAGCCAAGGCCGGTGCCGCCATCCTTGTCCTCAACGGTGATGCCCAACAGGCCCAACTCCCCCATTTGAGGCCATAAATCCCTAGGGAAAACATTGCTTTGGTCGATCTTGGCGGCGCGCGGGGCAATGCAGTCATTGGCAAAATTATGGACCGTATCGCGGATCATGTCTGCGGTTTCGCCAAGGTTGAAATCAAAGGGAGTGATCATGGTTTTGCTCTTGTGCTTGTGATGGCAGGTCAGATGCTTGCTAGCACCTTTCCTTCAAAAATACCTGCATATTATTGGTTTTTTTTAAGGGTTTGCATACCGTTTCTGTCAGGACGCGTTTAATACATTTGCAACACTATAGCGGGGTTATGGAGAGAATTACCATGCCCCAGTTAAAGCGGATTGTACATTTTGCACAGTTTTTCCGTGCGGCGCAAAGCGGCAGTGTCGCGGTCTATTTCGCGCTGAGCCTTGTTGCGATCATCACCCTGGTTGGTGTGACGCTCGATTATGGCCGGGCGATGAATATGCGCGCCACCCTGAGTGCGGCGGCAGATGCGGCGGCGCTGGCAACCGCACGAGACCCGGATATTACCCCGGAAAACATCCAGCAGCGGGCCGAAGCTTTCTTCCTCGCCAACACACAAAATAATGCCTTTGGCGTTAATTATACGCTCGATGCGCAAGAGCTTCCCGATGGCAATGGTGTTCATGTCAGTATTCTTGCGCAAATTGATACCACACTGATGTCCATGGCTGGAGTCAGCCATTTTAATGTTAGTGCAGAAAGCGAAGCCACCTACAGATCTAATAAGGTCGAGCTGGTTCTGGTTCTGGATAACACCGGCTCCATGGGCAGCGGCAATAAAATTCAGACTCTGCGGTCGGCTTCCAATGATCTGGTCGACCAATTGCTGCCAAATGGTACGCCCTCCGTAAACGTAAAAATTGGGATTGTTCCATTTGATATTGGGGTCAAAGTGGGCACGCAATATGACGGCGTGAACTGGATACGCTTTGCGACCGTTAACAATGGGAACAATAATAACAATAAGAAGAAAAAGAAGAAAAAGAAAAAGAAAAAGAAAGGAAAAAAGAAGAGCAATCACGACGACGACAATGACGACAATGACGATGACGACAATGACGACGACAATGACGATGACGATGACGATGACGATGGCGATGACAATGACGACGACAATGACGATGACGATGACGATGACGACGACAATGACGATGACGATGACGATGACAATGACGACGACAATGACGATGACGATGACGACGACAATGACGACGACAATGACGACGACAATGACGATGATGATGATGATGATGGGAATGGGAATGGCGGGAGTGAGCAGAAATTGCCTTGGAGAGGCTGTGTTGGTCCCCGTAATCCTAGCAAGGATGTCGATGATTCAACGGCTACGGGTGCCAATAAAATACCTGCGATCTATGATGACCAGACAGCCTGTACTCTGGCAGAAATCCTACCTTTGACGAATGATAAGTCGTCTTTAAAGTCAAAGATTCAGGATATGAGTGCCGGTGCCTGGACCTATGTCCCCGAAGGCTTGGCCTGGGGGTGGCGTGTGCTGTCTTCGCATGTTCCCTACGATCAGGGCACAGATTATGCCGACACGGATTGGAGCAAAATACTGGTGCTCATGACGGATGGCGAAAACACAGTGAAATGGTCTTGGCCAACCTGGCGTCCGCAGGCGCAAACCAATACTTCTAACGTCACAGGCGATCAGAAAACCAGAAAGCTGTGTGATAATATCAAAGACGAAGGCATTACCATATACACAGTCGCCTTTCGGGTGAATTCAAACAGCACCCGCAACATGCTGGAAGATTGCGCCAGCACACCTAATCACTATTTTGATGCCCAGAATAATGCGGCGCTGGAAGCCGCCTTTGCTAAAATCGGCGGCGAAATAAATAACCTGCGCTTAAGTAAGTGAGACTTTTGCGCTTTCGATTTAAGCCTATCTTTATGAGATTGCTGTAAAAATCTCGGGTTAGAGGAGAATTCAATGGTCCGGGTCCAACGCATTTCTGGTTTCATACAGGCTTTTCGTGCGGCAAAAAGAGGCAGTGTTGCGGTCTATTTCGCCCTTAGCCTTATTGGGATTATTACCCTGATTGGTGTGGCTCTTGATTATGGCCGGGCGATGAATATGCGCGCCACACTGGGTACCGCAGCCGATGCGGCGGCGCTGGCTACGGCAAGAGATCCCGACATTACCCCGCAAAACATGCAACAACGCGCTGAGGCTTTCTTCCTCGCCAACACACAAAATAATGCATTTGGGCTAAATTATACGGTTAGTGCTCAGGAATTGCCGGGCGGCGATGGGGTGCATGTCAGCATTACCGCCCAGATTGACACGACTTTGATGTCTCTGGCGGGGGTCAATCATTTTAATGTCAGCGCCGAAAGCGAGGCGGTTTACAGTTCCAACAAGGTCGAACTGGCGCTGGTACTGGATAATACCGGCTCTATGGGCAGTAATAATAAAATCCAGACCCTGCGCACGGCCTCCAATGACCTGATTGATCAATTGCTGCCTGATGGGCCCTCTTCGGAGAACGTCAAAATTGGTGTTGTGCCTTTTGACGTCGGTGTCAAAGTTGGGGCTGCGTATAAGAATGCGAACTGGATCCGCTTTGCCAGTGCCAGTAAAGCGCATGGCAGAAAGAGCAAGGCGAACAGCAAGAAGAAAAAGAAAAAGAAGAAGAAGAAGAAAAAGAAGAAAAAAAGGGGCGGTAACGACGATGATGATGACGACAACGACAACGACAACGACAACGACAACGACAACGACAACGACAACGATAATGATAATGATAATGATAATGATAATGATAATGATAATGATAATGACGATAATGACGATGACCAGAATGGTCAAAAATTGCCGTGGGATGGCTGTGTAGGGCCGCGCAACCCAAGTAAGGATGTTGATGATTCCAGTACGACGGGTTCGAATAAAATCCCGGCGGTTTATGATGACCAAACGCCGTGTGCCATCGCCTCTATCTTGCCGTTAAGTAACGAGAAGCAGGTCTTGCATGACAAGGTCAATGAGATGCGCGCTGTCGGGTGGACCTATATACCCGAAGGCTTGGCCTGGGGGTGGCGCGTATTATCACCTCAAATCCCTTATGATCAGGGGGTGGCGTATTCTGACAGCGATTGGACGAAGATACTGGTGCTTATGACGGATGGTGAGAACACTGTGAAGTGGTCATGGCCGACCTGGCGTCCACAGGCGCAAACCGGCGCGCCGCGCACCACTGGCGATCAGAAAACCAAAACCCTGTGCGATAATATCAAGGATGAAGGCATTGTTATTTATACTGTTGCCTTTCGGGTCGGCTCAAGCAGCACCCGCAGACTGCTGAAAGATTGTGCGACCAATCCCGGCAACTTCTTTGATGCGCGTAATAATGCGGCCCTGGAAGCCGCCTTTTCCAAGATTGGCGGGGACATTAGCAATCTGCGTCTAAGCAAATAAATGCTTTAGCGGTTTAAACGCCGCAACAGGTAATAGGCACCGACAACCATCAATATGACGCCCAGGAATGTTTGCCCTGGCCCCTTGGCCAGATCAAGATTGCTGGTAATGGCGGCACTGTTTTGCATTTGCCATAGGCCGCCAAGCGTCATGGCAATGCCAATAATACCCATGCTGATGAAGACAAACCGGCCCCGGTCATAGGCGGGCTGGAAGTCATTGTCCTCGGGGACAACTTGTGCATCCGTCAACAGGGTTTGCGGGTCCATACCTGGATCATTGTACACAGGTTCGTCATAGTCGAAGGGAATGGTGGTCTCATCCTGCGCGTTGTCGCTGGGTGTCGGCTCATATGGTTCCAGTAATAATCCCTCTTCATCAACCAGAGGGGGCGTGTCTTCGGCGCTGCTCTTGGCGTTATTTTGTTCAGCAGGTGTTTCAGCAATCTGGTCGGTATATTGAAGCTGAAAAACGTCTTCTTCATCAGTCGGCGTTTCTTTGCTCGCAACACTGCTCATACGGCCAGCGATCTTCTCAGCCGCTTCGACAATCGGGCTGGAGGTTTCAGTCGGCGGTTCTACATCATCACTGTCTTTGTTGGCTTGGTCCGGGGTTTCGCTTGCCGGGGTGTTGGACGAAAGCTCTTCAGCCCCCAAAGCATCATCCAGAGAGATTAGACCTTTTTCATCCTGCCCAGAAATTTCTTCAGACTTGCTTATCGCTGGTTCGTCTTGTTGCACGGGGACCACGGCGCTTTGCACGATCGTCTTGCCATTGCCTTGCAGGTCAAACACAACCTTCATCGGCGTTTCCTGGCCCGGCTGCGCCATTTGTGTGTCGCACAAGGGGGGGAGTTGCGGGGTGGGGGCAATGACGCTGTCTCTTGAGGCTGTCAGGAACAAGGCCTTTTCGGCGGCACGGCGGCGCACCAGTGCATCAACAATGATAATCTCTCCGCCAAGGGCGGCGCGGCGCCAGGCATCAAACCCGGCAGATGCATCAACGGGACAACCTTCGTTTAACCGGCGCAGAACTGTACTTGTCTCAAAATTGGTCAGTCCAATGTTAAAGACAAGGGACATCAGGGCGTCGAACTGGTTTTGGCTCAAGGGGGTGTAAATCAGATCGCAAAGCGGGGCTTCCAGTTTCTTGACATCCCATGTCAACAAATCGGAGGCGTCGTTTTTATTGATTTGTGTGCCCTTGCGGGTCGAAACTGTATGGCCATAGCCAACGACCCATCGTCCATCCGCAAGCGGAACCGCCTTGGCGCGAAAGCCCTCAAAAGCCTTGATAAGATTGAATCCAATCAGTGATGTTTCGTATCTTGCCATAATAACGCCGTATCAAACCGGGACAGTATGATGCTTCCCGCGTTTGATATTGCAAAGGCCGGGCCGTTCTGAAGGGCCAAAACAAGCCAAGGTCTATTTGGATTGTGATGGTCGCCAGACGTCTGTTTCTGCAATCGCGGTAAAGGGGGCGAAAAAGCCGCCACCCGCACCGCCGCCAATAAGGTATATGGCCTCGCCCAGCGTGACGGCCTTGGCCCCGGTGCGCGGCGCGGGCATAGGCTCGGCTTGGGTCCATTGGCCGACTTCAATATCCAAAACCCAATGGTCCGAAAGGGAGACGCCTCTGCCACCGCTTCTGCCGCCAAGAACGTGAATTTCGCCCTTAAATACGGTTACGGCATGGCCAGAACGGGCGCTGGGCATCGCCGGGCCTTGGGTCCAGCTGTTCGTGCTGGTGTCAAAAATATGCACGACGGCGGTGGGGTTGGCGGCGGGACCGCCACCAATAACGTAAATGTTCTGGCCCAGCGCAACAGCTGCCAGATCCCGGCTGTCGCTCAATCCTTGCTCCAGAATATGCCATTGGCGTTTTTGCGGTGAGTAGACGAAGGCTTTTTCCGCATCCGGGCCAGTGCCGCCAAAGGCATAGAGCTTTCCTGCTGCCGCAACCAAAGCAAAATTGGCCCGAGCCGATGGCATGCTTGGGCCTTGCACCCAGCCGTCATTGATGGGGTCAAACTCCCACATGCGCTCTGTCGGATGGCCATTCGTATCGGCTGCATAACCGCCAGCGGCGTAAAGTTTGCCACCAATTTCTGCCATGCCAAAGGATTCAAGGCCGACCGGCAGGTCCGCATCAATCCGCCATCCGCCCATGCCTGGCTGATAGGTCTCTGTATTGCCAAGCGGCATCAAAATGCCCGAGCCGCCAACAGCATAAATCTTGTTTTGTAAAACCACGACCCCAAGGCCAGCACGGCCAGTTTGCAGCGGCGCACCGGAGGTCCAACTACCTGCAAGGGCAGGGCAAAGGATCAGAAGCCAGAAAAGAAAACCCAAAACAAACGCATTACGCATGAACATCTCCAAAAACGCTTAACCTATAACAAAATTAAAGTAGCCAGCCCAAGAAAGACAAAAAAGCCAATAACATCCGTGGCCGTGGTGACAAACACCGAAGAAGCCACGGCAGGATCCGCGCCCAGTTTTTTCAGGCCCAGGGGCACGAGAATACCCGCTAGACCCGCAATCAGCAAATTGATCAACATTGCCGCGCCAATTACCACCGACAGAAGAACCGAATGGAACCATAAATAGGCAATGGGCCCCATGATCGCGGCAAATATAAGGCCGTTAATCAGGCCGGCTGTGATTTCGCGCAAGATAATGCGGCGCACATTGGCCGAGGTAATATCACGCGAGGCGATGGCCCGAACCGCGACGGCCAAGCCTTGTGTGCCCGCATTGCCGCCCATGGACGCCACGATGGGGGCCAGCACCGCCAGTGCCACAATCTTAGCAATAATATCGCTGAACATGGCAATAACGCCAGAGGCAAGAATGGCCGTTCCCAGGTTTATGGCTAGCCAGGGCACACGGCTGCGCACCGTTTCCAAAATAGTATCGGCCAGCCCGGCCTCATTTACACCGGCCAGCGCCAACATGTCTTCGGTGTGCTCTTCTTGCAGCACTTCGACAATGTCATCGACCATAATCATGCCGGTCAGGCGGCCTTCGGCATCCACCACAGGGGCCGAGGGCAGATCATATTTCTCAAAAAGATAGGCCGCGTCTTCCTGGTCCATTTGCGGCGTTACTACGGCGCGCAAGGGGGCCATTACCTCAGTCAGCGTGGTCGCCGGTTTTGCCCGCAATAACGATGACAGGGCCACACTGCCTATGGGGTGAAAGGCCGGGTCAACAACATACACTTCGTAAAATATCTCGGGCAGCGTGTCCGGAGGCGCTTTGCGCACATGGTCAATTAACTGCCCAACGGTCCAGAACTGCGGCGCGGTGACAAACTCGCGCTGCATCAGCCGGCCAGCACTGTCTTCCTCAAATTTCAGGCTGTTCTTGATAGAATCGCGGATACCCGGTTCCAGAATGCTCAGGACACCATCGCGCAAACGCTCGCCCAGCTCTTCAATAAGCTGAACCGCGTCATCAAATTCCATGTCATTGATGGCGTCAGCGATTTGCGTTGGGTTCAGTGATTCGACAACGTCTTCCAACGCATCGTCAGACAATTCTGCCAGAACGTCACCGCCAAAGGCCTCGGGGGCCAGTCGCGCGGCGGCTTGTGTTTCATTGGCCGAAAGCTGTTCCACAACGTCGGCGGCATCTGCCGGATCCAGCTCATCCAGTGCTTTTCCAACGCCTGTGGCATCGCGCTGGGCCACCGCAATACGCACCTCATCAACGACTTGGGTGTCAACATGAACGCCACGGGTCAGCTCTTCGGTGGTCGAGGCATTGTCGCGCGGATTTTTATTCTCGCTCATGGCGTGGCCTCAATCATGCGAATGCATCGTGCGAAGCATAGAGAAAGCTGCTTCGTAAATCGAGCCATATCACACAGTGTTTTCCGAATAGGTTTGTGCTCGAAACATGCTTCTCTTTATGCCTTTGGATTTTACCGGACAAGGGTTAGCCTGCGCTTCGGTTTAAGGAGAGTGTCATGGCAATATTTTCACGGCGTAATGTTCTGGTGGGGGGCGGCGTTTTGGCTGCCGGTGCGCTTGGCGGCGGCTATTATTTTCGCGCGCGAAAAGATGTTCCCATCGGTTTTGATCTTAGCGACAGCGAGCTTGCCGCTGCGCGGGCCTTTCTGGCCGCCAACCCCGCATTTGACAGCCATGCCCATCCGGGGCGTACTTTTGTACGCGGGGCCACGGGGCTGGCCCCAAAGCTAAAGCTTTATAAGGCGCTGGGCAGTTTCGAGAAAAAGACGGTGGCTGATATGCATGCGGGGGGCATGGCGGCCTCTTCCTTTGCCACAGTCTCTGACTTTCAGGTGCTCAACCTTGGCGATCACGGCCTGTCCGCACAGCGCGACTTTGCCCCCGGCGAATCCTATGCCAGCTATCAGCGGCAAATTGCCAATTTAAAAGCGCTGGCAAGTAATGGATTGGTCCAGCCGCTTTATGTTCCGGGTGATTTGCAGGCGGCACGCAAAGCGGGGGCGATCGGGGCGTGGTTTACCGCCGAGGGCGGGGACTTTCTTGAAGGCAAACCTTCGCGTGTGCACAGCGCCTATTCCGATGGTCTGCGTGCCATCACCCTTATGCATTATCGCACCAACGAGTTGGGCGATATTATGACCGCGCCGCCGGTGCATAACGGCCTGACGGGGGCGGGCAAGGCCATCATCAAAACCATGAATGACATTGGTATGGTGGTGGATACGGCCCATGCCTCCGAAGAAATGGTGCGCGGTATTTTAAAGGTTTCGCGCGCGCCGGTTCTGTGTTCGCACACGCATATTCTGGGCAAGGGTGTGCCCGCCATTGCCCGGTTTATCTCGGCTGATCTGGCACGCGAAATTGCCGCCGAAGGGGGAATGGTTGGTTTGTGGCCAGCGGGCTTTGGCATAGCCACCCTGTCAGGGATGGTGGATCGCGCCTTCGCGCTGGTGGATTTGCTTGGGGCAGATCATGTGTGTCTGGGCACTGATATGGATGCCAATTACAAGCCGGTAATGGAAACCTATCGCAAGACGCCCTGGCTGGTTGGGGGCCTGTTGAAGCGCGGTATGAGCCAAGAAGATACCGCCAAGCTGATGGGCGGCAATATTATGCGTCTTTGGAAAGGTGCCATTGCACAGGGTCAAAACGCATAAACCTCGCTTAGCTGAGTTTAAAAGGGAAAAGAAAATGATGAAAAGAATGAAAAAAATGATCACATGCGCCCTGGCACTTGGTGCGCTTGGTGCCTGCGCCAACATAGACTACACCGCCCCCGCCATTGCGTCGGCAATGGAGACCATCAGCGTTCCCGGCGGGCGCACTTTGGGGCCGTATTCACAGGCCGTGCGGGCTGGTGACTATGTGTTCCTGTCAGGCATTATTGCCCTGAATAACAAGACCGGGAAATTCGCAGAGGCAGAAATAGAGCCACAAACCCGGCAGGTGTTCGCCAATTTAAAAGACGTGCTGGCGGCGGCGGGGCTGGGGCTGGATGATGTAGTCAAAACTACGGTGTTTTTGAAAAACCCTAAAGACTTTGCCCCGATGAACGTCATCTATGCCGAGTATTTCAAAGACCATAAACCGGCGCGCTCTACGGTGCCGGGGGTGGATTGGGGGCGTCCTGATCTGTTGATCGAGATCGAGGCGATTGCCTATGCGCCGCGCCGCTAGCGTTTAAGGCGGCGCACCAGCGCCATCATGCTCAACATGCCTGCGGCCCCAATGACCAAAGAGACCGAGATCCATTTCAGCGATGTGAACACGCTGGCCATGCGGGCAAGGCCGGTCATGGTGTCGGGGTATTGCAGGGCCATAACAATAATCGAAGTGTTTTCCGCCAGATCAAAGATCAGGGCGGCAAAGGGCAAATGCGCCAGCATGATCCAGCCCTTGTGCGTCAGCCCCAAAAAATGGGTGGTCAGGGTGATCAAAACGGCAAACAGGCTTGAATAAATCAGCGGGTAGGCGGTATCCAGAGTGGAGGAGACCAGCACGCGGGTTTTGCGCCCTTCCTCGCCAAGTGCCGACAGATTGGTATAGACCTGATCCGGGGTGTAGCTGAACATCAGGTCCAGCGGCGGGTTATCAGCGCTGTCGCCCATGCCCTGCATCAAAAGTCTGAACACCACCAGATAAAGCACCAGAAGTACCAAAAACAGCGGCCAGCTGGACAGGCGTTGCAATAAAGGGCGGCGGACGGCGTGTTCAGTCATAAGAGGTTTCGTTTCATCGCTTGGGGTAAAAAGTATATATAGCTTTTTATTGCAGGGTTTCGGGGTTGGCAAATACGCCGCTTTTGGCTTAAGCCAGTTTTGGAAACTAACATCAGGCAAAATAAATGCTGTCATCCTTTGATCTTTTCAAGGTCGGTCTTGGGCCGTCCAGTTCGCACACCACCGGGCCAATGAAAGCGGCCTTGCGCTTTGTGCACTATCTGGCGGCGCAGATGCAGGCGCAAAAGGTGCACAAGCTTGACGTGCGGCTCTATGGCTCATTGGCCCTGACCGGGGCGGGTCACCATACGGACCGGGCGGTGCTGTTGGGCTTGTCGGGCCTGCGCCCTGAAACCCTGATCCCGTCCGATGCCGATGCGGCAATCGCTGCCATTCAGAAAAGCCAAACCCTGATGCTGGGCGGGAAGATAAAAATAGACTTTGACCCCAAAGCCGATATTCGTTTTGAGGGCCAGACCAGCCTGCCGTTTCATACCAATGGATTGCGCTTTAATGCCTTTAATGGGGACGGTGATCTGATCGCCAGCCGAATTTATTATTCCGTTGGTGGTGGCTTTGTCGTGGACGAAGACGAGGCCGGGCGCAATGCCCGCGATGATGTGACCATCACGCCAAAACATCCCTTTACCAATAGCGAAGAATTGCTGGCACAGGCCGATGAGGCTGGCCTGAGTATTGCGCAGGTGATGCTGGAAAATGAGTGCGCTCATCGCCCCCGCGCCGAGGTGCTGGCTGGGCTGGATGACATCTGGGGGCATATGCAGGCCTCGATGAATCATGGCTTGCGCCGCGAAGGCATGTTGCCGGGCACCCTGAAGGTACGCCGCCGTGCGCCGGGTCTTTATCTGAAACTGCGGGTGAATAATCCGGACCCGAAACAATCCTGCGAGCGTTCAGACTGGGTCAACCTTTGGGCCATGGCGGTGAACGAGGAAAACGCTTCGGGTGGGCGCGTGGTCACCGCCCCAACAAACGGCGCCGCCGGGGTCTTGCCTGCGGTGATCAATTATTACCAGCACTTTGTGCCGGGGGCCGATGGTGATGGCGTGCGCAATTTCTTGCTCACGGCTGCGGCTATTGGCGGCTTGTACAAGCGTAACGCCTCTATTTCCGGGGCCGAAGTTGGCTGTCAGGGCGAAGTGGGCGTGGCCTGTTCCATGGCCGCCGGGGCCTTGGCGGCGGTGCTGGGCGGCACCAATGCGCAAATCGAAAATGCCGCCGAAATTGGTATGGAGCACAATCTGGGCATGACCTGCGATCCGGTCGGCGGGCTGGTGCAAATCCCTTGCATTGAGCGCAATGCCTTTGGCGCGGCCATGGCCATTCAGGCGGCACGGCTGGCTTTGCTCGGCGATGGGAAACACGCCATCAGTCTGGACGAAGTGATCAAGACCATGTTCGAGACGGGCCGCGATATGAGCACCAAATACAAGGAAACCTCGCAAGGGGGCCTCGCGGTCAATATCGTCGAGTGCTGAATGGGTGGCATTGCCCCATCCTTCGACAAGCTCAGGATGAGGGAACACCAGACCAGGGTTCCCGTCCTTGAGCCGGGATCTATATAGCGTTCATTTCAGAATGGACCCCGGACTAAATCCGGGGCCCTGCTACCCCTGAGCCTGTCGAAGGGTGAAAGGGCAATATGCTTCATTTGTCATTGCCGGGCGCGTTTCGGCAATCCAGATTAGCCTTAAAAAGGTACTGGATTACCCGGATAAACCGGGTAATGACACAGAGAACATAATACCCTCATTTTGCGTTTCGCTTCGTCTTCTCATGCGTCCTTCGCCAACACAGATCACCCCGTATTTTATGCCTGAATTTGCATGATTGAGCCTAAATTGACCCTTATTTACCCCTTAATTACCCTTAATTACCCCTAAAAATCGGGTATAAATCGCGCTTATAGGCCGCAAGCCGGGCGGCTGGTCACGCGCTATGGGCGCAAGTTATCCGCCTTTGCCCGGGCGGCATTACAATAGGCTGACTTGAAAGATCAGACAGGTGGTGAAATTACTTTGTTGCCAGCTCCTCAAACCCTTCGGGCGCTTTGCGGTGGTGGGTCGCCTGTTCATAGGCATAGGCCAGTTTGAATAATGTGCCTTCGGCATAAGGGCGCGCCACTATTTGTAGCCCGGCGGGCAAATGCCCATAGGTATAGCCCATGGGTACGGTGATGGCGGGCAGGCCAGTGCTGGGCGCAAGGCTTTGGGAATTGTCGCCCTTATATTCCTCGCGGCCTTTATCAAGGTGCGCGGGTGGATTGCTCCAGCTTGGGTAAATCAGGGCATCCAGATGGTGCGCATTCATGGCGTCCAGCACATCCTTGCGATAGCTGGCGCGCAAGGGGTTGTCCAGATAACGCTGGCAAGGCTCGTCCCAGTCTTCGGGGGCGCGCGTCGCGGGGAAGGCCGAAAAATACTCGAGCCCGCCTTTGGCATCAGGGCCATAAAGGCCGTTTTCCAGCACGGTATTGACGTCTTTAAACGGCGCCTTGTCGCCAAGCGTTTTTAGATATTGCGCCATGTCATAGCGAAAGCTGGGACAATTGTTCTCACGATCAATATGGCTTTGCATGTCCTTGATGGTCAGTGGATCAATAATTTCTGCCCCGGCGGCTGTTAAATCAACCAGCGCCTTAGCAAAAACCGCCAGTACCTGTGGGTCTGCTTCCTTTGTCTCAACAAATTCGCGCAACACACCAAGGCGAGCGCCTTTCAGGCCATTGGCATCCAGAAAAGCGGTATAGTCATCAGCCTTTTTGTCTTTGCCTTCGGCGGTGATCGGGTCGGCGGGGTCATAGCCTGCGACCACGTTGAACATAATGGCCGTATCGCGGACGCTGCGGGTCATGGGGCCAGCAATGTCCCGGTCCGCAATCAACGGGATCACCCCGTCGCGGCTGGTCAGGCCCATGGTCGAGCGAATGCCCACCAGTGCCAGATGTGACGAGGGCCCACGTATGGAATTGCCGGTGTCTGAGCCTAGCCCGGCAAGGGCAAAGCTGGCCGCGACCGCCGAGGCCGTGCCCCCGGAAGAGCCAGCGGGCACCCGGCCCAGATCATAGGCATTGGCCGTGGTACCAAAGGAAGACGAGATGGTTTCGCGTGGGCTGAACGCCCATTCGGCCATATTGGTTTTAGCAATGATGATGGCATCGGCCTCGCGTAAACGGCGCACCATAAAGGCATCATCGGGCGGCGTGCTGTCTTTGAGAGCGATTGAGCCGCCGGTGGTGGGAAAGTCATACGTGTCAAAATTGTCTTTAACCACCACGGGCACGCAATAAAGCGGGCCAAGCTTTTCCCCGGTTATGCGGGCGGCATCCATGGCTTCGGCCCGGTTCAGCGCATTGTCATTGATCATAATAATGGCGTTCAGATCGCGCGCCTTGTCATAGGCCGCAATGCGGGCCAGCTCACCCTTTATTACCGCTTTGCAGGTGGTGAGCCGTCGTTCCAGTGCCTTGTGCAAGCCGTCAATACTGGCCTCGACCAAAGGGAATGGCTGAGGTGCCGTTGATTTTGGGCTGCACGCCATCAGCGCGAGCGGCAAAGCGAGAAGAGCAAGGGATGAGACTAGGCGCATAATGACTTCCTGACCTGTGTTCAGGTTCAGCTTGCCACAGGATCGGTTTTAGGCAAACCAGCAAATTATTCTAAAAGGCGCAGAATCAGGGCAGGGTGGTGCCATGATTGATGCACAGACCATGCAGGCGGGCGAAGACATGCACGCCCTGGCCACGCGATTGTTTCCCATTTGCCGCAGCCTGACCGGCGATGGGGTGCGCCAAACCCTCTCTATCTTGCAAGAGCATTTGCCGGACTTGAATATTCATGAAGTGCCCAGTGGCCGGGGGTGTTTTGACTGGGCCATACCCGCAGAGTGGAACATTCGTGAAGCCTGGGTTGAGGGGCCGGATGGGCAGCGCGTGGTGGATTTTAAGGACCATAATCTGCATGTGGTTGGCTATTCCACACCTGTGGACAGGCAAATCGATCTGGAGGAATTACAAGGCCATTTGCATTCTTTACCGGAATTGCCAGATGCCATCCCCTATATCACGTCATATTATCAGGAACGTTGGGGCTTTTGCCTGAGCGAGCATCAGCGCCAGAGCCTAAAATCTGGCACATATCGGGTGAAAATCGATGCGGATTTGAACCCGACAGGCAGCCTCACCTATGGGGAGCTGCTGATCCCCGGGCAAAGTAATGAAGAGGTTTTCCTTTCAACCTATGTGTGTCACCCGAGCATGGCCAATAATGAGCTTTCAGGCCCGATGGTGGCAACATGGCTGGCCAAATGGCTGGCCAGCGCGCCGCGCCGGTATAGCTATCGCATTGTGTTTATTCCCGAAACCATTGGGTCGATCTGTTACCTTTCGCACCATCTGGTGCACCTGAAATCCTATGTGAAAGCGGGCTTTAATCTGACCTGCATTGGGGACGAGCGGGCCTTTTCCTATCTGCCCAGCCGGGCGGGTGATACGCTGTCTGACCGCGCGGCACGGCATGTTTTATCGCATCTGGCCCCGGATTATCTCAAATATGACTGGCTCAGCCGGGGCAGTGACGAGCGGCAATATTGCGCCCCCGGCGTGGATTTGCCGATCGCCAGTATTATGCGCTCGAAATATCATGAATACCCTGAGTACCATACCTCGCTGGATGATCTGAACTTTGTCACCCCCAAAGGCCTTGCCGGTGGCTATCTGGCGGTACGCCGGGCACTGGAGGTGATCGAGGCCAACCAAGTCTGGCGGGCAACAACCCTGTGCGAGCCGCAAATGGGAAAACGGGGGCTGTATTCCACACTGGGCACCCGCGCGCCCGAAGTGGCAACGCGCTTGCGCATGCATATTTTATCGTATGCGGATGGGAATCATGATCTTTTGGCTCTGGCGGAAAAATTGCGCACCCCGGCCTGGGAATTGATACCCTTTATCGAAGAACTGGCGGCGCATGGATTGTTGGAGGATGTGGGATGAGTGATCAAAAAACTGTTGCTGTGGCGGATCATTACAATGCGGTAGTCGAGGACTATCACCTTAATTATGATGACAAGGCGCACAAGACCTTGCCCCATTATCCGGCAAACTATTTTCGCCTGCAAATCCTGAAAAAGGAAGTCGCCAGACTGGGCGCGAAATCCATCTACGAAGCCGGGCTGGGCGAGGGGACGCCTTTGGCCCATATGGCCGAAATGGGCCTGCGGGTTGCAGGCAGCGATATTGCGCAAAACATGGTCGCCGCCGCCAAAGTCAATTTCACCCGCCGGGGTCTGGACCCCGATGTGATCCAGATGGGCAATATTGACGCGCCGGAGAGTTTCGCCAATCAACTGGAAGACGGTCTGTTTGATGCCATGATGGCGTCGGGCGTGCTGCCCCATGTAGCCGATGATGAAACGGCCTTGCGTAATATGCGTTCAATCATTCGCCCGGGCGGAACCGCGTTTATCGAGTTTCGCAATTCGCTCTTTTCCATGTTCACCATGAACCGCTTTACCAAGGAATTTTTCCTTGATGAATTGCTTAAAGACGTGCCGGATGCCCTGCGCGATGCCACAGCCAAGGAGATGGACGCGCGGCTGGCCACCGATATGCCGCCTTTGCGCACCAAAAATGTTGATGGCGATGGGCCGGGCTATGATTTGATACAGGCCAATTATCATAACCCGTTTGAATTGCTGGAACGCTTTGAAAAACTGGGGTTTTCAGAGATGAAAATCCACTGGTATCACTTCCATCCGGCCCCGCCTTTGCTGGAAAAAACCATCGGCCCGGCCTTTCGCGAGGCGGCCATGGCGATGGAATATGACCAGAGCTGGCGTGGCATGTTCCTGTGCTCTGCCGGGGTTGTGCAGGCGGTCCGCAGCTAGTTTTAGCGGCACCGTACTCTGTCCTCATCCTGAGCTTGTCGAAGGATGTACTTTCGACGGGCCTATATCCTTCGACAAGCTCAGGATGAGGGAGCTTGACCTATTTAGCGCTCTATACCCCAGTCTTTCAGAACCACATCTGTGTCTGCGCCGGGCGCAGGCGGTGGGCCGGCAATGGCACCCGGGGTTTTGGAGAAGCGCGGCGCCGGGGCGGGCTGTAAGATGCCATCTACGTCAATCAAATTCTGCCGGGCCTTGTTATGGGGATGATCGGCGGCCTCGACCATATCCATCACGGCCCCGGCGCAAACGTCTGTGCCTTCCAGCAGGTCTTGCCAGTGGGAACGGGTTTCCTTGGCGAAAATGGCGGCCAGTTTTTTGCGCAAATCCGGCCAGCAGGCCTGATCAAATGGGTTGTCCCATTCTTCGCCTTTAAGGCCCAGCTTGTCGCGCAATAGCGCGTAAAATTGTGGCTCAATCGCGCCAATGGTAAAAAAATTGCCATCCGAGCAGGCATAAGACCCATAATAAAACGCCCCGCCATCCAGAATATTGGCCTGTCGCTTTTTCTCGTTCCACATGCCGCTCTGGCGCAGCCAGTGGATGGGGGCCATCATGCTGATCACCCCGTCGACAATGGCGCAATCGACCACCTGTCCTTGCCCGGTTTTTTGCGCATGATGCAGGGCCGCCATCACCCCAAACGCCAGATAGAGCGACCCGCCGCCATAATCACCCACCAAATTCAAAGGCGGGGCCGGGGGCTGATCCGCCGCACCCATGGCGGCCAGCGCGCCGGTAATGGCGACATAGTTCAGATCATGGCCAGCCGCCTGCGCCAAAGGCCCATCCTGGCCCCAGCCGGTCATGCGTCCGTAAACAAGGGCTGGATTAGCCGCTAACAGCGCATCCGGGCCAAGGTTCAGCTTTTCCATAACGCCGGGGCGAAACCCCTCAAGCAGGATGTCCGCTCGCGCCGCAAGAGCCATCGCGGTTTTCTGTCCCTCAGCGGATTTCAGATCCAGCGTGATCGAGCGCCGCCCGCGTGATGTTATATCTGCCGGACCGCCATCGGGCGTGCCCGGGCGGTCAATGCGCACAATGTCTGCCCCCAGATCGGCCAGCAACATGCCACAAAACGGCACTGGACCAAGGCCAGCAAATTCCAAAATCTTTACGCCACAAAGGGGACCAGAGGGGTTTGTGCGATTTTCCATGTTTTTCCCTTATTACGGCGCGGTAATACCAGTATGTTCATATCTCGAATCGGTTGGGATTGTAGCTTAGCGCATGGATTTTACGGCACGAATTTTAATCGTCGCAGAGGGCGAGGGCGTAGTCTTGGAGGCTGCGGCGCGTCTGAACAGCGCTGGCCTGAACACGGTGCAGGCCCGTACCAATGAAGACGCAGAAATGGCGGCGGCGGATTTTACCGTCGAAGGGGTGATCATTGATGCCCAAAACCGCCCGTTTGATGAGGTTGTCGCGCTGGCACAAGCCTTGAAGACAATCGCCGGGGAACGCCCCTTGCCAATTCTGGCTGTTGCTGACCTGAACGAAAACGCCCCTGGTGAGAACCTGTTTGCCAGCATATTGCGCCCCCCTGTGCATCCAGCACAATTAGAATCGCGCATGCAGGCGGCCCTGCGGGTGTCGCTAATGGAAGAAGAGGCGGTGCAGCGGCGCAAAACCATCACTGCCATGGGCAATGATGCGGAGATGGCGCCTGGAGTGCCAAAAGCGACGGGCCCGTTATCCGTATTGTTCGTTGGTGCGGCGGCGCCGCAATTTATTGCGCTGAAAAATGCACTGGAGCAGGCCGGGGCCGAAGTCACCGCCGCCATGACCTCCTTTACCGCCTTTGATTATCTGCACGACCGTAGCTTTGATGCCATTGTGCTAAATGCGCTGGGCGAGAATGAGCCGGCCTTTACCATCGTGGCCGCCATGCGCCGCAATACGCGCCTGTTTCACGTGCCGGCGGTATTACTGGTCAATTCAAAGGGCTTTACCGACATAGACGAGGCCTTTGCCCGTGGGGCCAGCGACTTGCTTGACGCCGCGGTAGATGATGCCGATGCCCGCCAGCGCATATTGGGTCTGGCCCGTGAACGGCAACGCCACGAACAAACAAAGGCCTTGTTTGAAGGCGTGCGAACCGCCATTGCGGTGGACAAGAACACCGGGCTTTTTAACCCGGCCTTTTTTGCCGCCCATCTGGCGCGGATGACCCGCCGCGCCCGAGAAATTAACCGACCGCTGTCACTGGCGGTGCTGCGCGCCGTTGCGCCCCCCGGCATTGAAAAACTTTATCGCGAACCCGCCCAGCGCCAATTGGGCGGTATGTTACGCCATCTTGTGCGCGCCGAAGACATGGCCTCGCGTCTGGGGGCCGGGGCATTTGCGATTGTCATGCCGGGCACCTCCAAGGCTGCGTCACTGATCGCCGCGACGCGCATTGAAAGCGTCATCGACTGTACCGCCTTTGAAAGCGGGAACGAGGAACAGCCGTTCCAGCTGGAACTGGAAACGCGGGTTGTCGAATTGCGCGCTCGCGAATCCAGCGAGGGCCTTTTGCAACGGGCGCTGGATAAACCCTAACACCGATTACGTCTTTTTCTTTCCAGGTGACGGCAGGCTGCGTCCTTTTTTGATTATGTCCTTACCAAAACGAGCGCGTGCCTGATCCATGGCGCGTTCTGCGCGGGCGCGTTTTGGGGCCTCTGTATCCAGCAAATCATGCCAGCCATCTTGATCGCTGGCCGCGCAAAGTGATGAAAACCCGGCGCCGATCAGGCGAAAGCTGCGCCCGTCCACTTGCTTGATCAGGCTGGGTTGCAGGGTGCGGAACAGCACATCGGCAAGATTGGTGGGTGGGTCCAGAGGTTTTTGCCGTGTCAGTGCCCGGTGATAACGGTCTTTCAGTTTCAGCACCGCCGTGCCGCCGGCTATGTTTTTGGCCTTTGCTTGTTGTGATGCGCACTCGCATTGGCGCCATAACTGTTTTTCCAACATCTCCAGATCGCTTATATCTTCAGAAAATGTGGTTTCCGAGGATATGGATTTTCGTACGCTGATGGGGGACACCTTACGGTTGTCCTGACCACGGGCCAATTGCGCCAGACGCAGCCCCTGTTCGCCATAACGTTTGGCCATGTCCTGAACCGGCAGGTTCTGGATTTGCTTTATGGCGCGAAGACCATCCCGGCCCATTTTTTTGGCGAAGGCCGGGCCGACGCCGTAAATAAACTGCACCGGCTTGTCAGCCAGAAAATTCGCCGCACCTTCAGCGGTTATGATGGAAAACCCGGAAGGTTTATCCAGATCAGAGGCGGTTTTGGCCAAAAATTTGTTACACGATAATCCAATCGAGACGGTAATCCCAATCTCGCGAACAACGGCGGCTTGAAAACGCAGCAGCGTCTGAACTGGCGGGCCGCCATGCACGCGCGCCGTGCCGGTCAGGTCTAAAAAGGCTTCGTCAATCGAGAGCGGTTCCATCAAAGGCGTCAAATCACGCATCATGGCGCGCAGCCGTTCGCCCTCATGGGAATATTTGCTCATACTGGGCGGTAAGATGTGTGCGTGGGGACAGAGCTTGCGCGCCTTGTACATCGGCATGGCAGAGTGCACGCCAAAGGCACGCGCCAGATAACAGGCAGTGGCCACCACACCGCGCTGGCTGCGGCCCCCAATGATCAGCGGCACATTGGCCAGTTCCGGATTGTCACGTTTTTCAATGGCTGCATAAAAGGCATCGCAATCCACATGGGCGATGGTCAGGGCACGGCCCTTGGGAACGGACAACAAATGCGTGCTGCCGCATGCAGGGCAGCGTGCGTCATGGTCTGTGCGTTGCATACAGGACCGGCACCAGATTTCAGCCATGGCCGACCTTGTGCAAATGGTTGACATTTTCATGAAAAATGTTCATGATACGTTCACTTTGCTCTGTTTCTTTGATGGGGTCAAGGGCAATATCAAGAGTTGTTTAAGGTTATTGTGGTTTAACAGTGATCAAGAATAAAAATGTGTGGGTTGAATAGGTGGTAGGCGTACGCGCCATGCTGAAAGTTATGCCAAAAAAGATACTTATCGTCGAAGATAATGAGCTGAACATGAAATTGTTTCAGGATTTGCTTGAGGCGCACGGGTACGAGACATTGCAAACTCAGGAAGGCCTGAAGGCGCTGGATATTGCCCGCGAACATCACCCTGACCTGATCTTGATGGACATTCAATTGCCCGAGGTTTCTGGCCTCGAGGTGACAAAATGGCTAAAAGCGGACGATGAGCTGGCTTCTATCCCGGTGATCGCGGTGACGGCCTTTGCCATGATGGGCGATGAGGAGCGTATTCGCGAAGGCGGGTGCGAGGCGTATATCTCCAAGCCTATTTCCATCAGCACATTTCTGGAAACCATACGCAAGCATTTGGGTTAAGCACCGATGAGCGGACGCATCCTTGTTGTCGATGATATTGCGCCCAATGTGCGGCTGCTCAAAGCAAAGCTGGAAGCAGAGTATTACGACGTCTTAAGTGCAGATAACGGACCAGATGCGATTGAGATCGCCCGTCAGTCCGTGCCGGATCTGATCTTGCTGGACGTGATGATGCCGCAAATGGACGGTTATGAGGTCTGCACACACCTGAAGAACGACCCGCTGACGCGGCATATTCCGGTGGTGATGGTAACGGCGCTGGACCAGCAGGAAGACCGGGTGCGCGGCCTTGAGGTCGGGGCCGATGATTTTCTCTCCAAGCCGATTGATGACGTGGCGCTGTTTGCCCGTGTGCGCTCGCTATTGCGCTTAAAACTGGTGATGGATGAATTGCGCCAACGCGAAGCCAGTGGCCGGGCGCTGGGGGCGATCAATGATCACCTAACCTGTTTTAGTGATACCAAGGCCCCGGCAGACATTTTGATTTTGGAAGAAGACCAGCAACGCGGCGAGCGTTTGGCCAGAAAACTGCACGACCAGCATAATATCACTCTCAGCTTTGATCCGCGTGAGGCGGCGGCGAAGTTGAACGAGAAGAGCTTTGATCTTTTGGTGATCAATCTGGTGGCGCGGGGCTTTGATGGCTTACGCCTCTGTGCCCGTATCCGGTCTAGCGAGACGGGGCGGGCCATGCCTATCCTGGCGCTGGTTGATCCGGATAATCGTGAAAAAATCGTTCGGGCACTGGATGTTGGTGTGAATGACGTGTTGCTGCGCCCGGTTGATGCCAATGAGTTTACGGCCCGTGTGAAAACGCAATTACGCTGCAAGCGCTATGCGGACACCTTGCGCCAGTCGCTGGATACCACTTTTGAGATGTCGGTCACGGACCAGCTTACCGGGCTGCACAATCGCCGCTTTATGCAGGCGCGCCTTGAAGACGCGCTGACCCGGTTGGAACACGGTGTCGAGCCAGCCTCGGTGATGATGGCTGACATGGATTTCTTCAAGCGGGTGAACGATAAATGGGGCCATGATGCCGGCGATCGGGTATTGCAGGAACTGGCCCGGCGTTTAAAGGCCAATATGCGTGCCGTTGATATTACCTGCCGTTATGGCGGCGAGGAATTCGTGGTGGTCATGCCGGGCGCGGACATTGATGCCGCTTTGCAGGCCGCCGAGCGTTTGCGAGCCTCGGTTGAGGCTGAACGCTTTGATCTGGGCAGCGAGCAGGGCAGCGCGCCCCTGACCATAAGCGCGGGCATAACAGAGCTATGCGAGGGCGACACCCATCAATCCGCGCTAATTCGGGCTGATCAGGCGCTTTATGAGGCCAAGGAAGCTGGGCGTAATTGTGTACGGCGTACAAAAACGACCCCGGCGCGCAGCGCGACCGGGGCCTGAAGACCGTCTATAAAGCCTGTAAAAAGGCTATTTGATTTTGCCTTCTTTGAACTCAACATGCTTGCGGACAACTGGGTCATATTTGCGCAGCACCAGCTTTTCAGTCTGGGTGCGAGAGTTCTTCTTGGTGACGTAGAAGAAGCCTGTGTCTGCGGTTGAGTTGAGACGAATTTTAATGGTTGCAGCTTTAGCCATCACCGTGATTCCTTTGTTTTCCGAGACTGTCTCGGCGCAAGGCGCGCAACATACTGACCGCGTGCGTGCTGTCAACCACGACGGCGCAAAAGTGCAGTAATCGGGTATATCAACCCTACAACAAAAAGACCGATCAGTGCCCCATTGGGGTTGATGATGTCCATCAGGGGGCCAACAAGGACGGGGCTGGTTAGTGATCCAAGGCCATACATGGTGACGAGTGCGGCGCTGGCAGTCGTCATTTCAGACCTTGAAAAGCGTTGCCCGACAATCGCCAGCGCCAGAATGTAAATGGCCTCCACCAGCCCCACATAAAAGAAGAAAACCAGATAAATCATGGGCGAGTGATTCTGCCCCGCCAGATACATCAAAGCCGGGCCGATAATGCCAGCAAAGGCACAGATCAGCATCAGACGGTAGCGGTCAAACAGATCACCTAGCCAGCCAAGTGGCAATTGCAATAAAATCACCCCAACCGCACCTGCGGCTATCAACAACTGCGCCTGGGTTTCCGCATAACCGGAACGGAACGCCCAGATGGGCGAAAAGTGCATGGCGGAGGTTTCAATAGCGCCAAATGCCAGCGCCGCCACCATCAGGCGCGGGGCCTTCTTGGCAATGTTGATAATATCGCGAATGCCAGAGCGCGCCTTTTCCGGGATGTGCAAGCCTGGCCCTGGCAATAAAAGGGGCAAGGTCGCGGCAACACAGATCACGCTGCCTGCCACAAACGGTGCCCAGCCCCGCACGCCAAGAATGGCAACAATCAGGCCGCCAAGCCCAAAACCGGCCGACAGGGCAACGGAATAGATGCCCAGAACACGGCTGCGGATATGGTTCGGGGCCAGTTGCACGATCCAGGCTTCACTGGCGACAAATAAGATGGAAATAAAAATGCCAGATGAGAAACGCAAGAACATCCAGAAGGGAACGTTTGGTATCATTTTATAGGCGATAAAGCTTAAACCAGTATAGAGCAGGCTGACGACCAGAAAGGGCCGTGTGGGCACGCGCGCCAGCAAGGCGGGGGCAAAAGGCGCCGCGATAACGGTCGAGAGTGCCCCCATCAGTGCGTTCAGGGCGATAATGGTCCCCGAGCCGGTCATGAATTCCAGATTGAAGGCTAGCAAGGGCAGGCTTAGCCCAAATGTCATGCCGGTTATGCTGACGCACGAGATTGCCGCCGCCGCCGACAGGCGCCAGCCGGGCAGGCCGTTTTGCTCAACTGTTGTTTCTTCACTCATATCGGGCGTTTAATTGGTATTTGGCAGAATGTCATGGAAAATGACAACCGTGCGGTTTTGCTCTTCTAATGGTGTCTTTATCGCCACAGGTCTATGCATTGGCGCACTGATTGTCTGTGTCTTTGTCTTGCACACTTGCTTGTCGTTAATACTGTGTTGGTAAGTATGCGCAGAAAATAGTTCGAATCAGGTGTGTTCGCACCGCTGAGTTTGGCCCAAGAGTAGAAGACGTAAGGAAGAACCTATGAGAGACCCGCAAGACGTAATGATGAATTTGGTGCCCATGGTGGTCGAGCAGACCAGCCGGGGGGAGCGCTCCTATGATATTTTTTCCCGCCTTCTGAAAGAGCGGATCATTTTCCTGACCGGGCCAGTTGAAGACGGCATGGCCAGTCTGGTTACCGCACAGCTTTTATTCTTGGAATCGGAAAATCCGAAGAAGGAAATTTCGATGTATATTAACTCGCCGGGCGGGGTCGTGACCTCTGGTCTGGCGATTTATGACACCATGCAATACATCAAATCCCCTGTTTCCACAGCGTGTGTGGGCCAGGCCGCTTCTATGGGGTCGCTGCTGCTGGCTGGCGGCGAACCCGGGTTGCGCTATGCCACGCCCAATGCGCGCATCATGGTGCACCAGCCCTCTGGCGGCTTTCAGGGCCAGGCTTCGGACATTGTCCGCCATGCCGAAGATATTATGAAAATCAAGCGCCGGTTGAACGAAATCTACGTTAAGCACACCGGGCAAGACTATGATAAAATTGAAGACACGCTGGATCGTGATCACTTTATGACGGCGGAAGAGGCAATGGATTTTGGCCTGATTGATAAAGTCTATGAGCGCCGCGAAGGCGATACTGTGATAAAAGGCTAGCGGCAAGGTTTGACCATATTGTGCCGCGAGGGGGTGGAATTTAAGCCTCCCCTTTCTCTGCACAAGTGTCGCAAGGATGTCACATCTGTTAAGTGTATCTTGAAGCTTATGTCAGATACTCACATTTTGGGTTTGAATGTTGAGGCCCTTGGCCTATTATTCAGGAAATGGTCTAATCTCTTGTATCTTAGCAAGGGTAAACGACCAAAGCGGTGGAGCGTAGCGTGAGCAAATCAGGCGAAGACAGTGGCGATTCAAAGAGCACGCTGTATTGTTCGTTTTGTGGCAAGAGCCAGCATGAGGTTCGTAAACTGATTGCAGGGCCAACAGTGTTCATTTGTGATGAATGCGTTGAATTGTGCATGGACATTATTCGGGACGAAGCCAAGAATACGCTTAGCAAGTCCAGTGACGGCGTGCCAACACCGCACGAAATCTGTGATGTGCTGAACGATTATGTGATTGGCCAGTCTTATGCCAAACGCGTTTTGTCTGTGGCGGTCCATAACCATTACAAGCGTCTGCACCATGCGGCCCAAAACTCTGATGTAGAACTGGCCAAGTCCAATATTTTGCTGATTGGCCCTACGGGGTGCGGCAAGACGCTGTTGGCACAAACGCTGGCGCGCATTCTGGATGTGCCGTTCACCATGGCAGATGCCACCACCCTGACCGAGGCCGGTTATGTGGGGGAAGATGTTGAAAATATTATTCTGAAACTTTTGCAGGCCGCTGATTACAACGTAGAGAAGGCCCAGCGCGGCATTGTCTATATCGATGAAGTCGACAAGATCAGCCGTAAATCTGACAACCCCTCCATTACCCGTGATGTTTCCGGCGAAGGCGTGCAACAGGCTTTGCTGAAAATCATGGAAGGCACAGTTGCCTCTGTCCCACCGCAAGGGGGGCGCAAGCACCCGCAGCAAGAGTTTTTGCAAGTGAACACCACCGACATTCTGTTCATCGTTGGCGGGGCCTTTGCCGGCCTTGAAAAAGTGATTGCTCAGCGTGGTAAAGGCTCGTCCATTGGTTTTGGTGCCGATGTGCAAGAAGAAGATACCCGCGATGTTGGCGATATTCTGCAAGGCGTTGAGCCAGATGATTTGATGCGTTTCGGGCTGATCCCTGAATTTATTGGCCGTTTGCCGGTCATTGCGACGCTGGAAAACCTAGACGAAGATGCACTGGTGACCATTCTGACGCAGCCTAAAAATGCACTGATCAAACAGTATGAACGCCTGTTCGATATGGAGGATGTCAAGCTGACTTTTTCCGAAGACGCATTGATGGCCGTGGCCCGTAAAGCAATTTTGCGCAAAACTGGCGCGCGGGGCCTGCGCTCAATCATGGAAGCTATCTTGCTGGATACCATGTTTGATCTGCCCGGCCATGACGCTGTTGAAGAGGTTGTTGTCAACGCCGAAGTAGTGAATGGCGAAGCGCAGCCCTTGCTGATCTATTCTGAAAAGAAAAAGAAAAGCCGCTCCAAAGCGTCGTAAGCTCTGATTACAAATTGCTGATTATATCCCCCGTCTGGCAGGCGGGGGTTTTTTCATTTTATCCCCGATTTTCTGAGAGGCCATTAGGGGTAAGTGTTCCCCCTTTTGCCCCTTTATCTGCGGACTCCCTTCTCCCCGGGGAGAAGGTTGGGATGAGGGGTTAGTGAATCAAGCTTGAGTTCTGTCCTTAAGCCTAAGACCCCTCACCTTATTCCTCTCCCACCAGGGAGAGGAAAGAGTTTGCGGTAATACCGGCACCATATTTTGGAATGCTGTTATGAAATTAAATCATCAGAGTTTCTTGAAAAAGGCCTGATACATTCTGAACCCCGTGACTTTTCTGCGTTTTATAACGTACCTAACAGATACGTCTGGAACAAAAGTTCTTACCTTTGGAACGAACACAACACGCATGGCATTGGGGTCTTTGTGCCCTGTTGCCATTGCATCCAGTTCACCCAAAGTGAATTTATATTGATCTGAGCCGATGAGTTCTACGCTAACATTACCAATCAGTGGGTTGGTGAACGTCCCGGCATAGCTGGATTTATCTAGTGATAAATTCATTTCTTCAACGGGTTCTTTTTCATTGTTCTTGCTTTGTAAAACCTTGGTAACGCCACTTACCAGGCTTTGTACGCGCGGCTCTACAAGGGCATCTGGATCGCCTTTATCTAGTAAAATACTGTAGGCTATATCCGCAATCGTGTTGCCCATGGCATCGCTCATCCAGCTTTCATTATTGAGGATGACGAGGCCAATATTGTGTTTGGGTATAAAAGATAAGTGTGCGTGCGTTCCTGCAATATCGCCGAAATGATGAAGCATTACCTCGTCTTTATAGGGTCCTATAAACCAGCCCCAAGCATAACCGTTTCGGCGAAAATCACGATATTCACGATGCTTTGGATTATTCGTCGCCAGTTGTTGCTGGGATTTTTTTATCACGTCACGGGGAAAAACCTGTTTGCCATCAACCATGCCATTATTCAACTCAGCGATAAGAAATCGCGCCACATCCGTGGCGGTTGAAATTATGCCGCCGGCGGCATGCATGGTGCTGTCCTTTTTCTGAAAAGACAGCGCTACTTTGGGGGTGTCATTGAAAAAGGAATAGGGCAGCGCGACCTCAATGCCCTTCATTTTTATTTCGCTCATATAAGCAGAAGTGCTGCTCATATTCAGGGGAGCAAAGACGAGTTCTGCCAGGGTCTTTTGCCAGTCCTGCTTGTAAGTATCCTCGGCCCAGACACTGGCTATATTATAGCCAAGATTGGTGTAAACAAATGTGCCCAATTTGCCTTTGTCACGAGACACAATGGCGGCCACAGATTTACGACGCAGCGCCTTATCGTGTAAGCCGAAATAGGCCAAATTTGCCACAAAAAGTTGATTTTTGATACCCGCCGTATGAGACATCAGGTTTTTCAACTGTACCTTTTTCGCGTTAAAACCATTGAACGTAAAGCGCTTGAACGTCATGTCCGGAAACATTTCTGCCATCGTGGTCGTGTCTTTGATGTCCCCTTTGTGTTCCATCAATAGCATTGATAATGCAAAAAATGGTTTTGTGGCTGATGCGATATAAAAAGCTGTCTGGGCATCCACCGGCTTCTTCGCTTGAATATCCGCAAAACCGAAATACCCTTCATAGATAATTTTACCATCTTTTACGATCGCAATGGCGGTTCCGGATGGCATATCCGTTCCCTTTTTCACTTGGGTGACATACCGATCTATGGCCGAGAAATCCTCTTCAGCGAACGCTGTATTGGTATAAAGAAAAATGATCACGATGAGAGCAAGTTGTTTCATTTTAAAATCCGGACTCAAGCTATAAGGGGTTAATCTTGCGTAGTTATAGTGTGCTGGTTATGTGGCACGCTATATATCTCTTGGCAAGCAAATACCTGACAGCAGCCTTGGGGCATGCTGAAGGTCTGGACCTGTTAATTTTATTCACTTCAATTTGGCAGGAAGGGGTGAATTAATGAGCCTTGGCCTTAAGTCATCAGAGAATGGACAATCGGGCGCACATCCTGATCTTATTTTCCAATAAAGGCCGCATTGGCTTTATAGAGCCAATAGAGATCGACCTTGGAGCTGATGGCGTAGGGCGTATGGATGGAAAGCACGGGTACGCCAAAATCCACCACGTCCATATTATAATGTGACAGCTCGCCGCCCAGCGTGCCGCCGCCGCCTTTGCCGACCTTATAGGTGGCTGTTTGCCAGGGAATGCCTGCATCATCCAGCATGGCGCGGATCCAGGCGATGTATTCGGAATTGGCGTTATTGCCCTTGCCATAGACTTTCAAATTGACGCCCTGACTGTGGCGCGGCGCATTGCCGGCCTCCCAGGCTGATGGCCAGATGGGGTTGATCCCCGGATTAACATCAGTGGAGACAACCCGGCTGGCCCGAAGCGCCCGGCGTAAATAAGGTTCGCGATAACGGTCACCCATTTGTTCCAGCAAGAGGTCAGAATAGAGGTCGATGAAATAGGTGGAATGCGCGCCGGTATTATTGCGATTGCCCACTTCTTCATTATCGGCAAGCCAGACAAAGGCGGTCTTTTTTGGCGTTTTGGCTTCAAGAATGGCGCGTATAGAGGCATAGGCCGACAAGCGGTCATCCTGCCCGTAGGCGGCAATCAGGGTGCGATCAAAGCCAAGGTCATGGGGCGCATAGGCTGGCACCAGAGCCAGTTCTGCCGAAACGAGATCATCCAGACCAATATTATAGGTCTCGCGCAGATAGGAGGTGACAAGGGCCTTGGCCCCTTCCTTTGTGTTCTTCTCGCGATGGCCGACAATGGGGTCCATTTCTTCGGCCTTAATCACATCTCGGTTTTTGCGTCCGCGCAAATCCACGTCCACATGGGGCGAAAGGCCGGGAATAACAAAAATCGGGTCATCGGGCTTCAGGCCCACCGAAATTTGCACGCGCGTGCCATCCTTGCGATCCACATGGCCCATCAGGGCCAGCGGCACGTTGGTCCATTGATAGTTTTTAATGCCGCCGTGGTAATTGGTTTGAAAAAGCGCAAAGCCGGATTTGCCATAAAGCGGACGGCCTTTTAGCTCAAGACGGGGGCTATCGATATGTGAGACTGAGATATGCGCTCCGGTCTCCAGTTTATCCTCGCCAATAATGAACAAGGTCATGGAGCGGTCCCGGTTGACGTCATAATATTTGGCACCGGGGGTTAACTTGGCCCCGATATGCCAGGGCTTGAAGCCTGCGGCACGGGCCAGCTTGACCGTCTGGGTAACAGTCGTGGTTTCCGTGCGGGCAAGGTTGATAAAGCGCTTGTAATCCTTGGCAAAACGCATCACCGCTTTTTCCTGCGTGGCATCCATGCCAACCCATTGGGTGGGGCAGGGCTTGGCCTCGCAAGGGGCAGTGGCGTGTGCGGTGCCCGCCATCAACAAAGAGGAAAGAGACAAAGCCGCCAACAGGGGGCGAAAACGGGGCGTGAGTACGATATGAGCGGTCATTATGATGGCATCCTTTTGTAGATATAGTCTTTGCCTGTATGATGAGGCCGCAGTAGGGGCACTGGCAAGAGGACTGCACATCACGATTGTGAAACCTTGAAGCGAAGGGGCTGCATTGCCACATTTTGTTCAGGTGACGTTATGTTTTCCCTGTCATAATGGGGGCGAATCGTTATCGGATATGCGACACAAAAATAAGGATGCGTTTGTTTATGAGTGATTTCCCCCAAACCCTGCCGGTTTTGCCCTTGCGCGATATTGTGGTTTTTCCCCATATGATCGTGCCGCTGTTTGCGGGCCGTGAAAAGTCGATTAAGGCACTGGAACAGGTGATGGATGGCGAGAAGACTATTCTTCTGCTTACGCAACGCGAAGCCTCCATTGATGATCCAACGCCAGATGATCTTTACACCGTTGGCTGTGTGGCCCGTGTACTGCAATTGCTAAAACTGCCCGATGGCACATTGAAAGTGCTGGTTGAGGGTATTGAACGTGTACAAGTGGATCAGGTGGTCAATGTCGGCGAATACCTTGAAGCTATTGCCCATGAGATTACGGGCACCGAGGACGAAAGTGCCGAGGCCAAGGCGCTTATGCGTGCAGTGGTGGAAAACTTTGAAAACTATGTGAAGCTGAACAAGAAAATTGCCCCCGACGTGGTGGCTTCTTTAAGCGAGATCAAAGATCCCAGTCGTTTGGCCGATACCATTGCCGCGCATCTGGCGGTTAAAATCCCTGAAAAGCAAAAACTGCTGGAAACCGTTGGCGTGTCCGAACGTCTGGAACTGGCCTTCGCCGCCATGGAAGGCGAAATCAGTGTTTTGCAGGTGGAGAAAAAAATCCGTCGCCGGGTAAAGCGCCAGATGGAAAAGTCACAGCGCGAATATTATCTGAATGAGCAAATGAAGGCTATCCAGCGCGAACTTGGTGATGGCGACGAAGCCCGTGATGAACTGGACGAGCTGGCCGAGAAGGTCAAGAAGACCAAGCTCTCCAAAGAGGCGCGCACCAAGGCCGAAGCTGAAATGAAGAAGCTTCGCCAGATGAGTCCGATGTCCGCTGAATCTACGGTTGTGCGCAATTACCTCGACTGGATGACCGCTATTCCGTGGGGTAAGAAGCGCCGTGCCACAATTGAGTTGAAAAAAGCCGAGGCCATTCTTGATGAAGATCATTATGGTCTGGAAAAGGTCAAGGAACGCATTCTTGAGCATCTTGCCGTACAGGCACGGACCAAGAAAATCAGAGGGCCAATTCTCTGTCTGGTTGGGCCGCCGGGTGTTGGTAAAACCTCGCTGGGTAAATCCATTGCCCGGGCAACAGGGCGAAATTTTGTGCGTGTCTCACTGGGTGGTGTGCGCGATGAAGCCGAAATTCGCGGTCACAGACGCACCTATATTGGTTCCATGCCAGGGCGTATTATCCAGTCCATGAAAAAGGCAAAATCCAACAACCCGCTTTTCCTTCTGGATGAGATCGACAAATTGGGTGCGGATTTTCGCGGCGATCCTTCGGCGGCGCTTCTTGAGGTTTTGGACCCGGAGCAAAACGCCACTTTTAATGACCATTATCTGGAGGTCGATTACGACCTTTCCAATGTTATGTTCATTACCACGGCTAACTCGCTGAATATGCCCCGGCCCTTGATGGATCGCATGGAGATCATCCGCATCCCCGGCTATACCGAGGATGAGAAGGTCGAGATTGCCACGCGCCACCTCATTCCCAAACAGCTTGAGAACCATGCCTTGAAAGACGCTGAATTTGCCATTGATGAAGCCGCTTTGCGCGACCTGATCCGTTATTACACCCGCGAAGCCGGGGTGCGTAATCTGGAGCGAGAACTGGCCAATCTGGCGCGCAAGGGCGTGCGGGATCTGGAAAGTGGCAAGGCAAAGACCATTCACGTGACCACGGATAATATTGGCGATTATGCCGGGGTGCGTAAATGCAGCTTTGGCGAAACCGACAAGAAAGATCAAATTGGTGTGGTGACGGGCCTGGCCTGGACCGAAACCGGCGGTGATTTGTTGACTATTGAAGCGGTGAAAATGCCGGGGCGCGGGCGTATGACCGTTACCGGGAACTTGCGCGACGTGATGAAAGAAAGCATTTCGGCGGCCAACTCTTATGTGCATTCCCGTGCGGCGAACTTTGGCATTAAGGCCAATGAGTTTAAAAAGTCAGATATTCACGTGCACGTCCCTGAGGGCGCAACGCCTAAAGACGGCCCCTCAGCCGGTGTGGCCATGGCGCTGGCGATTGTCTCTGTCTTAAGGGGCATTCCCATCCGCAAGGATATTGCCATGACTGGTGAAATCACCTTGCGCGGGCGGGTGTTGGAAATTGGCGGTTTGAAGGAAAAGCTTCTTGCGGCCTTGCGCGGCGGTGTGAAGACCGTGCTGATCCCGGCAGATAATGCCAAGGATCTGGCCGATATTCCCGATAATGTGAAAAACAAGCTGGACATTATTCCCGTGCAAACAGTGGCCGAGGTGCTGGAAATGGCGCTGACCAAACCGCTGGAGCCTGTGGAATGGGCCGATGATGAGCCGCCTCTGGCCAATGCTTCAAATGATGATGGTGATTCGGATGCGCTCAGTACGCATTAGACGTGCGTAGAACAAAGACTTTACGCTAGAAAAAGGCGGTCCTTTTGCCAAAAGGGGCCGTCTTTTGCTTTTACACACGTTTTTTATGGCTTTTCACCATGAAAATAGCCTCAGAGCCTTTGCAAAATAAGGGTTTTGAGGCAAGACTACACCCATCGCGCCGCTGATTCGGCGTAAACCTAAATGGGGAGACACCATGAATAAGAGTGAACTAGCCGAAGCCGTTGCCGCCAAAGTCGGCATGACTAAAGCGCAAGGCGTCGAAGTTGTGAATGCATTTGTCAGTGTTGTTGAAGATACCCTGGCCGGTGGCGGTGAAGTCCGTATCCCGGGTTTTGGTTCTTTTTCTGTTGCCCATCGCGCAGCGGGTAAAGCCCGTAACCCACGCACTGGTGAACTGGTTGATCGTCCGGCTTCCAAGCGTCCTAAATTTAAAGCAGGCAAATCCTTCAAGGATTGCGTGAACAACTAATACGTTTGTATTTAGCTGTACAAAGGGCTGGTGTTTACCAGCCCTTTTTCAGTTTTGCTCTTGCCCAATGCGCGCTTTTGGGCATAGTGCCCGGCCTTGACTGGGGGCGATTAGCTCAGTTGGGAGAGCGCCACGTTTACACCGTGGATGTCGGGAGTTCGAGCCTCTCATCGCCCACCAATATTTCTTACACTCCTCACTCTGAGGTGCCGTATAGTGGCCCTGAAGGACACGACGGCAAACGTCGCTATTTTAGGGCGAAATTATGTGTATAGAGACGGTTGACGGCTGCGCGCTGGCACCGTATCTCACGGCTTCCTCGTCGCAGGGCGAGGAAACATGAAATGAGCGGGTGTAGCTCAGTTGGTTAGAGTGCCGGCCTGTCACGCCGGAGGTCGCGGGTTCGAGTCCCGTCACTCGCGCCATTTCATGAGACAAAAAAAAGGGCATGACCCAAATGGGTCATGCCCTTTTTTGTGCCCGTCCAGCGGACGCGCTCAAAGTTTTTTGCTGTAACCTTTATAGAATATACGCTGGCATTATCATTATCTGCTATCGTGATCTGTGCATTTTTTTGTCTACGATCAGGAGCGATGGTGTGGGAAGAGTTTTTTCGATTTTACCGTCGATGCTTTTAAGTGTAATCGCAACGAATATGGCACCCTGATCACTCTGCTGCGGCGTAAGTTCCAGAATATAGGTCAGGCCATTACCAGCTTGGTTGCGAATTGAGATGGTGTCTCCATAATTCGTCGTTACCGTATCCTTCAAGCTTGTTGTGCTGACTGAGTCTGCGGTTAGCTCTATGGCCTTATTTCTGCCAGGGGCGGTTATGGTTGCATTGCTATTGCCTTTGGTGACCCACCCCCCGACTGACAATTCGACGTCGTCGGCCTGACTGGGGGCAATGAGGCCAAAGGTTAAGGCAAGGATTGTAAAAAATGCCGCCAAAGCGCTAAGGGCCTTTTATGGTTCTGAATAAAATGTCTTTTCAGGCGAGATGAATGCATGCTGAAATCATTATTGCCGGTTAAATACTGGTCAATCTGGTTGTGCACGACGTCGCTCATTGAGCGGCCCTAAATGGCGGCACGTTTTGACAGAGCCGCTTTGGTTTCCAAGGGAAGCCTGATCTCAATAGTTTCTGTCTTTTTTCCAGGTCGTCTCCTTTTATGTTCGTTCATAAGGTTCACCGCATGTTTGATAGGATAGGGTAAATTAAGAAGATAAATACGGCAAACTCAAACTTTTTCGTGTCCGGACAATCCTTTTTTTGTTTGATGTTTTCATCCTTCGACAAGCTCAGGATGAGGTCTGTGGAAGTGCCAGCGCCCACCTCATCCTGAGCTTGTCGAAGGATGGGGGCACTACTTGAAGGATGGGGGCACTACTTACAGAGGCTTCATTTTTTCATCTTCGCTGCGGCCTGTTTGCGGATAGTTTCACGGACCTTGATATCAAAACCCTTATCGGGTGAATTTTTGATCCGCTTTTTCGCCTCTTCCTTAAGGTAGACATCCCGTTTCTTGACCAAGATTTCCATTTTGCTGTTCAGGGTCTGCCGCTCTTTGACCAAAGCGTTCAGCTTTGCCTTTTGCTCCTTTTTGCTAAGTCCCTTCAGTTCTTTGGGCAGAGACGCCTTGTCGAGGGTCTCCAGTGATACCTTGCCGTCGGCGTAATCCTCGACCAGCTCATTGCCGCCGGTGAGCACCTTGTTTTTTTTGCCGGTTTTAAAACGATAACTGGCCATGTCAGAGGCGACCCGTGCCGGGGCGGCCAGAGCCAGGTTGCGCTTGGTGCGTATCTCGGCCCGTGCGGTGGCGGTGCCATAGCCAAGGACCGTGTGGTTCATGGCCTGTTGCATCTGCTCAATTTGCCCATCATAGGGGGTGTTCACCTGTTTCATGCCGCCATTTTGCGCAATAGCCAGATAGTCGCCATCGCCCAGATCGGCAATCTCGCGCCAGACTTTGGCTGTATCGCTGTGCCGACCGGCCTGCACCGTGTTGACTATAATGTCGGCATCACGGGCGTCGCGTAAGGTGACCGCATAGGGAATATCGTTTGGGTAATCCATATGGGGCGGGGCATCCCCTACCAGAAAGACCAGACGCAGGGTTTGCGGATTGCGGCTCCATTGCAGGTCTTCAATGCTTTCCGTGAGGGCCTGATTGACCGATTCGGGGCGATCGCCACCGCCTTGCGCCTTGAATTCCAGCAAATGCCCGTAAATGCTATTCATATCATCGGTCAGGTCGAAGGTTCTGGTGACATAGGCATCCCCACGATCACGATAACCGATCAGGGCAAAGCGAATGCGTCCCTGCTGGCCTTGCCTAGTATCGGCAATATCGTTGGCGATTGCCCAGATTTTTTGTTTGGCCCCTTCGATCAGGCCGGACATGGACCCTGTGGTGTCGAGCACAAACGCAACATCAACATCATAAGAGGGGGCGAGGGGGCGTGCAGCAAGGGCGCTCTGGCCGCTGCCAAGCAGGAGGACGCACAAAGATGCGCCAAGGTACAGGTGTTTCATTGTTCTAACCTCATGCGCCCCCGCACACGCTTTATGCGCAGCGATTCTGCCGAAAATGCGGCATTGGTGTGGTGATTTATGGTGTGACGAAAAATGCTTGTGCTTTGCGGGTACTGGCATGCTGAAAAAAGTCTGAGTGCGCGACAAATCGCCCTGCAAAGGTGATTGCCATTTTGGGCGCACAGTTCTAGCTTCGCGTTCCAGAGCGGGGGCTCATGAGTGTGAGTCGCCGCGCCACTATGCCAGGTGCATTATTGCCGGAGCTTCCTATGAGCGACTTGCTGCTCGACTATCTTCCTGTCCTGATTTTCTTGGCCATAGCCGCCGTTATTGGGCTGGTCTTTATGATTTTACCTGTGATTTTTGCCCCCAAGAACCCAGACAGTGAAAAGGTTTCGACCTATGAATGCGGGTTTGAGGCCTTTGATGATGCGCGGATGAAGTTTGACGTTAAATTCTATCTGGTGGCGATTCTGTTTATCGTTTTTGATCTGGAAGTGGTTTTTCTGTTTCCGTGGGCTGTGAATTTAAAGGCGCTGGGGCCTTATGCCTTCTGGACCATGATGGTGTTTCTCGCCGAATTGATGATTGGCTTTATGTATGCGTGGCGTCGCGGCGCCCTAGAATGGGAATAATCTCATGAGTGATACAAACGTGCCTGCGTATTCTGCCGCTCGGGTGGCCACGCCTCACTATGACCCTAAAAAACACGACCCGTTTCACGATGGGGTAACGGACGCGCTGATGGACAAGGGTTTTGTCATTGCCAGCGCCGACGAATTGATCACATGGGCGCGCACCGGCTCACTCATGTGGATGACATTTGGCCTGGCCTGCTGTGCCGTGGAAATGATGCAGGCCGCCATGCCACGCTATGACGTGGAACGCTTTGGTTTTGCGCCGCGCGCCTCCCCACGCCAGTCCGATGTGATGATTGTGGCGGGCACGCTGACCAATAAAATGGCACCGGCCCTGCGCAAGGTTTATGACCAGATGCCAGAGCCTCGCTATGTGATCTCCATGGGATCATGTGCCAATGGCGGAGGGTATTATCATTATTCCTATTCCGTGGTGCGTGGGTGTGACCGCATTGTGCCGGTTGATATTTATGTGCCGGGCTGTCCACCAACTGCTGAGGCGCTGGTTTATGGCATTTTACAATTGCAGAAAAAAATTCGCCGTGTGGGGGACATTATTCGATGAGTGAGTCCATCACCGACCTTGAAACCTATCTGCTGGCCGAGCTGGGCACGGCCCTGACCGGCAGCATGGTTGAATTTGAAGAGCTGACGCTGAATGCCCATGCCGAACAGATCGTCAAAATCCTGACCTTTTTGCGTGATGACAGCCAGTGCCGCTTTGAAACCCTGATTGATATCTGCGGGGCGGACTATCCGGGGCGGGCGCGCCGTTTTGATGTAGTTTATCATTTACTTTCAATGCGTGAAAACATACGCTTACGTATTAAAGTTAAAGTGGAAGAGGGCGGCACAGTGCCCAGTGTTGTGGATGTATATCCGGCGGCAAACTGGAATGAACGCGAAGCCTTTGACATGTATGGCATCCTGTTTGCCAATCACCCGGATTTGCGCCGTATTCTCACTGACTATGGCTTTGAGGGGCATCCTCTTCGCAAGGATTTCCCGCTCTCGGGTCATGTGCAATGTCGTTATGACGAGGAACAGCGCCGGGTGGTTTATGAGCCGGTGTCCTTAACCCAGGAATTTCGCAATTTCGACAATCTAAGCCCATGGGAAGGCGCAAAATATGTGCTGGACGAGGCCAATAAAAAAGAAGGCGAAGGGCAATGAGTTTTTCCTGTATAAACCTCTTCGTTGTCATTGCCCGATTTATTCGGGTAATCCAGTCAGGCTTCCATTCTTTGCTGGATTATAGGGACAAGCCCGATAATGACATGAGGCGTCATACCGATGAAAATCGGTATCCAGAACAGAGCCGCTACTGGATTTCGGTCTGCGCCGGAATGACGAACAGCGCGGAGGCGGGCTGATGGCTGACATCGAAGTCGAAACCGAAGGTCGCAATTTCACCATTAACTTTGGTCCCCAACACCCGGCGGCGCACGGTGTGCTGCGTCTTGTGGTCGAGCTGGATGGGGAAGTGGTCAAGCGGGTGGACCCGCATATCGGTCTTTTGCATCGCGGCACCGAAAAGCTGATCGAGCACAAGACCTATTTGCAGGCCTTGCCGTATTTTGACCGGCTGGATTATGTGGCGCCGATGAACCAGGAGCACGCCTTCTGTCTGGCCATTGAAAAACTGGCCGATATTGAGGTGCCGCGCCGGGCAAAGTTTATTCGGGTGCTGTATTCAGAAATTGGCCGGCTGTTGTCGCACCTTTTGAATGTGACGACACAGGCCATGGACGTTGGCGCGCTGACCCCGCCGCTCTGGGGTTTTGAAGAGCGCGAAAAACTGATGGTTTTCTATGAACGCGCCTCTGGCTCTCGTATGCACGCGGCCTATTTTCGCCCGGGCGGTGTACATCAGGATTTGCCGCCAGAATTATTGCACGACATTGGGGAATTTTGCGAAACTTTCCCCAAAGTGCTGGACGATATTGAAACCCTGCTGACCGATAACCGTATCTTTAAACAGCGTAATGCGGATATTGGCATTGTGTCACAGCAAGATGCGCTGGATTGGGGCTTTTCTGGCGTCATGGTGCGCGGGTCGGGCATGAAGTGGGATTTGCGCCGCTCTCAGCCATATGAGATTTATTCCGAGCTGGATTTTGACATTGCCATTGGCAAGCATGGCGATTGCTATGACCGTTATCTGGTCCGCATGGCGGAAATGCGCCAGTCTGTGAAGATCATGCAGCAATGCCTGGAAAAAATGCCAAAGGGTCCGGTGATGGAAACCTCGGGCAAGGTGGCCCCGCCTAACCGCGCCGAGATGAAACAGTCGATGGAAGCGCTGATTCACCACTTTAAGCTTTATACCGAGGGCTTTCACGTCCCCGAGGGCGAAGTCTATACTGCGGTCGAGGCCCCCAAGGGCGAATTTGGGGTGTATCTGGTATCGGATGGCACCAACAAGCCTTATCGGTGCAAGATCAAGGCCCCGGGCTATATGCACTTGCAGGCCATGGATTTTCTGAACAAGGGCCATATGCTGGCCGACATTGCGGCCATTATCGGCTCGATTGATGTGGTGTTCGGGGAGATTGACCGATGAACGCGATGTTGAAATGCGGCACCCACGGCGAACAACCGGAAACCTATGTTTGCAAGCATATTGTACAGGCCATGAAGACAGGCAATGAGACCGGGTTTTACTGGTCCATTGAAGACGGTGTTTATGATGCGGTGTGTGAAAAGTGTAACGCTATGAGCGATGCCAAATGGCAAAATCGCCAGACCGATCTGGTGCGCACCTTGTGCCTTGGGTGTTTCAAGGTCGCGGCCAATCATAATGGTGTTGATGTTGAGGAGGTGGCCTGATGTCGTCGCGTCATCTCGCAAAAGAGCAACCGGACAGCTTCGCTTTTTCCAAAGACGGTGAAAAAAAAGCCAAAACCTGGATCGCCAAATATCCAAAGGGCAAGGAACGCTCTGCGGTAATCCCGCTTCTGTGGATTGCACAGAAAGATAATGGCGGCTGGCTATCTGAACCGGCCATGCGCGTCGTAGGCGATCGTCTGGGCATGGCGCATATTCGGGTGCTGGAAGTCGCCACGTTTTACACCATGTTCAAACTGGAGCCGGTCGGCGAACATTTGATCCAGGTCTGTGGCACGACGCCGTGTATGCTGCGCGGTTCAGGCGACATCATCAAAGTTTGTAAAAACCGCATTGGCGAAAAGAATACCGTCTCGGCGGATGGCAAATTTACCTGGGAAGAGGTGGAATGTCTGGGCGCGTGCGTAAATGCGCCCATGGTGCAAATTTCCAATGGGTCTGGCGATCATTATTACGAGGATCTGAATGAGGCGAGCATGGAAAAACTGCTCGACGATCTGGCGGCGGGCAAAACTGTTAAGGACGGCCCGCAAAATGGCCGCCACACCTCTGAGCCTCTGGGCGGTGCGCAAACTTTAAGCGATAAATCGCTTTATAATGGTGCGCGGGCCAAGCCTTTGAAAAGCATTCCCAATGCGCCCAAGACCGCCGGGAAGGTCAAGGCTGCGCCGAAGAAGAAAACCACAGTGATCGCGGACGGCAAAAAGGCTGCGCCCAGAAAAGTAACGGCTAAAAAGGCACCTGCAAAGAAGGGGACAAAGAAATGATCCCCAGTGTTGTCATTGCCCGACGGGTTCGGGCAATCCAGTCTTTTTTCAATCTGGATTACCGGGACAAGCCCGGTAATGACATTCGGCGTCATTCCGGTGAAAACCGGAATCCAGTTGGGAATCACCACTGGATACCGACTGAAGCCTGCCCCGGACTGCGATCCGGGGTCGGTATGACGGAAGGGCGGCATCATGACCGCTAACCCTTCCGACCTCCCTGCAAAAATGCCAAAAACTATGACCGATAATCAAATCCTTATCGCTTTGATTACGCTGGTGGAAATGCTCACCTTGGGCGGCATCGCCATTGGCTATTTCATCACCAAGGCGGACACGTGGATTCACGTCGGCGTGGCGGTTTTGGTCATTGCTGGCGCCGCGGTAATTTATTTGAGCTGGAAAGATACAAAAGCAAAAAAGGTCGGCGACAATGCTTGACGATAAAGATCGCATCTTCACCAATCTCTATGGGTTACAAGACCCGGGGTTAGAGGCCGCCAAAAAGCGCGGCGCATGGAATGGTACAGCCGAGTTTATCGCGCTGGGTGATGACTGGATTGTAGAACAGATCAAGGCGAGCGGGCTTCGCGGGCGCGGCGGCGCTGGCTTTCCCACGGGGCTGAAATGGTCATTCATGCCCAAAGAAGTCAAAGATCGCCCGCATTATCTGGTGGTCAATGCCGATGAGAGCGAACCCGGCACCTGTAAAGACCGCGACCTTATGCGCCACGATCCGCATTTACTGATCGAAGGCTGCCTGATTGCCTCTTTCGCCATGCGCGCCAAGGCCTGTTATATATACTTACGCGGCGAATATATTGACGAGCGCATTGCGCTGCAAAAGGCCATTGATGAAGCGTATGCGGCGGGACTGGTGGGCAAGAATGCCTGCGGGTCTGGCTATGATTTCGACCTCTATGTGCACCATGGTGCCGGGGCTTATATTTGCGGCGAGGAAACCGCGCTGCTGGAAAGCCTTGAGGGCAAAAAGGGCCAACCGCGCCTTAAACCCCCATTTCCGGCCAATGCGGGCCTTTATGGCTGTCCGACCACGGTCAATAACGTTGAAAGTATTGCCGTTACGCCAACGATTTTGCGCCGTGGCGCGTCCTGGTTTGCCGGTTTTGGCCGTCCGGGCAATGCGGGCACCAAAGTGTTTTGCATCTCCGGGCACGTGAATACGCCGTGTAATGTCGAAGAAGAAATGTCCATCCCGCTAAAAACGCTGATTGAAAAGCACGCTGGCGGCGTTGTTGGCGGCTGGGATAATCTGAAAGCCATTATCCCCGGTGGCTCGTCCGTTCCCTGTCTTCCCCGCGATATTTGCGACACGGTTTTGATGGATTTTGATGCCCTAAAAGAGCACCGTTCAGGCCTTGGCACTGCGGCGGTGATCGTTATGGATCAAAGCACCGATATGGTGCGCGCCATCACGCGGCTGGCCTATTTTTACAAGCATGAAAGCTGTGGCCAGTGCACGCCGTGCCGCGAGGGCACCGGCTGGATGTGGCGGGTGCTGACGCGCATGTGCGAAGGCAAGGCCGAAATGGCAGAAATCGACATGTTGCTGGACGTTTCTCAGGAAATAGAGGGCCACACCATTTGCGCCCTTGGGGATGCGGCGGCGTGGCCGGTGCAGGGCCTGATCCGGCATTTTCGCCATGAAATCGAAGACAAGATCAACACCTATCGCGCGGGCAAATCTGTCCACGCCGTAGCGGCGGAGTAGGGCGATGAGTGAGCAAAATTCCACACCTCGTCATTCCGGGATGCGCCGGAATCCAGAGCAGAGTCACAACTGGACCCCGGCCTGCGCCGGGGTGACGGCAATACTTTCTGTCCTCCCCCGTTTACGGGGGAGGTGGGCGCGGATGCGTTCGGAGGGGGGGCTTTTACTGTCCCACTCTGAAAGGTCATCATACAAGGTTTCCCCCCACCACCCCTGCGGGGCACCTCCCCCGCAAGCAGGGGAGGAAAACAGTCTCATGAGGATGGCCCGATGAGTGATCTGCGCAAAGTTAATGTGGACGGCAAGGACATCGAAGTTCCGGGCCATTACACGCTGATGCAGGCCTGCGAGGAAGCGGGYGCGGAAATTCCGCGTTTTTGCTATCACGAGCGCCTGTCRGTKGCGGGCAATTGCCGCATGTGTCTGGTCGAATGGGTGGGYGCSCCCAAGCCGATGGCGTCCTGCGCSATGTCRGTYAATGATTTGCGCCCCAATCGCGATGGYAGTCCGGCYAATATYCGCACSGATAGTGCGGTGGTCAAAAAAGCGCGCGAAGGGGTGATGGAATTTTTGCTGATCAATCACCCGCTGGATTGYCCGATCTGTGATCAGGGCGGCGAGTGTGATTTRCAGGATCAGGCSGTGGCCTATGGCCGTGGCCAAACCCGCTATGACGARATTAAACGCGCCGTAGAAGAGAARAAYATGGGGCCATTGGTGAAAACCAATATGACCCGGTGCATCCAGTGCACGCGCTGTGTGCGCTTTATCTCCGAAGTGGCCGGGGTCGAAGAACTGGGCCTT
>NVVV01000004.1 GCA_002733495.1 Robiginitomaculum sp.
TTTACCGCCCAGACGCTGAAACTTGGAGGGGTCTTGCAGAAATTCGACAATTTCTTCCAGCTCTTCCTTGGCTTCATCAACACCGGCCACATCAGCAAAGGTGATCTTGCCCGAACGCTCGGTTAAAAGCCGCGCCTTGGATTTGCCAAAGCCCATGGCCCCGCCTTTGCCGCCGCCCTGCATTTGCCGCATGAAGAAAATCCACACGCTGACCAGCAGCAAAATGGGTAGGAAGTTCATCATGATCGAAAAGAGAATACCGCGATCCTGAGGCTTGACGGTAATGTTGACGCCGGCTTTACGCAATTCGGTGACCATTTGCGGATCAAAAGGGGCCGTGGTGGAAAAGAATTTGTTATCGTTGAATTTACCAAAAACGCTTTCTCCGCGAATAGTAACCTTGGTAATACGCCCGGCGGTGGCCTGATCCATCATGGTGGAATAGCTGATAACCTCAGCGCCGTTTTTTGAAGTCGTGCTTTGCACCATGTTAAAAAGTGCAATCACAACCAGAATAATGACGCCCCAGAGCAGCATATTGCGCATTGGCATGGGTAAATCCTCAAATTATGTCACCGATGGCAACCATCAGTCCGAATGGGTTTGTATCAGCCAAGATGGGGATGAAACCCCCTCATGGCAATGTTTGATTGTGCCGTAAACGGCCAGTTTCCACTGTTTCACGCAGTTCCTAGCGAAATTGGGGCCAGTTTACGCGCTATAATCTCACCACCCAGAAAATTTATATGCCCCGCACCCCCAAGAACCGGCGAGGATAAACCGCCTTGCTCGTTGCGGATAACTGCAATTAGAGGCCGGGCCATGGCTGGCAGGGCCATCAAAACGCGATACTCTTTTTTGTCCAAGCCCCCGGCGCGCGCCCCCAGCGCCTCAACCCATCCATCTTCAGAAGCCTGAATTTCAAAACGTCGATCAAAATTGCGCATTTGCCCTTTTTTAACGGGCAAGCTTTGGGGTAAATATTCTGGCGCGCGCCCCAGCACCGCCCCCGGATCGCGGCAAATCAGAATATCGGTTTCCCGGCACAAAATCTGGCACCCCGCCGCGCTAAAGCCCGGAGCCGCATCACCAGATAGCCGCCCCAAAAGGCGCCCCAACACCGCCAGTTGTATCGGATGATCGGGCCGCCCGGCAATGGCAGCAAGTACCGCATCCAGCATTATACGCCTTAGAGCCTCAGAGCATTGGTTAAATTCTGGGCGGTTCAATTGGGCATAACCCGCCGGATGGAGGCTTAGAATTGAAGAAAGCTTGGTCCGCGCCGCCCGCCGCATTTCGTTTTCGTTTTGCGAAAACCGGGCCACCGAGGCCGCGATACGCCCTAGCGGCAGACCCGCACGTCGTAGTGAAGCCAGTTTATTTCGTGCCCGTACCCGGCGATACCGCAAATCAAGATTTGAAGGGTCCTCAATCCAGTCATACTTCTGATCCACCAACCAGGTCCGCAATGCCGCCCGACTTGTCCCCAAAAAGGGCCGCGCAACAAAAAGCCCATTTCCATCCGGCCAAAGGGGAAGCGGGGCATAAGCGGGCATGCAGGCCAGACCCCGCCGCGATGAACCACTGGCCAGACGCATGATAAAGGTTTCTTCCTGATCATCCTGCGTGTGCGCTAGAAAAACAGTATGCGCCCCTATTTGTCGGCAGACCTTTGCCAGTAAAGCATAGCGCATTGCCCGGGCGTGCTTGTGCCCGGCTCTGGGGTTTGTTGACGTCAGGACAAGGGCTTTAGCCCCAAGAGCTTCAGCCATGGCCGCCGCCTTTTTTGCTTCCCGTACCGAGCCATCACGCAAGGCATGGTCAACAATCAGCGCCTGCACGCGACCCGGAGAAAAAAATCCGCAGGCAAGGATTAGCAAAGCCAGAGAATCTCCACCACCGGAAAAGCCAATGGCAATCGGTTCCTTTTGGGAAATGTTGATGCCTTCAATCGCGCTGGCAAAGCGATCGGCCAGATCAGCGTGCGGGACGGTCATCAGAGATCACAAAAGCCTTACTGGCATCCGGCACGGCTGCGTTCTATTTCAGCACGCGCCCGCACCCCGGCAGCGGCCCTGGGATATTGCGATGGAAAGGCCTTTAAGGCGCGGCAGGCCTCGACCTTGTCACCAAGTGCAAAAAGTGCGGCGCCCAGCTTCACCATGGCTTCGGGGGCCTTGGAGCCTTTGGGGAAACGTTTCAGCGTTTCAATATAAGCATTGGTGGCGCCGCGATAGTCGCCCTTCACGGCGGCAATCTCACCCAACCAATATAGCGCTGGGCCCGCCAAAGGCAGGCTGGCATAATCGGCAATATAGACTTCAAACGCGTTTTGGGCCTGATCAAAATAACCCTGCTCCAGAAACGCCTTGGCTTCGGCATAGCGTTGTTGTGCCGCCAGCGTTTCCTCATCGGGTTCTGCCGTATTATCCGGACGTTCTTCGCTGGGTGGCACGTCCTCGCCAGTAATAAAGCGCCCCAGAGCCGCATTGGCATTGCGAGCCGTTTCGCGAGCTTTTTGCACTTCAGCTGCCAAAAGGTCGACGGTGCGTTGCAGCCCCTTCAATTCGTCCTTGCGCTGGCGATTTTCAAATTCCAGACGCTCATTGGTACCGGTCAATGCCTGCAACTGGGTTTCCATATCATCAAGGCGTTGTTGAAAATTCACAGCAGATGGCATGCGATTTTCAACCGCATCCATTCGGGTTTGCAAGGCGTCAATTCGTGCTGCCATTTCTTTTCTGGACTCCCCCGCGTTCGCAGGGACAGCGGTGCTGGCAAGAAAAGAGAGCAACACAAGGGTAAAGACATAGCGCATCATGGGCGCATTCTTTCAAGTCAAAGAGGCAAAATAATGGCGGTGCGCAGGAAACGCACCGCCCGCAAACTTAGCTGTTCGCACCAGAGACAATGCCGGTGTGGGCATTACGGTTGATCGACCAGGCCCGTTCATTAGAGCCGCCATCAATCGGGCGTTCCTTGCCATAGGATATGGTGGAAATGCGCGAAGGCGAAACTCCAAGGCTGACCAGATAGTCGCGAGCCGCGCTAGCGCGCCTGGCCCCAAGGGCCAGATTGAACTCACGGGTGCCACGTTCATCGCAATTGCCGTCAACCAGAATGCGTGTATTGCGATAACGGTTCAACCAGGCAGCCTGTTTAGACAGGGTTGCGCGTGATTCATGGCTCAACTTTGAAGAATTATAAGCAAAATAAACCCGATCACCGGCGGTTTTATTAAATTCATCAATCGAGCCGGCTACCGGCGGCAATGGTGCCGGCGTGGTGGTCGGTGCCGGCGCTGGGCGCGGTGCCGGCGCTGGCTGTGGAGCCGGTGCAGGCGCGGGTGCCGGGGTCGACGCGCAGGCAGAAATGAAGAGTAGTGCTGTAAGCGAAACAAAAGCGGATTTCATGTTCTTTAGTCCTCGTATCAAACTTGGGTATCAAACTTGGGTATCAAATCTAGTCCGGCAATGCCCCGCACAGATCAAAGGCACTCTATCACGAATGCTTATTGTATCAAGGGCGACCAGGCGGGATCTGATGCATCGCCTGGTGTGGGCACCTGGCGCAGATTAGCGCCGGTCAGGTCAATGCTCCAGATATGGGGTTTTGACCCGGGGCGTGGCTCGCGGGTAAACATCAAAACCCGGCCATTGGGCGACCATGTGGGCCCCTCATCAAGATAAGCCGTTGTCAGTATGCGTTCCACGTCCCCTTCGGGGCGCATAACGCCGATATGAAACTGGCGATTAAGGCTTTTGGTAAAAGCAATCAAATCGCCGCGCGGCGACCAGACCGGGGCGCTATAGGTGCCTTTGCCAAAGCTGATGCGGTGCACGCCTGACCCATCGGCATTCATCACATAAATTTGTGACGTTCCGCCGCGGTCTGAATTAAATACGATGCGCGCGCCATCGGGGGAAAAGGACGGCGAGGTATCAATGGCCGACGACGTCGTCAGGCGCTGACGCTGGCGCGTGCGCAGATCCATCACCCAGATATCTGAATTGCCGCCCTGCACGAGGCTCATAATAACCTTGGTGCCATCAGGGGAAAAGCGCGGGGCAAAGGTCATGCCCGGAAATTCGCCCAGCACCTCCTGGCGGCCCGTTTCAATATTGAACAAAAACACCGACGGGGTGCGTGAGGCATAAGACATATAGGTGATCTGTTGGGCGGTCGGGGAAAAACGCGGGGTTAGCACCGTGTATTTGCCAGAGGTCAGAAAGGTTGGGTTGGCCCCGTCCTGATCCATAATCGCCAGACGCTTGACCCGATCGGTCTTGGGACCGGATTCGGCAATGAAAACAATGCGCGTATCAAAATATCCGGTTTCGCCGGTTAGTTTCTGATAGATCACGTCCGAGATTTTATTGCCTATGCGCCGCCAGTTCTCCGGTGTGGTGGCCAATTGCAAGCCCACCAGCTGGCTTTCAGCCAGCACATCCCAAAGACGAAATTCGATCCGCATCCGGTTGTCGCTTTCCATGACCAGACGGCCAGAGAGCAAGGCATCAGCCTTGATAATCCGCCAGTCGGCAAAGCGCGGCTGAACGTTGATATTGTTTTGATGCTCGATAAAGGACGCCGGGTCCAGGGGACGAAACAGGCCCGAGCGTTCCAGATTGGCCCGGATCAGGTCGGCAATTTGTACGCCGATTTCACGTTCCGGATCGCTGGCCCCGACAAAGTCGGGAATGGCGATCGGCATGGGATCCAAATGCCCTTTGGTAATATCAATTTCCAGCGTCGCCCAGGCTGGCATGGCCAGGCTGGCAAAAAAGAACATCAAAAGGGCGCGCATTGTGTTGGCTGTTTTCATAATACCGTGTCCAAAGCTCAGTTTCCGAGAATGTCTGCAGGTGTAAAGTGCATGGTCATATCACGCCATGAAGCGTATTTATCGGCGGGCAGTGTATAAGGCTCGCACCTTAACACAGCGCGGCGCGCCTTGTCTGCCGCCGCCTGCCAGAAGGGGTCGCCCGAGCGTTTAATCTGCACCGCATTTAACACTTTTGGGGGGCTGCTGAGCGTCCCATCGGGATTTAAGAGAATGCGGATGGTAACTTTAAGCTTTTCCGGGTTTGGCGCGTCCAAAGATGTCCGCCAACAGCGGTACATTTGCGCCCGTAACAGGTCAATTTCATTGGCGGTCATGTCATCGCCAGCGCCACGCGCTTCGCGGGCGCGCTCAAAAATATCGCTGACCGGATTGTCCTTATCCTGTTTGGCCAGTTTGTTTTCAAGGCGCGCCAGATCAAAGGCCGGGGCTTTGGGTTTTGTTTTTCTCTTGGGCCGGGGCGCTTTCTTTTTTGGCTTGGGTTTGGGCTTTGCGGCCACGTCCTTTTTGACGGGCTTTGGTTTGGCCTTTGGCGGGGGCGGCGCGATGGGTTCCGGCTCTGGTTCCGGCTCTGGCAATGCTTCGGGTTCTGTTACCAGAGGCACAGGCTCATCTTCTTTTGCTTTGGGCTTGGGGGCCTGCGCCTTGATATTGGTTTCCTTGGCCAAAATGACCAGCTCGACGGGCACAATTTCCGGCGTATTCACGACCGCCAATTTGGGTTCAGGCAGCACCATCAGCCCGACAGCAATGACGCCGCCATGCAGCACAAGCGATATGGGAAGGCCTAAACGCATATTTTATTGCGACAACGGGTCGGTCACCAAACCGATATTGGTAAATCCGGCGGCATGAATACGCGCCATGACCTTCATCACTTCGCCATAATCTGTGCTGGTATCGGCGCGCAGAAAAATCCGCTCTTTATAGCCATTGTCGGCAATCGCCGTCAGTTGCGGCACCAATGCGTCCAGTTCGACCTCGGTTTCCTGTAAAAAGACGCTGCCATCTTTGCGCACCGTAATGGTCAATGGCTCGGTCTCGGCACTGAGGGAATGGGCATCGGTTTTTGGTAGCTCTACCGGCACACCAACAGTCAGCAAAGGCGCGGTGATCATAAACACAATCAACAACACCAGCATAACATCGACCATAGGGGTAACGTTAATTTCGGCGCGAGGGCGATAACGCTGGCCGCGCCGACGTCCGGAGCCACTAAGGGCGGTCAGGGTCACAGCCATTATTTGCCCCCTGCGATGCGGCGCGAGAAGATGGCGGAAAGCTCGTCCGCAAAGCCCTCAAGGCGGGTAGCGTAGCGGGCAGTATCCGCCGAAAACTTGTTATAAAAAATCACCGCCGGTATCGCAGCCAGCAAACCTAATGCCGTGGCAAAAAGCGCCTCGGCAATACCGGGGGCCACCACGGCCAAATTGGTGTCATGGGAGGCCGCAATGGCCCGAAAAGAGTTCATAATGCCCCAGACCGTGCCAAAAAGACCAATAAAGGGTGAGGCCGAAGCGATGCTGGCCAGAATACCCAAACCCCGTTCGGCCCGGCTTAGCTCACGCGAGACGGTCAGCGCCATCACCCGGTCAATGCGCTCTTTTAACGAGACAATTTGCAGATCAGAGCCAAGATTACCCCGCCCGTTTGTCCATTCGCGCATGGCCGATACAAACACCCGCTCCATGGGGTCACGGGCATGTTCATCTACATTTTTATACATTTCATCCAGCGAGCGGCCAGACCAGAAGGCCCGTTCAAATCGCTTGGCCTTGCGGCGCAGACCGAAAAAGGCAAGCTGGCGATCGGCAATAACGGTCCATGACCAGATTGAGGCAAAAACCAGAATGGCCATCACCGTTTTGACCACCATATCGGCGCGTAAAAACAAAGCCAGAAAAGAAAAATCGGTAATTGGTTGTGCAATAAGGGCGAGCGAAATGTCCATGCGAGTCCTCTTGGGGCTAATAATTTTGGGCACACTACGGCCCGTACCTTAAAAGTGGGTTGAGATTGTGACCATATTACGGTCAATTTTCGTGCACGTTAGAAATGCGCCTGATGCGGACAGACGGTTGGAGATGCCAAACGTCGTATATTGATATGGAGACGGTCCTGCAAGAGGGTTATCGACGAGAGTGGGAGCAATTCATGAACCGATGGCGGTTCCCATGTTGAATTGTTCCTGCATTACGATTACGCCGGCGATCTGCTGAAGCCCGCCTTCGGAAGCGATTTGCTGATCTGCAGGGCAGTTCAGGTAGGCGTCCAGCGCCGCGTTTACTTTTACCATATCAAATATTGGCTGCTCGCTAGCCGCTTTGGACGCAAAGACGTCCTGGTAAAATCCCATCATGGGGTCGTCAGCAGACCGGGTCGGCGGTGTCGTAAACGGATGTTTCTGGCGATCGTAGACTTCGGGAATGAGAACGTCTTTTGCCGCCTCGCGGAGCACGTGCTTTTCACGAGACCCTTTTACTTTCATGTTGACGGGCGTACGGGCGGCCGCTGCGGCCACACGATGATCGAGAAAGGGGACACGTCCTTCGATTGAATGCGCCATCTCCATCCGGTCGCCAAGATAGTTGAGGATCATGTTCGGTAATTGCGTTTTCGAACAGAGATAGAGCGCCTGGTTAAGCCGGTCGCGACCAGCCATCCTTAGCGCGACAGGAAGCCGATCCAGCCCGGCCGAAATGGGGTGCGCCAAGGCAAGCTGCGCGTGCGCTTCGGGACGCATCATTGAAAGAAGGTTTCGGGTCATGGCGTCATGTGCAAAAGAAAAGGCGGGCGTCCAGCCAAGCCGGCGTTCAACTGCCTGAACATCCAAGCTTTCAACACGCTCCGGCATAAAAAAGGCCCGCGTCGCCGCATTCGCGCTGAACAGCTCATCTATCAACGCTGTCCGTTCCGAACTGCTCAGCGCTACATTATTTGTAATCGCATCCAGCCGAAAGGGAGGGTAGCCACCTAACATTTCGTCCGCACCTTCACCGGTAAAAACCACCTTTACGCCGGCCTTTTGCACTTCGCGACTGAGGATGTATTTGGCCACGCCATGGCCGTTGAACATCGGCATTTCAGCATGACGCACCGCGTTGGCATAATTATCGGCGATATCGCGACCGGTCAGTGGGATCAGGGTGAAACTGGATCCAACAAACTCGGCCTGTTTTTGTGCGATAGCGCCCTCGTCGTATTGGGCCTCTTCAAAGCTGAGGGTAAATGCGCGAATCGGGCGCGACATTTCTCGTTGCGCAAGGCCGAGGACAGCGCATGAGTCGATGCCCCCACTTAGATAACAAGCAACTTCGACGTCCGCGACGAGGCGTTCGCGCACGGCGTCTGTAAGCGCATCCCGAAAGGCGCCGACCACCTCCTCTTCGCTGCGGTCGTCGAGGCGCATCTCCTTAGCTGTCGGAATTTCCCAATCCCAGTACGGATAAATGCGTACATCGCCGTCTTTTGCGATTGCGTAATGTCCAGGCGGCAGGTTGCGTATACCAGCAAAGGACGTTTGTTCATGGGGTTGAGCGAGGCCACCGCACGCCCCGCCGATATTCCAGGCGGCGTGAATGCCAAGCGCCAAGAGCGCCTTGATCTCGGAGGCAAAGAACACGTCACCATTTACCACCGCATAGTAAAGGGGTTTAACGCCAAACCGATCGCGGACGGCCACCATGGTTTGAGACCGCTCGTCGGCAATCACAAAAGCAAACTCGCCCCGAAGCTGGTCGGCAGAAGCCATGCCGCGCCGCTCATAAAGATGCAGAGCAATTTCGCTATCACTGTCCGTCTTGAAAACACAACCTTCGGCGCGCAGTCGCTCCCTAATCGCCTGATAGCCATAAAATTCGCCATTCGCCACCAAACGAACGCCGCCGTCAGCGCTTGATATTGGTTGCTCGCCATTGTTCAAACCTATGATGGAAAGACGCGTGTGACCCAGCACCCGGCAACCGTCTTGGGACCTCCACAGTCCGTTACCGTCTGGCCCCCGATGATAGAGTGTTTCAAGTGCGTTTCTGGCCTTATCTTCAGGCAATGGCCGTTTCGTCATCGCTGCGAATATCCCGCACATTTTTATTCTCCCGCTCTGGTTATACTAACATGGAAGTGTCAATTTTCGCACAAAAACGGGGCAAGGCGTGCACCTAGTTCCGCCGGTAGTCGTTTTGGCCTCCCGTTGAGGTCAATGCAGGCGATCTGCACCTCAGCACTGACCAGCACGTCTTCACCGTGCAGAACGCTTTGACGGGCCTCGATCCGCGCACCGCGGGCCGCCAGAAAACGGGTTTGTACGCTCAAAAGATCATCAATGCGCGCCGAACGGGCAAAGTCGATCTGCATCCGCCGTACGGCAAAGGCCAAAGGCGTCTCGTCTTGCAACAGGGCGTTATGATCCACCCCGGACAGGCGCAAAAATTCTGTGCGGCCACGTTCCATAAAACGCAAATAAGACGCGTGATACACCACGCCGGAAAAATCGGTGTCTTCATAATAAATCCGTAACGGCAAATGGTGCACGCCATCGGCAAAATGGCCGCTCTGGGCGATGCTCATTTTGCGCCGCCAAACAGATCTTCGGGATTGCCCAGTGTCGGCGGCTCAATAAGGCCCAAATGCTCATAGGCGCGCGGCGTTGCCACTCGGCCTCTGGGGGTGCGCTGAATAAAGCCCTGCTGGATTAAAAACGGCTCGATCACCTCTTCCAGCGCATCGCGAGCTTCGGAAAGAGAGGCGGCCAAGGTATCCAGACCCACCGGCAGACCAGCGAACTTTTCCGTCAGCGTATAGAGATAGCGCCGGTCCTGGGCATCCAGACCCAGCGCATCCACCTCAAGGCGTTTTAACGCCGCATCGGCAAAGCTCGCACTAATCTCGTTGATACTTTGCGCCTCGGCAAAGTCGCGCACCCGGCGCAACAGCCGCCCGGCCACACGGGGGGTGCCCCGGGCGCGCCGGGCAATTTCGCGCGCCCCATCCTCATGAAGGCTGGCCTGCAGCTTTCGGGCGGCGCGGGCCACAATGTACGTCAGATCATCCACCCCATAAAATTCCAGTCGCGCCGGTACACCAAACCGATCCCGCAAGGGCGTGGCCAAGAGACCGGCGCGGGTGGTCGCCCCGATCAGGGTAAAGGGCGCAAGATCAATCTTGATGGTCCGCGCCGAGGGCCCTTCGCCAATGATCAAGTCCAGTTCAAAATCCTCCATGGCGGGATAGAGGATTTCCTCCACATGGGGAGCAAGGCGGTGAATTTCATCAATGAACAATACATCGCGCGGCTCAAGATTTGTCAGGATCGCCGCCAGATCCCCGGCTTTGGCAATGACGGGTCCGGAGGTGGCGCGAAAATTGACACCCAGTTCGCGCGAGATGATTTGTGCCAATGTGGTTTTGCCCAGCCCCGGTGGGCCAGACAGTAAAACATGGTCCAGCGCTTCATTGCGGCCCTTGGCGGCGTTGACAAACACTTTGAGGTTTTCAACCAGTGCGCCCTGGCCGACAAAGCTGTCAAAGCTTTGCGGACGCAGGGCTTTGTCACGCCTGTCATCACCCTGCGGCGCGCCGGAAATAATCCGTTCGTCATCAACGGCATCACTCATCTGCCCATATCCTTCAAGGCGGTGCGGATCAGCGCATCAAGTGTGGCTTCCTCGCCCAGTGTGCGCCCGGCACCCGCCACCGCGCGCTGTGCATCCATTGGCGAAAGCCCCAGATTGACCAGTGCCGAAACCGCCTCGGCATTCAGGCTAAGCGCATTTGGTGCGCTGGAGGTGGCGCCTGGGTTTGCGGCAAGCATCAGGCCCCCCAGCGAGCGCCCACTGGGTGGTGGTTTGTCTTTTAACTCGCCGGCAATCCGCGCGGCAATGCGTGGACCCACCCCTTGCGCCCGGGCAATGGTCGCCTTGTCTTCCAAGGCGGCGGCATTAATCAGCTCCATCGGTGACAGGGTATCCAGCACTGCCAAAGCGGCCTTTGGACCAACGCCCTGAATTTCCTGCAAGCGGACAAACCAGGCGCGTTCTTCTTCGCTGGCAAAGCCATAAAGGCGCAATAAGTCCTGACGCAACACCGTTTCAATATGCAATTGCGCTGGCTCGCCAAGGCTCAAGGTCCGCAAGCTGCGCGCCCCGCATTGCACCAGATAGCCCACACCATTGACATCCAGTATAACCTCGCCAGCCCCCAGCGCATCGACAATTCCGCTTAGCTTTCCGATCATGAGGCGCTCTCCAGCGACGTGGCCAGTGCCGAGGCCAGTGGCGCATGATTGGCACAACAAATGGCAATGGCCAGCGCATCGGCTTCATCGGCCTTGGCGGTGCATCCCGGCAGCAATAGGGCGACCATGGCCGCCATCTGGTTTTTATCGGCGCGCCCCGTGCCGACAATCGCTTTTTTTATGGCGCGCGGTGCATAATTTTCCACACCCAGACCCGCATCCGCCGGGGCCAGCATGGCCGCAGCCCGCGCCGCGCCCAGTTTCAGGGCCGACGCGGCATTATTGTTCATAAAGGTGTCTTCAATGGCGGCGCGATCGGGTTTGTATTGATCAATCACCGCGCGCATTTCGCGAAAAAGGTGCAACAGGCGCTCGCTCATTTCAGCCTTTGTGTCTGGCATGATTGTGCCACAGGCCAAAAAGCTAATTTTACTGCCGCGCACATCCACCAGCCCCCAGCCACAACGTCGCAGGCCGGGATCAATGCCCAAAATCCGAATCTTTTCGCTCATAAATGCACTCTGGTTCGCAGAACTATAAAAGCCCTTTTCGCACGCTCTGGATAATAAGAGCCTAATTCTGTGTGCTCGTGGTGGTGCCGTGCGCTGGCGGCACGGCTGGGGTATCCCGAAGGCCGCAAGCTGCCAGCGCCAGCAAAGCAAATCCTAAAACAGCAAAGCGTTTGATCTTTCTCATAGTTTTTCCTTCCAGAAATTAACCTGTGTGCGCACATTTTGCGGCGCGGTGCCGCCAAAACTGGTCCGGCTGGCCGCCGAAGCAGAGGGCGTTAGCACATCATAAATGCCCTGCGTGATTTTAGGGCACACCGCCTGCATGTCTTCCAGTGATAATTCAGACAGGGTTTGGGATTTTTGTTCGGCCCGTTTGACGATGGTGCCGGTAATGTGGTGTGCCTCGCGAAATGGCACACCGGCTTCACGGACCAACCAGTCGGCAAGATCGGTGGCGGTAGAATAGGCGGCCCCGGCGGCCCCGGCCAGCGCGTCACGCTTTATTCCCAGATCATCCATCATGCCGGTCATGGCCGACAAAGACAGACACAAGGCCTCATAAGCATCAAACACCGGCTCTTTATCTTCCTGCATGTCTTTGGAATAAGCTAGTGGAAGCCCCTTCATCACCATGAGCAAGGTATTCAGATCGCCCACAATGCGCCCGGTTTTGGCGCGCACCAGTTCGGCGGCGTCCGGATTGCGTTTTTGCGGCATAATGGATGAACCAGTGGAGAACTGATCGCTTAAAGAGACAAAGGCAAACCCGGCGGAGGTCCAGATCACCAGCTCTTCGGCGAGGCGCGACAAATGCACCGCGCAAATGCTGGCGGCGCTTAAAAATTCCAGCGCAAAATCCCGCGCCGATACCGCATCCAGTGAATTGCGCATGGGGCCATCAAAGCCCAGCGCCTTGGCAGTCATTTCGCGATCAATCGGATAGGCCGTACCGGCCAGGGCTGCCGCACCCAGCGGGCTTTCGTTCAAACGGTTACGCGCATCAGCAAAGCGGCCACGATCCCGGTGCATCATTTCCACATAGGCCAGCATATGATGGCCAAAGCTAACCGGCTGGGCGCTTTGTAAATGGGTAAAGCCCGGCATGATGGTTTCAGCCTCAGCCTCGGCCAAGGCGATGAGGGACTTTTGAAAAGCCCCAAGCAAACCATCAATATCATCCAGCGCGCCGCGCAGCCACAGGCGCAAATCGGTGGCCACCTGATCATTGCGCGAACGCGCCGTGTGCAAGCGCCCGGCGGCTTCACCGATCAGCGTGGCCAGGCGTGCCTCGATATTCATATGAATATCTTCCAGCGCCGCAGAATAGGTAAACGTGCCGCCCCGAATTTCTTCGCCGATCTGTTTCAGGCCGCTCTGAATGGCGGCCTCATCATCCTTGCTGATGATACCGCAAGCGGCCAGCATGGCCGCATGCGCAGAAGAGCCCGCCAGATCTTGCGCGGCCATGCGCTTGTCCACATCAATGGAAGCGTTGATCGCCTGCATAATTGCCGATGGGGCCGCATCAAAACGCCCGCCCCAAAGGGCATTAGCCTGATTGTCATTTTCGGTGTTATTGTCTTTTGTCATTATCAAAATATGAGCCTAAAAGTCAGCCATGTCCAAATTTAGAAAAACAGCCATCATCATTCTTGCCACCTCCGGCCTCGCCTTTGCCGCCTATGTTACGATGCAATCGCTATCGGGACAAAGCGGAGCGCGCAACCCTCTGGCCGTTTATGCCAAAGGCGAAATGCAGGAATTAATCTTTTTAAAAACCCCGCCCGTTCAGCCTGTGGCCGAATTTGACGGCCCGGATGGCAAGGTTCGCCTTGCTGATTTTCATGGCCGCGTTGTGCTTTTGAACCTTTGGGCCAGCTGGTGTGGGCCTTGCGTCGAAGAACTGCCTTCGCTGGACCGGCTTCAAGGCGAACTGGGCAGTGATGGTTTTATGGTGCTGGCGGTGGATATGGACCGCTCGAAAGCCGAAGCGGAGGCCTTTTTGGCCAAAGCCGGTATTGAAAACCTGCCACTTTATCACGACAACCGCTTTGCCCTGGCTCAAAAGCTCTCTGTGCCCGGATTGCCATCCGGCCTGCCGATCACTGTGCTTTATGACAAAAATGGCAATGAGCTCGCCCGGCTTTCCGGTGGTGCTGACTGGAATGGTGAAGAGGCGCACGCTTTGATCAAAGCGGCACTGAACTGAAAAACCTGACCTTAACCGCGCTTTTGCAGGATAGAAACCAGACCACCAGCACAAAAGGCCAGCACCAGCCAGGCGGCCAGCTCCATAATACCATCGCTCCAGCGGGTCAGGGCAAAAGAAGCCCCGGCAATGCCAGCTAAAGCCACACAGGTTAAAAACCGGGCAGGCACAATGGATTTATAATCAGATGAGTTTTCAGACATGGGCTGTCCCCTTTTTGGACGAATCCCATGATGTCCCGCAAGGTCTGTGCCAGCCATAACGGGCCTCTGCGCCCTTTATAAGGCCGCTTCCAATTCTGGCAGGGCCTTAAAGAGATCCGCTACAAGGCCATAATCCGCCACCTGAAATATCGGCGCATCCTCGTCCTTATTGATGGCCACAATAACTTTGGAATCCTTCATTCCGGCCAAATGCTGAATGGCACCGGAGATGCCAACGGCAATATACAGCTCTGGCGCCACCACTTTGCCAGTTTGGCCAACCTGATAATCATTGGGCACAAAACCCGCATCCACCGCCGCGCGGGACGCGCCTACGGCGGCCCCCAATTTATCGGCAATGCGCTCGATCATGGCAAAATTTTCGCCTGACCCCATGCCGCGCCCGCCAGAAATAACGATTTTGGCGGCGGTCAGTTCCGGACGATCAGACTTGGTTAGTTCTTCTGAGACAAAGACGGATTTGAACGGCCCGGCTGGGGCATCCACAGATTTAACACTGGCTGAGCCGCCGGTTTTGGCCGCCTCAAACGCAGTGGGTCGCACAGTGATAACCTTGATGGCATCACTGGATTTAACCGTTTGCATGGCATTGCCCGCATAAATGGGGCGCACAAAGGTGTCCGGGGCCTCAACGGCGACAATTTCAGAGATTTGCATCACATCCAAAGCCGCAGCCACGCGCGGCAAAAAGTTTTTGCCATTGGTGGTCGCCGGGGTCAGAAGCGCATCATAATCACCCATCAAAGGCACGATCAGCGCCTGCATGGCCTCGGCCAATTGCCTGGCTAACGCTTCCCCGTCCGCATGAAGAACGGCGCGCACGCCATCAATTTTTGCCGCCTCGGCAGCCACATCACCGGCATTATGACCGGCCACCAGCACATCTATATCGCCGCCTATTTTGGCCGCTGCAGTGACGGTTTTGTGGGTGGCATTGCTAAGATGCGCATTATCATGTTCAGCTACAACCAGGATCGCCATCAGATCACCCCCGCTTCGGATTTCAGTTTTTCCACCAGTTCGGCCACGCTCGCTACGATCACGCCGGCCTTGCGTTTTGGCGGCTCGGATACGGTGATCTGTTCCAGACGCACGTGCAGCTTCACGCCATAATCATCAGGCGTTTTGGTTTCAATCGGCTTGCGTTTGGCCTTCATAATATTGGGCAGGCTGGCATAACGTGGCTCGTTCAAGCGCAAATCAGTGGTAATGACCGCTGGCATTTCAACGGCAAGGGTTTGCAAGCCACCATCAATTTCGCGGGTGATGGTGGCCTTGCCATCGGCAATCTCCAGCTTGGACGCAAACGTGCCTTGCGGCCAGTCAAGAAGCGCGGCCAGCATCTGGCCCGTCTGGTTGGCATCATCATCAATGGCCTGTTTACCCAAAATAGCCATTTCAGGCTTTTCCTCATCGACCACGGCTTTGAGCAATTTGGCAACGCTGAGGGGTTCTACCGTTTCGTCTGTTTCGATCAATATGCCCCGGTCGGCCCCCATGGCCAGCGCCGTGCGAATGGTTTCCTGCGCTTGCGTGGGGCCAATAGAGACCACAACAATTTCGCTGACCACGCCCTTTTCTTTCAGGCGCACCGCTTCTTCAACAGCAATCTCGCCAAAGGGATTCATGGACATTTTGACATTGGCAAGATCAACGCCGGACCCGTCGGACTTGACCCGCGCCTTGACGTTATAATCGATCACCCGCTTGACGGGTACGAGAACCTTCATGGTCACGCTCCTCATTGAATTCCAAGCCGCAATATCACCATTGAGACCCGCAACGTCCAGTGCTGCACCGCAATATTTTGTGCCCAGATACAGAAGAAAACAGATTTTTATTATAATTAGCAAAAAAACGAATGAGGGAAGTCACCAGACCCCGGAAACACAAAGACAGACATCGCGTTGATAACGGACTGGATTAAAACTCAGTCCGAAGACTGACCGCCGCCCGGCACCCAAAGGACATCAGCCGTGCCTTTATTATTGACCCAGCGCGCCGCGACGAACAAAAAGTCTGACAGGCGGTTAAGGTATATAAGCGCCGGAGCATTGATGCCCTCAACCTGTAAAAGCGCCACGGCGGATCGCTCTGCCCGGCGGCAAATGGCCCGCACCAGATGCAGGCGCGCCGCCGCCTCGCTGCCCCCCGGCAGCACAAAGCTGCGCAAGGCACTAAGGTCCGCATTATAATGATCAATCTGGCTTTCCAGCCAGTCTGCCTGCTCGGCATTGATACGCAAAACGGGCCTGTCGCCCTTATCATCACTGGCCGGATTAGCCAGATCGGCCCCCAGATCAAAAAGATCGTTTTGAACGCGCAAGAGCGTGGTTTTTAACGCCCCGTCAGGCAGCACACAAATGGCAAGGCCCAGCGCGCTGTTGGTTTCATCCACATCCCCGTAGGCGGCCACGCGGACATCAGCTTTGCTGACCCGTGCACCGCCGACAAGGCCGGTTTGCCCGTCATCGCCGGTGCGGGTGTATATTTTATTGAGTTTGACCAAAAGCTCAGCCGCCGCGCATTTTGTTTTTGAAATAAAAGCCAACAAGAATGGCCAGAATGGCAAAGGCCTGAATGCCCACCCGCCAGCGCATGAGAATATTGCTTTTGGCCTTGGCCTCGGCCCCGCCTTTGGCCATGGTTATGACCCCATAAATCAGCACCAGCACCACTGAAATTACGGCAATTGCGATTATAATATTTATGGCCATCAACATGAAATTTTGTCCTAGCTGCGCCAACGCAATGTGGCGGGTTTAACCGGGTTAACAAAGGCACGGCCCTTTGCGCGCGCCTCGGCCCATTCTTTTTTCAGTTTAAAATACCACATCGCCTGCACATCCGCATCATGGATCAGCATCAACCTGGGATCATATTTCAGCCCCTCTTGCTGGGCCTCAACCGCATCGCGATCCTGACCGGCAAAAGTGGTGATGGCATTGCGCAACAGGAAATTGGGAATGACGTTTAGCAAAGGATGATCCCAATAAAGCGCAATGGTAATTTTGGTATGCTCGTCATCCACCGGGGTCACCGCAGTAAAGCCCGTAACCTGACGCCCGCCAACCAGCACATATTCGGTGCGCAGGCCCGGCAGCTCAAAACGAATTTCCGTTTGCGGCTTTGATCCCAGCAATTTGTACAAAAATGAATTGGACGACGGCACGTGCGGCAACATGGAAAAGCCGCGCTCAAGGGGGCCAAACTTTTTCTCTTTATTGTGTATGGACTTGGCGGTACGCCACCACCATTGCCGGTGAATATAGGCAATATGCGCCGGGTCCATAAGGCCAATTATCGCATGATCCAGCGGGCAATCAAACATCATGGATACAGATAAGCCGGGCGTGCTGTCGCCCACATGATCAAGGCGCGGCGCTGCCATTAAAGGCGCGGCGGTTTCGTCTTGCGCAAAATAAATCCGGATCAGGCCTTGCGCCTCGTCCGCAGCAAAGCGGCGCGTGCGAATTTTGCCCCGCGTCATGGCTTCTTTTTGGTCTTCATTAAGCGAAGGAATGGCCGTGCATACCCCATCCACCCCAAAGCGCCAGCCATGATAGGCGCATTCAATTTGTGTTTGCCCATCCTCTGCCTCAATTTGCCGCCCGCGAGACAAGGGCATGGCCCGGTGCGGGCAAATATCGCGCAGGGCAAACACCTTGCCCGTATTGTCACGGCCAATCAGCACCGGCTGGCCAGCGATTTGCACGTGAATGGGCGCGCCGGTTTTCACCTGCGTGGACAAAGCGCCAAAATACCAAAGATCGGTCAAAAACATGCCGCCCTTCTAGCGCGCGCCGCCAATAAAGAAAAGCAAAGAGCGTGCAAAGCTTGCAATACCCTGCCTTTCGCGCTAGCCGCATGGCGTAACGTCCAGTTTTGGGGATTAAGATCATGTCGAAAAACCGCCTTAGCCTCGTGGGGTTTGCGCTCTTTTTGCTCATTGGTGCGTCAGCATTTTGGTGGACCACCATGAAATGGACCGGCGAGCTGAACAGTTTACGCCCGCATTTTGACGGACAATGCGAAAGCGTTGAAGGCATTGTTGGCGCGGAAGACATTGTCATCGATCATGAAAAGACACTGGCCTATATCTCCAGCCATGATCGGCGCAATCGTGAAACCCGCGGGGCCATCTGGGTGATGCCGCTGGGCGCGCCGCAAGAGGCCCGAAAAATGGACATGACCGGCTATAATGCCGATCTCTTTTCGCCCCACGGCATTGATTTGTGGGTTGGTGAAGATGGTTCCCGTCGCCTGTTTGTGATCGAACATGGTGATTGGTCACAAAGCCGTATTATTATTTTTCGCATAGAGGACGGCACACTAGTGTTTGACCATGCGGTCACAGATCCGCTGATCAAGCGGCCCAATGACGTTGCCGCCGCCGGTAAAGACGCCTTTTATACCAGCAATGATCTGGGCACACCCTACGGTGGCAAGGGCGAATTTCTCGAAGTTCTGTTTCGCCAGCAAAAAGGTAATCTGATTTATTTTGATGGCCAGAAAGCCCGTATTGCCGCTGACAAGATCGGTTATGCCAATGGGGTAAAGCTTAGCCATGATGGCAAAACGCTCTACCTTGGGGCCATAATTGATCAATCGGTTCGCCTTTATGATCGCGACCTTAACACCGGGGCCTTGCGCCTGCGTGATGAAATTCCGCTTTATACCGGCGTTGATAATATCGATGTGGATGAGGACGGCGTTTTATGGGTTGGGGCGCATCCAAAGCTGTTGACGTTTTCCAAACACGCCAAGGACGCCGCCGTCCGTAGCCCCTCGCAAATCCTGCGTATTGATCCAAAGGTCAAAAGCATCAAAGAGGCCTATCTATCGCTTGGCGATCCGCTTTCCGGGGCCTCAGTCGGCGCACATCATAACGGCACACTGGTTATGGGCGGGGTGTTTGACCCGCGCGTGCTGGTCTGTCGCCTAGGGTCTGAACTCAATGATGTTCCGCCCCTAAAACCAACCCCTTCAGAATAAAGTTTCAAGGAAATGATTATGGCCAATACGGCAAAATACGATGTTTTGGGTCTGGGCAATGCCATTGTGGATGTCATCGCCCCTGTTGAAGACGCCTTTTTGACACAGCAAGACATCACCAAAGCCTCAATGACGTTGATCGATGAGGCGCGCGCCACCGCGCTTTATCAGGCGTTTCCGTCCGCCAGCGAAACCTCTGGCGGGTCTGCGGCGAACACCATTGCCGGCATTGCCGGTCTTGGGGCCAATACCGCCTATTGCGGCAAGGTCGCCGACGATACGCTGGGGGAAACCTTTTCCCATGATTTGCGGGCCACGGGCGCTGACTTTAACACCGTGCCCTTGTGCAATGGCCCTGCAACGGCGCGCTGTCTGATCGCCGTAACACCAGACGCCCAGCGTTCCATGTCCACTTATCTTGGGGCATCGTCGCTTTTTGGTGTTGATGATCTGGACGAAAACGCCATCAAAAATGCCGCCATTACCTATATGGAAGGCTATCTTTTTGACCGTGACGAAGCCAAGGCTGCTTTTATTCATGCCGCAGAAATTGCCGCCGCTGCCGGGCGCAAAACCGCATTAACCCTGTCGGATCTTTTTTGCGTGGACCGGCATAGATCGTCCTTTTTGCACCTGGTACGTGGCCATATTGATATCCTGTTCGCCAATGAGGCCGAACTATTATCCCTTTATGAAACAACGAACTTTGAGGACGCCTTGGCAAATGTGCGCAAGGATTGCCGCTTTGCTGCCATTACACGTAGCGAAAAAGGCTCCGTTCTAATTGACGAAAACGATATGGTTGAAGTCAAGGCCGAGCCGGTTGAACGGGTGGTTGATACCACAGGGGCCGGCGATCTTTATGCCGCCGGTGTGCTTTATGGCCTGTCCCGCGATCTGCCTTTACCTGTTTGCGGGCGTTTTGGCTCGCTCGTGGCTGCTGAGATTATCTCTCATTACGGGGCACGGCCTCACGGCGACCTGAAACAGCTTTGCAATATTCCCGCAGACGGTTAACGCCCCGGAAACAGCTTTGTTGGTAAGAAATTAGGGTTAAGGTCGCCTTGCGGCCATCACCAACCCGAGGCCGTTTCGTGAATCTCGTTCACCGCATGCATTCCAGTTTGGCTTTCAAGGCCTTTTTGCTGATCGGCATGGCTGCGCTTGTTGCGTCCTTTGTTGTGGTGTTTCTCAGCGCGCGGCTGGAGCAAAGTGACCGTCAGGCTTACGCACAAGCGCAAGGGCTGGCCCTGGCCAATGCCAGCGCCGCCGCTTTAACCCCGGCGCTATTTTCCAATGATAGCGATGTTGTCGAACAAACCCTAAAACGCCTGTCTGACCAAAATGGCGTCCTGCGCCTGCGGGTCATGGACCCAACGGGCTTGGTTATCTTTCCGGCGAATCGCCGGAACACCGCAGACCGGGGCACAGACTTTTCCCGGGCCATTCATGCGGGGAAAACCAGTATAAGGGTTGAAAACAACACTTTATACAGTGCCGTGCCCCTTTTTGAAAATGGTCGCCTGCGCGCTGTTGTTGGCCACTCTTATGATTTATCCCTGAACCAGGCCGGGTTCTGGGCGTTGGTGGTCAGAAACATCTGGCGAGGCCTTATTTTACTGGGTGTTGCCGTCCCGGCAGGCCTGTTGGTGTTTATTCGCCTGCTTTCCCCCCTTGGCGCGTTGAACAAAGCGGCAGAACAGGCGGCCGCCGGGGATTTAAGCGTGCGTCTGGACGTTACGCGCTGCGACGAGCTGGGTCGGTTGTCTTCAAATTTTAACACCATGCTGGATCGTCTGAAATCTAATTTCGACCGGACCCGCTGGCTGGCCTATGGGGATAGCCTGACCCGGCTTTCCAACAAAACTGCTTTTAACGAGCGTTTGCGAAAGTTGGTGCGACTGGAACGGCCACCCGGTGCGCTTTTGCTGATCGATCTGGACGGCTTCAAGCGCTTTAATGACGCCTATGGTCAGGATGAGGGCGACCGTATTTTAACCATCATCGCCCAACGCCTGCGCAAGATCATCAATGCCCATGCGCCCAAATTCGCGGCGGCGTCAGGCAATATCCGCCCACTTTTATCCCGTTTGTCGGGCAATGAGTTTGCCATGCTGATCCCCGGTGCCCGCTCGGCCCCAGAAATACAAAATCTGGCCAATGCTATTTTAACAGACATTGCCGCCCCCATTGATCTTTCCGGCCACAGTGCAAGCCTGTCGGCACGGATCGGTATTGCCCTTTATCCCCATGATGCGGGGGATGCGCGCAATCTTCTGACCAGTGTTAATTTTGCCATTGATGAAGCCAAAAAGAATGGCGGCGGCACTTGGTGCTTTTTCGAGCCGTCCATGTCGCAAAAAGCCATTCGCCGCATGACCCTGCATAATGAGTTGCGCCAGGCGATGCGGGAAAACGAATTTATCGTGCATTACCAACCTAAAATTGACGTCCGTGAAGGCACCATTGCTGGCTGCGAAGCCCTAGTGCGCTGGCAACAATCCTCTGGCAAGCTGGTCGGCCCGGGGGATTTCATCGAGGCGGCAGAAGAATCCGGACTGATCTGTGAAATCGGCGATTTTGTATTGGAAGAATCCTGTCTGGCAGCGGCGCGCTGGGCCAAAGAGGGTTATGATTGCGGTGTAGCGGTGAATGTGTCAGCCCTGCAGTTTGCCAGCAATGACTTTACGCAAGTGGTTTTTCGGGCGCTGGACAAAGCCGGTTTGCCGCCCTCCAAGCTGGAGCTGGAACTAACCGAAAGCGTGGCCATGACCAATCCTGAGCGCATGCTGGAACAAATCGGCCCGTTGCGGGAAAAAGGTGTGCGTTTTGCTATTGATGATTTTGGCACCGGCCATTCCAGTCTGGCCTATCTAACGCGCCTGCCCTTTGATGTGTTCAAGATTGACAAGTCCTTTGTACAATCCATGACCGAGGACAAGCACGCCCGCGTGATTGTCCAAACCGTTCTGGCCATGGCCGAAAGCCTGGGCTATCGCACGGTGGCTGAGGGTGTGGAAACCCGCGAGCACTTTGCCTTTTTACAATTGCATTGTTGTGATTATGTGCAGGGTTATTATTTTGCCAAGCCCATGTTTGAGGCCGATCTGGTCAGCATGCTGGCCGCAGAAAAGGCTAGTCTGGCCCGTGATGATATTGAGGCCTTTGCCAAGGCCGTTTAGAGATTACAATCTGTCCAGATGATAATTTACTCTTGAACCTTTGCCCCCAAAGGGCCACATGGAGCACACGCTTTCATCAGGAGCTTTTTGTGAACACTCGTGCAGAAATCAGAGATTTCCCCGGCTGGCGCGGCACCACCATATTGGCGGTCCGCAAAAACGGAAAAACCGTCATTGCTGGCGATGGACAGGTTTCCATCGGCCCAACCATTATGAAGGGCAATGCACAAAAGGTGCGCCCCTTGGGGACTTCGGGCGTGGTCGCTGGCTTTGCCGGCTCTACCGCCGATGCCCTAGCTCTTTTTGAGCGCCTTGAAGCCAAGCTGGAACAATACCCCACACAATTGGCCCGCGCCTGTGTGGAACTGGCCAAGGATTGGCGCACAGACAGGTTTTTACGCCGCCTTGAGGCCATGCTGATTGTTGCCGATGCAAACTCTTTCTATGTGCTGACCGGAGCTGGTGATGTGCTGGAGCCGGAAAATGATCTGGCAGCCATTGGCTCTGGTGGAAACTATGCCCTCTCTGCTGCGCATGCGCTTTATGGCTATGAGGATGACGCCGAAGTCATTGCCCGGCGCGCCATGGATATTGCCGCCGACATTTGCGTATATACCAACCGAAATCTGACCGTCGAAATACTGACTAGGATTGATTAATTCAGGACTCCCATGACCGAGCATACACCCCGGCAAATCGTTGCCGAACTTGATCGCCATATTGTCGCCCAGAGCAATGCCAAGCGCGCTGTCGCCGTGGCGCTGCGTAATCGCTGGCGTCGTCGTCGCGTGCCTGATGATCTGAAAACAGAAATTACGCCCAAGAATATATTGATGATTGGCCCCACCGGGGTTGGCAAAACAGAGATTGCCCGCCGCCTGGCCAAGCTTGCCGGCGCGCCTTTTATCAAAATCGAAGCCACCAAGTTTACCGAAGTGGGCTATGTTGGCCGCGATGTGGAACAGATTATCCGCGACCTTGTGGAAATGGCGCTGATTTTGGTGCGCGAAGACAAACGAGGCCGCGTACGCGCCCGGGCTGAAGCGGCTGCCGAAGACCGGGTGCTGGACGCCCTTGTGGGGGCCAATGCCAGCGCCGCCACGCGAGAATCCTTTCGCGCCCGCCTGCGCGCCGGGGATATGGATGACAAGGAAATTGATCTGGAACTCCCAGACGCCGCCTCACCCTTTCAATCCCTTGAAATCCCGGGCATGCAGGGCGGCATGGGTATGCTGGACCTTGGCGAAATGCTGGGCAAGGGCATGGGTGGGCGCACCAAAACCCGCACCTTGAAGGTTGTTGATGCCTATGCACCACTGGTTGAGGATGAATGCGACCGTCTGCTGGATGAAACCCAAATAACCGCCGAAGCCATATCTGCGGTAGAAAATGACGGCATCGTCTTTTTGGATGAAATTGATAAAATTACCGCCCGTTCCGAGCGCCAGGGCGGCGATGTCTCTCGCGAGGGGGTACAGCGTGATCTGTTGCCGCTGATCGAGGGCACAACTGTCAGCACCAAACACGGCCCGGTAAAAACAGATCATATTTTGTTTATTGCTTCGGGGGCCTTTCATGTGGCCAAGCCCTCGGACATGCTGCCTGAGTTACAGGGCCGTTTGCCCATCCGCGTTGAGCTACGCGCCCTGACCCGTGATGATTTTCGCCGTATTCTGACCGAACCCGAAGCCTCGTTGATTTCACAATATACGGCGCTTATGGCCACCGAAGGAGTGACGCTGGACTTTCAGGACAGCGCCATTGAAGCCATTGCCGATATTTCCGCTTCGGTGAATGCCAGTGTGGAAAACATTGGTGCGCGGCGCTTGCAAACGGTGATGGAAAAACTGCTCGAAGAGGTCAGTTTTGACGCTTCGGAAAAAAGCGGAGACACCATCCTGATCGACAAGGATTATGTGATGACGCGGCTGGAATCCCTGTCGCAAAATACGGACCTGTCTAAATTTATTTTATAAGCCCCTGTTTTTGCGCAAGAACACGTACCAGGCCCCCTTGCCGCCATGGCGCGTGTGAGCCGGAGCATAGCCTGAAACCAGCGCCCGATACGGCGCTTCGCTGATCCAGTTTGGCAGGCCGGTGCGCAACACCCCTTCATCGCGCGCGCCGCGCCCGGTGATCACCAGAACGGAACGCATACGATCGGCGACACAATCTTCCAGACGGCGCAGTAAATACGCGCGGGCTTCGTCATAGCGCTTGCCGTGCAAATCTATACTGGCTTGCGCCTCGATCTGGCCACGGCGCACCTTTTTATGCACGGCCCTGTTTTCCGGCGGTGTGGGTGTGTTTTGCCGCAAGGGCACGGTGGCGAGTATAAGGGGCCGCGTTTTATAATCTCGGCGGGACTTTATCGTATTTTTCTGCGGCAGAACCATCGGCACAAAAATCTTGTGGTCGGGGCCTGACGACTTTCTATTGCCAAGCGGCGATATGGTGTCCTTTATGCGCTGCCAAAGCGCATTTTCCGGATCTGTGTCCTCTGCGTCGCCGCTCACGTGTCTGGTCCCGAACCCTCACGGGCAAAGGAACGCGGAACCAGTACCCACCATCGGGCTTCATGTTTGACAATACCAGCACGCCGTCCCGCAGCATCACCCGATCCCCAGAACAAATCGCCGCGCATGGGGCCTTTGATTGCCCCGCCGGTATCCTGTGCAATTGCCAGAAACTGTATTGGTTCGGCCTTCCAGTCCTGGTCGTGCACTGGCAGGCGTGTGTCCACCCAAATCGGCGTACCAAGCGGGAAATAAGCCGGATCGACCGCCAGTGAGGCCCGCGCCGTCAAAGGCACGCCTTGTGTACCAACCGGACCCAGGGCTTTATCCACAACCGGCGAGGCGGCAAAGAACACATAACGTTTATTTTTCGCCAACAGCGCCCTGGTTTTTTCTGACCCCACCTTTTTCATCCAGCGCTCGATCGCGCCTTTAGAGGCCTTGCCCGGCTCTAATGACCCATCCCGGATCAATTCCCTGCCGATAGAGGTATAGGCAAGGCCATTATGACCGGCAAAACCGGCGCGCAGGATACGGCCATCTTTAAAATGTAAACGACCAGAGCCTTGAACTTGCAGGAAAAACACCTCTGCAGGCGATCCCCAGGCCAACGCCTTGCCGCCCATTTTCGTGATCTCGTCCCGCGTATAATATGGAACCAGTTTTCCCGCTTCCACACGCCCCATTAATTTTCGCCCCCCAAAGCCTGTGGCGGCAAAATCCTTGGGGTCAACCGTTACCAGATCATCAGGGCGCGCAAAAACAGGTTCCTCAAAGCCCGGCTCCGGCTTTGCGCGGACCTCTAATTCCGGCTCATAATAAGAGGTCAAAAGACCCGGCTCATCCTTTTGCGTTTGCACCTTTTGGGGCACAAAGTACCGTTCAAAAAAGGCTTGGGTCTCAAGTGCATTTGTTTTGACTGTTGCGCTTGCCTGGCAGGCCGGTTCCCACGAGATCGCCGCTTCCCAGTTTTTAGCAAAGGCTGTACACGAGTGCAGAAAGGCCAAAAACGCCTGACGCTGGTCCCCATCTGCCCAGCCCGGCAGATCGACAAAGCGCAGACGGCCCATTTTGTCAGCACCCTCATCAATTTGCGGCAAAGGCGGCAGATCTATTGCCGGTGATGTTTCACGTGACACACTTTCTGACGCTTTCACATCCGGCGGAGCGGGGGTCGTGGGCTCGGTTTGAACCGGCCCCGCCGCTGGTGCCCCCTCAGAAGGGGGCACCGATCTCGTTGCACAGGCCGTAACGATTAGGGCCAGCAATAAAACGGGTGCGGACTTCATCATGGTCGGACTCACGCCAGTGTTGCCACACTGGCCAGCTTCCAGTTCGGATCACGTGAGCGCACGTCGCGGACAAAAGTCCACTCTTCGGTGGTCAGACTTTTTTTAACGTCGGCCTCTTCGGGATTATCGGACCGGGCTTCGCGGGTTGAAAGTTCCGCCGAAAACTCGACAACGATTTTTGCCACTTTGTTTTGTAATTCAGCCTCTATCAACTCTGCTTTTTTAATGCGGATGATTTCGGTATCAAGCGCCACGCCGCTTTTCTTGCGTTCATCTATGGCCTCTGCATAACGCTGATAGACATCGTCTTGCAGCAGGCTTTTCAGCGTTTTTTTATCGCTTTGTGAATAGCCCTCTACAATCTGCTCATAGGCAATACTGGCCCCTTCGACAAAGCTTTGCGGATCAAAACGGTTGTCCGCCGCATAAATGGCCTCAAGGCCTGCCGCTGCCGGGCCGGTAAAGGCGGGCCGCAAGGGCGTGACGCTGGCGGATTTGGGCGGCGTTTGTGCGCTTTTCCCCAAAGTGGTGGGCTTTGCGGGCGGCGGCGCGCCGACATCCTTGCCCAAAACATTATACAGCTTCATCAGAACAAAGCCTGCGATCGCCGCAAAAATAAGAATCTGCATCAAAACCATAATTCCCGTCCTATGAAGTCAACGCATAGTATAGAGGGTTTTTATCGGGGAAGTCAGCCCGAAGCTTGCCGCAAATCACACCACGTGCTAGCAGCCGCACACCTGATTATATACGAGTAAAAAAAATGAGCGATAACACACAAGCACCCGAGGCAGATACAAGCGAAGAGCAAGGGCCTCAACTGCGCCTTTTGACCCAATACGTCAAAGACTTTTCTTTTGAAAACCCCAATGCCCCGGCCAGCCTGCAAAGCGGCGAGGCCCCAGCCATTGATCTGGAAATCGGCGTTTCTGCCCATACGGCACAAGAAAACATTTATGAGGTCTCCCTGTCAGTCACCATTAAAGCCACCCGCGAAGAAAACACGGTTTTTCTACTGGAACTGGTTTATGCTGGCCTGTTTATGGTTTCTGGTATCGAAGAAGAAAACATGGGTCCGGTTTTGCACATTGAATGCACGCGCCTGATCTTTCCTTTTGTCCGCCGGATTATATCAGACATGACCCAGGATGGGGGCTTTCCGGCCTTACCGCTGGAACTTATTGATTTTGCTGCAGTTTACCGTGCTGGCCTTGAACAACAAGCGGCACAACAAGCCTCAGATAAAAATGGTTCTGGCGACGCGCCCGCAGGCGAGACCTGATCCTTATCAAGACCCCGATTCGGTTTTATTAAAGGTATTTATTCCAGAGCGGTTTTTCGCCCACCTGCTTTAGAAATTTAAGGTGCTCGTCGCGCTGTTCATCGCTTAGTTGTGCGGTGAGCGCTTTAATTTCTGTCTTAACCGCCTGCCCGGTTATGGCCATGCCTGTATTGGGTTTCTTCCGTTTATTGGGGTTAAGGTCCAGGCGCCGTTCGCGCCCACCATTTAATTCCAGATACACTTCGGCCAGCAGCTTGGCATCGAGCAAGGCCCCATGTTGTGCCCGTTCTGAAAGGCTGACGGAAAAGCGTTTGCACAAAGCGTCTAGCGAATTATATGCGCCCGGGAATTTTTTGCGGGCAATCAACAAGGTGTCAGTAAAACGCTTGTCTTCAAAGGGCTGGCGGTCAAGCTTGGTCATCTCCACATTGAGAAAGTCGCGGTCAAAGCGCGCATTATGGGCAACCATCTGGCTCTTCCCGACAAACTCCAGAAAATCATCAACGATTTCTGAAAAAAGCGGCTTGTCGGCCAGAAACTCCGTGGTCAGGCCGGTGATTTTTACCACCTCTTCGGGGACATCGCGTTCCGGGTTAACATAACGGCGAAAGGTTTTTCCCGTTGGCAAGAGATCGATAACCTCAACACAACCTATTTCCGTAATGCGATCCCCTTTAAAAGGTTTCAGTCCAGTGGTTTCGGTATCAAACACGATTTCGCGTGACATTGGTGCCTTTCAAGACTGATCCTTGCCAGTCGGGTTTTGTGTTTTTATCTGTCTTAATATGCTTTGCACTTGTCTGCGCGCATCTTCAAGACCTTTTGATGTGTCGATAATAAAATCAGCGCATTTTCGTTTTTTTTCATCTGGCATTTGGCAAGACAATAAATGAGAAAAACGGGCTTCACTCATGTTTGGGCGAGACAAGACTCTTTGTTTTTGCACGGCTTTTGGCGCACTGACCACAATAACCTTATCGACCATTTTTTCTCCGCCGGTTTCAAAGAGAAGGGGAATATCAAAAAGCACAACTTTGGCCCCACCTTCCTTCTTCGCCTCTAGCCAGTCTGCCCGCGCCCGGGCCACAGCGGGGTGCACAATCGCTTCTAATGCGGGTAAAGCGGCTTTATCCTCTCTGATCAGGTCACCAAGAGCGGTACGGTCTATGGTGTTTCCCCCGATAGCTTTTGGAAAGCGCGTCCCGATGGCTTTTATCAGGGGTATATCTTCGCTGTAGAGACGATGAACCGCAGCATCGACATCAAAAACCGGCACGCCTTCCTCATTAAAAAGCGCCGCCGTTGTGGTTTTACCCATGCCAATGGATCCGGTCAGGCCCAGAATAATCATGGGCGTTTCTCCAGCGCTTGTTCCAAGACCCGTTTTATGCCGATGCCTGTTGGCGCCTTGTGACCAAAAAAAGCTTCAAACGAGGGGCGGGCCTGAGCGATTAGCATATCCAGACCGTTTAGACCGTCATGGCCGCGTACTTTTGCTTCGGCCAAAAGCGGCGTCTGTAAGGGCGTATAAATCAGATCATAAACCAGTGCGCCTTTGTTCAAACCTTCCAAAGAAAGAGATAAAGGCGACTTGCCGGTCATGCCGCCGGCGCTGGCGTTTATGATCAAGTCTGCATGGGGCAAGGCGTCATGGCGCTCTTGCCAGAGCAAAGCCTGCACCTTGTTTTCATAACGCTTTTCCAACTTTGCAGCCTTTTCATTGGTGCGGTTTGAAAGCACGATCTGTTGCGGGTTCAGCTTTAGCGCGCCGATGATGGCGGCCTGTGCTGCGCCGCCACCGCCGATGATAACAATTTGTTTGCCCCGCCAGAACCCCTCTGGCCTCTGAGCAAGGAGCGGCGCAATAAAGCCCTCTATATCAGTATTATGCGCATAAATTTGATCACCTTTTTGCACCAGGCTGTTGGCCGCGCCTGCGGATTTTGCCTCTTCACTGACCATATCGGCAACCTCTAAGGCCGCCTTTTTATGAGGCAGGGTTACATTCATGCCGACAAAGTTTTTATTTTCAAAGAACGCCAAAATCTCTTTTTCAAAGTCTGCCGAACTAACGTGCAGACGTCTGTACTCTGCATCAATTCCCAAGGCTCTTAGCCATGTCTGGTGCAGCAATGGCGATAAGGAATGGGCGATGGGGTCGCCCACCACGCAGGCAAAGGGCCTTTTCTTGTTTTGCTCACTCTGGCTCATAGTGCGTCCATTTCGCGTATTTTTGCCAATAAAGGCAAAAGCGGCAGACCAAGAATAGCAAAATGATCGCCCTTTATCTGCTCAAAAAGGGTAATGCCGTGCCCCTCTATCTCATAACAGCCCACGCTATAGAGAATTTGCGGGCCGCTTTTTTCAAGATAATGATCAATTTCCGCCGTGGATAAGACCCGCATGCGCATCTGAGCACGGCTTTGAAATTCCCAGAGAATTTTACCGCCTTGCGCCAAAACCGTCGTGCCCACAAGCGCGTGTGTCTTACCAGATAAAAGCTGTAGACGCGCCCGCGCCTCGTCCGTTGTCTCAACCTTATTAAAGGATTGGCCTTTAAATTCGAGAATTTGATCACTGCCTATTACCAGCCCGCTTTTTCGTTTGGACACACACAGCGCTTTTTGCTGCGCCAAAAGCGTACACATCTCTTGCGCAGATTTTCCCGGATGCTTTTGCTTTATCTCTTCTTCAACGACCAAAGAGGGGCAGGTTTGAAAGTTAAGGCCAGCATTTTTTAGAATTGTCTGCCGAATGGCGCTGTTCGATCCCAGAATCAGGGGGAGGTTTTTGTGATCTCTTATCCCCATTATAATGACCCGCTTTGCGCATTTTCGCTTCTTTGTGCCGCCAATAGCGACATAATCTTTGCTGAGGTTTCTTCAATGGATCGCCGGGTAACGTCAATCACCGGCCAATTGTGGCGCGCAAACATTCGCTTGGCAAAAATGATCTCTTCGCGCACCGCATCTTCATTAATATAGCTGCTGGGACGATGCTCATTCAGACTTAACAAGCGATTGCGGCGGATTTGCACTAGGCGACGCGGACTGATGGTCAGGCCCACTATCAACGGTGTGTTTTGTGCCGCCGTCAGAGATTGTTGCAGATCGCTCTTGTCCACAATGGGTACATTAGCGGCCTTGATACCGCGATTGGCCAGATACACACAGGTCGGGGTTTTCGAAGTGCGGCTTACCCCCAGCAAAATAACATCGGCCTGATTAACCCGTTCCGGTGATAAGCCGTCATCTTGCGCCATGGCAAAGTTTAATGCATTGATTCTATTGTGGTATTCTTCATCCTGTATATGTTGAGCGCCGGTTTCATGGCTAACAGGCGTGCCCAGATATTGGCTTAGCGTATGCAGACTTGGTCCCAGAACATCAACACAAGGAAACCTGTTCTTTTCGCAAAAAGCCACAAGACGGCGACGCTGTTCTACATTGGCCATAGTGTACATCACAATACCCGGGGCGGCGCCAATTTCCTCCAGCGCCTGTTCCAGTTGTTTTTCTGAACGGGTTAATACATGAATGTGCTCAATCGGGATCAGCATACGAAATTGCGCGCTGGCGGCGCGGATTATTCCGGCCAAGGTTTCGCCTGTGGCGTCGGAGACCATATGGACATGCACAAAATAACCTGGTTGTGATCCACGGTCTGCCATGCCTTTGCCTCTCGGAAAACGTTAATAAAGCGTTAACAACCTTGCCCATTTCAGACGGCCTGGTCATACCAGCGGGCCGTACACAGTATGACCGCTTATTTGTCGTCGGTTATACACATTTTTCCCTGTTTTTTTTCGCTTTGTGAACTTTGTGCATAATTTTTTTATTTTTGGTTGTTTTCTCCCATAGATTGTGGAGATAATATGATTATCTTTTTGATAATTAACGTTTTTTATGAATATTCTTCAGGCTTTTTTTACGTGCTTTAGGCTCTGGTGAACAAACATAAGCTGTGCTTTTAATCTATATAAACATCATTTGCCTGTGCATAACCACTTTTGTCACGGCTTTTCACAGCGTAAAAACAACCACAGTAAATATATAAAGATAATTGAGGAAAGTATGGCCATGGGCAATACGGGTAAACCCATTTTAAAAACGCTAGCGGGGCACATAGGCCCTACGCCTCCAGTATGGATTATGCGACAGGCAGGGCGGTATCTTCCTGAATATAGGGAGCTGCGTAAAACTGCGCCTTCGTTTATAGACTTTTGCCTGAACCCGGATATGGCCAGCGAGGCGACATTACAGCCCATTCGCCGCTTTGATCTGGATGCCGCGATTGTTTTTGCCGATATTCTTCTTATTCCTCATGCTATGGATTGTGGCGTGCACTTTGTCGCTGGCGAAGGCCCAAAACTGCGGCCCCTGGAGCGCGAGGACTCGCTTTTGGCCTTGCAAAAGGCCTGGTCGGTTGAAAAACTGAGCCCTATTGGCGAAACCTTACAAAAAGTACGGTCCAATTTACCGGGTGATGTGACACTGATAGGCTTTGCCGGGGCGCCCTGGACGGTTGCCACCTATATGGTGCAAGGCGGCGGGTCCAAAGACAAATGGGAGACACGTCTATGGGCCTGGCAAGACCCAGAGTCATTCGATGCCTTGCTGGATATTCTGGTCGAGGCCAGCATTGAGTATCTGCACATGCAGGCCAAAGCCGGGGCCGAGGTTCTTAAACTCTTTGAATCCTGGGCAGAAGGCCTGCCAGAGCCATTTTTTGATCGCTTTATCATTCGTCCGGCAAAAAACATTGTTGAGGGCCTGCGCGCCCGTGGTGTGGACTTGCCAATTATTGGTTTTCCCCGTGGTTGTGGCCTGCTGGCCGAGCGCTATGCCCGCGAAACCGGAATAACCGCGATCGCGCTGGACCAATCGCAAATTGGCACCTGGTTTAATCAAAACCTGCCTAAAAATATGGTGGTACAAGGCAATCTGGACCCGGCAGTGTTGCGCACGGGCGGCGATGTCCTGCGCGATGAAGTTATGCGCATCAAGCAAAGCTTTGCTGGACGGCCTCATATCTTTAATCTTGGACATGGGATTACGCTGGATACGCCGCCAGAACATATGGCCCAGTTGGTCAAATGGGTGAAAACGCCCTCATGAGTACAAAAACAGCGGTGGTACTTTTTAATATGGGCGGCCCGGATCGCCTGCAAAGCGTGCGGCCCTTTTTGCGCAATCTCTTTGCGGATCCGGCAATTATTGGCCTTCCTAAACCGTTTCGTTATCTCTTGGCCGAATTTATCAGCCGTGTTCGAGAAAAAGAGGCGCAAAAGAACTATGCCCTGATGGGCGGAAAATCACCTATTGAAGCGGAAAGTGAAAAACAGCGGCTGGCTTTACAGTCCATGCTGGAAAAAGAATTTCCAGATCAGCAGCTTAAATGTTTTTTGGCCATGCGTTATTGGGGACCGGGGGTAGATCAGGCCCAAAGGGAAATTAAAAACTGGGGCGCAAACAAGATCATTCTTTTGCCACTTTACCCACAGTTTTCGACCACAACTACCGGATCGTTTTTTACCCATTGGCAAAAGCACGACCATACGGGCCTGCCTGTGCAAAAAATATCGTCTTATGAGACGGATCCAGCGTTTATTGACGCCCATGTAGAGGCAATCACCGCACATTTTTCGCAAAACGGTGCGCCGCCGAATATCCGGGTAATTATGTCGGCACATGGTCTGCCGGAGAAAATCATTGCGGCGGGGGACCCTTATCAGCGCCAGATTGAGGCAAGCTGTGCTGCAATTAAAGATAAACTTCCCAACGCCTTGCAGGATATGAAAATTGCCTATCAAAGCCGGGTGGGGCCGCTAAAATGGATTGGTCCTTCGACACTGGATGGAATCAACCGCGCGGCAAATGAGAAAAAAGGTGTTTTGATTGTGCCCATTGCCTTTGTCTCAGAGCATATAGAAACCCTGGTCGAACTTGATATAGACTATCGCAAACAAGCTGAGAGTATGGGCATAAAGACCTATCTACGGGTGCCGGCATTGGGTATAGCGCCAAGCTATATCCATGCGCTGTCCGAACAGGTAAAAGCGGCGATGAAAGAGAAATAGAATGAACTTTCTGGCGGAAAATTACGACATCTGGCGGGCTGGGCATATCCTTAGTGTGATTGGTTGGATGGCCGGGCTGTTATATTTACCGCGTCTTTTTATCTATCATTTCAAGGCCAAAAGCGGCGGTGAGTTGGAAACATCGCTGATTGTGCAGGAACAAAAACTGTTGCGGATGATCATGAACCCGGCTTTTGTTTTAACCTGGGTTTTTGGCATTTTGCTGATCTTTTCCAATGCTGGACGTGCGGGGGGTTGGAGTATTTTTCTGGCCTGGCCGTGGATCCTAAAATTTACCCTGATTACGCTGATGACCCTGTTGCATCATTACTTTGCCATTGCCAGAAAACACTTCGCTGCGGGGAAACGACCTTTGAGCGAGAAAAAATGGCGCTTTATCAATGAAGCCCCGGCTGTGCTGGCCATTTTGATTGTTATCATTGCCGTGGTGTGGATCCGCTAGGAACAAGACCTTAAACCGTTATGGTGCTTGACCTAGTGCCCGACACATGCTTTTAAAACCTTTCCCAAAAGGCGGCACCCTTTTAAGGTTTGCCGCTACACACCCAAATCACAAATAATTTTCCGCCCGTTTCCGCCCATCTTTGTGCGCATAGACAGGAAAATAAGGAAAATTCGTGCAGGAGTTCCAGCAGATTATGACTGTTGAAGATAATGACGATAATGAAGAATGCGAAGATGTGCCGATTGAAGAGCCGGTAAAAAAAGAGCGGCCCGAAGGCATGACCCGCATGACCTTGCAGGAATTAAAAGAAAAAGACCCCAAGGATTTGCTAAAACTGGCCGAATCCCTTGAGATCGAAAACGCCTCGACCATGCGCAAACAAGATATGATGTTTGCCATTTTGAAAGACCTGGCCGAGCGCGATGTGGAAATCCATGGCGGCGGGGTTTTGGAAACCCTGCAGGACGGATTTGGGTTTTTACGCTCTCCAGAATCTAATTATCTGGCCGGCCCGGATGATATTTATGTCAGCCCCTCGCAAATTCGCAAACTTGGTCTGCGTACAGGCGATACGGTTGAGGGCGAAATTCGCAGCCCCCGTGCTGGCGAGCGTTATTTTGCTCTGGTCAAAACGCTAGCGATTAATTTTGAAGAGCCGGAAAAAGCCCGCCATAAAATCCTGTTTGATAATCTGACGCCGCTTTATCCCGATGAGCAGATGAAAATGGAAACCGACGATCCCGCCATTAAAGATCGCTCGGGCCGGGTCATTGATATTGTGGCGCCTTTGGGCAAAGGCCAGCGGGCGCTGATTGTCGCACCACCGCGCACAGGTAAAACCGTTTTATTACAAAACATTGCCCATGCGATTGAGGCCAACCACCCTGAATGCTTCCTGATTGTGCTGCTTATTGATGAGCGCCCTGAAGAAGTGACTGACATGCAACGCTCGGTTAAAGGCGAAGTGGTTTCCTCCACATTTGATGAGCCCGCCACCCGGCACGTGCAAGTAGCGGAAATGGTGATCGAAAAAGCCAAACGCCTGGTCGAACATGGCCGCGATGTGGTGATTTTACTCGATTCCATCACTCGTCTGGGCCGGGCTTATAACACCGTTGTGCCTTCTTCGGGCAAAGTGTTGACCGGCGGTGTGGATGCTAATGCCCTGCAACGGCCAAAACGCTTTTTTGGTGCGGCGCGGAACATTGAAAACGGTGGGTCTTTGAGCATTATTTCCACAGCCTTGGTGGACACCGGCTCGCGCATGGATGAAGTGATCTTTGAAGAGTTTAAAGGCACGGGCAATTCAGAAATTGTTCTGGACCGCAAAGTCTCTGACAAAAGGGTCTTTCCGGCCATTGATGTTACCAAGTCCGGTACCCGTAAAGAAGAGCTGCTGGTGCCCAAGGACGTGTTGCAGAAAATGTTTGTGCTGCGCCGCATCCTTAATCCTATGGGGACCACGGACGGTATTGAATTCCTTTTGGAGAAACTGCGCCAGACGAAAAACAATGATGAGTTTTTTGATAGCATGAATACCTAAAGGCTCACTCATGGCCATCACGCTTTTTCATGCCCGGCGTACCCGCTCTTTGTGGCCCTTATGGCTGCTCGAAGAAATATGAGCTGCACACCTTGGCCTTTAAAATGGGCGATACGGGTGGCAAAGACTTTGCCAAAACAAACCCCTTGCAAAAAGCGCCAGCGCTGAATGATGGTGATCAGACCCTGCCGGAATCTGTGGTCAGAATGGATTATCTGATGGGGCGTTATGGCCCCACGGCGTTCAGCGTTGGTGCGCAATTTCTAAATAACACCCTCTAAGCAACAGCCAGACCCGCTGGCTGGTTATACTCGGGTATGACCAGCGCACAGGCGGTAACGGTCAGGTGAAGAGATGACAGAATAGCCATATTTTCATGCGCGCAAGGCGTTTTCCAGAAAGCCCAGCGTGCGTTTATGGGCGAGCTTTGCATCGCCCTCATGATAATGCGTGCCCATGGGCCGGGCAAAGGCATGGTCTCTGTCAGGGTAAAAACAGGTGGTCACCAGTGTGTTGTTTTCAAAGGTTTTTATAACGCTTTTCTGGGCACTTGGCGGCACAAACTCATCCTTGCCGGCAATATGCAGCATCAATGGTTTGGTGATATTTTCTACCTCATCCAGCAGGTTTTCAATGCCGACACCATAGTAGGAGACAGAGGCGTCTGTGTCGGTGCGCGCGGCACAAAGGTAAGCCAGATTGCCACCAAGGCAAAACCCCAGCGTGCCCACGCGCCCATCACAAGACGGGTGCTTTCTAAGGGCGGTAATACTGGCGGCGATGTCGGTCATACCGTTTTGGGTGTCAAAAAGACCGTAAAGTTCAAAGGCGCGTTTCATCTCTGCATCGGTTTTATCGGTAATCTCGATGCCCGGCTCTATGCGCCAGAAAAGGTCCGGGCAATAGGCGCAATAGCCTTCACGGGCCAGCCAGTCGCAAATGGCCTGCATAGAGGCGTTAACACCAAAAATTTCCTGTAAAACTACAATGCCCGGCGCCGGCAGGGTTTTAGGCAAAGCCAGATAACCTGAAAACGTGCCATCATCGGTGGAAATCATAAGGGAGTCAGACATGGAAAACCTCTGTAGCTTTTTATAGGAAAGGCTGTAACGGCCCACCAGATTAGATTAGAGTGCAAGTCCTGATTATGAGGGGAAAGACGATGAAGGTCAAAATAGATATTTCCTGCACGCCAGAAGAAGCCCGCAGCTTTTTTGGCTTGCCTGATGTGCGCGCCCTGAACGAAACCCTGACCGAAGAAATGACCAAACGGATGCAGGATAACATTGCTGAGCTGTCGCCAGATGCCCTGATGGGACAATGGATGTCGCTCGGCGGAAAAATGAGCGAACAGTTTATGGGTCTGATGTCGGGCATGGGTAAAGGCGAAACGACCAAATAACCGTGACGCCGTATCAACCCACAATTTTTGCACTGGCAACCCCGCCCGGAAAGTCCGGGCTGGCGGTTTTGCGTATAAGTGGCAAGAAAGCCTATGCATTATTGCAAACCTTGAGTGGTGGCCGGGACTTTACGCCCCGCATGGCAAGCGTTGCGGCGCTTTATGCCGCAGAACAGGCGACGCCGTTCGATACGGCTCTGGTTTTGTTTTTCCAGGCCCCAGCCAGCTTTACTGGCGAAGATGTGGTCGAGCTGCACCTTCATGGCGGCCCAGCCATTATCGAGGCCGCCAGCGCGACGCTGTTGGCACTGGGGGCAGAGCCTGCCGGCCCCGGTGATTTTACCCGCCGCGCTTTTGAAAATGGAAAAATGGACCTGGTACAGGCCGAAGCCATTGCCGACCTTATAGATGCGCAAACCCGGGGGCAGTTGGAACAGGCACAAAGACAGTTAAAAGGCGACCTTGGCGAGCTTTATGGCACGTGGCGCAAAGCCTTAACAACGATCCGCGCCCAGATCGAAGCCTGCATAGATTTTCCCGAAGAAGAGGACGTTATCAATGAGGCGCTAACGGCGCTGGGACCAAAGGTTACGAGCCTTACTTCACAAATTCATGCGCATTTACAGGACCATAAGCGCGGCGAGCGGGTGCGTGAAGGCTTGAGCATAGCGCTGATCGGTGCGGTTAATGCGGGAAAATCCACGCTGTTAAACGCGCTTGCGGGCGAAGAGGCAGCGATCGTCTCCGCCGAGCCAGGCACCACCCGCGATGTGGTGCGTGTCCGCCTGGACCTGGGCGGATTTCTGGTCGAGCTGGCCGATACGGCGGGCCTTCGCCGTTCTCGCCATGACATTGAAAAAGAGGGTATAAAGAGGGCAAGGGCCACAGCAAAAAACGCGGACCTTCGTATTTTGGTTGTTGATTCCAGCGACGAAGAGGATTGTGATGCAGAGGTTTTATCCATGTTGCGCGATGGTGATTTTGTTGTTTTTAACAAACAAGACAAACTGTCGGGCAAAGAGACAAAAAGGGTAATTCAGAGCGCCGCAAAGCTGCAAACCCATGATCTGAGTGCAAAAGAGGGGCAAAACATTGATAATTTTGTCCAGGCCCTAGAGGCGCATGTCACGGCTTTGCTTGGCGCCCAGGAAAGCCCCAGCCTGACCCGGGCGCGACACCGGCTAGCCCTGGAAGAGACCTGCCGGGCATTGTCTTTGGCCGTGCAGCTTTTGGAAGACAGCCCGGAACTGGCAGGCGAGCATTTGCGCGAAGCCGGGGCGGCGCTGGGTCAGATAACCGGGGAGGCGGGTACAGAAGAGGTGTTGGGGAAAATCTTCAGCGCCTTTTGTATCGGCAAGTGACAGGGCATGGTTTAGCCTGATAATTTAACCACATTAATACGCGGGGCTTTAGTTGACGTCTGTGGCTGAATTAATAAGCCGAAATGAAAAGCCTTGGCCCAAATGTTTCACGTGAAACATTTGGGGGCTTTATGACATGCAGATTAGACATTCCTGCCTGATAAGGCTATGCAGCGCGCCTTAATGAACACGGCAGAGTTATGCAAAAACCAGACAAAATATGGCCAGAGAGACTATGGGACGTGATCGTCATTGGCGGTGGTCATGCGGGCTGCGAAGCGGCTGCTGCGTCCGCGCGCATGGGCGCATCGACTCTGCTGATCAGTCCCAGCCGCGATAATTTTGGCCAAATGTCGTGCAATCCGGCCATTGGCGGCATTGGCAAGGGGCATTTGGTGCGCGAAGTGGATGCGCTGGACGGCTTGATGGGCAAGGCGGCGGATGCCTCGGGCATTCAATTTCGCCTGCTGAACCGCAGCAAGGGACCTGCGGTACAAGGGCCGCGCACACAATCGGACCGCAAGCTTTATCAGGCGGCAATGGCCGCTTTGATTGCAGCGCAAGAGGGCCTTGTTACCTGCGAAGACCGGGTTGAAGATATAGAGATCAACAACAAGGCCGTAAAGGCGGTGCTGTGCGCCAGCGGCGCGCGCTATCGTTGCGGCGCGGTGGTGCTGACCACGGGCACGTTTTTGAACGGCGTTATTCATCGCGGCAATGTACAGCAGGCGGCGGGGCGGTATGGCGAAGCGCCGTCAATTGGTCTGGCGCGCACCTTGGCCGCCCTGAACTTGCCCATGGGGCGGCTGAAAACTGGCACACCGGCGCGTTTGGTAAAGGACAGCATCAACTGGGCTTCGCTGGAAATGCAGGCCGCAGACGAACACCCGGTGCCTTTGTCTTTTTTGACAGACACCATCACCGTGCCGCAAATACCTTGCGCGATTAGCTGGACCAATCCCAAAACCCATAAAATTATTGCAGACAATATTGGGCTTTCGTCCATGCATGCTGGCAATATTAGCGGTACAGGTCCGCGCTATTGCCCGGCGATCGAAGATAAAATCACACGTTTTGCCGATAAAGATGGCCATCAGGTGTTTTTAGAGCCTGAAGGACTGGATAGCCCGCTTATTTATCCCAATGGCATTTCCACGTCTTTGCCGGATGATGTGCAGGATGCGTTTTTGCGCACCATGGTGGGCATGGAAAATGTGCGGGTGCACCGTTATGGCTATGCCATTGAATATGATTATGTGGACCCGCGCGCCCTAAAATCCAGTCTGCAAATCAAGGGCGTTCAAGGCTTTTACCTCGCCGGGCAAATCAACGGCACCACCGGCTATGAAGAGGCGGCGGCGCAAGGGGTGTTGGCAGGCTTGAATGCAGCGCTTTTCGTTGGCGGGTCCGCGCCCTTTGTGCCGGACCGCAGCGAAGCCTATCTTGGGGTGATGGTGGATGATCTGACCAGCCACGGGGTGAGTGAGCCCTATCGGATGTATACTTCGCGGGCGGAATATCGCCTCAGCCTGCGTGCTGATAATGCCGATCAGCGCCTGACCCCCATGGGCCAAACACTGGGATGTATTGGCAAGACGCGCCGCATTGCCTTTGCAAAAAAAATTGAGGCTCTTGATAGCGCCCGCGTTTTGGCAAGGTCCTGCAATAAGACGCCGCAAGGCCTGTCAAAAGAGGGGATTAAAATTAATCAGGACGGGGTGCGCCGTACGCCGTTGGACCTTTTGGCTTATCCGAACATCAAATGGGATGATGTGGTGCGCGTCTGGCCGGAATTAACCGCGATAGGCTCAAAAATTGCTGAACAACTTTCCATAGATGCCCGTTATGCCGGGTATCTGGAGCGCCAACAGCGCGATGTTCGGCGGTTTAAAAAAGAAGAACACCAGCGCTTGCCCGAGGATATGGATTACAGCCACATCTCAGGTCTTTCCAATGAAGCAAAGGAAAAACTGATCAAGGCGCAGCCCGAAACCCTGGGTCAGGCAGGGCGCCTAGAAGGGGTTTCCGCCGGGGCGCTGGCGCTATTGTCTCATTATGTGAAGCGCGCAGGCAAACAAAAAGCGGCGAATCAAAGCCAATGAACGGGTTAAACGGCCAAGGGGTTTTTCAGGATCACTTGAATGTTTCACGTGAAACACTGGACAGGTTTTCCATATGGCAGGCGTTGTTGGAAAAGTGGTCCAGGCGCATAAACCTAGTGGCGCCCGGCACGCTGGATGATTTTTGGGTGCGTCATGCGCTGGATAGTGCGCAATTGGCGGCTTTGGTACCAAAAAACGCGCAAAAAGGCGTTGATCTTGGTTCTGGCGCGGGGTTTCCGGGCATTGCCTTGGCCTTGATGCGCAGGGAAGAGAACCCAATTCACATGGTTTTGGTGGAATCAAACGCCAAAAAGGCTGCGTTTTTGCGGGTTTGTATTGAAGAAACCGGCGCGCCCGCAGAAGTGGTCTGCGCCCGATCTGAATCATTGCCCCCTATGGCCTATGATGTCATAACGGCCAGAGCGCTGGCGCCCTTGTCAAAACTTTTGCATCTCAGCGCTCCGTTTGTTGGAGAAAAGACGTTGCGGATATTCCAAAAGGGCGCAGATGTGGAGCGTGAATTGACGCAAGCCCGCAAGGACTGGGTGATGGATTATGAGAGCGTGCCCAGCCTGACTGAAAGCGGCGCAGTTATTTTGAAGATCAGAAAGGCCAAACGTGTCTGACACACCTGAAAAAATGCGAATTATTGCGGTGGCCAACCAAAAAGGCGGTGTGGGCAAAACCACAACAACCATTAATCTGGCCACGGCCTTGTGCGCCATTGGTAAAAAAACCCTGATTTTAGATTTGGACCCGCAGGGCAATGCCTCCACAGGTGTGGGCGTCGGTCATGCGGCGCGCCACACGACCACCTATGACGTTCTGGTGCGCCAGGTGCCCTTGGCCAAATCTATAGTCCATACCAGCATCCCCGGTCTGCACCTTGCCCCAGCTGAGGCCGACCTTGCCGGGGCAGAATTGGAAATGGCCAATGTGGCGCGCCGCTCACACCGCCTGAAAGACGCGCTGGAGGTTTTGCGTAAAAATAATGACTATGCCTATATTCTCATAGACTGTCCGCCGTCCTTGAATGTGTTGACGGTCAATGCCCTGACGGCGGCGGATGCTTTGCTGGTGCCGCTGCAATGCGAATTTTTTGCACTGGAGGGCTTAAGCCAGCTTTTGCGTACGGTTGATCTGGTACGGGGAAATCTTAATCCACGTCTGGAAATACAAGGGTTGGTGCTGACCATGTATGATCCGCGCAACAACCTTTCCAAACAGGTATCAGATGATGTGCGCGCGCATTTTGGTGACAAGGTCTATGAAACCGTAATCCCCAGAAATGTAAGGGTTTCCGAAGCGCCATCCTTTGGCAAACCAGTGTTGATTTATGATCATATGTGCGCCGGCAGCAAGGCTTATATGAAGCTGGCCAGCGAAGTTATCCGCCGTGAAAACAAGGTAAGAGCATTATGAGTGATACCGCCAAAGGGCCCAAAGGACAGAGGTTGGGCCGTGGTTTATCCGCGCTTTTGGGCGAAATGGAACCGCAGGACCGGGCCACGCCGAATATGGACAATGATAACTTTGTTCCTATTGAATCTTTGAAGCGGAACCCAGATCAGCCCCGGCGACGCTTTGATGAGGAAGCGCTTGAGGGTCTGGCACGCTCAATCGCCGAAAAGGGCATCCTGCAACCGATTATCGTGCGCCCCATACCTGGCGGTGACGGGTTTCAAATCGTGGCGGGTGAGCGCCGCTGGCGCGCCGCACAACGGGCTGGTCTGCACGAAGTCCCTGTTCTTGCGCGTGATTTGTCTGATCGTGAGGTTATGGAAATCGCCCTGGTGGAAAACATCCAGCGCACGGACCTGGACCCGATAGAAGAAGCCAGAGGGTTTCAGGTTTTATCCGAACAGTTCAGTCATACACAAGAAGACATTGCCCGCGCCGTGGGGAAAAGCCGTGCGGCGATTGCCAATGCCATACGGCTATTGTCCTTGCCGGCCTCGGTGCAGGACATGGTGTGTGATGGCCGCCTTAGCGCCGGTCATGGCCGAGCCTTGATCAATACGCCAAACCCAGAGGCGCTGGCGTCGCGTGTTGCGGCCCAAGGCCTGAATGTACGCCAGACCGAGGTTCTGGCTCGCGAGGCCAACGCTGCGCCAGAAACCAAAAGCCGGGGTAAAGCAGGCACGGTTAGCAAAGACCCGGACACGCTGGCGCTGGAAGATGATTTGACCCGCCGTCTGGGACTTGCCGTTTCCATAGCTTCAAAGGCCAATGGTTCAGGGTATATCCAGATCGGTTTTCGGACCCTGGAACAGCTTGATGATTTGTGCCGCCGCTTGACCCAGGATTAGGGTTTTCCCTGCGGTTTCAGGCGTTTTTGGACGCACAAACTTTAATCACCAGACGCGCCAGCAGGTTATCAGGCAGGGCACCGCTTGATTTTATCGCGCGTTCTGTGGCCAGGCTATGGGAAAGAACTTGCCCCAAAGCCGGGGCTGACCAGCGTGAAAGCTGGCGAGAAAAATGCTGTTGGCGGATAAAGAAGACCGGCGGTCTGAGGTTGGCCATGGCCGCTTTGGCATTTTGACCCTGATCCAACACAGTGCGGGCTTCGCTAAGACGCATAAAATGGCGTTGAATGGCCCGCAACATGGCAATAGGCGATTGTCCTGCTTCTTTGGCCCGGGTTAGCTGCTGATCAGCAAGGGCATTATTCTGGTCCGCCAAGGCAAAGACAAAGGCATCAAGATTCTGATCCAGTGAATCGGTGACGACAGCCAGAACATCTGCAACGTCTATTTGAGCGGGCTCATTATTTGCTGCGTAGAGCATAAGTTTTTCAATTTCAGAGCGTGCAAGCGCACGATCCTGTGGCAGGCGGCTTGTCAGAACATCCAGAGCGCCATCTGCAAAACCCAAACCACTGGATTTACCGTCTTCCAGCGCCAACGTGCGTAGATCGGCCAGGCCGGGTGCATAGCAGGGTACCGTTATGGCGTTATTTCTGTCCTGTTCAATGGATTTTCGTAACGACGAGCGTGGCCCGAGGTCGCCCGCTTCAATAAGCAAAAGAGCAGCAAGGCGAAGCTCATTTTTATTCAGCGCATCAAGCAGGCCTTTAACGACCTTTGCTGCCTGATCAGCGGTCGTTTTAAGGCGCACGACACATTTACCACCACCCAGGGGCAAGGCACTGAGACTATCTTGCAAAATGGCAGGATCGCTTTTGAGGTCATCCTGGCTTAAAAAAGTATGCGAAAACGGCCCCGAATCGGCGCCAAGGTGTTTCTGTTCCAGCAACTTAGTTCGTTCTGTCACCAGACCGTGGTCAGGGCCATAAAGTAAAATAACGCTGATTTTCGGGTCAGGGCTTTTTATAAAACCGCTAATTGCAGAGGCAGAGAGTTTCAATGCTCTTCCTGAGCGCTGGCAAAAAAGACGGCCAGGTCATTTAGAACTTTTTCTGCCAGTACAGATACTGCTGTTTCTTCGGCACCCTGTTCAGCGACAAGCGCGCCATAAGGCTCGTCGGGGACATCAAACGCCGCCTGACTTTCAGCAAGGCCCCGATAAGCAATTTTTCCTTCACGATCACGAACGCTATAGCGGGCGCGAAGCGTCAGGCGTGAGCGCGTAGAGACATTATCAATACGAACACCCACATTGACCTGTGACTTGCTCAAAACCGTTTCCAGAACAAAGGTTCCTGATTCTCCTGTAACGATACCGCCCCGGTCTAAAAGCGCCTGAGAGAACAAAAACCCGGCACGGCCGTCTATAGGGGCAGCACTTAAGCGGTTAAAATTAGTGCGGACGCTGGTGTTTTCGCCATAGAGGGGTTGAAACCCGGCACAAGCCGTCAGAAAAAGTGCCAGAGTGATGGAAAAAAGAATTTTGAGCACGTTCATATCAATTGGCCACAATGTTAACGATGCGATCGGGCACCACAATGACTTTGCGGACCGTCAGGCCCTGTAATGCCCGAAGAGCACCCGCATTGGCAAGGGCAAGGGCCTCAACATTACCTTTGGCAAGGCCTTTTGCGGCCATAAATTCGCCGCGCCGCTTACCATTGATCTGTACGGGGATCATGATCTCTTCGTCTTCGCAAAGGGCGGGATCAAAGCTGGGCCAGGGGGCGCTGGCCACCAGGCCCTTGCCACCCAGAACTTCCCAGCAATTCTCAGCCAGATGGGGGGCAAAGGGGGCCAGTAATTGGGAAAAGATGCGCATAAGGGGCGTAACATCAATATCCTCAGGCGTTTTCCGTATGGCGTTAAGAAAATCATAAAGCCGGGCAATGGCGCGGTTAAAGCCAAAGCCCTCAATATCCTCACTAATGGCTTTAATGGTTTTGTGGCACAATCTCTCGATCTGCTTGTCTGGCACTTTATCACCAGAGCGTTCCGTTGCGGCGCAGGCATTGGCCCAGACCCGCTGTACAAAACGGTTTGCCCCCTCAACGCCTGCATCTGTCCATTCGACATCCCGCTCAGGCGGCGAGTCTGAAAGGACAAACCAGCGGGCAACATCGGCACCGTAGCGGGCAATGATGTCCTTGGGGTCAACGGTATTTAGCTTTGATTTGGACATTTTTTCAATGGCCCCGGCTTTAACCGCCTCGCCGGTATCGCGCTTGATCCATTGTCCGTCTTTTTTCTCAACCTCGGTGGGGAGCAACCAGTTCCCGTCTTTATCTTTATAGGTCTGGTGGGTCACCATGCCCTGGGTGAAAAGCCCGGCAAACGGCTCTCGGCCCTCAATGTCTAAAAGGCCACAATCTTTCATGGCGCGGGTGAAAAAGCGCGCATAGAGCAAATGCAAAACGGCGTGTTCAACACCGCCAATATACTGATCCACGGGCAGATAATATTTGGTCGTCTTTTGATCCACAGGATTGTCATCACGCGGAGAGCAAAACCGGGCAAAATACCAGGACGAATCCACAAACGTGTCCAGCGTATCGGTTTCGCGGGTCGCTTTTGCGCCGCATTTGGGACAAGTGGTGGCCTTCCAGCCTTCATCACGTGTCAAAGGATTGCCTGGCAGGTCAAAACTGACCTCATCAGGCAAAATCACCGGCAGGCTTTCTTCTGCAACGGGGACAACGCCGCAATCCTCACAATGAATGGCCGGTATGGGGCAACCCCAATAGCGCTGACGGGAGACGCCCCAGTCACGCAGACGATAATTGATAGTGCGCTTGCCCTGTCCGGTTTTCTCAATAGCATCAATGGCTTTTGGTATGGCCTCATCAACCGGCAGGCCGTCTAAAAAACCTGAATTGATAATCGTGCCACTGCCGGTATAGGCGGTTTTTTCAATGAGGGCGTCTTCTTTGGTTTTGCCTTCGGGACAAACAACGGCCAGCACAGGCAGGTCATATTTGCGGGCAAAGTCCAGATCGCGCTGATCCCCGGCGGGACAAGCAAATATAGCGCCCGTACCATAATTCATCAAAACAAAATTGGCCGTCCAGACGGGCAGGGTTTTGCCTTCAATAAAGGGGTGTTTAACCCGAAGGCCGGTGTCCAGACCTTCTTTTTCGGCGCGCTCTACCGCCTCTTCGGTGGTGCCAAGGCGTGCGCACTTATCAGCAAAGCCTTTTAAGGCCGGATTGGATTTGGCCAATTGCGTGGTTATCGGGTGGTCTGGTGCCAGGGCAATAAAGCTAGCACCAAAAAGCGTATCGGGCCGTGTTGTATAAACTTCGATCCCGTCAACACCTTCACACGGTGTCTTTTCGCCCAGCGCAAAGCTGAACTGCAAGCCCTCGGAGCGGCCAATCCAGTTGGCCTGCATCGTTTTAACCTTGTTGGGCCAGCGATCAAGATCATCAAGGCCGCGCAAAAGATCTTCGGCATATTCCGTGATCTTGAAGAACCACTGGGTCAGCTCACGGGTTTCCACCAACGCATTTGAGCGCCAGCCACGGCCATCAATAACCTGTTCATTGGCCAGAACCGTCTGGTCCACCGGGTCCCAGTTTACTTTTGACGATTTGCGGTAAACCAGCCCGGCCTTCCAGAAAGCCAGAAATATTTTCTGCTGTTGTCCATAATATTCAGGATCACAGGTTGCAAACTCCCGATCCCAGTCCAGCGCAAAGCCCAAGCGCTGCATTTGCTCGCGCATGGCGTCAATGTTTTCATAGGTCCAGGTTTTTGGCTGGGTGTTATTGGCCATGGCGGCATTTTCTGCTGGCATGCCAAAGGCATCCCAACCCATGGGGTGCAGTACTGAAAACCCGTTAGCCAGACGGTATCGTGCCACCACATCGCCCATGGCATAATTGCGCACATGACCCATATGAATTCGCCCCGAAGGGTAGGGAAACATTTCCAGCACATAGGCTTTGTCTTTGCCGCTGTCCTGGGGGTCTGCCTTGAAGACACCACCGTCAGTCCAGGCTTTTTGCCATTTTTTTTCACTGGCAGAATGGTTATAAAGTGTCATTATAAACCAAAACTTTCAAAGGCTTATGGTTTATCCCAGTGTGGATATTTTTAACTCACGAGCGCGGGTAAGGATTGCGTTTTCAATCTGCACTTCGGTATCGGGATCAACATCAGCATTGATCCAGTTTCCATTGTCGCTCTGAGTCTGTTTAAACACGGCAACTTTGATCGCATCAGCACGAAGCCGTGTATCCAAAATATAAACGGTTGCCTTGAAGCGCTCATTTGGCGTTGAGGATTCGCTATACCAGCCGGTAATGATCACACCGCCATAAGGATCAGCAGACGTCAGGGGCATGAATTCGATGGTTTCCAGCGCGGCACGCCATAAAAAGCTGTTTACGCCAATGCCAGCAACGGCTTTGGAACTTTTGAACAGGCCGCCGGAGCGCCTTCCACCTGTATCTGTCTTATTTTTACTGCCAAAAACGGAACAAGACGCCAATGCGGTAGCGGCAAGAAGGATAACGGCAATGCGAACTTTGGCGCGCATAGATTTTCTCCACAGGGAACGGCAAGACTGCCATATATACAATTCGATAGCGTGTATACCATGATCATTGCCTGAGACCAGTCTTGGTTTACAGAGAGCGGTGCGGTATTTCTGTTAAAGGTTTGTTGCTCTGAGGACACAATGCCGAAGAAGCATGAGGGCAAAGCCTCTTTTATCTTGACCGTGGTTTCCCTATCGTTCATGGAAAATGCAGGCGTCCGGGGGATGGGGCTGCTCGCTACCGGTCACAGAATGCCCATAATTAAGGGGTTATGTTCTGTGACCGGCACGCGGACATGCTACCAAGGGGCTTTGTACGGCTTAAAGTTGCATTAAAGTGTTTTGTAGACTTTAATGCATTCTTGACGGGATTGAGTTAGGCTGCATCAGTTCTTATATATGGTGCAGCAAAGAAAAAAGGGACCGGACACAGCATGAAGCCCATGCCGTCCATATTGGCCGCACTGGCCCTTAGCATACTTGCCGGACCCGTTTTGTCTGATGAGGCTGGAGATGTGCGCCCTGTTGCACCTGATGCTGAGGCCGTAAAAGCCGCGCTGGCCGTCACGGCGCTGACAGAAACGACTTTGCCATGGAACCGCGCCTTTACTGTGCGCGCAGAGAGTCGCGAACAAGCACAAAGCGCGGTATCCATACGCTCACCCGGCGTGGCCATTCCAGCCACAAGCAAATGGGGCGTTACGGTCAATTTTGACCTTAAAGACACGGCTTTTAAAAAAATGGACAGGATGAGCGCGGGCGCTTATTTTGACATTAGCCCGCGTATTCGCCTTGGCGGCAGCCTGAGCTTTAGTGCTCCTGGGGACCTTCGGGTCTCAACGCCGGGCGACCGGGTTTTACCGACAGCGCTCGGCGAAAATGAATCCGCTGTGCGCATAGAGTCTTCAATAAAATTCTAGAACGTTTCTGAACGGTTGTGCCGCGCCTATGCAGAGGCCTGCCCCGTATCTGGCGATCTGTGTTCCTCGTTCTTTTCGACATTGACGGTCGATATTGAGGGTGTCACTGGTTCGGCCATAGGGGCAATCGGCTGCGCAATTTGGCTTTTGCATATTGCGTCCATGCGCATGGACATGCGCAAACGATCACGAAAAGCATTCACCAGGCCAGTAATTAAAAGAAGGCCAAGAACGGGCGCATACCAATAAAGTACAGCCCCTTGCGCACTGTCATAGCCAAACATATGATTTTTAAGAATAAACAAGCATAAGATAAAAGCCGGAATGGTGATAAGTCGCCAGGAACGATAAAAAAGGATCATCACCATTATCAGTGTTGCCAGCAAGATTATGGCACCCTGATCTTGCATGGAGCCAAAGGTTGCATTGGTTTGCAGGGAGAATGACGGCCATGGCACCCAGGCGTATAAGGCGTTCATGGCAGTGGTAATGAAACTGAATATAGGGCGCAGGGGTTCAAAATAAGCATCATTTAAAGAGGTCAGATATTGCGAAATATCGCGCGCGTAAAACCCGCACTCAGTAGCAATCGCGCCGAGAATAAGAAAGACAAAGCTCGTCCACCAAAGGGTCGTGCGGCTAACTTTTGATTTTTTTAATAGCTTAGGCAAAGTCAAAAGGCATTGACGCTCACGCTGTGTGCGGTTGATAATTGCGGCCAGAAAAGGGGGTTTTCCATTTCTGGGCGTAACGTAAACCTGGGTGATCACATCATCCTGGGCGCAAGACATGTTCCAGTTCTGTGTCCGGGTTTCCTTTATTGAGCCATCTTTGAAGCGCAAAACAAGTTTGTTTTCATCGGCCTCAGCACTTTGTTGATTAGCAGCCGTAGCGACGACCATGGCGTCCTCAAGCGAGAACCGCACCAGTCTGCGACCGTATTTCTGTTCGCGTAAATGTGGTGAAAGCACGCTCATACCACCCCCAAAGGACACCCTAGCGCACAAAAAACAGAAAAAAAACGGATGACTCCTCAGAGGAGAATCCAAAAACAACTCTGTTTACGATATAAAGACATCTTTATATCATCTTGTCATGGCTGTCCGTCATTGATATAGGCAGCACAGAACCGGGCCAGCGCCCGCGCGTCAGGATGACGGCTTTCCTGCCCGCATTTGCTTTAATGCCGAAAATAACTAGGACGCATGACAATGACTGCGCAAAACGACTATAAAGTCAAAGATATCAGCTTGGCCGAATGGGGTCGCAAGGAAATTGACATTGCCGAGGTGGAAATGCCGGGCCTGATGTCAATCCGCGAAGAGTTTACCAAAGAGCAGCCCTTAAAGGGCGCGCGGGTCACCGGCTGTTTGCACATGACCATTCAAACCGCTGTGTTGATTGAAACCTTAACTGCGCTAGGGGCCGAAGTGCGTTGGTCTTCGTGCAATATTTTCTCAACCCAGGATCAGGCCGCTGCGGCCATTGCCGCCAGCGGCGTTCCGGTTTTTGCCTGGAAAGGTGAAACCGAAGAAGAATATGAATGGTGTATCGAGCAAACCATTAAAGGCCCCGATGGTTGGGCACCGAATATCCTGCTGGATGATGGTGGCGATCTGACCTTGATGCTGCACGAAAAGCACCCGGAATTGTTGGATGATATTGTTGGTGTGTCCGAAGAAACCACCACCGGCGTGCACCGTCTTTATGAAATGGCCAAAAAGGGCGCATTGAAAATCCCCGCCATTAACGTTAATGACAGCGTAACAAAATCCAAATTTGATAACAAATACGGCTGCCGGGAAAGTCTGGTCGACGCCATCCGTCGGGGCACCGACGTGATGATGGCTGGCAAGCTCGCCGTGGTTTGCGGCTATGGTGATGTGGGCAAAGGGTCCGCCCAAAGTCTCGCTGGTTCTGGCGCGCGGGTGATTGTGACCGAAATTGACCCGATTTGCGCTTTGCAGGCCGCTATGGACGGCTTTGAAGTGCGCCGTCTTGATGATGTGGTGTCTAATGTGGATATTATTGTCACCACAACCGGCAATAAGGACATTGTTACTGCCGATCATATGCGAGCGCTCAAAGACATGGCGATTGTCTGTAATATCGGTCATTTCGATAATGAAATTGCCGTCGCCGACATGAAAAACTACAAATGGACCAATATTAAGCCGCAAGTGGACATGATTGACCTGCCGTCTGGCAATCGCATGATCCTGTTGTCCGAAGGCCGTCTGGTTAATCTGGGCAATGCCACGGGCCACCCCAGCTTTGTCATGTCCGCCAGCTTTTCTAATCAGACTTTGGCGCAGATCGAGCTTTGGAAACACGGCAGTAAATACGACAATCAGGTGTATACCCTGCCCAAACATCTGGATGAAAAAGTCGCACGTTTGCACCTGGCCAAATTAAGCGCAGACCTGACCATCCTGACCGATGCTCAAGCAGAATATATCGACGTAAGTGTCAACGGTCCCTATAAAAACGACGCTTACCGGTATTAAGACCGATTACATAGAAAAGTTAGAGGAGCGGGATCTGGAAACGGGTCCCGCTTTTTTATCGGCAACACCACGCCCCGCCGTCATCGACTCAGTTGTTGCTATTTGTTTTGATCCCGGATTCCAGCTAATTCACTTGGTTTCCTCCTCCGCTTGCGGGGGAGGTGCCCCGAAGGGGTGGTGGGGGGATTTTGCAGCAAGGCTGCAAGTTGAGACACGCAACGGCGGTTCTCCTTGTCGATGGTACGGGATTTATGACAACAAAGCCCCCCTCCGAGCGCATTCGCGCCCACCTCCCCCGCAAGCGGAGGAGGAAACCAAAACTATCCATGTGTAACTTCCCTGCGTTGCAATGACGAAAGGCGGTAAGGATTCTACGTCTTTAATCCCCGCTTCTCACCGGCTCATCATTGCCAAACCATGTGCCTTCGAACACTACGCCATAGACATTTATGTCTTTAAGGTGCATGGGCGGCACCTGGTAAGGGTTTTCTTCGAGCACCGCAAAATCGGCTTTTTTGCCAGGTGCTAACGAGCCAATATCGGCTTCAAGGCCAAGCATTCTTGCAGCATTTATGGTAATGGCGCGCATCGCCGAGTCGATGGAAATGCGTTGCTCTGGTGCCATCAAATGCCCCTCCATATTGACCCGGTTGAGCGCAATCCTAGTTTAGACATATATCATTGGTCGGGCGTTTCGTTACCGGGCGTTATTTATGCTTTTTCTGATACCGGCTCTGGATCACATCGGTAATAACAATCACCGCCAGTACAAAGTAAAAGGTAGTCTTGCTCATCGCCTCTACGGCAAAGCCAAAGAGTTTGATATGGGCGAGATGTCCGCCTTCAGTAACCAGCAAAATACCGACAAGGAACAGGATAAAAAGGCCCATGACCTCATACATGCGGTTCTTTTCCAAAAAACTGGCCACATAATCGGAAAGCCAGATCATCAACAGCCCGGATATGACAATGGCTGTGGCCATAATGGCAAAAACATCCGATAGCGCCATGGCCGACAGGATTGAGTCAAAGGAAAACACCAAATTCATGGTGACAATCCAAAAGAGCGCCTTGGTAACCGAGCCACCCGGCTTGTGTTCGCCCTCAAGGTTTTCAACGCTTAAAAGGTGGCTGATTTCCTTGGTGGCGGTATAAATGATAAAGCCGCCGCCGATCAGGGTGATCAGACTATGTACGTTAAAGGTGCCCGTGAAAACACCATTAAAGCCGACGGTGAAGACGGGCGCTGAAAAAGCGCTAACGGCGTGCAGAACCACAAACAACAGCGCGATGCGAAAGAAAATGGCAATGCCAATACCCGCATGGCGGACAAAGGCTTGCCTGCTTTTCTCTACGCGTTTGGATTCAATAGAAATATAAAGAAGGTTGTCAAACCCAAGCACCGCCTGCAGGGCGACCAGCATCAGCAAAGTGAAAAAGTTTTCCGGGGTAAAAAGGGCGCTCATTCATCTCTCCTGATAAAGCGAGCGCCTTTTCTATCCCGGTAAGTTGCAAACGCCAATGCGTAGGTGTTCAGGCTTTAACTTCATGCCAAAGAATATCCGCAGAAGCGCCAAGCGCTTGATGATCAGCTCACTGATCAACACACAGCCACCAATGGTGCCAATAATGATTGCGCCGGCTTCCACAGGCAGGCCGAGCTTCATTTGGGACAAGGGGTAAGCAATAGAGATAATCAGGGTCTGATGCAGGATGTAGTAAGGAAAAATCATCGCCGTCAGATAGGCCAAAATGCGGCTGGGTTTATTGAGCAAACGCTGGGCAAAACCTAATAAGGTGGCAATGGCAAACCAAGCATAGAGCACCCGTCCGGCGCGGGCGATAAACAACAAAGGCGAAGCCTCACTGTCTGGACCAAGCCATTGTAAAAAACCCTCCCAGTGTATCCATAATGGCGTAAGCGGCACAATCAACAAGATTGAAAGCCCCAGCGACCAAAAGCGCATTTTATCAATGGTGGTCCAAAAGCGTGCTGATTTTGCCACCATATAACCAAGCAGGAAAACATAAAAACTGGCCGCATGATTGGCCCAGTCTGAAACCAGATTATGGGTAATTGGCCAATGCGGCGTCAGGGTAAAGCGCACAATCAGCAAGGGGACTACCGGCAGGGCCAGCGCAATGATCCAAGCGGGGAGACGCGAGACGCCCCTGCCAAGGGGGCCGCTCATCAGAGCCTTTAGCCAAGGGGCCAGACCCACCAGCAAGAATGAATAGACCAGCAAATAGGCCACATACCATAAATGGTTCCATGTGGGCGTTGTCGTGCCCTCAAAGACAAAGTCGGGGTCAGAATATTGTGCAAAAAACGCCCAGAACCCTGGCTCTATCGTGCCAGATTGCAAAAACTGGAAATAGGTTTGCGGCGCGACCACAAATTGCATGCCAATGAACAGCGGGATGAGCAGACGCCAAAGGCGCTCTTTGGCAAAGGTTTCACGTGAAACCTTGTCCAGCATAAACCGGCCCGCCACACCGGAGATAAAAAACAATAAGGATAACCGCCACGGGTTTAGAACGCGCATAAAGGGTTCCAGATCAGGGCCGGCGTAGGTGCTTTTGACGTGCCAGTCCCAACTCACATAATACATTCCTGTTTAAAGTTGGTTTCCTGACAGACATCACACACGGTTGGGCATGTCTTGAGGGGTGGTGCGAGCGGCGCGGCGGCGGGGTAACTGGCAAGTCTTGGGGCCATGTGGCGCGCCGCCGGGGCCGAGCGGCTAGCCAAAAAGGGGCTTCCTTCGTATAGGTGAGGCATGAGCATGGCACGTGACGCAATATACAAAAGTGAGAAACGCCTCGACCGGAGTATCTGGATCTGGGTTGCGGTTATCGGTTTTGTGTTTGCGCTGATCAATGTCACCTCATTGCAAATGGAGGCGGCAAGAAATGGTGAGCCGGCACTAGGCATCTGGCCGTTGATCACCGAAGGCAGCAGCCTGTTGTCTACATTGATAATCTTTCCGCTTCTGGCCTACCTTGTCCGCATCATTCCTTTTTCAGCGGAAAGCTGGCGGCGCGCATCTCTGTTGCACCTTGTTGGCAGTATTGGGTTTTCTGCCCTGCATGTTTCTATCATGGTTGGGTTACGAAAACTCGCTTATCCGGTTTTTCTGAACCAGAACTACAATTTTTTTGGTGATGTCGTTCGCGAAATTCTTTATGAATACCGCAAGGATTTTGCCAGCTATTTTCTTCTGGTCAGCGGGCTATATGTGGTGCGGGCTTTGGCGCAACAAAGCCGCGAGCTGGAAGCAGCCCGTCTTGAGGCTAAAAAAACCGGGCGTTTGTCGCTAAAATGCGGAGCGCGGACCCTTCACATTCCGGCAGAAGACTTTGTCTATGCGCAAGCCGCAGGCAATTATGTGGATGTGTTCATCCCCACCGGCCAGCATCTCGTGCGCACCTCTCTCACCGCTTTACAAAAACAATTGGAAGCGGCTGGCATACAGGCCTTGCGCATTCACCGCACGCGTCTGGTCAACGCCAAGGCCATTGGTGAAACCAGACCCGCAGGCAGCAGCGATCTGAATGTGATTTAACAAGATGGCACAAGTCTTCGGGCCTCCCGGCGCTATCGTGATAATTTGGCGAGTTAAATGGTGCGACAACCTGACCCGATGATTTTTTTGCGCCCCCCTTGTGCGGCAAAAAAGCAACACTATCTGTACTATGAACGCAGGCTAATCGTGCCAAATTGGGCGAAGGGTCTGTCATCTCGCTGAACCATGCGCTCAAGCAGCGAAGCGGTAGCGCAAAGACCAAGACGGGGGATACCCATGGATATAGAAAAATTTTCTGATCGTGCCAAAGGCATGATTCAAGCCGCGCAAACGCGCGCATTAGCGGCTGGACACCAACAATTTACGCCAGAGCACGTGCTCAAGGCCCTTCTTGATGACCGCGAAGGCATGGTGGCAAATTTGATGCGGGCCGCAGGGGCCCAGCCCGACCGTGCCTTGCAAGACGTTTCGGACGCGCTGGACAAACTGCCCAAAATTGAGGGTGGTGACGGCAAAATATACATGACGGCGGAAACCGCCAAGGCTTTACAGGCCGCTGAAGATGTTGCCCAAAAAGCTGGTGACAGCTTTGTCACGGTCGAGCGCATTTTGCTGGCCCTTTGTCTGACCAAGGACGCCAAAACCGCAGATATACTAAAGCGTGCCGGCCTTACTGCGCAAAAGCTGAACGCGGCAATCAATGACATTCGCAAGGGGCGCACCGCTGATAGTGCCTCCGCCGAGGAGTCCTATGACGCCTTGAAGAAATATACCCGCGATCTGACCGAAGCGGCCCGTGATGGCAAATTGGACCCGATCATTGGCCGGGATGAAGAAATTCGCCGCACCATTCAAGTGCTGTCCCGGCGCACCAAAAATAATCCGGTGCTGATCGGTGAGCCGGGCGTGGGCAAAACTGCCATCGCCGAAGGGCTGGCCTTGCGCATCATAAATGGCGATGTGCCCGAAGGTCTTAAAAACAAAAAGCTTCTGTCTCTCGATATGGGGTCTTTAATCGCCGGTGCGAAATATCGCGGTGAATTCGAAGAGCGCTTAAAAGCGGTGATTAACGAGGTGCAGGCCGCCGAAGGTGAAATCATCCTCTTTATTGATGAAATGCATACGCTGGTGGGTGCGGGCAAGGGCGATGGGGCTATGGATGCCTCTAATTTGCTCAAACCCGCTCTGGCGCGCGGTGAATTGCACGCCATTGGGGCGACGACGCTGGATGAATATCGCAAGCATGTGGAAAAAGACGCGGCCCTTGCGCGACGCTTTCAGCCGGTGATGATTGAAGAGCCAAGCGAAGAGGACACGGTTTCCATTTTGCGTGGCCTGAAGGAAAAATACGAAGTGCACCACGGCGTTCGTATTGCCGACAGTGCCCTTATTGCTGCGGTGACGCTTTCCACGCGTTATATTGCCGATCGGTTTTTACCCGATAAAGCCATTGATCTGATGGACGAGGCCGCTTCGCGCCTGCGTATGCAGATCGATTCCAAGCCCGAGGCGTTGGACGAGGTGGATCGCCGTTTGATGCAGGCGCATATCGAAGCGGAATCCCTGCGCAAGGAAAAAGACGATGCGTCCAAGGAACGTCTGCAAAAACTGGAAGTTGAAATCATAGATCTGGACGCACAATCGGCGGAGCTGAGCGGGGCGTGGCGGGCGGAAAAGGAACGCCTGTCCGAGGCCACCAAGGCCAAGGAAGCGCTGGAGATTTTGCGCAATGAATTGGCTGAGGCCGAGCGTAATGGCGACTGGGCGCGCGCATCTGAAATTAAATATGGCCGTATTCCGCAACTGGAAGAAGCCTTGGCCAAAGAGCAGGAACAAAGCGAAAGCGAATCCAGTATGGAAGTGGTGGATGCCGAACAGGTGGCGGCAATTGTGTCGCGCTGGACTGGCATTCCTGTGGATAAGATGCTGGAAGGTGAGCGCGAGAAACTATTGCGCATGGAAGACCAGCTGCGCGCCCGCGTGGTCGGTCAGGACGAGGCTTTGCGCGCAGTATCCGATGCGGTGCGCCGCGCCCGCGCTGGGCTGTCTGATCCTTCCAAACCCATTGGCTCCTTTATGTTTTTGGGGCCAACGGGTGTCGGCAAAACCGAACTGACCAAGGCGTTGGCGGGCTTTTTGTTTGATGATGAACACGCCATTACCCGGCTTGATATGTCGGAATATATGGAAAAACATTCGGTCAGCCGCATGATCGGTGCGCCGCCCGGCTATGTTGGCTATGAAGAAGGCGGCGCGCTGACCGAGGCGGTTCGTCGTCGCCCCTATCAGGTGATTTTGCTGGACGAGATCGAAAAGGCGCACCCGGATGTGTTTAATGTGCTCTTGCAGGTGCTGGATGATGGTCGCCTGACCGACGGGCAGGGCCGCACGGTGGATTTCCGCCATGCCTTGATCATTATGACGTCTAATCTTGGTTCAGAACATCTGGCAGCAGCCTCTGCGGAATCATCCGAAGAAAGCCGTGAAGCGGTGATGAATGAAGTTCGGTCGCATTTTCGGCCAGAGTTCTTGAACCGCGTGGACGAGATTATTCTTTTCCATCGCCTCAAGGCCGAGCATATGGCCAGTATTGTCGATATTCAGATGAAACGCCTGCTGGCGCTTTTGGCGGATCGTCATATCAGCCTCGAGCTGGATGCTGCGGCCCGCACCTGGATTGGCAATCAGGGCTATGACCCGGTTTATGGGGCGCGGCCTCTAAAGCGGGTGATCCAGAAACAGCTGCAAGACCCGCTGGCCAAGCTGATTTTGGAAGGCATTGTTAAAGATGGCGATGCTATAAAGATCGGCGTTGCCGAAGGTGCGCTGACCTTTAATGGGAAAACCCTTGACGTGCTTATATCGTAAATAAAAAAGCAAACGGACGGACCCACCATGTTTCTGTTTTTACAGGGATTCTCTGGTGGGCCCGCTTTATTTTAGGCCGCCTTGTTTTGGGTCCTGCGCAGCCAAGATGTGTAAATAAAAATGGCCAATACGGTCAGAAAGTAGATCCCGGCCACACTAAACGGCAATCAGCGCGTATCGTCCATTATTTGTCTAACTTGCGCGCGTCATCAACCAGCATGATGGGTACGCCTTCGCGAATTGGAAAGGCCAGCTTAGCCTTCTTGGAGACTAGTTCGCAGGCATCGCGGTCATAAACCAGCGGACCATGGGTCAATGGACAGACCAAAAGCTCAAGCATTTTGGGGTCAGGCTCCCGGGGGGCTTGTGATTTGCTCATCAGGTTCTCCTAGCGAAACAGTAATGTGGACAGGCGCTTGCGTCCCTTTACCGCGAAATCCGAACTTGCACCAGCGGCCTCGAACAAGGTCAGCAAGAGTTTGCGTGCTGCGTTTTCATTCCAGTCTTTGTCGCGTTCTATGCTGTAAAAAAGCTGCTCTGCCGCACCCTCCATATCGCCAGAGGCACTCAATGCCTCGGCCAGAGCATAACGGGCGTCAAGGTCCTCGGGATTGGCTTTTACTTTTGCCGCGAGATCATCATTCTCACTCTGATTGTTCGTCCCGGATTCGGCTAAGGTAATGGCCGCCAGAACGCTTTTGACGTCCGGGTTTTCTTTTGCCTTATCATCAAGACCCGCCAGCAGGCCTTTTGCGCCCTCAATATCATCATTTTGAAGATAACAGCGCGCCATGCCAGCCAGTGCGCCGGCGTTTTGCGGATCAATTTGCAAGGCGGCAGCAAAATCCTGCGCTGCGCCGCCAGCATCACCAATATTCAAAGAATCATGGCCGCGCGTCACCAGTGCAGCGGCTTCTTCGCCAATATCGGTTTCCCCGCTCAAGCGATCAACAAAGGCCTTGATCTGGCTTTCGGGCTGCGCGCCCATAAAGCCATCTACGGGTTGGCCATCTTTAAAGGCAAACACTGCGGGAATGGACTTTACCTGCAATTGTCCGGCCATGGCGGGGTTTTCGTCTATATTAATCTTGACCAGTTTCACCGCGCCCCTGGCCGCTTTGACCACGCGCTCGATGGTGGGGCCAAGCTGGCGGCAAGGTCCACACCATGGGGCCCAGAAATCCACAATAACCGGCGTGGTTTTTGAGGTTTCCACCACATCGGCAACAAAGCTGGCGTCCGTGCTGTCCTTGATCAAATCATCAGAGGCGGCGCTGGGGGTATCGTTTCCAAACAAGCTCATTCTATTGCTCCCGTGTTCATGGGCAAAAGATGGGCCGTGTGGCACCGGCGCGCAAGTCCTGTTAGACACCATGGCGCAGGCTTTTGAGAAAGGCCCTTGTCTGCGCCCAAGGGTCTATATTCAGGCAAGAGCGGCCGAGGCTTCGCGTACCTTTTGCGTTGCTGCATCGACCTGCTCGGTCGCCCCGGCAATTTCGCTAATGCCCCGTGTTATATTGTCTACACCGCTGGCCGCCGTTTGCATGTTGGAGGACATTTCGCCGGTCACCGCCGTTTGTTCTTCCATGGCCGCAGAAATGGCGGTGGAAAACTCGTTGATATCACTAATGGTTTTGGAAATGCCCTCAATGGCCTTTACGGCGTCTTGCGTTGTGTTTTGCATCTCATTGATTTGCTTGCTGATTTCCTCAGTTGCTTTGGCGGTTTGGCTGGCCAATGATTTCACCTCAGAGGCAACAACGGCAAATCCCTTGCCAGCATCACCGGCGCGGGCAGATTCGATGGTGGCGTTTAGTGCCAGCAAATTGGTCTGTTCAGCAATATCAGAAATCATGCCGACAACCTCGCCGATATTCTGTGCTGAATCGGCTAGGCCAGAAACAACCCCATTGGTGCTTTTGGCCTGATCAACCGCTTCGGTAGAAACATCCAGTGCGGATGATACCTGGCGGTTAATTTCACCAACCGATGCCACCAGTTCTTCAATGCCTGCGGCCAGGGATTGTACATTCGATGAGGTTTCATCGGCCGCACCAGAAACGCTGGCTGCCTGGTTTTTGGTGTTATCTATGGCATTGGTGATTTCCCCAAGGTCACTGTCAATATTTTTTTGAATCTCGATGCGCCGCATCCGCTCTTCCACCTGGGCACTGACATCGGTGGCAAATTTGACGACCTTGACCACAACCCCGCCATCATTGATGATCGGGTTATAAGAGGCCTGAATCCATATGATTTTACCGCCTTTGCCGATGCGTTTATATTCAGCGGCCTGATACTCCCCACGGCGCAGGGCGTCCCAGAAGCTTTTGTATTCTGCGGAATTGCGCTCCGCCGGGTCCACAAACAGGCTGTGATGCTGGCCCTTGATCTCTTCCAGCCGGTACCCAAGCACTGCAAGAAAATTTTCATTGGCATCCAGAACGGTGCCGTCCATATCAAACTCAATAACCGCCTGAGAGCGGTTAATCGCCTCAATCTTTCCCCGATAATCCATATTGCGGACTTTTTGCTCGGTGATGTCGGTGGCAAACTTAATAACTTTGACGGGCTGGCCTTGACGATTGAGTATGGGATTGTATGAGCCTTGAATCCAAACCTCTCGCCCCCCCTTGCCGACGCGCTTGTATTCGGCGGCTTGATATTCGCCGCGGCGCAGGGCATCCCAAAATGCCTTATAATCTGTGGAATTACGATAATCCGCATCCACAAACAGACTATGATTTTTGCCGTTGATTTCACCTAGCTCATACCCGAGGGCGCGCAGGAAGTTCTCATTGGCATTAAGGATTGTCCCATCCATAGTAAATTCAATAACCGCTTGTGACGTATTGATCGCCTCAACTTGTGCTTTCATATCGTTTGATGCTTGGAAGTTTATCATATTTTTGTCCCCTAAATAGCGCCTGATTTGCACTTGCGCACGACTATCAGGACAGTTCTTTAATAACCAGTTAAAGGGGCGTTCTAAAAAAATTATACCTATGCTTGTGTTTTTCGTAAGGGCCCTCGAAAAAATGGCGGCGGTTAAAGTCCTGGCGCATCAAAATCCAGAACTGTCGGTGTGTGCCCAGTGGCTTTGGCAAAGCGGATAAGGTCCGCACTGGAAATGGCGGTTGTGGCATTATTTTTCAGCGGGTGAAAGTTTACGATGTCGTGGGCAATCAAGGCCTGATCAAGAATAAAACTGATCTGGGGTGGCTGATCATTGATCAGGGCAAAGGCGGTGACGGACCCCGGGGTCACCCCCAGCATGGCTTCCATAATTTCGGCGCGGCCAAAGGATAGCCGGGCGCAGCCCAGCGTCTTGTGCAATTGATTTAAGCGAATTTGCGTGCTGCCAAGGGCCGAGATCAGGAAAAACGCACCTTTTTTGTCTTTCAAAAACAGGTTTTTTGAATGACCACCTGGTAAGTTGGCCTTGATGTCGGCACCCTCTTTCACGGTGAACACTTCACGGTGTTCCATTGTGGAATGTCGGATGCCCAGATCGTCCAGATATGCGAAAAGCCCTGCGCGTGTTGCTGTCATTTTAATGCCTTACTGAGAATATCCCCACACCCTCTCTTGCATTCCGTTTCGCTTTGCGCAATAACCCCCGCCTGTTCAGCACTGCTGTACAGAAGGCAATTGGATGCGGGCGTAGCTCAGGGGTAGAGCGAAACCTTGCCAAGGTTTAGGTCGTCAGTTCGAATCTGATCGCCCGCTCCAGATTGTGGTCTTTATTTTTGCTAATCCTCGCGCAATAAGCCGGTCAGGGTGACCACAGTTATGGCAAAGAGGATGGCGCCGATTAGCGCATAGAAAAAATCGAATGCCCGCCAGAGCGGTGCCCCAAAACGCCCCGTCGGATCAAAGGCGCACGCGCGTCTTTGTCCAAATTCGACGATTGGTAAAACCGTATCCATGGCATAAAGCGGCGCGATGAGGCCGGGGCAGCCCCGAACGGTTTTTGTAAAGACTCCCGGTATGCTGACCTTGGTACCGGAAAGTGAAGCGTGCTCTCCATGACCAATTTGTTCTGCCGGGCCAAAGCTTCCTGAAAAGGCATGTGCCCCATAGAACGCTGAGCCGATCAGTATCCAGATCATCAGCGCCAGCACGGCCCTGCTGCTGGAATAGCCAAAGCGGCATGTCAGGCCCAGAAACTTCTGAAAGGCCTGCATGAACCAGGGGTCCATATGTGTCTGTAAACGTAAGGCGTGCATGGTGATCAGAACCTGATCGGCATCTCCGTTTTGGCCACGGGCGCGCAAAATATTGGCGTATTGCGTATAGGGCTGCGGATCAAACTCACTAGCCTTTGGGCGGTTTGGGTCCTGATATTGCCGCTTTATCCAGTCAAGGCGGCGGCCAATTGGATTGTCCTCATGTTTCGCATTGTCCTGATGCAGACGGTTATAGGTGAACCCGGACAGTTGAATGTGACCGTTTTGACGTGGCCAGCCAGTGTCTGGGTTATCAAAAAGCGCCTGTACGTGCGCATTGCGTACGCCAAAGGTGCCGTCGATTTCCACATCCTGGGTAATCAGATTGGATTCGATACGGGCACCTGTAAAATGCACATCGCCGACCGCCCTAAATGGCAGGCCGCCGGACGAGGCAAGCAGGAACACATTCCCTCGTATATTTGCCCCCTGAAAGCTGAGCGCCTCGTTGCCCGGGTTGTTTAAATCAGCGCCATTGGCGGCGAATTGGCCCCCGATATCTGCAATCCAGAACCGGCATTCCCCATTAGCTTGAAAACGAAAACCCGCCTCCACGGTCAGAAACACACTATTGCGGATGTCTACACGGGTAAAGTTCAGCGCCACCCCGCCGGGATTGTCCAGCAAAGCCCCATTGGCATTAAATGCACCTTCAATACAGGCACCAAGAAAGCTTATTTCGCTAGAAGCATGAAAGCGTTGCCCGCTACGGGGGCGCAAAATAACATTGCCGCCAATTTTTGCGCCGGCAAAGTCCAGCGCCAGGTTTTCTCCGGCCTGATTTGCCTCTGCCCCGGTAATTGTAGAGCCGTTCAGGTGTACCGACCCCACAATACGGGCGCTGCCTGCTGACAGGCGCACGAGTGAACACCCTAAAAAAGAAAGGCTGTCTATATGACTTTCCTCCAGCGATACAGGGGCATTCAGCGTACAGTTTTCTAGCTCTATTGTCGGCAATATACGCGATGGGTCATCTGCCCTTCCGGTCCATCCAGACAGGTCCAGCATCCCTTCAATAACGGCATGTTTTATACGAATGCCCCGGGGGGCCACAGGATCGGCGTATTTACGGCGGTTTTGGGCAAGGCCGGTAATCAGGCGGCGCAGCATCTCGGCTTGTAAGGCCGGTGGCGTGTCCAGATCAGAAAAGTCAGCAACATCACCCGTGCTGGCGGCAGTAATGACGGCGCGTTCATGGGGGCTAAGGGCGGTTTTCTTTGTGTTTGTGCGCGCGGTCATAAGGAAGCGTAGCAGAAGGACACGTTAAGCGTCACCTGTTTCGTAGGCCGTCTTCTCTTTTTTTGAGCCAACTTACCATCAAGGTGCTCAGCTCGTCTGGCTTTTCCCATTGGGTCCAATGGCCACAACCCTTGATCACGTGCTTTTGTAGATCCGGAATACGTTCCTCCATACCCTCCATAAAGACCGGGGGCAGAAACAGGTCCAGCTCTGCCCCGATCATTAAAGCGGGCTGATGAACTGTCATGTCCACGCCCTCCATGCGCTGCCAATTGGCGGTGACATTGCGATAATAGTTTACCCCGCCATGAAAACCGGACCTGGCATAGGCGCGCGCATAATGAACACGCTCTGCCGCCGGCACGGCAATGTTGCGCTCGGCCCGGTCGGTAAAGTCGGCAAAACGGTTCAGCAAATGGGTGGCACTTGCCGGCAGCGTTTTGGTGATGCGTTTGGGCGGGCGGGCAAATACGAATTTGAAAAAATCTTCTTCGCGGCCCTCAAGGGCGGCTTCTGGCGCATCCGGTTCCTGAAAGCGTGCAAAATAGTGGTCCTCACCAAAGCGAGCGCGCAGCAGCTCTACCGGACTGGCTGGCGGTCGCGGTAAATGCGGCGTGTTAATGCCAATAACGCCCGCCACACGGTCCGGTACCAGCAGAGATGCTGGCCAGACGATCAGGCCGCCCCAATCATGACCCACCCAGACCGCCTTTTTTATATCCAGCGCATCCAATAGCCCGGTCATATCAGAGAGCAGGGTGTCGATGCCATAAAGATATCGGTCTTTGGGCGCGTCCGAGCCGCCAAAGCCGCGCATGTCCGGCGCAATGACCCGAAACCCCGCCTCGGCCAGCGGGCCGATCTGGTTTAACCAGGATCGTGCCAGTTCTGGCCAGCCATGCAAAAGGAGAACAGGCAAGCCATCTTTTGGCCCGGCCTCATGGACGCTCAGGGTGATGCCATTGGTTTGAATGCGTTTTGGTTCTGGAAAATCAGCCATGAGGCACCTTAGGGTAAATTAAATTTCCATGCAATATTGCATATGTGAAGCATTTGTGGCAAAAACCGAATCATGGCTATCGCAAGACCCATAGACCGACGCTTGTTTTTATTGCTGGACCGGGCGCGCAACCGCTTGTTCAAGCGCGCCAACCGCAAACTATTACACAGCGCAAATATAACGGTGGCACAAGGCGCAGCCTTGTTTTATCTTAGCCGCCATGACGGCTGTTTGCTATCTGATCTGGCCGACGGTCTGGATCTGAACAATTCAGCGATTACCGGGCTGGCCATGCGTATGGAAAAGGCAGGCCTGTTGGAGCGCAGGCCCTGCGCCGAAGATGGCCGCGCCATGCGCGCGCATCTGACCGAGAAGGGTCGCGTCAGTCATGAAGCGGTGAAACACGTTTTGCGGGATTTCAACGCCCAGATCGAACAGGGCTTTAGCCCAGAAGAAATGGATGTGGTCTATCGGTTTTTGGCCCGCACCGCTAATGTCCCTCTTGTTTAATTATCCTGTTAGGAGATCGTCTTGAGTACAGAAACTATATTGGTCAGTGATAACGGCAGCGTCCGTCTGATCACCATGAACCGGGCCGACAAAAAAAACGCCATCACCGAAGACATGTATGCGGCCATGGCCGATGCCATTTATGATGCCCAGGATGATGCCACGATACGGGTGGTGATGATCACCGGCAGCGCGGATGTGTTCACCGCCGGCAATGATATGGGGGCGTTTTTAAACCCCAAAGCGCGTATGGGCGAGGCCGATCAGCCGGTCGAGCGTTTCTTGCAAGCCATATTGACCGCTAAAAAACCGTTGCTGGCGGCGGTCAACGGTCTGGCCATTGGCATTGGCACCACCATGTTGCTGCATTGCGATCTGGTTTATGCCGCCGATACGGCGCGCTTTTCCGTGCCCTTTATCAATCTGGGCCTGATGCCCGAGGCCGCATCATCGCTGTTGTTGCCCCGGGCCGTGGGCACAAAAAAGGCCACTGAAATGCTGATGTTCGGGGATTTTCAAAATGCCAAAGCGGCCCTTGATATGGGGTTGGTCAATGAAGTTTTTCCCGCAGACAGATTAATGGAAAAGGCTATGGAGCGGGCGCAAAAGCTGGCCGCCAAACCCCCGGCGGCTTTGTTGCTGATCAAGGCATTGCTGAAAAGTGAAGCCGAAACGACGGCGGCGCGTATGGCCCGTGAAAGTGCGCTTTTTGGCGAACGCCTGCAAAGTGCCGAGTGCAAGGAAGCGGCCACCGCGTTCTTTGAAAAACGCGACCCTGATTTTTCTAATTGCTAACCTGCGGAGATTTCCATCATGAGCACGCATAATCATATCGACTATGTAGAGCTACCCGCCACGGATTTAAGCGCCATGAAGGCGTTTTACGGCGCGGCCTTTGGCTGGACGTTTGAAGATTATGGGCCAGACTATGTGGCTTTTAGCGGCGCAGGGTTAGAGGGTGGTTTTGCCCCGGTCAAAGCCCCACCGCCCCAAGGCGGGGCCATGGTCATTCTTTACTCAGATGATCTGGATGTCAGTGAAAAGGCTGTGCGCGCGGCAGGCGGCGAAATTCTGGAACGGATTAGTTTTCCCGGTGGTAGCCGGTTTGGCTTTGTCGACCCATCAGGTAATGAGCTGGCCATATGGACCAAGGCCTAAGGGGAACACGTGTGCCACGCGCTCACAGCCTGATCACGCCAAACTGATTTTCAATTGATCCAAACTTCTGCCAATGTGCACAGGTAGGCAGAAACGGGGGGGGCAAATGATGGAGCCTCTTATGGATCGTGTTCAAGAACTCGTAGACATTGCCTTTTATCGCTGGCAGTGCGCCGAAATGAAATTTAAAGACACCCCTCTTCCTTTGGCCTGCAGCTCAAACATTGCCTGCGCCTTGCCTTTGTCAGCAAAGAAACGGGCACGATTGCATGCCGCCTTTGGCAAAACCCGCACCCGCCTATAATTCGAGCAAGACAGGGTCTATGTCCCTTTGCCGTCCTTTATGGTGACAGAGCCGGTCCGTCACGCTAGCAAGGGGTATGAGCTATTCTTCCCTGAGAGATTATCTGGCGGCGCTAAAAGTCGATGGCCTTTATAAGCGGGTGCAGACCACGGTTTCAACCGATATGGAACTGACCGAAATCGGCTGTCGGCTGATCCGCAAAGGTGGTCCGGCGGTGCTCTTTGAAAACGTGCAGACAGAGACAGGCGCCGCCTCAGACATGCCGGTGCTGATCAATCTGTTTGGCACGGTCGAGCGCGTGGCGCGCGGCGTTACCATGGGCGGCAAGACACGAACCACAGCGCAGGATCTGCGCGAAGTGGGCGAATTGTTGGCCTTTATGCGCCAGCCCGAGCCGCCGCGCGGTGTCGGTGATGCCTTGAAACTTGCCCCCCTGATTAAAACCGTGATGGCCATGCGGCCCAAAATCGTACGCAAGGCCCCCTGTCAGGACGTGGTGCTGATGGGCAAGGACGCATCCCTTGATCGCCTGCCGATCCAGACCTGTTGGCCGGGCGAGCCAGCGCCCCTGATCACCTGGCCATTGGTGGTGACACGCGGGCCGGGCAAGGCCGCCGAAGACAATACCAATCTTGGTATTTACCGGATGCAAAAGCTGGGGCCTCATAAAACCATTATGCGCTGGTTGGCCCATCGCGGCGGGGCGCAGCAATTTGCGCGCTTTAAAGCGGCCAATCCCGGCAGGCCCATGCCGCTGGCTGCGGTCATTGGGGCCGACCCCGGCACCATTTTGGCCGCCGTAACCCCGGTGCCTGATACGTTATCTGAGTATCAGTTTGCCGGGCTGTTGCGCGGTAAAAAGGCCGAACTGGTCAAATGTAAAACCATAGATTTGCATGTGCCCGCCGAGGCCGAAATTGTTATTGAAGGGCATGTTCACCCCACAAAGACCGCGCCTGAAGGCCCTTACGGCGATCATACGGGCTATTATAATTCGGTTGAAAATTTCCCGGTCTTTGAGATCAGCGCCATCACCATGCGCGAAGACCCGATGTATTTAAGTACCTATACGGGCCGCCCGCCGGACGAGCCAAGTGTTTTGGGTGAGGCACTAAACGAGGTGTTTATTCCGCTGCTGCAACAGCAATTTCCCGAGATTACGGACTTTTATTTGCCCCCCGAGGCCTGTTCCTATCGCATTGCCGTGATCTCCATGAAGAAAGCCTATGCGGGCCATGCCAAACGGGTGATGATGGGCGCATGGTCATATTTGCGGCAGTTCACATATACCAAATGGCTGATCATTGTGGATGATGATATTAACGCCCGCGATTGGAAAGATGTGATGTGGGCCATCTCCACCCGCATGGACCCGGCGCGGGACTGTGTGACTGTGGAAAACACCCCGATTGATTATCTGGACTTTGCCTCGCCGGTTTCTGGCCTTGGCTCCAAAATGGGCTTGGATGCCACCAATAAATGGCCAGGCGAAACCACACGCGAATGGGGCCGCGAGATAAAAATGGACGCCGCGGTTATCGCCGCCGTCACCGCAAAATGGGACAAGATGGGCCTGTGAGCGTTCCGCCAGAGCATTTACGTTATGCCAGCGCCTCCGCAGCGGTACAAAAAAAGGCCTTTATCGACCTGATTAATCAAAACCCGACCAATGCCGAGATATGGAAGCGCATGCCGGCTCTGGCCTTGCCGCAGGGCATGCTGGTCTCTGGCTGCCTTTATCAAAGCGTCTGGAATATCCTTCTTGGGCATGATCCATGCCGGGGTATTCGCGATTATGATCTGGTCTATTTTGATGATGGAGATCTGTCCTATGAGGCTGAGGACAAAGTGATCAAGACGTGCGCCGCCGTCTTTGCTGATTTAGGCGTAGAGGTTGAGGTGCGTAATCAGGCGCGGGTGCATCTGTGGTTCAAGGACCGTTTTGGCTTTGATTATACGCCGCTGCAAAACGCCGCCCAGTCTCTTTTGCGCTATATGTCGCCCTGTCATGCGGTGGCCGCAGAGCCAGACAGCAAAGGTAATTTGAAACTTCACGCGCCCTTTGGCCTGGATGACGTGTTTGGCTTTATGGTGCGCCCACGTGAGGGTGATGCCGAAATTTCATCCACATCTTACCAGAAAAAAGCCGCACGGATGAAGGCGCTTTGGCCGGAGCTGACCGTTGTGCCGCTACCATCCGGCGCAAATAAAAACTAACATATATTAGCATGCATCTATTTGCTGGAGAGAGTACCAAGGAAAGAAGCAATTACCTATGGAAGACAAGCCCAAAAACTTAAAATCAGATATATGTGTGAATAGATGGCTCTCTATGCTGAAAAAGCCACATATTGCCCCTCTTACGCAATTTGTTGATGAACTGAAAAAAGAGCTAGGAGCCGGGGTTGGAATCCCCTATTTCGATCCTCTAGACGGCGGAATTAACGCGAGACTTCTTTGGGTATTGGAAACCCCTGGGCCAAAGGCTGTTGGAACGAATTTTGTCTCACGTGACAACCCTGATCTCACCGCCAAGAACACGTCTATAATTTTCAAAAAAACAGGAATTAAGAAAGAGGATACGGTGCTATGGAATGTGGTTCCATGGAATCTGAGCACAGAAGAAGAAAACCAAAACCCCAATGCTGCCGAGATACGCCGAGGAATACCTTATTTATTGCGCCTGATAAAAATATTGCCCAAGCTGGAGGCCGTCGTTTTGTGCGGCAACTCCGCCAAAAGAGCGGCACAAAGCATTCGTGAGTCAACCAAACTCAAGGTTTTTAAGACGTACCATCCAGCGGGACGATCTTATAACATAACTAAATATAGGGACGACATTCACAATGCAATGAGGGATGTCGCAAACTTCCTGTATGAGGGTAACGACAACGTGGGGATATTTAATCTGGTCCCAGAAATCGGTAGACATCAGGATAAAAGTACAAGGAAATCAGTCAATATGCAAAACGCCAATCCGCCGTTGAGGGGCACTGGTTATTCAGTTGAGAGCCACATAGAAAAGACAAATAACGAATGTAGAGCCATATTTCAGGAGTTATTTAATCGTATTATGGAGCTACATCCTGCGGTGACAGAAAAGGCAGTTAAAGTCCTTGTTGGTTATAAAGCTAGGTACAACTTCGCAGAAATTCACTTTCTCGGCAATCGTCTTAAAATTCATCTTAGACCAAAGTCTTATTTCGACCCAAGAGAGCTGGTTGCACACCTTGAGAATGCTGGTATCATAATGAATCGCCGTGTTTATATATCCTCAAAAAAAGATATCGAATACATTATGTCGCTCATAAAACAATCATATGAAGACGTGGCTTTCATCTAGATTTTGACGGTTTTACTGCTTTCTTAAAACGGTAAGACCTTGCGTTTGCGGCTGTATTTCAAATAGCCCACACTGGCCCCAAGGCGCAGGCCCGCGCCCGAGCGCATGGGCACCAGCGTGATATTGTGTCCGCGTTGATAATTAATGCCCATACCGGCAATCAGATAGGCCGAGCCATCAACGCCGGGAAAGCGCTGATAAATATTTTCAAAATCCTGCAGGCCATAAATCAGGGTAAACACTTTTGAGCCATTGCCGCCCACATCAAAACCGATGGACGGGCCTTGCCAGTAGACGATTTCGCGGGTGCCGTCTTTTAAGACCATAGTGCCTTTGCCATACCGCAAGCCAACCCCAATGGCGGCGGAGCCTTCACCCCCGTAAATATAGCCAATTGGGCGGCCTTGTTTGGCAAAAATGCTCTCTACGGCGGACCCGGCGGCCTCGGAGGTGACACCGAAAAAGTCTGAAACCGCATTGGTGACTTCGCTGCGCCCATAGGTCGCTTCATCGGCGGGGGCTCTTTCCTGTGCCTGCGCAAAGTTGGGCATTGCGGGCATGGCAAAGAGGGTCAATATAAAAAGGATGCGGTACATAAGGTTCTCCATTATCTTATTCATCATGCCCGGTCTGGCGCCGTATGGGAAGGGCGCTTGGCGCAGGACAGCGTTGCTGCTAAGTCCCCATTTATGACCATAGATCCTAAACATATTCGCAATTTTGCCATTGTCGCCCATATCGACCACGGTAAATCCACGCTGGCCGACCGCCTGATCCAGGAAACCGGCGGCCTTAGCGCCCGCGAAATGAAAGCCCAAGTGCTCGACAGCATGGATATTGAGCGCGAACGGGGCATTACCATCAAGGCGCAAACCGTGCGCCTTGAATATAAAGCCCAGGATGGTCAGGATTATGTTCTGAACCTTATGGACACGCCGGGCCATGTGGACTTTGCCTATGAGGTGTCGCGCTCGCTCTCGGCCTGCGAAGGCTCACTTCTGGTTGTTGATGCCAGCCAGGGGGTTGAGGCGCAAACGCTGGCCAATGTGTATCAGGCGCTGGACCACGATCATGATATCGTTTCCATCTTGAATAAAATTGATCTGCCTGCCGCTGAGCCGGACCGTATTCGCCAGCAGATCGAGGATGTCATTGGGCTGGACGCCAGTGATGCCATCGAGGTTTCGGCCAAAACCGGCCAGGGCATCCCTGAGGTCTTGGAGGCCATTGTCAAGCAATTGCCGGCACCAATGTCCGGTGATCCTGAGGCACCCTTAAAGGCATTGCTGGTCGACGCCTGGTATGACACTTATCTGGGGGTGGTGGTTCTTTTTCGCATGCTCGAAGGCACAGCGAAAAAGGGCTTGCGCATCAAGATGATGTCCAATGGCTCGTCCTATGTGCTGGACCGGGTTGGGGTGTTTCGTCCCAAGGCCGAGGAAGTGGCGTCGTTGGGGCCGGGCGAAATTGGCTTTTTTACCGCCTCCATCAAGGAAGTGGCCGACGCCGCCGTTGGCGATACCATCACCGAAGAAAAACGCCCCACCAAAGTGGCGCTAAAAGGCTTTCGGCCGGTCCAGCCGGTGGTTTTTTGCGGCATATTCCCGGTCGATGCCGCCGATTTTGAAGATCTGCGCGCTGCCGTGGGCAGATTGCGCCTCAATGACGCCAGTTTTTCCTATGAAATGGAAACCTCTGCGGCGCTGGGCTTTGGCTTTCGCTGTGGGTTTTTAGGGCTGCTGCACCTGGAGATCATTCAGGAACGCCTGGAGCGTGAATTTAATCTCGACCTGATCGCTACCGCCCCCAGCGTGGTGTACCAGATCGCCATGAGCGATGGCAGCCAGATGGAGCTGCACAACCCGGCGGACATGCCGGACCCGGTACGCATCGAAAGTATTGCCGAGCCGTGGATCAAAGCCACCATTTTAACGCCGGACGAATATGTCGGCGCGGTACTCAAGCTTTGTCAGGATAGGCGCGGCGTGCAAACGGCGCTGACCTATGTGGGCAGCCGGGCGATGATTGAATACGAATTGCCGCTGAACGAAGTGGTGTTTGATTTTTATGACCGGCTGAAATCCCTGACCAAAGGGTATGCCAGCTTTGATTATTCGATGATCGGCTATCGCGAGGGGGATCTGGTGAAAATGTCGATCCTGGTGAATGCCGAGCCTGTGGACGCGCTTTCCATGCTGGTGCACCGTTCCCGCGCCGAGGCTCGAGGCCGGGTAATGTGCGAAAAACTGAAAGACCTGATCCCGCGTCACATGTTCAAAATCCCCATTCAGGCGGCCATTGGCGGACGGGTGATTGCCAGAGAGACTATTGCCGCTTTGCGCAAGGATGTGACGGCAAAATGTTATGGCGGCGATGCCACCCGCAAACGCAAACTGCTGGACAAACAAAAGGCCGGCAAGAAGAAAATGCGCCAGTTTGGCAAGGTGGAAATCCCCCAAACCGCCTTTATTGCGGCACTGAAAATGGATGGGGATTAAGGGGCTTTTTGCTTGCAAGGTGGGTCCGGGTTAAGGCAACTGCCTTTCCGGGAATTCTTTAGCGCTCCTCATCCTGAGCCTGTCGAAGGATGTAAGCCCCCCTCTATGGTTCGACAAGCTCACCATGAGGGTTGCCTCCATAGAGCCACCGGGCCTTAGGCCCCAAGGTCTGTTGTGAGCTAAACCTGCAAGATGGATCCCGGATAAAACCAGAGGGTTTTCCGGCAACCCTAAGTATAATGAGGCTTACCCCCATAGGGTCCCCGGACTTGATCCGGGGTCAAGTTTTTGCGTCTCATTTTGACCCGATGCCTATATAAATTTTGGACCGTCTACATGTTACTGATTTTATCCCACAAATCATGCCATTGCGAATTGTCTTTCTCGATAAGCGCAATCTTCCAGGCTCGCTTCCATCGTTTAATTCTTTTTTCTCGTAACAGTCCGATATGTGGCTCTGTATGGTGTTCAAACCAAACAAGCCGGGTGACATCATATTTTTTAGTGAAACCGGGAACCACTTTATTTTTATGTTGCCAAACTCGTTCTACAAGATTGTCTGTGGCCCCGACATAAAGGGTTCCATTGGGTTGGCTGGCCAGGATGTAGACATAGAAATTAATCTGGTTCATCGCATTAAGGTGATGAATGCAATGCAAAAACGCAAGCTGCGTTGAATTTAAAACACTTGGCTGGGTCCCGGATAAGGCTAACGCCTTTCCGGGAACCCTAAGTGCAATGAGGTTTCGCGCTCTACCCCCTAATCGCCATTTCTAACCCATTGGCATCGCGCGCCGGTTCATGAGGCAACACTTCGGCGGCATTAAACAAGATGCGCTGGGCCGACCAGGCACAGGCACAGGCGTCCAGAAAGTCTTCACGCACATTGCCAAAGGGCGTGAAGGTCTCCAGACGCAAAAACTCTTTATCAAAGCTGACTTTTTGCAAGGCTTCTACGCGTTCCTGCTCTCCTTCTTTAGTTTTCTTGGGGTGGGCACACGGCTCGCCCTCGCGGATCAGGGTAAAGCAAAGCTCCGGGTGGGTTTCAAAAATCCTTTTTTGTAATTCAGGTGTAATGCGCGCATCAATTTCACGCATCTTGTCAAAGAGCGCAAAAGTTTGCTGGGAGAGTTTGGGCGCGTGTTCTGCGGTTTTAGCATTGGCGGCACAGGCCGCTTCATAATTGGTGGTATAAAGCGCCCGGCGGCTGGGCGAAGAAAACACCGAAGATTTACGCATCCCAAGGCGTTCCCGTGCGGCACGTTCACACCCACGTCCGCCGCGCACCGCCTTTTCCAAAAAGCCAATGGGCATATCCACGGCGACAATCTCCGGGCGCTCTGGCGTTAAAAGGACATCCCAAAACCCGCGCAAGGGGCGCATGACAGGGATGTGCTTGCCGGTGACATCGACCATAACGGCGACCCATCCGCCAGGACAGGCGTCCATGCCGGCCACCCAGCGCGCATGGCGGCGGGTTTGCAAAGGGGGGCGGGCGGTGACCCCGGTACGCGGGCTGACCAGACGGTCCTGTGTGGCTACCAGAGGCAGTTCTTTGGCGTTCAGCCGCTGGGCTTCGCCTAACACCATATCAATGGAGGAAACGGCGGTTTCAAGCGCAACGCGTACCGGCTTGCCGTTCAGCAAATGCGCCGTAATGAGCGCGGTCAGCAAATCCCCCGTGCCGCGCGGCACATTTTTGTAATTGGACGAACTGACACACCAGGATTCTTCTTCACTGATGGAAAGGGTCGTGCACTGGGTGGTGCTGGGGGTCGAGCTGGCAATCACCAGCGGGCATTTGGTGGCGCGCGCTGCCTCAACCGCTGAACTTTCATCAAAAACCGGACGGTCTGAAATATGTGCCAATTCCCAGGCATTGGGGGTGATAATGTCGGCGCGAGGCACCAGATCGCGTTTTATGGCTTCGGCCACAGCATCAGAAACATAAAGCCCATCTGGCTCATCCCCCATAACCGGGTCCACCACAATCATCACATCGGGTTTGGCGGCGCGCACATAATCAATCATCGCGGCGGCGGCGGTGATTTGGCGGGTCGAGCGAAAATACCCGGTAATGACCGCGTCAATTTTGCTTAAAACGCCCTGATCCTGCACTGCCAGAAACATACGCGACAGGCCGTCGGCATCAATATCGACCAGTCCAGGGTCGCCCCAACCGGGGTGGCGACCCATAAGCACGGTCGGCAAAGTGATTACCTCAACTCCAAGGCGTTGCAGGGCAAACATTGAGGCCGAAGCGCCAACACGGCTGGATGCCGCCTGCGAAGTGATCAGAAGCACGGTTTTCATGGGCGCAGTATTGCGTAAAGATGTTAAAGAAATATCGCGTTTATCCTCAGGGAGTTTGAAAATGGCCGTCCGCCCCAGATCAATTCTGTTTGTACCCGCCGCCAATGCTAAGGCGCTGGCCAAAGCCCCCAAACTTGATGCCGATGCCATTATCATTGATCTGGAAGATGCGGTGGCACCGGGCGAGAAGGAAGCCGCACGGGCGGCCACCTTGCGGGCGCTTGGTGTGGCGGGCTGGAAAACCCCTATTCGGGCGGTGCGGATTAACCCATTGCAAAGCCCCTGGGGCCAAGGCGATGTGCTGGCCATTGCGCCATCGGCCCCCGACGTGCTGGTTATTCCCAAGGTGGAAAGTGCCGATATGTTGCGCCAAATACGGGTTCAGATCTCACGCGCTGCTTTGCCGCGCGGCTGGCAAGCGCCAATATTATGGGCCATGGTGGAAACCCCGCGCGGGATTTTAAACATAAAAGAGATTGCCGCCAGCGCCGCCGAGACGGGCCTTGGCGCGTTGATTGCGGGCACCAATGATTTGGCCAAGGCCTTGCGCTGTGATGGGTTGGCGCAGGGTCGGTTGGCTTTGCAGGCCCATTTGTCTACCCTGGTTCTTGTGGCGCGCTGCTATGACCTGATGGTCTTTGATGGCGTCTATAATGCTTTTGCCGATGAGGCCGCCTTCGCGCGCGAGGCAAAACAGGGGCGCGCCTTTGGTTTTGATGGCAAAACCCTGATCCATCCGGCGCAAATTGGCCCGGCCCGAACCATATTTGGTCCTGACGGCGAGGCGATAAAACAGGCCAAAGCCATTGTGCGAGCCTTTGGCTTGAAAAAGAATGCTGGCAAGGGTGTGATTAATCTGGGTGGGCAAATGATCGAACGTTTGCATCTGCAAGAGGCGCGCTCTTTGCTTGACTCTCTGCCGGTCCTGTCGGCAAAACCTTCATCATCGGCACGGTCGTCTAAAAGGAAGTCATGATTATGAGGGTTTTGCTTATCGGCCTTGGGGCCATCATTCTAATGACATCTTCTGCCCTAGCGCAGGATCAGGGTGCGGGCGATGAGACATGCAGCGTTAGCGGCAAGGACATGAGTGCCTATGCCGCCCTTGATTATGATGCCTTTAATTATGGCGCTGATGGTTGGCGGGCCTTGGCGTCGCGTAAATGTTTTTATGATGCCGGGGCCAGTATTATCTCCTGGCTTGTAGACCATGAGGGCGACCTTGATGGCGCGCAATTACGCACAGAGCATTATCAGGCGGCGCGCAATTTTGCGCTGGCCGATCGGCGGGAAATTGCCCTGTTACAATTACGTCTGGCACAGGACAACACGCCCAAAAAGCTGGGGGCCATGAACTGGAATGCCTATCTGGATGCCTTTGAAGCCTGGTTGTCCGAAGATGCGCAAGGACTGCGCACCTCTATTGCCCGCCTTGAAAAACAGCCCGATGGCAGCGATGGCCGCAAGCCAAACCTGGATGCGGCGCGCCGGTTTGAACGCTGCTTTACCAAAACCTATATTATGATTGAACGAGACCCGGCCTGTTTACCAGAGCCAGCATCCACGCAAGGGGTGCGCTAATGAAAGTGCTCTCGACCATTATGGTATTGATTGTTGCCGCGCTACACGGCTGGTTTTTGGTTGTCGAGATGTTTTTATATGAACACCCGATCGGCTTGAAAATTTTTTCACATACGCCGGAACACGCCGCCGAAACCGCAATGTTTGCCGCCAATCAGGGGCTGTATAACGGCTTTTTGGTGGCCGGTTTGTTGTGGGGCTTGCTGCGCGGCAAGCGCGATTTCACAATCTTTTTTCTGTTATTTGTGATCATTGCTGGCGTTTACGCCGGTATTGTTGTTGATCCGGGTGTCTTTTATCTTCAGGCGGCGCCTGCCGCATTGGGGTTGGTGCTGACACTGCTTGCCCCAAAACCTCGCTCAGCTTGAGCCTATAAGACGAGAGTAAAACCATGAGCCTGAAATTTTATCACAATCCGCGCTGTTCAAAATCCCGTGCTGCCAAGGCGTTGCTGGATGAGCGTGGCCTGAACTATGACACAGTTTTATATCTGGACACGCCGCCAGATATGGACGAGCTGTCATCCTTGGTTAAAAAGCTGGGCGTTGATACTGCGCGCGACATGATGCGCAAGGGCGAAGAAGCCTATAAGGACCTGGGCCTTTCTACAATCAGCGATGAACAGGCCCTGATTGTGGCTATGAGCGAGCATCCGCGCCTGATCGAGCGGCCAATACTGGTTAAGGGTGAACAGGCTGCCATTGGCCGTCCCCTTGAAAATATTATTGACCTTCTGAAATAGAAAGGCGCGAAGGGCCACAGAACCTTGCGCGCAAATCTAATTGTGACCCATGTGCCCTTAACCCGAAAGCGTGTCATGGCGCTGACCTGGCCGATGATCTTTGCCAATGCGTTGATCCCGCTGGTGGGGGTAATTGATACTGCCGTGATCGGCTTGTCCGGCGATGCTACAGATATTGGCGGTGTGGCTGTTGGCGGCATGGTATTTGCCGTTTTTTACTGGAGCACATATTTTTTGCGCATGGGGGTCACTGGCCTCACCGCCCAGGAAATTGGTGCAGGCGATCGGGCCGAAAGCCAGCGTATTGTCGCCCGCGCTTTGCTGATCGCTCTGGTTCTGGGCTTTACCTTTCTGGCGCTGAAAACTCCCATCAGCGCGCTTGCCTTTAATGTCTTGCAGGGCAGTGAAACGGTTGAAACCAAGGGTGCGGCTTATGTTTCGGCGCGGTTTTGGGGCGCGCCAGCCGCGCTTGGTCTTTTTGCTGTTACCGGATGGTTGATCGGCGCCGGTAAAACCCGTCTGGCGCTGATGGTGCAGGCCGTTCTGGCGCTGACAAACGCTGCGCTGGATGTCTGGTTTGTTATGGGTTTTGGCTGGGGACCGGCGGGGGTGGCCGCAGGCACAGTCATCGCGGAATGGCTGGCCTTTTTGTTGGGCCTTGCACTGGTTTTACGGGCCTTTGGGGTGAACCGGGCCGTGCTTGTTGAGACCCTCTCTTTGGCGCAACTCATTGATCCTGCGGCGCTAAAGCGCTTGTTTGGCCTGAATTTCAACCTCTTTTTACGTTCCATTTTCCTGACTATTGGCTTTAGCTGGTTTATCAATGCCGGTGCGCGTCAGGGCGATGTCTTGCTGGCGGCCAATCAGGTTTTATTGCAATTCATCATGGTCTGGGCCTTCGTGCTGGACGCCTTTGCCTATACTGCCGAGGCAGAAACGGGCCGGGCCTTTGGCCAACGCTCGATCGCAGACTTGCGCCGCGCCGTGCGCCTGACCAGCGAATTTGCCTTTGCCTGTGCCTTTGGGTTTGGGGCTTTGACGCTCTTTGGTGGCGGCTGGGTTATCTCTCATTTGATTAGTGATCCTATGGTGCGCGAGGCTGCAATTGTGTATCTACCCTGGTGCGCCGCCGTGCCGGTATTGGGCATTGCCTCCTGGCAATTGGATGGCATTTTTACCGGGGCCACACGCAGCGCCGCCATGCGCAATGCTTCACTGGCCAGTCTGTTGGTCTATCTGGGCTTTGACGCGCTTTTATCGCCGGGGGGCAATGGCGGCGTCTGGGCGGCGTTTTTGATTTATTTTGTCGCCCGGGGCGTAAGCCTTTTGGTGGCCTACCCGGCGCTGGAGCGGGGCATGACAAAGCCTGCCTAGGCCCCAACCGCTTCGGCCACGCTGGAAAACCCGTCGCTACGTAAACAAGCCGCCAGATCCGCCTTGATGGTCGTGACCAGTGAGGGGCCATGAAAAGCCATGGCGGTATAAAGCTGAACGGCGCTGGCCCCGGCACGAATTTTGGCATAGGCATCCGCGCCTGAGGCAATGCCGCCAACGCCGATCAACGCTATTTTCCCATTTGTGACGGTTTTGAATGCGCGCAAAACTGAGGTTGAGCGCGCAAAGAGCGGCGTACCAGACAGGCCCCCACTTTGGCTACGCGCGGCGCTAAGCAGACTATCCGGGCGCGCTATGGTGGTGTTGCTGATGATCAGGCCATCCAGGGCAAAATGGCAGGCCGCTTCGCCGATCTCCTGAATTTGTAGATCGTCAAGATCGGGAGCGATTTTTAGGAAAATCGGCGGCGAGGGCTGATTGCCCATCAAGCCCGCACGAGCCTCCATAATGCGTCCCAAAAGGTCATAAAGCGCATCCTTGCTTTGCAAATCGCGCAGGCCCGGCGTGTTGGGCGAGGAAATATTGATGGTGAACCAACTTGGCAGTCCCCACAGGGTTTTCAGGCCGGTCACATAATCACCAATGCGGTCCGTTGCCGTTTTATTGGCCCCGATATTGGCGCCAATTCTTGTACTATGCTCATTTTGAGCACTTAAATTGTATTTAAAGCGATCAAGACCCTCATTATTAAAACCCATGCGGTTAATCACCGCGCCATCTTCGGTCAGGCGAAACAGTCTTGGTCGTGGATTGCCAGCTTGCGCCAAGGGGGTCACCGTGCCGCATTCTACCCAGCCAAACCCGGCGCGGATCATGGCGGCACCGACGTCGGCATTTTTATCAAACCCGGCGGCAAGGCCAATGGGGTTAGGTAAATCCAGTCCACAAAGATTTGTGCGTAAAATTGGATCATCCGGGGTGGTCTGCCTTGGGCCAAGCCCGGTTTTCAAGGCCTTGATGGTCAGTTTATGCGCTGTTTCGGCGGGGAAGTGCCGCAAGGCCGCGCCGGCAAGGTCATAAATATTCATGGAATGTACGCCTCAAAGACATGGCCTTGGTCATTGCGCACCAAACGCTTGGCCGCGATCACCTGATCGGTGCGTAAGGGCGCATAAAGGTGGGGAAATAAAACACCACCGCGCGAAGGTTCCCATTTTAGATCATCCCCAAGGGGTGCTGCCTGAACGCTGAGCAGCAACAGGTCATCACAGTGCGCATAATAACGCCGGGCCGTTTCGCGCACTGTTGTGGCGGTCGAGAAATGAATAAACCCATCACGCTTATCATGCGCGCTGCCCGTAAACAGGCCGCGCGCTTGCACATCGCGCCAGCTTTCGCTGTCCATAAGGCGATATATGATCTCTTCCATAGGGCGCACATAGCGCCTGTGAAAGGCTCTGCCAATCCCTTTTATGTTTCAATCCTAAAATAGGTTTACATTCCTAATTTTGACGATATAGTCTGCTGATTCTGGAACGGTAGCTAAGGGCCCTTGCCTCTTCACATGCTGACCCACAAACAGATCTGGCGCGGACTTGATGTTCTGGCGGACCGGGCAGGCTTAAGTGCCTCTGGCCTGGCCCGAAAGGCAGGTCTGGACGCCACCGCCTTTAACCCGTCAAAACGCTATGCAGCCAATGGTACGCGGCTGCGCTGGCCTTCTACCGAGAGCCTAGCCAAGGTGCTGGAGGCCGTGGAAGTATCCTTTGAAGACTTTGCGGCCATGACCAGTGAGGCTTTGGCGTCTGGCCGTCCGGTGCCTTTAATCGGTCTGGCACAGGCTGGATCAGGCGGGTTTTTTGATGATGCCGGCTATCCTACGGGCACGGGCTGGGACGAGGTGCGCTTTCCGGGTTTTGACGGTGGCCGCGCCTATGCGCTGGAAATTTCAGGCGATTCCATGGTGCCGGTGTTTCGTGATGGGGACCGCATTGTTGTCGCCCCGGACGAAAGCGTGCGGCGCGGCGACCGGGTGGTGGTACGCACATGCGAAGGCGAGGTTCTGGCCAAGGAATTACGCCGCATGACCGATACCAAGATCGAACTGGCATCGCTCAATCCTGAATATCCAGACCGGGTTCTGGCGCGAAAAGACGTGGACTGGATTGCCCGCATCGTCTGGGCCAGCCAGTAATAATTTTTCCTGTTAGCACAAATGCTGTGGCAGTTTTTGTAAAGTGCGCAGACATTTGTCCAATTGGCTTATGTCTACGTATTCATCGGGCTTGTGGGCCTGTTCGATAGAGCCGGGACCACAGACCACGGCGGGCAGGCCGGCGCGCTGAAACAGTCCGGCTTCGGTGGTATAGGACACCACGCGGCTTTGGTTATCGCCGGTAAGAAGCCGGGCAATCTGTTCGGCGGCACTTTGCGGATCTGCATTAAGAGGCGGGGCACTGGTTTTGCGTTCAAAGCGAATGTGCGCCTCAGGGGCATTTTGGCGCATTTGCGCCTCAACCGCTTTAACCTTGCGGTCAAAGCGCGTCTCAATAGCGGCGCAATCATCACTGGGCAGCAGACGCAGATCCCAGGAAAAAGTGCAGTCCCTGGCAATGATATTCACTGCCGTACCGCCTTTAACCAGACCAATGGTCAAGGTGCCATAGGGCGGGTCAAACGGATTATGCGGCGGGGCGTTTTTGCGCAGATCATCGGCAATGGTGCTAAGTTCTGCCATCAAAAGGCCAGCGGCCATGATGGCCGAGGCCCCTTTGTGCGGCAGGCTGGAATGGGCCTCTTTGCCTTCAATACTAACGAGGTAGGAGTTTTGACCTTTATGGGCACTGACCACCTGCATAGAGCTTGGCTCGCCCACAAGGACAGCAGCAGGGGCCGGTAAATCGCGCTGCAAAGCCTCGATCAGGGAAGGTGCACCAAGACAGCCAACTTCTTCATCATAGGAAAAGGCAAAAATAACCGGGCGTTTTAAGTTGGCCTTGGCAAAATCCGGCGCAGCGGCAAGGGCGCAGGCAATAAAACCCTTCATATCGCAGGTGCCGCGCCCGTAATAACGCCCGTCTTGTTCTTTGAGGGTAAAAGGTTCACTGGACCAGTTCTGCCCGTCAATCGGCACCACATCTGTATGGCCCGATAGAACGAGACCGCCAGCAATTTGCGGGCCTAGACGGGCATAAAAATTAGCCTTTTTACCGCCATCACCGCAAACGCGCCAACATTGCGCGCCTAATTTACCAAGATAATTTTCAACCCAGTCAATCAGCGTGATATTGGAATTGCGCGAGACCGTATCAAAACCTACAAGTGTGGTCAGGATCTTGCGCAATTGGTCCTGATTGCTCATCCTTCTGATTTGGAACAATCCAGCGCAGGATTCGCCGCATAAGTGCTGCGGTATTCATCCATACTCAGATCCATCAGCTTGATCAGGTTAATTTTGAACACCAAAGTTTCATTGGGACCGATAGGCCCACCCATGGTGCCGTTGCGGCCATAGGCCAGTTCAGGGGCAATATATAACATCCACTCATCACCGGGGCGCATAATCGACAGCGCTTCAACCCAGCCTTTGACCAGACGGTTAGAGGGAAAAACAGCAGGGACGCCGCGCTTGTAAGAGCTATCAAACTCTTTGCCATCCAGCGATGTGCCCTGATAATTCACGCAGACGAATTGCCCAGAAAAGGGATGTTCGCCGCCTTTAGGCCCTGATGTCAGCACTTTGTATTGCAGACCTGAATCCGTGACCTTGATACCACGCTTCTTTTTATTTTGTTCAAGAAAAGCCGTGCCGGCGGCCAGGTTTTTCTCTGCCGGACTGGCATTTTCATCCAGTGTAATCTGATCCTGATCCAACTGGTCCTGATCATCTGCGGCATCTTTGTTCGCCGGGCTGCAAGCGGCTATCAACGCGATAAGACCAAGGCCAGTAAGGGTAATCAGTTTCATAGTTTTCGTCCTAAAAAATGGGTTTGATTAGGTGTAAACGAGGGGCACGGTTTTGGCGAGTAAAATATAGTCATCTGAAAAGATGTGCATCTTTCTTGCCAGCGTTAAGGGGCGCGGCTATGCCTGAACCAACAAAGAAAGAGGCAGGGAAATGACTGTTTTAGCGCTTGTGCGCCATGGCCAGAGCCAGTGGAATCTGGAAAACCGTTTTACCGGCTGGGTCGATGTGCCCTTAACGCCAAAGGGTGAGGATGAAGCGCGTAAAGCGGGGCAGTTGCTTGCGGCTTGCGGCCATGATTTTGATCAGGCCTTCACATCCCTGCAAACCCGGGCCATCCGGACTTTATGGCTGGCGCTAACCGAAATGAACGCGGTCTGGTTGCCAACCCAAAAAGATTACCGCCTGAATGAGCGCCATTACGGGGCGCTGACTGGCCTGGACAAGGCCGAAACGGCAGAAAAGCATGGTACCGATCAGGTGCATATCTGGCGGCGCTCCTATGATGTACCCCCGCCGCCACTGGATTGGGACGATCCCATAAACCCGTGTCTGGACAGGCGTTATGCACATGTGTTGCGCGATGACTTGCCGCGCGCGGAATCTTTAAAAATGACGCTGGAGCGGGTGCTGCCCTATTGGCAGGCGCAAATTGAACCACAGGTTCTGGGTGAAAAAAACATCATTATCTCCGCTCATGGCAATTCTCTGCGCGCTTTGGTAAAGCTGTTATTTGGGGTTTCTGAAGCTGATATTGTGAATGTGGAAATTCCAACAGGTAATCCGCTATTAATCGAATTTTCAACGGGCAGCCTTGCCATAAAAAGCGCTCGCTATCTGGATGAAAGCCGCGCTCGGGACTTGCCGCCGTTTGGCTAAAACTTTCCTGTGCGTGGTTTTTACTGGATGTAATGTAAATTGGTCTATGAAATCATGCATTTCCTCGCACAAATTCATTATAGATTATCCTTCTCTTAATATTCTGGCGGCACCATTGCCCCCTACAGGGATGTGAGGCCATGTTCGACGACGACGATTTTGAACTTCCAGATGATTTGGCCGCGATGGCCGATGCCGCCGGTGCGGCGCTCGCTGGCATGGGCGAGGAATTTGCCGCAGGCGCGCAAACCGATGCGGAAAACCTGAAAGGTCATCTGGAAAATGCGGCGCAATCATCCGATGATACGGATTTTATAAAACATGTTGGGTTGGCCTTTGGCATTGCTCATGACCTGAAAGGTCAGGGGTCGACGTTTGGCTATACGCTGGTTACCGACATTGCCGAGCATTTATGCACATTGTCTCGTCCACAAAACAATCCTGACCGCAACGCCATGCCGGTAATACAGGCCTGTGCACAGGCGTTATATGATGTCTTGGCCGGGCGCATAGAAGGCGATGGTGGCGATATGGGCCAGCGTCTGCGCAGAGAGCTGGGCCTTAGCTAAAAGCTAAAAGTTTACAGATATAAAAAAAGGCGGCACCGCAGCGCCGCCTTTCTTCGTTATGATTATCGCTTTAATTGGCTTTTTTGCCGGTAACCAGCTTGCGACCACGATTAACAACGCGATCAATCTTGATGGTGCGCGGTTTCATCGCTTCGGGTAGCTCGCGCTTTAGATCAATACGCAACAGGCCGTTTTCCAGACCGGCATTTTGCACAACCACATAATCAGCAAGCTGAAAGCGCCGTTCAAAAGCGCGCTCGGCAATGCCCCGGTGCAGGAATTGGCGCTCGTCTTCTATTGGCGGTTTATTACCGCGAACGACCAGCACGCCCTCGCGCACTTCAATGTTCAGATCATCTTCGGTAAACCCGGCGATGGCCAGTTCAATGCGATAGGCATCTTCGTCGGTTTGTTCAATATTATAAGGGGGATAGCCTTGTGAGGCCGGGTCAATCTTGGCCGCCTCGTCAATCATATCAGCCACACGGTCAAACCCGACCAGTGTGCGATAAAGGGGGGTAAAATCAAAACTTTGCATGTCCTTATCTCCTTTTTCTAAAAGCAACATGTCGGTTCGGTGCGGTACGGCCCGAACCTGCCGGTTTTTGCGCCGCTCCAAAGGGCAGAGGCGCGCGAAGGCCCAAAAGGCACCTTCAGAATATATTTGGGATTGATGACAAGTTTTTCAAGAACCCTTGCTTCCCACCGGCGGACATGGCTATGACTGGCCCTTGGTAGGCGTATGGGAGTGCCAGATGGATCAGCGTATAGGTTTTGGATTAGCCGCCATTCTTTTTGCCCTTAGCGGCTGTGAAAAGAGCGAGCCAAATCCGCAAATTCAGATCCCGATACCCAAAGCGGCACCCATCCCTACAGGGCCAGAGATTGGAACGCTGGAATGGGCAGTCAAAGGCGAATGGCGCTCGGACACTGACAAGGCTCGCAATGCGTGGCGTCATCCCCTTAAAACCTTGCAGTTTTGTGGCCTGGCCCCAAAGCAAAGCGTTTTGGAGGTTTGGCCTGGCGGTGGCTGGTACACCCAAATTCTGGCCCCCTGGGTCAAGGAAAATGAAGGTCAATACAGGGCCGCCCGGATCGACCCTGATATTTCGGATAATGCCGCAGCTCTGAACCGTTCTTTTAAGCGCAAATTTGAAGACAAAGACCTTTACGGGTCGATAAACACCACCGTGCTTAGCGCTACGTCTGGCCCGCTGGTTCCTCCGGACAGCGTTGATCTCATTTTGACCTTTCGTAATGTGCATTCCTGGTTGGCGCAGGGCATGGCGGCCAAGGCCTTTAATGATTTTTACGCGGCGCTAAAACCCGGCGGCAGTTTCTGTGTGGTTGAGCACCGCCTGCCCGATGCGCGCGAACAGGACCCGCTGGCCAGTTCCGGCTATGTCCAGCGCACGCTGGTCAAGGCGCTGGCCAAGGATGCAGGCTTTATTTTTGACGGGCAAAGCGATGTGAATGCTAATCCCAAAGACACCGCAGATCACCCCTTTGGGGTCTGGACCTTGGCGCCGGTGCGCCGCAATGCTGCACCGGGTGAAGACCCGGACCTGGCATTTAACCGTCAGCGTTATGATGATATTGGTGAAAGTGACCGAATGACCTTGCGCTTTTCCAAACCCCTGCCCCCCAAAAGCGGAGAATAATAATGTCCCTTGATCCAGCGCCCCTGATTGCCCTTGATGATGATCCGGCCCCGAAAGGTACAGAAACCTTTTGGTTTGAAGGTAAAGGCAAGGTACGTTTACGCGCAGCACTTTGCCCAGCGCAGGGCAATGTTAAAGGCTCCATACTTTTTTCGCCAGGGCGCTCTGAATATCTGGAAAAATTTCTGGAGCTGGCGCGGGATTTAACGGCGCGCGGCTATAATTTTGCGGTGATCGACCATCGAGGTCAGGGGCTATCGGATCGTCTGCTGAAAGACCCGCTTATGGGCTATGTCAAAAACTTTGCTGATTACGCTGCTGATTTGGAAACCCTGGCCGGGCATTTGCAAGGCCGCATGGGCGGGCCATTGGTTTTGGCGGCCCATTCCATGGGCGGGCTGATCGCCGCCGATGTGGCCCGCCGGGGCAAGCTTGACCTTGCCGGCATGGCGCTCAGTGCACCAATGTTTGGCTTCTATGCCGGCGGCGCCGGTATGGAAATGATGATCAGCGTGGCCAATGCGCTGGGCTTTGCCGCCAAAAGCCCGCCCGGCGTTGATGGCGGCGGCGCGCAAAGTGAAAATGCTGCCCAAACGCTGACCTCGGACAAGGAACGCTTTGGCCGCGATCAAAGACGCAATGCCATGAATGAAGATATTCACCTTGGCCCGCCGACTTTTGGCTGGCTAAAGGCGGCGCTGGCAAAGCAAAAACGGATGTTCAAAAAAGGCGGCTTTGCGGCGTTAAGCCTGCCCATCTATATGGCCAGCGCCGGCGAAGAAGCGCTGGTCAGCAATGAGGCCATAAGAGAAGCCCACGCCCTGATGCCTGACGCCGTTTATGAGAATATACCCGGAGCCTTGCACGAACTGATCGAAGAGCAGGACCAATACCGCGATCGCTTTATGGATGGTTTTTATGCGCTCTTGGCCCGGGTGAGCTAGCCTGAAAAGACCCTGTCATAAAGTCCCATCAGCGGCAGAGACAAATAAGCGGCGGTAAAGCCTATCGCCCAGAATGTGATCGCAACCTTAAACAGGCGGCGGTTCCATGTGTCTGCACGCGCACACTGGGCGGCCAGTACCGGGTCTGTGGGGCAGGCCCGTCCCGGTCGGTAAAGCGCCCAGGCGGCGAGCACCATCAGAAGGGCGCTGCCAGAAAATAGCCAGACCTTGTGATGCGCCAACACGGCCAGAAACGGAAAATTGGAAAAAAGTGCCGCAGAAACCGCGCCAAAGCCAAGCGCCACCAGCATGATCGGCAAGGCACAGCAAATCATTGTGGTGGTTGAGGTAAACAACAACACCCAGCCCCATTTGCCTTGTTGCAGTCCAGCGGTTTTTCCCGAAATCATCACCCTGCTTTGTCCTCACTCTTTTGTGTAGAATCATCAGCAGAACAGGTTTTGGTTTTGGTCATGGAGCGGTACGTGAAACCTCTTTCAAGGAACATGGCTTTGAGCTGATCATCAGTAAAATTGACCGTGCCATCGGTGCACACATTGATAACGCCAGTTTCCAGATTGGCAGAGGCATCCTTAACGCCATTGATCTTTTTCAGGGCTTTTTCAGAGGTCGCTACACAGAACGGGCAGGTCATACCATCGACCTGAAGTTTGTACCCTGTATCGGCGGCCAGGGCAGACCCGGCCAGCATGGTCATTGCGATTGAAAGTGAGAGTGTTTTCAGCATGATTTTCTCCTATGCTCAGAAGTTAAAACGAAGGCTGGTGACCAGAGAATAATCCGGCTCCAGCGCCGTACCGTGAAGCTCATTCACCACGGGTATTTTCAGGGCGGTTTCGGCAATCCAGCGCCGGGTGGCATATTGTAAACCCGGCGAGAGAAAGACCTGGGTGCCGCCCGAATTGGGATTGATATTGCTGCCCAGCCAATCTCTTTGTAACTGCGTGAAATTGGCTTCAAGTACGCCATACAAAAACCCCTTGGTGCTGGCGGTAAGGGTGTTTGGTAACAGCCGGTATTGCAGCGAGGCATCGGCGCTGACCGTGTCGCCGCGCGCAAAACCATTGGCGCGGGTGTTGGCAACATATTTGATCTGGCTATCAAAATTCCAGTTTGTGCTGGCGGCGGTGAAGATCAGTCCGGCAAAGCCATCCACGGAGCCATCTCCGGTCTTGCCAGTGCGGCCCGTAGGCAGGGTTGCGCCCACAAAAGGGGCGATGCGGATGGTCTTTCCAGGCCTGTCATTTCTATAAATTTCATAACGGGCAAAAATGGTGGCATCACCAAGCCCAGTGAAATTGCTGTTCATAGGGCCTATTTCACGGTCAATATTAACCAGGGGCGCTACGCCAAAAAGCGCCAGCTTTGGCGTTACGCCATATCCCAGTACAGAAACACCGGCGCGCACCGTAACGTCTCGCTTCATGCCATTCAGGCGATCAGAAAGGTTGGTTACAATGAATTGCTGGCGCAGCAGGACCTCGCCCTTGCTGACCGGCAGCGCCGTATTAAACGTGATGGGGGCGGCAAAAGCCGTTCCTGATGCCGCCATGAGCGGACCTAGTAAACAAACTGCCCGGATACTCGTTTTCATCATGATTTAATATTGCCTTGTATTTAAAACCTGAGCCAGTGTATAAGGCCTGTAGTAACTATAGGCTCAAGAGCTATTATCATGACCTCACACAGACGTGAATTTTATATCGGAAATGTTGCCAAACTGACCGGCGTAAAAATTGAGACCATAAGGTATTATGAAAAGGCCGGGGTTTTGACATCGCCTGCCCGGGGCGAGAACGGTTACAGGCTCTATACGAAAGCGCAGATCGAACGGCTGATGTTCGTTAAACGCTGTCGGGCGCTGGGGTTCAGCCTCTCCCAGACCCTCTCTTTGCTCAACCTGGCAAATTCAGAAGGGCGCACCTGCAAGCAAATCAGCCAAAAGGCAGAAAAGCAATTAAAGGACGTACGGACAAAAATAGAAGACCTGAGACGGATGGAAGATGTGCTGGCCGCCTATGTCGATGCCTGTCCGCGCGATGCCAGCATTGATTGCCCCATCGTGACCGCTTTGTCGGATGTTCCCACGCTTTAAAGCGCGGCATCGGCCAGATGCGCCAGCGCCTCGTCATGCACGCGGGCATCGCCACTGGCCAGCACCTGGCCGCCTTGCCAGGCGGTGCCGCCAGACCAGTTGGTGACCGTGCCGCCAGCCCCCTCGACAATGGGGATCAGCGCCGCAATGTCGTAATCCTGAAGGCCGGATTCAATCACCAGATCAACGCCGCCACGCGCCAATGCTGCATAGGCGTAACAGTCCAGGCCGTAACGCTGCAAACGTGTGGTCTCACGTAAAACTTCAAACGCTGGGCGCTCTTTTTTTGTAAACAGGGTGGGATCGGTGGTGCACAAGGTTGCCGCGTGCAGACCTTCGCAAGAGCGGGTTTTTAGCTGTCTTTGTTGCTGACCGTGTTTATACAGCCAGGCCTTATCGCCCAGACCAAAAAACCGCTCGCCCGTTACTGGCTGATCCATCAGGCCTAATACGGGCCGCCCGTTTCGGGTGAGGGCAATCAGTGTCCCCCAGACCGGCAAGGCGCTGATAAAAGCGCGAGTGCCATCAATGGGGTCCAGCACCCAGCTAAAATCACTAATGGTGTCTTTAACGCCATATTCCTCGCCGCGAATGCCATGATCCGGGTAATGGTGGTCCAGCAAATCCCGAATAGCGCGCTCAGCGCCCCGGTCCGCAATGGTTACCGGGTCATACCCGCTAGGGTGATCCGGCTTGACCTCAACCCCGATAGGGGTGTCAAAATGCGCCAAGGTTACTTTGGCGGCGGCATCGGCCAGGACAAAGGAAAAGCGGCCAAATTTGGCGCGCTCTTCCTCGCCAAGACGGCGTGGCAGGCTTGACAACTGATCCTGGGGCTTTGGTGTTTTGGACATGCGCATTTGTATCGCTGCATGAACCCCAAGGCTAGATCACGAACTCATAAACAGGCTCAGGCGGCAGGCGCTGTTCCGCTCATGGCTTTGGCCAGTTCCAGCAGGCGTCGCCGCGTACTTTCATCGAGCGTGTAATAAGCCCGAACCAGTTCCATGGTTTCGTTTTGCGTCAGAATATCGGCTGGCAAGGCATGAGAATCATTGGCCGCTTCCTCATTGCTTAACCCGTCATAGAAGTATTGCACCGGGACGTGCAAGGCTTCGGAAAGGTCAAACAGGCGGCTGGCGCTGATCCGGTTCGCCGCACATTCATATTTTTGAATTTGCTGAAAGCGGATACCGACCTGTTCCCCCAGGCCCTGTTGAGTCATGCCCAAAAGGCGACGACGACGGCGCAGACGACGCCCCACATGAATATCAATAGAATTGACCATAACGCACTCTCATTCTTTTTACCTGACACGGTGTGTTGTGCCTGACAAAATGAATGCAAAAGTGGTGCCGAAATATGTTTATTTATTAAGCTTTTGTTTTTGCTTGCGTTTTATGGGGTCAAGGTCCACTTTTCGTACACGGACGACGCTTGGGGTTACTTCAACTTGCTCGTCATCGGCGATCCAGGCGATGGCCTGTTCCAAAGTGAGACGCCTTGGTGTGATCAATGTCACCGCATCATCCTTGCCTGAGGCGCGCATATTGGTCAGTTTTTTTCCCTTGATCGGGTTGACCATCAAATCATCGCCCCGGGTGCATTCGCCAATAACCATGCCGTTATAGACCTGTTCGCCCGCACCAATGAACAAGGTGCCGCGTGGTTCAATATTCATCAGCGCAAAGGCCGAGGCCTTGCCATCAGCCATTGAGATCAGCGCGCCTCTGGCCCGATCCTCGATCACACCGCGCCATGGTCCCCAATGCGAGAACACACGGTTTAACACGCCCTTGCCCCGGGTTTCGGTTAAAAACCTGCCGCCATAACCAATCAGCGAGCGCGACGGCGCATCAAACACCAGCCGCGTATGACCGGCCCCGGCTGGCCCCATGTTTTTCAGCTCGGCTTTGCGCTGCGTCAGGCTTTCAATCACCGTGCCCGAATGGGCATCATCCACATCACAGACCACTTCTTCATAAGGCTCAAGGCGTTCACCCGTGGCCTCATCGGTGCGGATCAGCACCCGTGGACGCGAGACAGACAGCTCAAAACCTTCGCGACGCAGGGTTTCAATCAACACCCCCAATTGCAACTCGCCGCGCCCGGCCAGTTCCAGCGCGTCGGCCCCGGTGGAGGCATCCCGCACTTCGATGGCCACATTGGAGCGCGCTTCGCGCATCAGACGGTCCCGAATAATGCGCGATTGCACCTTGTCGCCATCACGACCACCCAATGGGGAATCGTTGATGGAGATGGTCACCGCCATGGTGGGCGGATCAATCGGGTTGGCGGTAATGGGTTCTTTTACTTCTGGCGCGGCCAGGGTATCGGCCACATTGGCGGTACTAAAACCGGCAATGGCCACAACATCACCGGCATGAACCTCTTCGGCGGGCACGCGGCTCATGCCCTCCATGATAAATAGCTTGGAAAGGCGTGCGCGCTCAATAGGCTCGCCGGTGCGGGCCAATGCCTGCACCATATCACCAGTGCGGATGGTTCCGCTCTCGATACGTCCGGTCAGCACCCGGCCCACATAGGGGTCGGCATCCAGCATGGTGACCAGCATGGTAAAAGGTTCGCCCTTGCGCTTGGCGGCCTCAGGGGCCGGGGTGAAGTCCACAATGGTTTCAAAAAGCGGGTCCAGGTTTTCACCGACCACGCCTTCTTCCTTGCTGGCCCAGCCATCACGACCGGCGGCGTAAACAAAGGGAAAGTCCAGTTGCTCGTCAGACGCGCCCAGATCAGAGAAAAGGTCAAAGACGGCGTTCAGTGCTTTTTCCGGGTCTGCGCCGGTGCGGTCCACCTTGTTCAAAACCACCATGGGTTTGAGGCCTAGGCCCAAAGCCTTTGACAGCACAAAGCGGGTTTGCGGCATTGGGCCTTCAGCGGCATCAATCAGCAAGACCGCGCCATCAACCATAGAGAGGATGCGTTCCACCTCGCCGCCAAAGTCTGCATGACCCGGGGTGTCGATAATATTAATGCGCGTACCCTGCCAGGTGACACTGGCGCATTTGGCCATAATGGTAATGCCGCGCTCCTGCTCCTGGTCGATATTGTCCATCGCCCGCTCAGGGCGATTCTCATGGGCGGCAAACACGCCGGTTTGAATCAGCATCTGGTCAACCAGTGTTGTCTTCCCATGGTCAACGTGGGCGATGATGGCAATATTACGCATTGGAATTGGTCTCTTTGATCGTCAGCCGGAAACGGCAAAAGCGTCAGCTAGAGCAATCAAGGCCTAAAAGATAGCCATAGTCTGACTTTTGTGCGCCGCACCCTTGATTTTTGTGCACTGCAATATATTGTTCAGATGTAGCGGCGTCACACGCCGTCACCCTTTTGGGTGTTTCCTCCCTACATCACTTTAGCCGCGCCTTTTTGGCGCGGTTTTTTTATGAGCCAGTGAAGGCACATATGTCTTGGCTCAACACATCCATATTCCGTTGCAGACGGGTAAAGCCATTATGCTTTTGCTGCGTACTTTCATCCATATAGAGCGCCCGGTTAATCTCGATCTGTATGGCTTCAAAACGCAAGGATGGCTGCCCATAACGCAAGGTCGTATACCCGCCAGCATAGGGGGTGTTGCGTAAAACACGATAGCCCATGGCGCGCAAGACGGCCTCCATATGGGCGATCAGGGCCTCATCACAGGTCTGGCCATGGCCATCCCCCAATATAAAATCTGCTATCCCGCCGGGGCCGTTTGCGGCGCAAGCAGAGGGCATGGAATGGCAATCGACCAGCAAGGCAGAGCCATGGGTCTCATTTTGCTGTTTCAGCATCTCGCCTAACGCCTGATGATAGGGACCATGCAAATGATGCAGGCGGGCGATGGCCTCGCTAAAGGGCAGTTTGTGATCATAAATGGCCGTATTGGCCGCCACGATACGCGGAATGACGCCAAGGCCAGCGGACAGGCGGGCGCTGTGCTTTACCGGCTGGCCGGGTGCAAAACCTTCAAACATGGCCGGGTCCAGTTCCGCCGGGTCGCGATTAGCATCCACCATGGCGCGGGGAAAATGCGCAATCAGGGTCGAGGCCCCATAATGGCTGGCACTGGCAAACAGCTCGTCCACCCAGGCATCTTCCGAGGCGCGCAGGGTGTAGGCATCCAGCGCGCTTTGTTCGCAAAAGGCCGCCGGGTAACAGCGCCCGGAATGCGGGGCGGCAAACAGTACCGGCACATCAGGCTTTGGTGTATGCGCGCTGAAGGCGACTTTCAGCTCCGGCCACAGGTTATGCCGGGACGGCTTGGTAACAGCGTCGAGCGTATTCCAGACATTCATAACATGGTTTTTGCGTAGACACCGCCTGCCGTCAAGGGTGCGGTAAAGCCTCATCCCTTCACCACCCCTTTACTCTCTTGGGGTATTGTTTTCATCAGCATTCATAAAATCGCCCCAAAAGAGGGTGTATACGGGTATCAGGAGTTGGGACATGGCACGGATATTACTGGCAGAAGATGATGATTCAATGAGAGGCTTTCTGGCGGGGGCGCTGGAACGGGCCGGTCATGAAGTGGTCTCTTGTGCCGATGGCGATGAAGGGCTGGACGCTTTGCGCGAAGGCCCCACAGATTTTGATCTGTTGCTGACCGATATTGTCATGCCAGGTGTTGATGGCATTGAACTGGCCCGCAAAGCCGCCGAGAAAGACAAATCCTTAAAGATCATGTTCATTACCGGCTTTGCTGCTGTGGCGCTGAACCCGGGCCATCAGGCGCCCAAGGATGCCAAGGTTCTCTCCAAGCCGTTTCACCTGCGTGAGCTGGTGGCCGAAGTTGAGCGGGTGATGGCAGCCTAGTTTTGTCTGTCTATTACGGGCGCACTGACGCCGCCTCTTGCAAGCGGTGCGACCCTTGGCTATAGACGCCATTCTTATCACAAGGCCAAGATAGTTTTTGGCTTGTTTTAGGGCGATTAGCTCAGCGGGAGAGCACTACATTGACATTGTAGGGGTCACTGGTTCAATCCCAGTATCGCCCACCATTTTCTTTTTTGTGTGCTATCGCGACGGCAAGCCTCGCTATTTGAGGACGTTTTCTCCTGTCCTATCGCGATGCTGACGCCCGCCGATCTTCACTCAAATTGACCTATATTAAAGCCTATTGAGAAGGCGTGCACATCTCTTATTTATCCCCGTTTTATAGGGGTAAAAGAGGGTAAATAAGGGTCAATTAAGGGTAAAAAAAGTAAATTTTTATCCCTTTAAGGGGTAAAGTAAGGGCCAAAAAAGAAAAAGCAGGCTTAGCGCCCGATACGCACCTGACCCAGACGGTAGTCAATAAACACCAGGCAATTTTTCAGACCCGTCCCGCCAACCGGCGCGAATTGCCATTTCTCAATCGCTTTGATGGCCGAGCCATCAAAAACCCCGCCGGGCGCGGAACGCTTGATGGATACTGCATCGGTCTGGCCATCGGGCCGGACATCCAGCTTGGCCACCACCCAGCCCTGACGGCCCTGGCGTTTGGCAAAGCGGGGGTATTTAGGCACGATCAATGTGCGTGCCGCCAGCGCCTCGCCGCCCTGACAGGCGCCGGGTTCGCTCAGGCGCTTGATGCTGGGGGGCATGGGGTAGGCATTACTCAGGCGAAACGGTTTTTTAGAGGCGCAGCCGACAAACACGAACAGAGCCACCAGCACCAGTGCAGACCATTTTTGGGCCATACTCACCCTTGGGAGCGGGGCATGCGCAAGATAATGCCGTCCATCTCTTTGCTCAAGGTGATCTGGCAGGACAGGCGCGATTCAGGCTTTTGTTCAGAGGCAAAATCCAGCATGCTTTCTTCCATGCTTTCAGCTGTGCCGGTCAAGGCTGCAAATTTTGGATCAACATAAACATGACAGGTTGCACAGGCACAGGCCCCGCCGCAATCGGCATCAATGCCGGGCACCATATTGTTCACCGCCGCTTCCATCAAAGTGACGCCGGGCTCGGCCTCAATGGTGTGTTCGGTGTTGTCATGCTCAATATATGTAATCTTTACCATTGTTCTTCCATCTCACATTATTAGGGTCATTTAAAGTGCTGGCGCGCAAGATCAAGCCCCCTGGCCGCAATGGGTACATTGTCAGGCTTTCGCCAAGGCTTTAAGACCCTTGCATGACGCCCTTTCCCCGCCAGCATATTTTGCCCGATGAGGCCGGGACCATGCGTCTTGGTGCCGCTTTGGCAAAGGGGGCGCGCGGCGGTGATGTGCTCTGTCTTTATGGCGATCTGGGGGCTGGAAAAAGCGTTCTGGCGCGCGCCTACATCCGGGCGCTGTGCGGTGCAGACACCGAAGTGCCCAGCCCCACCTTCACCTTGATGCAATATTATGAAGCCCCGAAATTTGACATTATCCATGCTGATCTATACCGGCTTGAAACTTTGGAAGAGATAATAGAGATTGGCCTTGAAGAGCGCTTTGATGACGCGCTCACTTTGATAGAATGGCCGCAAAGACTGGGCGCACTCTTGCCCGCAGCACGATTGGATATTTCCCTGACAATTGATAATGATGGTAGCCGTTTGGTAAGGCTTGTCCCCCATGGTCAGTCCTGGGAGGGCCGCTGTGAACACCAATAACCGCAATGCCGAAATTGAGAGTTTTCTGCAACGCGCCGGCTGGGGCGAGGCAAAGCGTCAGGCGCTGGTGGCCGATGCCTCTTCGCGCCGTTATGAGCGCCTTTTTGGTGCCGATGGCCCGGCTATATTGATGGATGCTCCGGCGGGCAGTGAAGGTTCTTATTGTCCACCAGACGCTAGCGAAGAAAAGCGCGCTGGTCTTGGTTATAACGCTCAGGCGCGCCTCGCCGGGTCTGATACAGGGGCTTATGCCGCCTTGGCCAGCGAGCTGGTGGCGCGGGGTTTTTCTGCGCCAAAGATTATGGCGGCAGATCATGAGCGCAATTTATTATTGCTGGAAGATCTGGGCGATGATCTTTTTGCCCGTATCAAAGTTGACAAGGCCGAACTTTATGGCGCGGCGGTAGATGCGCTGGCGGCGCTCAGCCGCTCCAGCTTTGAAGCCAAAATGCCTTTTGGCGGTGATGACTGGACCCTGCTTGATTATGACACTTGCGCGCTTCTGACCGAGGCCAGCCTGCTCCTTGACTGGTATGCGCCTTATCGCGGCTCGACATTGGACGCGGCGGCTCATGAAGAGGCTCTGGCGCTCTGGAAAGAGGCTTTTGCCCGCCTTGACGAATTGCCCCGGGTGCTCAGCCTGCGTGATGTGCATGCGGAAAATCTTTTATGGCTTTCCAAACGCGAAGGCATTGCCCGGGTCGGCCTGATTGATTTTCAGGATGCGCTTTTTGGCTCGCCTGCCTATGATCTGGTGTCCTTATTACAGGATTCGCGGCGCGATCTGCCGCCGGGTCTGGAAGCAGCAATGATCGCCCGCTTTTTGAACCATGCCAAAATCAGAAACACAGACGCCTTTATGACCAGCTATGCGGTTTTGGGGGCCCAGCGCTCGGCCAAGGTGCTGGGCATTTTCATCCGTCTGGCCAAGCGCGATGGCAAGGAACGTTATTTGCAATTTTTGTCGATCACCGCGCGCAATCTGGCCCGCTGTCTTGCACACCCGTCGCTGACAGACCTGAACGCCTGGATGCACACCCATATTCCCACCATCTTTACGGAGCGCGACTAATGGCCTTGCCGGGTCGCGCCATAGTGCTGGCGGCGGGGCGGGGCACACGGATGTTGCCGCTGACCAAAACCTGTCCCAAGGCCCTGGTCAATGTCGATGGGCGCACCTTGCTGGCGCACCAACTGGACCGGCTACGCGATGCCGGTGTCGGCAAAGCCATCGTCAATGTGCATCACTTTTCTGACCATGTGCGCGGGCAATTGGCGGCCCGAAAAGGCGCACCAGAAATTGAAATTTCCGATGAAAGCGATCAGTTACTGGAAACCGGCGGGGCTTTGGTGCGGGCGCGGCCCTTGCTGGGGGATGCGCCGTTTTTTGCCATGAATTGCGATGTGATCTGGGCGGGGGTGAAAACCGACCCGTTTGCCGCTTTGCAGGCCAAGTTTGATACGGTGAAAAAACCGGCGGCGGTACTTTTGCTGGCGCGCAAAACCCACGCGCTTGGCTTGAACACCAAAGGTGATTTTGACCTTGAACCCGATGGGCGTTTGCGCCGCCGTGGTCCGGATGAAGCGGTGCCTTATTATTATGCGGGGACGCAAATTTTGGACCCAGGCTTGCTGGATGGTGAAGCCGAGCGGCCTTTCTCTGCCAATTTGATCTGGGATAAGGCCCAGGTACAGGGCGCGCTTTATGGTGTGGTGTTGGACGGCTATTGGTTGCATGTGGGTGATCCAGCGGCTCTGGATGATGCCGAGGCTTATCTGGCAAAAAGCGGCGCATGAGCGCCCCGGCCAGCATATTGGCCATGCCGGGCCCCCGGGTGTTTTCCATGCCGTCCGGGGCAAATTTTCTTCATCAATTGGCCCAGGGCGTTTATGCCGCCAGTGATGCCGGATCGCCCTATGGCCTCAGCGATGCCATGGTATTGGTGCCGACACGCCGGGCAGTGCGCGCCCTTAGCGATGCTTTCATTGCCGCCCATGGTGGTACGGGGGCAGTGTTATTGCCGCGCATTCGCGCCATTGGCGATGTGGACGTGGACGAACCGCCGTTTGAGCCGGGGGCGCTGGCACTATTATCGCCCCGCGCTTTATCGTCTGAACGCCGTTTGTTTGATCTTTGCGCACTGGTGCAGGCGCGTCTGCGCGCCAGTGGCCAAAACGCGGCCTTGGCCGTGGCCTTGGCCGAGGCCGAGGCTTTGGCCCGGCTGATGGATGAGGCCCATACCGAAGAGGTTAAAACCTTTGATCTGGCCCTCGATGAATTTAATGAACGCCTCAGTGGCCAGCCCGATCATGTCAAACGCGCCACCCTGTTTCTGGACATTGTTATGCAATATTGGCCAGAACATTTGCGCGCCCTTAGGGGGTCTGACCCGGCGGCCTATCGTTCAGCGGTGCTGCGCGCCCTGGCGCAAAGCTGGCAGGAGACCCCGCCGGACCATATGGTAATTGCCGCCGGCTCCACTGGCTCGGTGCCGGCAACGGCCAATTTGCTGACGGTAATTTCGCATTTGCCCAAAGGCGTGGTGGTGCTGCCGGGGCTGGATGAAAGCCTGTCTGATGAAGACTGGCAAAGCGTAGAGCAAAGCCCGGCGCATCCGCAATATGGCTTGTCGCGCTTACTGGCCCATATGGGGCTTACGCGCGGCGATGTGCGCCCGTGGCCGGGGACCAGGGAAGCCAAACCAGCCCGCACCCGCCGCCGCTTGATAAACGAGGCCTTATTGCCAGCCCAGGCCACCGCAGACTGGGCCGAGCGCCTGTTGCGTCTGGCCAAGGCCGAAACACTGGCCCCGGCAGAACTGGTCCGCACAGGCCTGTCTGGCCTTAGCCTTATTGAGGCACAAAACGAGGAGGAAGAGGCGCTGGCGCTGGCCTTGGCGATCCGCCATACGCTGGACGATCCGCAAAAGACCGCCGTGCTGATCACGCCGGACCGGGGCCTTGCCGAACGGGTGAGCGCTGCGCTCTGGCGTTGGCAGATCAACATTGATGACAGCGCGGGCACGCCGCTGGATACAACGCCGCTGGGGGTGTTTTTAAACCTTTTGGCCGAAGCCGCCTGCGCCCCGACGGACCCTCTGGTGCTGGCTTCGCTTCTGGGGTCACCTTTTTGCACGCTGGGTCTGGATCAAGCCCGGGCGCGGGCGCGGGCGGGCCAGTTGGAGACGCAATATTTACGTGGTGTGAAGCGCTTTGACACGCTGTTCGCGCTCTGTGCGGAGATACCAGAGGGTGCGGATTTGCGCGATTTTACGCAAAATCTGTGCGCCGCCTTTACTGCCTTTGATGACCTCAAAGAAGCCCCGGTCGCTGACTGGGCGCGCGCCCATGCGACGGCAGCGGCTTTGTTGGCGCAGGATGATCAAAAAAGCGGCGATGCGCGGCTTTGGTGTGGCCGCGCCGGGGCTTCGGCAGCGGCACTTTTGCGCACTTTGATGGGGGATGCCGACGCGTTGCAAAACATCACGGCGCGCGAGTATTTCCACCTTTTTAAAACCTTTTCACATCAACGCCCGGTCCGCCCCGAAGGGTCCGCCCCGGCCCGGGCGCGCATTTTGGGACCATTAGAAGCACGCATGATCAGCGTCGATCTGGTGTTGCTGGGTGGGTTGAATGAGGGCAGTTGGCCGGCCTATCCGGCGCAGGATCCATTTTTGCCACGGGCGCTGAAGCTGGACCTTGGCCTGCCGGACCCGGAACGTCGTCTGGGCCTTGCCGCCCATGACTTTGCCGAACATGCCAGCAAGCAAAAGGTATTGCTTAGCCGTGCAAAGCGCGCCGGGGCCGACCCGACCATTGCCTCGCGCTGGTTGTGGCGTCTACAAACCCTGATCCGTTGCGGCGTTGAGACAGAAAAAGAGGCCACGGCCATTCTCGCCCCGGATGCGGACTATCTAATGCTGGCACAAAAATTGGATCAGGTGCCACCAGACGCGGTGCATCCGGTTTGTGCGCCTACGCCAAAACCACCGTTGATCAAGCGCCCGCGCAGCTTTTATGTGACGCGGTTAAAAACCCTGATCCGCAACCCTTATGCAATTTACGCCCGTTTCATCTTGAACCTAGAGCCACTGGACGCGCTGGGGGCAGAGCCTGGACCGGCAGAGCGCGGCACCGCCGTGCATGATGCGCTGGAGCAGTTTTTGCGTGATGGCCCGGCCCCGGATGATCCACAGGCGGCGGCGCATCTAAACACGTTGATGGTGAAGGCCTTGCACAATCAGGGCTTTGCGCCGCACCAGATCCCGGCAGAACGGGCGCGGTTTTTGCGCGCTGCCGACTGGGTGTTGAACTGGGAATGTGAGCGAAGAGAGGCGGGCTGGTTGCCAGCCATGCTGGAGGGCCAAGGCGAGCTGTGCGTGCCCGGTCCCGGCGGCGACTTTACCATCAAGGCCTATGCGGACCGCATTGATCGGGGCGTGGATGGCTATGCCGTGCTGGATTATAAAACCGGCGGCTTTGCCAGCCCCGCCGAGGTGTATGCAGGCTTTGATCCTCAATTGCCGCTAGAAGCCGCTATTTTAGAGAAAAACGGCTTTATGCGGGGCGAGGCGCGCATACAGGGAACCACATGCAGTTTGGGCTATATCAAAATCTCTGGCGCCAGCACGCCCGGCGATTTCAAGGCGCTGGAGGCGGGCAGCAAGCGCTCACTCGGAGAACACATAAGTGCGGCACAGTTTCAGGAACGGGCGCTTGACCAATTGCGCGATTTAATCGCCTGGTTTGATGACCCGTCGCATCCTTATTTGTGCCAGCCCCGGGCCAAATATGTGGACAGTTATAGCCAGTATGACCATCTGGCCCGCCGGTCCGAATGGGCCTCGGCTCTGGAGAATGAGGGGGACAGCACATGAGCACGGCGATCGACATCGCCAAGGCGGCGCAAGCCAGCGCCGCTGATCCGCTCAGCTCGGCCTTTGTCTCGGCCAATGCCGGGTCGGGAAAAACCCATGTGCTGATCAATCGGGTCACACGCCTGCTGATGGCGGGCGTCGCGCCGCAAAACATTTTGTGCGTCACCTATACCAAGGCCGCAGCGGCGGAAATGCTGAACCGCCTGTTTGCTCGCCTTGGGGCCTATTCCATTATGGATGATGCGCATTTGCGCGCTGAACTGGTGCAAATGGATGTCGGCATTAGCACCGGCAAAGCCGATTTGCGCCGGGCGCGGGCGCTGTTTGCCCTAGCGCTGGAAACCCCGGGCGGTCTGAAAATACGGACCATTCATGCGTTTTGTGAATCGCTCTTGCGCCGCTTTCCTGCCGAAGCGGGGATCAGCCCCGGTTTTACCGTATTGGATGATCGTCTGTCGGCGCAGATACGCCATGACGCCATCGCTCATATAGGTGCGCAGGCCTATGCCGATGAACGCGGGGCCATCGCCCGCGCCATTGAACATGTGGCTGGTCTTGGCGGTGATGCGCTGGATAATCTTTATCGCTTTGCCGCTAATGATGGGCGCACTATCGCTCGGCTGATCGCCAGTGAAAGCGGGGCTGAGGGTGCTTTGAAGGTCAGTGCACAGACGCTGGGTGTTGATGTGGACGCCAATGTACAAGGCGAAGCCGAGGCTGGTTGGGATGCGCTGGACCATGATGATCTGAAGCGCATGGCCGGGTGGTTGGCCGAAGGGCTAAAAACCGACAAAGCTTGTGCGGCGGCGATAATACGCGCCCTTGCCTGCGCAGATAAAGCCACGGCGTTCGCGCATTTGTCTGGCGCGCTTTTCACAAAAGGCGGCACACCGTCCAAACGTCTGCCAACCGCAGGCGTTAAAAAATCGCACTCGGAAGTGGAAGAAAACATTGCGGATGTGCAGGCACATTTGTTGCGCACTCGGGGCCGCATGAACGCCGCCGCCGTCTTGGCAAACACCCGTGCGGCGCTGGTGCTGATTGCGGCCTATAGCGATCATGTCAGCCGGGCCAAGGCCCAGGTCGGCGCGCTTGATTTTGATGATCTGATCGAAAAAAGTGTCGATCTGGTGGCCCATTCGGATGCCGCCGACTGGGTGCTTTATAAGCTCGATTACGATCTTGAGCATATTCTGGTGGACGAAGCGCAGGACAATAGCGACGGGCAATGGGCGCTGATCCGCCGCCTCAGCGCCGAGTTTTTTGCCGGAAAAGGGTCCAGCGACAAAATCCGCACATTGTTTGCCGTGGGCGATCCCAAACAATCTATCTATGCCTTTCAGGGGGCCAATCCGGCTTTGTTTCAAAGCGAGGCCGAGCGCCTGACGGCACTGACCACGGCGCGCCAAAGCCGGTTTTGCCTGCCCGAACTGGCGCTCTCCTGGCGCTCGACGGCACAAGTGCTGACCATGGTGGATGAAACCTTTGCACCCTTTACCGGACCAGCGTCTTTGCCATCAGACCTTGAGACAAAGTTTGCTGGCGAGGCCGCAGACTATCAAAACGAGGATACGCCCCCATCATCGCCGGGCTTTGCCCATTATGTGCCCCATCAGGCCCAGCGCGCGGATGATGTGGGCACCATCGAGCTGTGGGACCCGGTGCCAAGGCCGGTAGCCATGCCCGAAGAAGACCCCGCCGCGCCGGTCGATGCCCCGGCCCCGCAAAGTGCGCGCAATCAACTGGCCGCCAATATTGCCAAGGGCATTGCCCACTGGCTTGAGAATCGCGAGTTGATCAGCGAAAAGCGTGGGCAAAACTGGCATAAACGACCGCTCAAGCCGGGCGATGTTATGATTTTGGTGCGCAGCCGTACCGGCGGTCTTTTTGATGAGATCATCCGCCAGCTAAAAATCCGCGCCATTCCTGTGGCCGGGGCGGACCGCATGGTTTTATCGGCACAAACGGCGGTGCTGGACCTGATGAGTGCGGCGCGTGCGGCAGTTCTGGCCGAGGACGATCTGGCACTAGCCGAGTTTCTAAAAGGGCCGTTTTTACATCCGGCACAATCGGCGGAGCCGGTGCTGGATGAGGCGGCGCTTTATGATTTGGCGGCAGAGCGGCCCCGGGGGCAATCGTTAAGTGTGGCGCTAAACCAGAGCGAGGATAAGCGCTTTGCTGAGGCCAAAGCCTTAATGGCTGATTTGCGCGCCCGGGCAGGCCAAGCCACGCCTTTTTCGTTTTTTGCCGGGCTGCTTTATCGGCCCAGTGTTACCGGGGAAAGCTATGCCCGGCGGCTTTTCGCCCGCCTTGGCCCTGAGGCCGAAGATCCGGTGCGTGAGTTTTTATCAAAGGCGCAAGCGCATCAGGGTGAGCAGGCTCCGGCTTTGGCCCGTTTTGTCGCGCAAAATATCGACGATGAAACCCAGATCAAACGCGAAATGGAAAACGCCGGCAATGCAGTGCGGGTGATGACCGTGCACGCGGCCAAGGGCTTAGAAGCGCCTTTGGTGATCCTGCCCGACACCGCCAAGGGACCAGGCCAGCCCCGCAATAGCGGGCTGATGTTTGGCGCAGGCGGTGCGCTTTTCTGGTCGCCGAATAAGAAAAAAGACCCGGGTGTCTGCGCCGCGCTTCGTGAAGAGGCGGCGCACCGGGAGGCAGACGAGCACAAACGCCTGCTTTATGTGGCGATGACACGGGCCCAGGACCGCCTGGTCATTTGCGGGGCCAAAATGGGCCAGGGCGAAGGCGTCATGCACGCGCAAAGCTGGTATGCTTATTGCGAAAATGCCTTTGCCCGACTGGAAGAACGCCAGCAGGTTGAAGGCTTTGAAACGCCATCGGGGGCAGCGGCAAAACGCTATGGGGCCGGGCCGCAAACACAGGCAGCCAAAGCACAAGCCGACGCCTTGGAGACGGCGCCTGTGCCGGACTGGGTGGGTGATGTTTTGCCCGCCGATGCCCCGGCCCTGCGCCGCGCCGCGCCATCGCGCTGGTTAACTGATGATGATGATCAGGGCGCGGTGCTTTCGCCGCTGGCCGAAGGGGGACCAGCCCGGTTTCAGCGCGGCCTCTTGATCCATACCTTATTGCAATCCCTACCAGAAGTGGCAGTGCCAGAGCGGCGCGCAGCGGCGGAGGCTTTTCTCGCATCCCAGCCCGCGCTGGATGAGGCGCAATGCGATGATATTTTGCAGGCGGTGTTTGGGGTCTTGGAAACCCCGGACTTTGCCACGCTGTTTGGCCCCGATAGCCGATCCGAACTGCCCATATCCGGGACGGTACTGGCCGGGGAGGAAACCATCATGCTGGCCGGGCAGATTGACCGTCTGGTGGTCAGTGATGACGCGGTGCTGGTGGTGGATTACAAAACCAATCGCCCGGCCCCCAAAACACCCGCTGGTGTGCCCACCGCCTATTTGCGGCAAATGGCGGCCTATCGTGCCTTGCTGCGCACCCTCTGGCCGACGCGAAAAGTGCGCTGTGCGCTTTTATGGACAGATGGACCGCATTTCATGCCCCTCGCGGACAGTTTACTGGATCAGGCCATGCAAAACCGCGCCAACCCTTGACGGAAGGCCTTTGCATCCCTAGCTAGCGTCATGAGGGTGTGGAACCACACCAGCCCAGTATGAGGAGATTACCATGTCAACCATTGCCGTGAGTGATGATAGTTTTGAAGCCGACGTTCTGAACGCGGAAGGTCCCGTTCTTGTGGACTTCTGGGCAGAATGGTGTGGGCCATGCAAACAGATCGGCCCGCTCTTGGAAGAGCTCGGCGCGGAAATGGGTGGCAAGGTCACCATCGCCAAGGTCAATATTGACGAAAACCCCGGCGTGCCCAGCAAATATGGCGTGCGCGGCATTCCAACCCTGATGCTGTTTCAAAACGGTCAGGTATCTGCCACCAAAGTGGGCGCGATGCCCAAAAGCAAAATTTCTGAATGGCTCAATAGCGCGGTAAACGCGGCCTGACCCCAGACAAAAGCAACAATCGACCTTACTGTTATTGTGTGACTGAACACAGAACTGGATTGCCCGGATAAGCCGGGCAATGACAACTCAGCAGCAAGTTTGACAAAGCACAGCATGGGCAAAACTTGCTGCGATTTAGCGTTTTACCTGACAAGACTTCAAGGTTTTTATATTACTGTCATTACCCGACTGGTTCGGGTAATCTAGTTGTGCCTTAACGCTGTACTGGATTGCCGGGATACGCCCGGCAATGACATTCTATGGTGCAGTTACGCGTTATGAAATGCGATCTGCGCTAAGAGTTTTGCGCCAATATGGCGCCAACAAGATAAAGAGAGCCGCTCATGACAATGCGCGGCTCTTTTTCTATGCGTAGGGCATTCTTCAGCGCGATGTGAATATCGGGCGCGGTGAGGGCGTTAAGCCCCGCCGCCTTGGCCGCTTCTTGCATATCATCCAGCCCCATGGGGTGCGGCGCATCCGGCACCGGCACGCACGTAACGGCTTTGGGGGCCAGCGCGGCAAACGCCTCAAAAAACCGCATTGCATCCTTGGTGCCTTGCAGGCCGATGATCAGCACCAGCGGCCTTGGGTCACGTCTTTGTATCTGGACCAGCGTATCAGCCAGTGCCCGTGCTGCATGGGGGTTATGCGCCCCATCTACCAGGATGTGTGCGCCTTTGGTCAGGGCCTCATCCGCCAGCGGCCCACCTTTTAAGCGTTGCAAGCGTCCGGGCCAGTTTACGCTCTCCAACCCTTTGGCAATGGCGTCATGATCCCAGCCCAGATGCACGGCGGCGGCAATGGCCAGACCAGCATTTTGCACCTGATGGGCACCGGCCAGGCGCGGCAAGGGCAGGTCCAGCAATTGGCGATCATTTTCATAGATCAGGCGGCCATCTTCGGCGCGCACATGCATGTCTTCGCCCATTATATGCAAGGGCGCGCGGGCGCGGGCGGCGGCGCGCTCAATAACATCACGGGCAATATCGTTTTGCGCGGCGCTAAAAATCGGCGCGCCGGGCTTGATGATCCCGGCCTTGGCGCGGGCAATGCCGGTCATGTCATCGCCAAGATAGTCCGCATGGTCATGGGCGATGGGGGTGATCAGGCATAAAGCGGGATTTTCCAGCACATTACTGGCGTCAAATTCCCCGCCCAAGCCCACTTCGATAAGGGCCACATCGGCGGGGGTGCGCGCAAAGGCCAAAAACATGGCGGCGGTCAGAAGTTCAAACTGGGTGGCGGGCGTCCCAGCATTGACCCGCTCAATGTCTTCGAGAAGATTGGCCAAAGCCAGATCACTGACCGGCGTACCGGCGATCACAGTGCGTTCGTTCAGATGCACCAGATGTGGGCTAGTATGGATGTGGGCGCGCAGGCCTGCCGCTTTTGCCATGGCGCCCAGCATGGCAAGGGTAGAGCCTTTGCCATTGGTGCCCGCCACATGGACAATGGGGGGAAGTTTTAAATGTGGATCGCCCAGACGCCCCAAAAGCGCCCGTATGCGATCAAGGCCAAGGTCAATATCGTTTTGGTGCAGCGCGTTAAAACGGCCAAGGGCCTGCTCTATGCGCAGTTTTGCGCTCAAGCGGCTTTTGCTCCGCGCAAAAGGGTAATCAAATTGGCGAGGTAAGCTTTCAGCTCGCGCCGATCGACCACCGCATCCACCATGCCCTTGTCCAGCAGATATTCCGAACGCTGTGCCCCTTCGGGCAGTTTTTCGCGAATGGTTTGCTCGATAACGCGCGGCCCGGAAAAGCAGATCAAGGCGCGCGGTTCGGCAATATGCACATCGCCCAGCATGGCGTAAGAGGCGGTCACCCCGCCCGATGTCGGATCGGTCAGCACCACAATATAAGGCAGCCGCGCCGCGTTCAGATCGTTGACCAACAGCGTCGTGCGCGGCATTTGCATCAGCGATAACGCGCCTTCCTGCATGCGTGCGCCGCCAGAGGCAATCACCGCAATCACCGGCAGTTTACGCCTTAGGGCTTCTTCGGCGGCGGTGATAAACCCTTCACCGGCGGCCATGCCCAAGGAGCCGCCCATAAAGGCAAAATCTTGCACAAAAACAACGGCTTCAACGCCATCTATACAGCCAACGCCGACGCTGATGGCGTCTTCTTCCCCGGTCTTGGCCCGCGCTGCTTTTAGGCGGTCAGTATATTTCTTGTCATCACGAAATTTCAACGGGTCCACGGCCACGGCGGGGACGGGGATGCGTTCATATTCGCCATTATCAAAGGTAATGGCAAAGCGGGTTTTGGCCCCGATGCGCATATGGTGCCCGGCGGGGGTGACATAAAGACCGGCGGTCAAGTCCTCTTGAAATACCATTTCGCCAGACAGCGGGCATTTCACCCAAAGATTTTCCGGCGTGTCTCGCTTGGAAAAGATTTTCTTCATCCCCGGCGGGGTCAGACGGTCGAGCCAGTTTTTAGTATTCATGATGTACGCTCACTTCGTGCCTTGTGCACAGCCTCGCTGAGGCTGTGCGTTAGCTTTAGGGCTGCTTCTACACCATTTTGCGCCATGGCGTCGACTATGGCGCTGCCAACCACCACACCATCGGCTATACGGGCGATCTGGGCGGCTTTGTCTTCGGTCTTGATGCCAAACCCCACCGCAACCGGCAGGCCGCTGGCGGTGCGAATACGCTTTACCGCTTTTTCCACTGGGTCCGTTTCGGGCACCAACGCGCCGGTAATGCCGGCCACCGAAACATAATAGACAAAGCCTGATGTCCCCGCGACCACGGTGGGCAGGCGCTGATCATCGGTGGTGGGGGTTGCCAGGCGAATGAGCGCCAGCCCGGCTTTATCAAAGGCGGCGCGTAAAGGCGCGTCCTCTTCGGGGGGCAGGTCCACAATTATGGCCCCGTCCACACCGGACTCAACACAAGCGTCGGTAAAGGCTTCGCAGCCCATATGATGCACCGGGTTGTAATAGCCCATAACGATAAGGGGTGTTTGTTGATCTTTTTTGCGAAACTTTGCTGCCATGGCTAAAACGTCTCTGGTCCGTATCCCGGCGTTTAGCGCCCGAAGCGCGGCGGCCTGAATGGCTGAGCCATCGGCCATGGGATCAGTGAATGGCAGGCCCAGTTCGATTATATCGGCACCCGCACCCGGCAGGCCATCGAGCAATTTTTGCGCTGATTTCACATCCGGGTCGCCGCCCATGATATAGGCGATAAAGGCGGCTTCATTCTGGGCCTTACGTTCGGTAAAGCGGGCGGCAAGGCGCGCCGCACCAATGGGCTGCGTGCTCATATTTCCACCCCCAAATGATCGGCCACGGCAAACACATCCTTGTCGCCGCGCCCGCACATATTCATGATGATCAGGCCTTTGGGGCCAAGCTCGCGCGCCAGATCAGCAACGCGGGCCAAGGCATGGGCGGGCTCCAACGCCGGGATGATGCCTTCCAGCTTTGTGCAAAGCTGAAACATTTCCAAAGCTTCCTTGTCTGTGGCGCTAACATATTCGGCGCGGCCACTATCGTGCAAATAGGCGTGCTCTGGCCCGATGCCCGGATAATCCAGCCCGGCAGAAATAGAATGCGCATCAATGATCTGCCCGTCATCATCTTGCAAAAGATAAGTACGATTGCCGTGCAACACCCCGGGCGCGCCGCCTTTGAGCGAGGCCGCATGCAGGCCGGTTTCGATACCCTTGCCTGCCGCCTCAACGCCGACCAGGCGCACATTTTCATCGGGTACAAAGGCGTGAAACAGGCCCATGGCATTTGATCCGCCGCCAATGCAGGCTACACAGGCATCGGGCAGGCGGCCTTCGCGTTCCAGAATTTGCGCCCGCGCCTCGCGGCCAATGACCGACTGGAAGGTGCGCACCATATGCGGATAGGGGTGCGGCCCGGCCACGGTGCCGATCACATAAAACGTCTCGTCCACATGGGTGACCCAATCGCGTAAGGCCTCGTTCATGGCGTCTTTCAAGGTGCCGGTGCCAGAGGTGACAGGCACCACTTCGGCCCCCAGTAATTTCATACGAAACACATTGGGCTTTTGGCGCTCAATATCGGTGGCCCCCATAAACACCACGCACGGTAAGCCAAAACGCGCCGCCAGTGTGGCCGTGGCCACCCCGTGCTGTCCGGCCCCGGTTTCGGCAATGATGCGTTTCTTACCCATGCGTTTGGCCAGCAAAACCTGGCCCAGGCAATTATTAATCTTGTGCGAGCCGGTATGGTTCAGCTCGTCGCGTTTTAGCCAAATCTTGGCCCCGCCAAACTCTTCAGATAAACGCTCGGCATGATAAAGTGCGCTGGGTCGGCCCACATAATCGCGCATATAGGCATCCATCTGCGTGGTAAATTCTGGGTCATTGCGCGCCTCATCCCAGGCACCTTCCAGCTCCAAAATCAGCGGCATCAGGGTTTCGGCAACATAACGCCCACCAAATTCACCAAAGCGCCCGCGCGCATCCGGCCATACGTCTTGCTGTGTCTTTGTGTTCACAAAACCTCTCCGGTCTGTTTGGCGGCTAGCATAAAGGCTGCAATTTTTTGCGCATCCTTGATCCCGGGTGCAGATTCCACGCCGGTAGAGACATCCAGAACCCTGGCATGGGTTTGGGCAATCGCCTTGGCCACATTATCCGGGGTCAGGCCGCCAGCCAAAATCCAGGGTTTATCCAGTTTTGCGCTTAGAAGAGCGCGCCAGTCAAAGGCCAGGCCATGGCCGCCTGCCTGCCTGGTGTCCTTTGGCGCTTTGGCATCCAGCAGAAACATACTTGCTGTGTGCGCATAACGGTTTGTATCAGTCACATCGCGCGCTGAGGATATGGAAAAGGACTTGATCACAGGAATGTGATAGCGTTTCCAAAGGGTTCGCACCCGCTCTGGCGTTTCCCGGCCATGCAATTGGATGAAATCCGGGGCCAATTGATCGACCACTTTTTTCACCTGTTTGTCACCGGGATTGACCAGAACCGCAACGATTTTGACTTTGCCGCGCGCCGGTTCTGCCAGTGCAGCAGCCTCGGCAGGCGTTATTGTACGCGGGCTATTTTGTGCAAATACAAAGCCCAGATAGTCGGCACCAGCGTCCAGCGCGGTGCGAACACCGGCTGGCTCTGTTAACCCGCAAATTTTGACGCGTACCATGGTCGTCTCCGCTTAGTGGCGGCGCACTTTATGACCCGCACCGCATAATAAAAAGGGGCATCTGCAGATGAGACGCCCCTGATGGGAAAGCATAGGCTGTGTTACGTGCCGTTGATTTGGCGTTTAGCGTTTTGCTGCGTCCACTTTTTCGCGCAATTCCTTGCCAGCCTTGAAGAAAGGAACGCTTTTGGCCTTGACCGACACCGATGTGCCCGAACGCGGATTACGCCCCGTGCGGGCTTCTCTGTGGCGAACGGAAAACGCACCAAATCCGCGCAATTCCACCCGTGAGCCACTTTCCAGTGCCTTGGTGATTTCTTCAAAAACCGTAGCGACAATAACTTCGATATCGCGTTGATACAAATGTGGATTTTCATCCACCAGAGTACTGATCAACTCAGATTTGATCATTTTCCATCCCGCCTTTATTCCGTGCCCCACACGTGAGGCGCGAACTTGGCATCGAAATCCCTCTGTCGTCAACCAGTTAGGCGCGGATTTTCTGACTTTTTTAGCAAAACCTAATACGCGACAAAAAAAGACCGGGCACGAGGCCCGGTCTT
>NVVV01000005.1 GCA_002733495.1 Robiginitomaculum sp.
TGCATATAAGGGCGGCGAAAATGGTGATCTTGATAATACGAGTGTGGATCAATGGTTTGACACCATTACCAAAAAAATAAATGCCTTAAAGGAAATGGAAAACCGGCTTAGCCAGGACTTGTCAGATGAGCTGAACATGCTGCGCACCAAAGCGGCGCGAGCACAGATGCAAACCATTCTGACCACTCTGTTGGCCCTGGGTATTGTCCTGTCGCTTACCTTTTTGATTATTCGCAGCATCACCTCTTCGCTGTCTAATGTCACCAATGCCATGACTGAACTTGCGGAAGGAAATCTGGACGTAGAGCTGCCGCCTTTACGCAGGAATGAAATCGGTGAGATGATCAAATCGGTCTTGATTTTCAAGGATAATGCTATCAGGAAAATTGCTCTGGAAGCTGAGCAGGCGGTGCAAAAACAACACGCCGAAGAAGAAAAAAGAGCTTTGATGACGAAAATGGCCGACGCGTTTGACGCTAGTGTTGGCAGCATTGTACAAAGCGTTTCTTCAGCCTCAACAGAGTTGCAATCCACTGCGCATTCCATGAGCGGTATTGCGCAAAATACAAGTACCATGTCTGCCGCTGTCTCTGCGGCCTCTGAAGAAGCCGCTTCCAATGTTCAGACCGTGGCGGCAGCAACCGAGGAAATGTCTCACTCGATTGCTGAAATCAATAATCAGGTGAGCCAGGCCTCCAGGGCGGCCAGAGAAGCTGTGGCCGAGGTGGAAAGAACCGGGGCGCAAATGGAAAACCTGGCCGCAACGGCTGACAGTATTGGCGAGGTGGTTAAACTGATCTCTGATATTGCTGAACAGACCAATTTGCTGGCACTTAATGCAACCATTGAATCGGCGCGTGCGGGCGAGGCAGGGCGCGGTTTCGCGGTCGTTGCCTCCGAAGTGAAGCAATTGGCCAGCCAGACCGGCAAGGCCACCGAGGGGATTAGCGCCCAGGTGGCCGATATACAAAAGGCAACCAAAGAGGCAGTCAATTCGATGCGCAAAATTGGCAAATCTATCAAGGCCGTAGATGAAACCTCCACAATGATTGCCGATGCCATGGGCGAACAGGGGGCGGCAACGCAGGAAATCGCTCATAATGTGCAGGAAGCGGCCACGGGTACTGAGGAAGTGAGTCGTAATATTATTGGCGTAAATCAAGCTTCGGAGGAATCCGGTGAGGCAGCTAGCGAAGTCACATCTGCAGCTGAAGAACTATCGCAACAGGCCGCTTTACTGAAAGGGGAAGTGGATAAATTTGTGGCAGGTATCCGTGCAGCCTGACGGTTTTACCTGAGCGTGAAGCTGGCTGCGACCTTTTGTCCATGAGGGTTTGACCCAGATCAAATTTTTGTGATCACAGGGCGATAGAATGCAACCAGTATTCATTCACACACAGGAATTCAAGTTATGCGCACCCCTTCAAAGTCTGGCCTTTTTGCCAGCATTGCATCACTCGCACTGATCGCAGCAGCACCGTCCTATGCTGAAGAGGCAAATTCATTATCTGAAGCCTTTACCTTGGGCAAGGCTAGCCTGACCTTTCGTTATCGGGCTGAAAATGTTGACCAAACCGGCTTCGCACAGGATGCATTTGCATCGACACTGCGCACCCGGTTAAAGTTTACCACGGCAACGTTTAAGGGCTTTTCTGGGGTGCTGGAATTTGACAATATTTCCAATGTTGGGGCGACGGCCTTTAACAGCACCGGCAATGGCAAAACCCGCTTTCCGGTGATTGCCGATCCGGAAATCACCGAAGTTAATCAGGCCTATCTGGCCTATACCGGGTTTGACAAAACCACGTTACTGGCTGGTCGTGTGGCGTTGAATATGAACAATCAACGCTTTGTCGGCACCGTGGGGTGGCGACAAAATGACCAGACCTGGGATATGACCGGGTTTATCAATACCTCCATTCCGGATCTGACCCTGACGGCGGCCTATGTTTGGAATGTAAACCGTATTGTTGGCTCCGATCATCCCTTTGGCGACTTGTCTACCAACACAGAAATTCTGGATGCAAAATATACCGGCCTGCCGATCGGTACGATCACCGCTTATGGCCTCATCATTGACCTTAATGATGCCCCGGTGTTTGGCCTTTCCAGCAAAACCTTTGGTGTGCGTCTGGATGGCAAACAGAAAATCGGTGATAGCGGAGTAAGTTTTCTTTATGTTGCTGAATACGCCAACCAGACAGACAATGCGAATAACCCGACCGATTACAGCGCCAATTATCTCAGCCTGTCTGCCGGTTTGTCGGCCAATGGTCTGACCGGGAAAATCGGGCTTGAAAAGCTGGGGTCCGACAATGGCGGCACCGTTGCTTTTCAAACGCCGCTGGCCACCTTGCACAAATTTAACGGCTGGGCAGATAAATTTCTAAACACACCAGGCGGTGGTCTGGAAGATTTATTTGCTAGCCTGTCTTATAAAGTTCAGGGTGATGGACCAATGAAGGGCCTGAAGTTCGATGTGATTTATCACGACTTCTCGGCAGCAACCGGCGGCTCATACGGCGAAGAGATCGATCTGCAAGTTTCCAAGAAAATCAGCAAAAACTATTATGCAGGCCTGAAACTTGCCGATTACAATGCCAAGGGTTTTGCCACCGACACGCAGAAAATCTGGTTCACTCTTGGTGCCAATTTTTAGGGCCAGTGATGGTGACAAGAACAAAGAGAGCATCTTAATGGCGCTCTCTTTGTTCTGCATTTGCTGATCACTACGCCGCAGTGCAGCTATCCGGTATTATAGCGCCAACGCTTTTTGGGCTTCAGCCTCGTACTGCACTATGATGGCCTGATTGCCTTCAGTATCTCTAAACGAAACCAGTTCGCCTACGGTTGGAATGGTATGGGGTGCGCCATTTATGCGGCCCCCGGCCTTCTTGATAGCAGCCATACTGGCAGACAAATCATCAACAGCGATTGAGCATTCAAAACCGTGCCGCCCTGGTACTGAGGGCCCGGTGCGCTTTTGCAACGCGCCATGCGTGCCAGCATTACGGATTAGATAAAATTCCGGTGGTCCCCAGGCCTCGAATTGCCAGTCAAAAACGCTTTCATAAAAGGCACGGGCGCGCTCCACATCCTCGGCGTCTATGGCAAAATGGGCGAGTTTATTTGGCATGGGTGTTCTCCTTGCCTTACGTTATCAGAAAACCGCATGTCCAACAAAAGACATTGCATCACAGGACAAGCACGCCCATGATCCGCGCGCATAATCTGATGAGAGTTTCATGGCCTTTTTACGTCCTCTAACGCCTGACAGTCACCTGGTTCTGGTGGATGGTTCTGGCTATATTTTTCGTGCCTATCATGCGTTGCCGCCCTTAACGCGCAGATCAGACGGCATGCCTATGGGTGCAGTGTCCGGTTATTGCAACATGTTGTGGAAGCTGATCGCGGATATGCGCGACGGCGAAAAGGCCACCCATCTGGCGGTAATTTTTGATGCCAAAGGGCCGACCTTTCGCAATGATATTTATGATCAGTACAAGGCGCACCGCCCGCCTGCGCCCGAAGACCTGGTGCCGCAATTCTCGCTAGTGCGCGAGGCGACGCGGGCCTTTGGCCTGCCCTCGGTCGAACTGGCAGGGTTTGAGGCCGATGACCTGATCGCCACCTATGCTCGCCATGCCGAAGGGGTTGGGGCCAACACCACGATCATCTCGTCCGACAAGGATTTGATGCAATTGGTTTCCGATCGCATCAGCCTGTATGACACCATGAAATCGCGCCGCCTTGGCCCGGCAGAAGTGATGGAAAAGTTTGGCGTTGGTCCGGACAAAGTGATCGAGGTACAGGCGTTGGCGGGGGACAGCGCCGATAATGTGCCGGGTGTGCCGGGCATTGGGGTAAAAACCGCCGCCCTGCTGATCAATGAATATGGCTCGCTGGATGAGCTGCTGGCGCGTGCTGGCGAGATCAAACAAAACAAGCGCCGCGAAAACCTGATCGAGTTTGCCGATCTGGCCCGTGTCAGCCGAGAACTGGTCACATTGCGCACCGATGTGCCGATGCCGGAAGACCCCGAAGAGTTTGGCAGTGAGGAGCCGAAGCCAGCCCCGCTGATTTCCTTTTTGGAGGAAATGGAATTTGCCACCTTTACCCGCAAGGTTCGCCAGATGCTGTGCACCGATGGCGAGCATGACGAGGCAAGCGCCGCCGCAGATGCCAGTGAAATTGACCGCTCCGCCTATGTCTGTGTGCAGGATATAGACACGCTAAAAGACTGGGTGGCGCTCGCCAAGGCCGCACGCGTGGTGGCGGTGGATACCGAGACCGATGCACTATCCGCCACTGCCGCCGGTCTGGTGGGGATCTCGCTGGCCATAAGTCCGGGCGAAGCGTGTTATATTCCGCTTAGCCACGGCGCGGCAGGTGATTTGCTCAGCACTACTCCGGACCAAATCCCTATGGATGAGGCGATCGCCATTCTCAAACCATTGCTGGAGGATCCGGCTATTCTGAAAATCGGCCAGAATATCAAATATGATCTGGGCGTATTGCATCGCTATGGCATTGATATTACGTCCTTTGATGACACCATGTTGCTGTCTTATGTCGAGGATGGCACCCTGCATGGGCACGGCATGGACGAGCTATCCAAGCTGCATCTGGGCCATGCCCCCGTACCATTCAAAGAGGTCGCCGGGGTGGGCAAAGCCCAAATCAGTTTTGATCAGATTGACCTGAAACCGGCTACCGAATATGCCGCCGAAGATGCAGATGTCACGTTAAGGCTCTGGCAAATTCTCAAACCGCGCCTGACCAGCACCAAAATGCACACGGTGTACGAGACACTCGAGCGGCCCATGCCCCAGGTGCTTTCCACCATGGAGCTTCATGGTGTGAAGGTGGATCGAACGGCGCTTGGCACATTGTCGGGCGATTTTGGCCAGCGCATGGCGCAATTCGAGGGTCAGGCAAAACGCCTCGCCGGGCGTTCGTTTAATCTCTCTTCTCCCAAGCAATTGGGGGAGATTTTGTTTGATGAACAGGGCCTGCCCGGCGGTAAACGAACTAAAACCGGGGCGTGGAAAACCGACGCCAAAGTGCTGGACGAGCTGGCCGCAGCGGGGCATGAATTGCCGCAAGTTTTGCTAAAGTGGCGGCAATTACAAAAGCTTAAATCCACCTATACCGACGCGCTGGCCAAGGCGATCAACCCTAAAACTGGCCGCGTGCATACCTCCTTTATGCTGGCCTCCACCTCGACGGGGCGGCTGTCTTCGTCTGATCCCAATTTGATGAATATCCCGATCCGCACCGAAGAGGGGCGCAAAATCCGCTCGGCCTTTATTGCCGAACCCGGCTATCTGCTACTCAGTGCCGATTACTCCCAGATCGAATTGCGCGTGCTGGCCCATATTGCGCGCCTTGATACTCTGCAAGAGGCCTTTGCCAATGGGGTGGACATTCACGCGATGACTGCCTCCGAAATGTTTGGCGTGGCCGTAGAAGGCATGGACCCTATGGTGCGCCGCCAGGCCAAGGCGATTAATTTTGGCATTATTTATGGCATTTCCGCCTTTGGCCTGGCCAATCAATTGGGCATAGGGCGCAGTGAGGCGGCGGCCTATATCAAGGCCTATTTTGAAAAATTCCCCGGTATTGCCGAATATATGGAGGCCGCCAAGGCCGAAGCCCGCGAAGCCGGTTTCGTCAAAACCCTCTTTGGCCGCCATTGCACTGTGCCCGGCATTAACGACAAAAACCCGGCCCGGCGTGCCTTTGCCGAGCGACAGGCCATCAATGCGCCCATTCAAGGCTCTGCCGCCGATATTATGCGCCGCGCCATGATCCGCATGCCGGACGCGCTGGCAAACTCTGGCCTTGATGCGCGGATGTTGTTGCAAGTGCACGATGAATTGGTGTTCGAAGTGCGCGAGGATCAGGCCGACGATCTGGCGGCCCTGGCAGGCGATATTATGCAAAATGCCTGCGCCCCGACGCTGGAACTCTCCGTCCCGCTGGTGGTGGATAGCGGCGCCGGTCTAAACTGGGACGTCGCGCATTAGGGGAGCGCTACGCACCTCAGAGACTGTCCCGGCGCAGGTCGGGAATGAGGTGGTTTGCCTTGCCGTGTCATCCCGGAAAGGCGCTAGCCTTATCCGGGGCCTATCGTGATATGGTTGATGCTTTATGGATCCCGGATCAAGTCCGGGATGACACGTTTGTATGAGTGTTTTCCTTGCTATCCTCAAACCTCACCACCTCGTCGTCCTCCGGCTTGACCGGAGGATCTATACTGCATTGCCGTGCTGTAGCATTTCATCATGGACCCTCCGATTAAGTCGGAGGGTGACGAAGAAAAGACGTAGCTCAGAGTGAGCGTTTCCCCACGTCATACCGGCAAAAGCCGGTATCCAGAACAGAGTCACCACGGGACGCCGGCCTGCGCCGGGGTGACAAGAAAAGGCCTAAATATCAATGCAACGGCAGCATTCAATCAGGATCTTTCCTCTCCTTTGGGGAGAGGAATTAGGTGAGGGGGTTGGGCTTTCGTAAGCATTTGACTTCCCGATTCACTATCCCCTCATCCCAACCTTCTCCCCAAAGGAGAAGGCGTGCACCCGTGCTCAAGTCGCCGATAGGCGATAGCACAGGAAAAGCAGCCTTGAGCGCGTCTCATGTGAGCGCGAACCTTCCTGGGTTGGCAAGGGCGACTGCCCGTCGGCAATGGTTTGCCGCCCCGTCGGAGGCGTGCGCAAAGCGCACTGCCGCGAGATAGAAAAAAGGCCAGATGACGTGTAAGCCGGGTTCTGTATCCTTCGACGCAAGCGTCAAAGGCGACGATCATTCCTCTGGGATGCCTGTTACCAGACACCTCGCGCGACCGACCCGGATGACGGCGCAAAGACATGCCATGTGTCATCCCTATTTGGTCTTGCTTCGGGTGGGGCTTGCCGTGCCCTTCACATTGCTGCAAAGGCGGTGCGCTCTTACCGCACCCTTTCATCCTTACCATATCAGACGATATGGCGGTTTGCTTTCTGTGGCGCTTTCCCTGAAATCGCTTTCGCCGGGCGTTACCCGGCACCCTGTCTTCGTGAAGCCCGGACTTTCCTCGGCACGTTGCCGCACCGCGACCGCCCTGTCATCTGGCCCGGGGCGTAGAAAGGCGTTTTTAACCGTGCCGTCAAGGGGAGGGGATCATCTGCGCCAGTGTATGGGCCAGCGCGCGGGTTTGTGCATCGGCTTTGCCACTAAGGTTTTGCGGGCTATAGCGGCGTTGAAAGGCGGTGATGATGTCGGTTTTATTTGCCAGATCAAGGCCATAGCCAATATGGGCCAGATCATCAAAAAAGCTTTCCTCTGGCGGGGCCTCGGCTGGTGTGGGCCAAAGGCCGATACCTTCGCCGGCTAGCCTCTGCCAGTCAAAGCGCTCGCCGGGGTCTTGCTTTCGCGTAGGCGCAATGTCGGAATGGCCGACAATATTGTGCGGGGCGATATTATGGCGCGCAATAATGCCCTGACAGAGCGGGATAAGGGCCTGCATCTGCGCCTCTGGGAAATCGGGAAGGCCAAAATCATGGCCGCCATTAACAATCTCTATGCCGATCGAGGCGCTGTTTAAATCGGTAAGGCCGCGCCAGAAACTGACCCCGGCATGCCAGGCGCGGCGGTGTTCTTCGACCAGTTTCAAAAGCCGCCCGTCTTCTTCGAGCACATAATGCGCAGAAACCTTTGCCGCTGGGTCACGCAGGCGATCCAGTGCTGCCTGGCCAGTTTCCATGCCAGTATAATGCAAGACCAGCATGGTGAGCGGCAAAGCGCGGTCATTCTGGTTTGGTGATGGGGCGTCGATCATCAATGGGGTTGGGGTGCCTTAGCGTGAGCCAAAAGGCCCGATGCCATCCACGGTCCAGCCATGGGGTCCACGATGGGCGTTCAGAGTATTGCCATCGCCGGGTGTACCCTTGCGATTGCGCCGGGATCCGGCAATGCGAAAAATCAGCCAGACCAGCGCCAGCGTGCCGGCGATGATAAAAATGCCCGCCAATGCGGCCAGCGCAAAGAAAAACGCTGCCATAGCCGCAAGGGCCGCCATGACCACCGCGCCAATCCACAGCGCACTGCTGCGCAGGCGGTTCATCAGCCGGGATAGTAAGCCTTGCGGCCCGTTCAGTTCAGGTTTTGCCGTAGTCATGGCATTCTCCATACGTCAGTGCCCCCCAAGGCAAGACGACTTACCTTATCTTGGCATGAAACGCGCCAAGGTCAATGCACAGTGTTGTTACTAAATGCAGACACAGCCTTAAGCCGCAAGGCCTCGCTCGGCCAGAATTTTCTCATAGGCGAGGTTGATCATGGCCATTTTCTTGCTGGCCAGCCCCTGCATTTCCGGGGGCAGGCCCCGGGCCATAATGCGATCCGGGTGATTGGCCGAGGCCATGCGGCGATAAGCTTTTTTTATGTCCTCGTCGCGAATGGTCTCATCAATGCCTAAAATCAGATACGGGTCATCGGGTTCGCGGCCCAAACGGCTGGCGCGGATGCGGCGGTATTCGCGGTCAGAAAAGCCAAATATATCAGAGACGTGGCGCAGGAACGCTTCCTCATCATCGGTCACGCGGCCATCGGCGCGGGCGATGTGGAACAGGCCATCCAGTATGTCTTCCAATATACAGGGGCAACAGCGAAACTTGCGGGCAATGCGCTTGGCGTAAGAATCATAGCCCAATGTGGTCTGACGGAAGAGATTGAACAGCCGGGCGACATCGTTCTGCGCGCTTTGGGGCGCTGCAAACACCTCACGAAAGGCGGTGATCTCTTCGGCAGTAACCAGCCCATCGGCTTTGGCCAATTTGGCCCCCAGCGCAATCAGGGCGGTGGCAAAGCCTGCATCATCCACACGGCGGCCCGGCTTTTGTTCGTGCTCGTGCTCGACAAAAAAGCCGGCGGCCCCGGCTGCAATATCGGTAAATTTTTGCCAGATACCCATAATGGACGTTTGCTCCTGATGGAGTTTGAGCAAATACACGGCGGCGTGGCAATGAAAAAGGGATGTTCATTAGCAGGCAGGTATTACTTATGGGCTTCCCTTTATGGGTAAACTGCGCTCAATGAAGGACATGAGAAAACATGGGCAGAAACAGGAAAACTGGTCGTTCTGGATTGACCGGGGCGGCACGTTTACCGACGTAATTGGTCTGTGTGCGGATGGACGTTTTTCGACCGTTAAGGTGTTGTCTGAGAACCCGGATCATTACACGGACGCTGCGGTAGAGGGCATTCGGCGTATTTTGGGCTTAAAATCCGGGCAAGCCTTGCCGGGGGATTGCATTACCAGTGTTAAAATGGGCACCACCGTGGCCACCAATGCTTTGCTGGAACGCAAGGGCGCTAAAACCCTGTTTGTCACCACCAGAGGCTTTGGCGACGCCCTGATCATTGGTGACCAGACCCGAGATGATATTTTTGCGCTGAACCCGGCGCGCGCCGCACCGCTTTATACTGAAGTGCTGGAAGTTGACGAGCGCCTTGGTGCCGATGGGGCCATTGTGCGCCCGTTGGACAGGGCAGCGGCTGAGGCTGGTCTACGCGCCGCCTATAATCATGGTTGCCGCTCTATCGCCATCTGTTTGATGCATGGGTTTTATAATTCTGTGCATGAAGACAGGCTGGCCGAAATGGCAAAAGCCATCGGTTATAAAACCCTAAGCCTTAGCGCGATTGATCCTTTGCAAAAGCTTATCCCGCGCGCCTCGACGGTGCTCACTGATGCCTATCTTTCGCCGGTCTTGAATGATTATGTGGGGCGGGTGCGCGAGGCGCTTGGCGACACGCCACTTTATTTTATGAAGTCCTCTGGTGGGCTGGCCTCGGCGGATGTGTTTCGCGCCCGCGATGCGGTATTGTCTGGCCCGGCGGGCGGTGTGGTCGGCATGGCAAAAACGGCGCTAAGCTCTGGTTTTGACAAGGTTATTGGCTTTGACATGGGCGGCACCTCCACCGACGTTTCACGCGCCGAAAAGGGCGAAGTGGAACGTATGGATGGCATGACTTTGCAGGGGGTGCGCCTTCGCGCCCCCATGGTGGCGGTGCACACCATTGCGGCGGGCGGTGGCTCGATCCTGAAATTTGAGAATGGTCGCGCCCAGGTCGGGCCGCAAAGCGCCGGGGCGGCACCCGGACCGGCAGGTTATGGGCGGGGCGGTCCGGCAAGCCTGACCGATGCCAATCTGGTGCTGGGGCGGTTGGACCCATCGTTTTTTCCAAAAACCTTTGGCCCGCATAGCGATGCTGCCCCGAATATGCAGGCGGCGCAGGTGGCGTTGAACGATCTGGCTGGGCCAATGGATGCAGGCTCAGCAGCAGAGGCGGCGCTGGGTTTTGTTGAAATTGCCGTGGAGAATATCGCGCAGGCGATCAAGTCAATCTCCCTGACCAAGGGGATCGACCCTGCGCCTTATGCGCTGGCTTCTTTTGGCGGCGCAGGCGGGCAATTGGCCTGCGCAGTGGCTGAGGCCTTGGGTATGAAAACCGTGCTGGTGCACCCCTTTGCGGGGGTGTTGTCGGCCTTTGGGATCGGCCTTGCCGATGTGCGCGCCGAACGCCGTTGCGCCCTTTTGCTCGCGCTTGATGATAACGGGATAAAAACCGCAAATGGGCGTGCCAAAGCGCTGACTGAGGACGCGTTTTTGGAGCTGAAAAATCATGGTATAGAAAGCGCGGCCACGACCCAAAATATCGAGGTGTTTCTGAAATACGCAGGCTCGGATTCGGTCTTGCCTGTGCCTTTGGCCGATGTAGCTGTCATGGTTGCGCATTTTGAGGCCGACCATCAGCGCCTTTATGGCTTTGCCCGGCCAGAGGCTGTGGTGGAAATGGAATCCATGATTGTGGCGGTGCAGGCAACGCCGCAAAATGCCGCCCGTGTGGATTTACGCCGTGCCCGGATGGACCAGGCCGCAAAGCCGATAAAAGAGGGCGTGCTATCTACCCGTGATGGGGAAATGGCTTTGCCGGTCTATAAGCTGGCCGATCTGGGGGCGGGGCAAAGCCTGATCGGCCCGGCCTTGCTGGTCGATGATCTTTCGCAAATCCTGCTGGAGCCGGGTTGGTCTGCAATATTGCGTGAAGATGGTATGCTGGTGCTGAGCGGCGGCGAGAAAAAGGCGCTGCGCGATGATGCCCGGGCGGTTAATCCTGTCCAGTTGGAGCTTTATAACCGGCGCTTTATGGGCGTGGCGGTGCAAATGGGCCAAGTGCTGGAACGTACGGCGCTTTCGGTGAATATGAAAGAGCGGCTGGATTTTTCCTGCGCGGTGTTCGAGGCCGATGGGGCGCTGGTCGCCAATGCACCGCACATGCCGGTGCATCTTGGCTCTATGTCGGCCAGCGTACGCGAAGTGCTGGCCCGGGTGCCAAATTTGCGCCCCGGCGAAGCGGTGGCGCTAAATTCGCCCTATGCCGGGGGCACTCATGTGCCCGATATTACCGTGGTGATGCCGGTCGCCAATGAAGCGGGGACACGTATTTTCTGGGTGGCGGCGCGCGGCCATCATGCCGATGTGGGCGGTATACGCCCAGGCTCCATGCCGCCGTTTTCCACTGGAATCGAGGAAGAGGGCGTCATTTTTGATTGCCTGCCGATTTTGCGCCAAGGAGTATTTCAGGAAAGCGCCGTGCGTGACGTTCTGACCAGTACAAACTGGCCAGCGCGCAATCCGGATCAAAATATTGGCGACCTTCAGGCGCAGATTGCCGCCTGCACCTGCGGCGCGCAGGCGTTAATGCGTATGGTAGATGAGCACGGGCAATGCGTGGTGCAGGCCTATATGGGCCATGTGCGTACCAATGCCGAAGCCGCCGTGCGCGGCGTGATTGATCGTCTGCAATCAGGCGCCGCTGAAATGCCCATGGATGGCGGCGCGGTGATTAAAGTGCGTATTAATGTGGACCATGACAGCCGCAGCGCGGTGGTGGATTTTACCGGCACATCGGCGCAAATGCCGAATAATTTCAACGCCCCGGCGGCGGTGGCCCGGGCGGCGGTGCTTTATGTGTTCAGGTGCCTCGCCGATGCGGATATTCCGCTGAACGAGGGCTGTTTGCAGCCCTTAAAAATTATAATCCCCAAAGGGTCGCTGCTTGATCCGGAGCATCCAGCCGCCGTGGTGGCAGGGAATGTAGAGACCAGCCAGCATGTGGTGGATGCCCTGTTTCTGGCCACCGGCACTATGGCGGCGGCGCAAGGCACCATGAACAATCTGACCTTTGGCAATGATCAACAGCAATATTACGAAACCATTTGCGGCGGGGCCGGTGCGGGCATGGGATATGATGGGGAGGATGCCATCCACACCCATATGACCAATTCGCGCCTGACCGACCCGGAGGTTTTCGAACGTCGCTTTGCCGTGCGTGTTGAGGGCCATCATGTGCGTGCTGGTTCTGGCGGGTCCGGGCAATGGCATGGCGGGGCAGGCAGTGTGCGCCGCTTGCGCTTTTTAGAGCCTATGAGTGTTTCCTTGCTCTCTACCCGCCGTGAAACCACGCCGCCTGGCCTAAAGGGTGGCAAAGAAGGCGCATCAGGCCAGCAGGTTTTAATCAGGGCTGATGGCTGTATCGAGACGCAAAGCGGTTGCTTTCAGGCTGACCTGAATGCGGGCGATTGTCTGGAAATCCACACCCCCGGCGGCGGCGGGTTTGGCAGAAAATCTTAAGCTTTTTTCTCTAAATTTTAAAGCTGCGCGACCCCAATGGATTGTGCGGTGCTGGCACTTGCATGATGTTCATGAATCGTTCCGGTTTAAGGTTAATAATTTACAAAAAAACGTCAAAATTCTATAAAGAATATCTTAATTGTTATTGTTTCCCATGAATTCCCATGTTATCCCATATACTGTCTTAAGGGGGCGAGAGAAGCAGGGGTTTCTGTTTTTGCGCCGGGTGTGGAAGCAGGGATTGCGTGTTTTTATCGACGTCAGAACATACTGCCGATGCGAAGAACCGGGTGTCCGTCCCGGCCAGTTATCGCGAGGCCGTGCGCAATGATCCCTATGATGCAATTTATGTTTTGCCGCATTTTGACGGGCCGTATCTGGAATGCGGCGGCGAGGCGTTTGTGCAGCAATACCGCATGGATATTGCCAGCCTACCGCGTTACGACCGCTTAAGAAAAGATCTTGAAGTGGCCGTCTTGGGGGCTATTCGCCGCCTTGATTTTGACAGCACAGGCCGGGTCACTTTGCCCAAGGAATTTATCGCCCACGCCAGCATTGAGGGGCATTGCGCCTTTGTTGGCTGTGACAACCATTTTCAGATATGGAATGCGCAAACCCATGCCGACCGGCTGGGCGCTATTCGTGGTCGTCTGGCCGAGCGCCTTGCCGACCCGGCAGAGGCCGAGCGCATGGGGGGTGGCTCTGATCTGGCGGCGCTTTTGCGCAACAGCGAGTCTCTGCAAGCCCTGATCAAGGGAGAAAAACTGTGATCCATGCGCCGGTCATGCTGGCTGAGGTTTGTGCCGCGCTGGACCCCAAAGCCGGTGAGCGCATGGTGGATTGCACCTTTGGCGCCGGCGGGTATTCACAGGCCTTGCTTGAGAGCGCTGAAATTCATCTTCTTGGGCTGGATCGTGATCCGACCGTGAAGCCTCATGCCGAGGCGCTGGCCGCACGCTTTGGTGATCGATTTTCTTTTGCGCAAACGCCGTTTTCCGATCTGGAAGCTGCCATTGCGGCGCAAAACTGGGACGGCGTGGACGGTGTTGTTCTGGATATTGGTGTTTCCTCTATGCAGATTGATAATGCCGAGCGGGGCTTTTCCTTTATGCGCGACGGGCCGTTGGACATGCGCATGGGCGATAGTGGGCCGAGTGCCGCTGATGCCGTCAATACGCTGGATGCTGCGGCGCTGGTGGCAATATTTCGCATCTTTGGTGAGGAGCGCGGTGCGCGCCGCGCCGCCGCTGCCATTGTCGAGGCCCGCAAGGAAGCCCCCATTTTGACCACTGGGGCACTGGCGCAATTGATGGCCAGTGTTTTGGGCAAGGGCTGGCAAAAAATCCACCCGGCGACGCGGGTGTTTCAGGCCTTGCGCATATATATCAATGACGAGCTGGGCGAGCTTGGCCGCGCCTTGCAGGCCGCCGAGCGGGCCTTGCGTCCGGGGGGGCGGCTGGTGGTTGTGTCGTTCCACTCGCTGGAAGACCGGATTGTGAAGCAGTTTTTTCGGCTGCGAGCTGAGGCGCCATCTACGGGCTCGCGCCATATACCTGTTGGCGATGTGGCGGCCTTTTCCCCCGCCTTTACCCTGCTTGGGCGCAAAGCGGTAAAGCCCGGGGCGGACGAGGTGGGCACCAATCCACGGGCGCGTTCGGCGCGTCTGCGCGCCGGGGTGCGCTCTGAGACTGCCCCGATCTCAACGAATGATTTGGATTTTCCGGGTATTCCCGATCTTGGCACAGTGGAGGCATTGTGATGATGCGTGCATTTTACGTTCTGGCGACAGTGATAACAGCGCTATTGGCGCTGGCGCTTTATGTTGCCAAGACCGAGGCGCAAAGCGCCCAGCAACGGATTGCCCGTATGGAGCAGGGCATCATCAGCGAGTTGGCACAGATCACGCAATTAGAGAACGAACTGGCCTATCTTGAGCGCCCCGAACGACTTGAAAAACTGGCGCGGGTGCATTTGCAATTGCGTCCCTTAACCCCGGAGCAGGATATGACCTATGCCTTGCTCAGCGGCCAGCAAAATGGCGCTGATGGCGCTGATGGCGCTGATGGCGCTGATGGTACTGGTGTTGTTGCTACGCAGGTTCGCCAATAATGGCCAAGGCGGGGCGTTATACCACCCCGCTGGCGGACGTCGAGCGCATTGATGCGGCCGAGCTGTTTTCGCTTTCGGGTGGGCAAAGAGAGGCCGTGCGCGCCGCCCGCCCACGCCTTATCGTCATGGGTCTGGCCTTTGCCATGCTCTATGGTGTGCTGGTGATCCGCTCGGTCGGGCTGACTATTTTTGATCACCAGATTGTCGCCGCTAGAACGCATAATGTGGCTGTTCAAAAAATTGAACGTGCCAAATTGACCGACCGGAACGGGGTGTTACTGGCGTCGTCACTGGAAACCTATTCGGCATATATTACACGCGCTAATGTTCGCGATGTGAACAGGCTGGCGGTGCAGCTTTCTGCCATTAAGGGGTTGGCTAGCGAGGATATTTTGCGCGCACGCCTGGAAGGTAAGCGAGGGCAGGCGCGCATCGGTCGTCGTTTAACGCCCGCCATTCGTGATGCCATTTTTTCATTGGGCCTGCCGGGTGTGAAATTCGAGGCGGAACAGACGCGCTATTATCCCCGTGGCCGGTTTGCCGCCCATATTCTGGGGTGGGTAAATGCAGATGGCAAGGGCGCGGCGGGCGTAGAGCGTGGTTTGGAAGGGGACTTGAAAAGCGGCGTGGCAGACACGTTTGCCCTCTCGATTGACGCACGGGTGCAGTTCGCGCTGGAGCGGGAATTACAGACCGCTATGGATGAGTTTCGCCCCGAAGCGGCCATTGGCATTGTCACCAATGTCAGGACCGGCGAAGTGCTGGCTATGGCCGGACAGCCGGATTTCAACCCCAATGCGCCCGGCAAATATTCGCCGCGTGAGCGCCGTAATCGTGCCGCAACTGACCGTTATGAACTGGGCTCAGTTTTTAAACCTATCACTTTGGCCATGGGCTTTGATCTCGGGCTGGTCAGTCCGGATGATATGCTGGATGTTGTCCGTCCGCTGATTGTAAATACAAAGAAAATCAATGATATGCACCGCAGCAGGCATAAGATGAGCGTTACCGAGGTGTTGGTGGAATCCTCCAATAAAGGCGCGGCAATAATTGCCCTGAAAGTCGGCGGCGAAAAACAGCGCCAGTATCTGGCAGATTTTGGCTTGCTGGATGAAGCAAAAATTGAACTGCGTGAAAGCGCGCGCCCCTATATGTCCTCAAAGCAATGGCGGGATGTAAAAACCGCCACCATTGGCTATGGCCATGGTTTGACGGTAACGCCGCTGGCGTTTGTGCAGGCCATGGGCGCGATCGCCAATGGCGGCAAGCTGATTCCCCTGACATTGCAGGCTCGGCCCGATGATTATCAGCCCGAAGGGCGCCAGGTTATTTCGCCCGAGGCCGCCCGTACCGTTCTGGACATTATGCGTCAGGTTGTCACCAGAGGCACGGGTAAAAACGCGCAGGTCAAAGGCTATGATATTGCCGGTAAAACCGGGTCTGCCGAGAAGCTGGATGGCAAAACAGGCCGTTATGCCAAGGATCGCAATATTTCCTCATTCATCGCTGTTTTCCCGGCGCGCGATCCGCAATTTCTGGTGTTTATTGTGCTGGATGAACCAAAAGGCGATGCGCGGACCAGTGGCTGGGAGACCGCAGGCTGGAACGCCGCCCCGGTGACGGGGCGGGTGATCAGCCGTGTTGGGCCGATCCTGCTGCCCAAAGGCAAACGCACGCAACGCATAACCCATATGGCGGACGCGGTGCAATGAAGCTGGGTGATCTTATAGAAGATGCACCGGGCTTGACGGGTAATCCCGAAATAACCGGGATTACAGCGGACAGTCGCAACGTGAAGCCGGGCTTTGTATTTGCTGCTTTGCCGGGTGTAAAAATGGATGGCCGTGCTTTTATCGCGCAGGCCCTTGCCAAAGGCGCGGCGGCGATACTGGCCCCCATAGGCACAGAGAACCCCGGCGTGCCGCTGATTGCGCGTGATGACCCTCGCCATGAGTTGGCAAAAATGGCGGCGCGGTTTTATCCGGGCCAACCAAAAACCATTGTGGCGGTGACCGGCACCAATGGCAAAAGCTCCACGGTAGAATTCTTGCGTCAGATATGGGCCTTTGCGGGGCGCAAGGCGGCCTGTCTTGGTACCCTTGGGGTGACAACGCAAATGGGCCTGAAGCCCTTGCATCACACCACGCCAGACCCGGTCAGCCTGCATCAGGCAATCCATGATTTGGCAGGTGAGGGCATAGACTATCTGGCGCTGGAGGCCTCCAGCCACGGTCTGATCCAGAGCCGCCTTGATGGCGTTGCCATCACCCACACTGGCTTTACCAATTTGTCTCAGGATCATTTTGATTATCATGACGGGTTCGAGGATTATTTTGCCGCCAAAGCGCGCCTGTTTGATACGCTGGCGCGTGCCGGTTCCCCAGCGGCCATTATGGTGGATGGCAAATGGGGGCGGCGCATGGCTAGGCATGCCAGCGCGCACGGGCTGGATGTGTGTAGTGTGGGCTGGGAAGGGCGCGATGTGCGCCTGGTTGAGGTGCGCCCAAAGGCCAAGAGCCAAACCCTGACGTTGACTGTTTATGGGGATTTGCACAGTGTGGAATTGCCGCTGGCTGGTGAGTTTCAGGCGTTAAACGCCGTCTTGGCGCTGGCTTTGGCGCTGCAAAGCGGGGTGGCGCTAACAACGGCGCTGGCGGCCTTAGCGGCCTTGCAGGGCGTGCGCGGGCGGATGGAGCCGGTGGGTGCAAATAAAGACGGCGCGCCGGTTTTTGTTGACTTTGCCCATACGCCAGACGGGCTGGACAAGTTACTCAGGGCTTTGCGGCCTCACACCAAGGGAGACATCCATCTGGTGTTTGGTTGTGGCGGTGATCGCGACCCGTTAAAGCGCCCGCAAATGGGAAAAATTGCCGCCGATCTGGCCGATCATGTCATTGTCACCGATGATAATCCGCGTTTTGAGGATGCGGCCCCTATTCGCGCCGCCGTGATGGCGGCTTGCCCCGGCGCGCAGGAAATCGGCGATAGGGAAGCGGCCATTGCCGCCGGTATTGAGAGCTTAAAGCCCGATGATGCGTTGGTGATTGCGGGCAAGGGTCATGAAAGTGGCCAGATTATTGGCGAACAGGTCATTCCTTTTGATGATGCGGATTGTGCACGTCGTGTGCTCGCGGCCATTGGAGGGGCATCATGACTGAACCTTTATGGACGGCTATGGAAATTGCTGCTGCTACCGGCGCGGCGCTGATTGACGGTAATGATTGGCAAGCCAATGGCATTTCCATTGATACGCGTACTTTGCGGCCCGGTGATCTGTTTGTGGCGCTTCATGCCGAACGTGACGGCCATGATTTTGTCGCCAAGGCCTATGCCGCCGGGGCCACAGGGGCGCTGGTCGATCGACGTGTGGGCAGTGGCCCGCAAGCCTTGGTCGATGACAGCCTTTTGGGTTTGGCGCGCATGGGTGTTCGTGCGCGGGAGCGCGTCGATGCTTGCCGCGCGGCGGTCACCGGATCGGTGGGAAAATCCAGCGTCAAGGAAGCCATTGCGGCGATATTTCGCGCAGTAGGTTCGGCGCACGCCTCGGAAAAATCCTATAACAATCATTGGGGTGTGCCCTTATCGCTGGCCCGTATGCCAAAGGGGGCTAAGCGCGCCGTTTTTGAGCTGGGCATGAACCATGCAGGTGAGATTGCCCCTTTAACGGAGATGGTGCGTCCCCATGTGGGCGTGGTCACACGGCTGGCCCCGGCCCATATCGAGGCGTTTGGATCGCTGGAAGACATTGCCGCCGAAAAGGCGCAAATTTGGTCGGCAATGGCCGATAATGGCGTGGCGATCTTGCCTGCTGATGATCCGCTGGGGGATTTATTGGCCGATCTGGCCAAGGCCCACAAGGTGTCCCGCATTGTGCGCTTTGGCGTTTCACCGGGGGCCGATGTGCGTGTCACCCGTTTTGAAACCGGCGCAGACGGATCAAGCGGGCAAATGGATATTTTTGGGCAAAGCCATGATTTTTCCCTGCAAGTTAGCGGCGCGCACTGGGCCGGTAATGCCGCTGCCGCTGTGGCCGCTGCGCTTTTTTGCGGCGTTGAAGCCAAAGATGCTGCGGCGGCGCTGGCCAATCTGGAGCCTTTGCCCGGACGGGGCGGCGCGATTAAAGTTCACCTGCCCGGCGGCGAAGCCACCCTTCTGGATGATGCTTATAATGCCAATCCGGTTTCCATGGCGGCGGCGTTTGATACCCTTGGCGTCTGGCCTGCAAAGCGGCGCATTGCGGTGCTGGGCGATATGCTGGAACTGGGCGAGGCGGCACAGCATTATCACGAAATGCTGGCCTGGAGCCTGCAAAATGCCGGGATTGATTTGGTCTTTTGCACGGGGCCGCTGATGCACGCGCTTTACCAAAGCCTGCCCGAAGCCCGCCGGGGTGGCTGGTATGAAAATATAGACGATCTGCAGCAAAGTGTTCACAAGATCGTAACGCCCGGTGATGTTGTCTTGTTCAAAGGATCGAATGGATCAAAAATCCACCAGATTGCCAACGCGCTGAAACGCGCATTACAGGACGAGGCATAAATGCTCCATTATTTTCTTTACCCGCTATCCGACCAGTTTCAACTCTTTAATGTGTTGAAATATATTACGTTTCGTTCTGGCGGCGCGATGATGACATCAATGATTTTGGCCTTCATGTTTGGCAAACCGATCATTGACTGGTTGCGTATAAAACAAAAACACGGCCAGCCTATCCGCGAGGATGGCCCGGCCCGTCACATCATTGAAAAGGCCGGAACGCCAACCATGGGCGGGGTGCTGATCCTGTTTCCGGCGGTGCTGAGCACGCTTTTATGGACCGATTTGAACAATATTTATGTCTGGGTGGTGCTGGGTATTTTGATCAGTTTTGGGCTGATTGGTTTTGCTGATGATTATACCAAGGTGACCAAGCGCACCCATGCCGGGGTTTCCGGGCGCTTGCGTTTATTGCTGGAATTTATTTTGTCCGCTGCCGGTGTCTATATCCTGATGGGGCTGGCCGGCGGTGCTGAGACGGCCCCGGCGGGGTTTTCCACATCTGTGGCCATTCCATTTTTCAAGGACGTGCTGATCAATCTGGGGCCGTTCTATATTCTGTTTGGGGCGTTTGTGATTGTTGGCGCGTCCAATGCGGTCAATCTGACTGATGGTCTGGATGGCTTGGCTATTGTGCCGGTGATGATTGCGGCGGGGTCTTTGGGCCTGATCGCCTATATCGTGGGGCGGGTCGACTATACCGATTATCTGCAATTGCCCTATGTGCCGGGTACGTCTGAACTGGCGGTTCTGGTGGCGGCGCTTTTGGGCGGCGGTCTCGGGTTTTTGTGGTGGAATGCGCCGCCTGCGATGATTTTTATGGGCGATACCGGGTCTTTGTCTCTGGGCGCGGCCATCGGGGCCATTGCGGTTTCGGTCAAGCACGAGATCGTGCTGGCCATTATTGGTGGTCTGTTTGTGCTGGAGGCTGTGTCGGTGATCATTCAGGTGGCCTCGTTCAAACTGACGGGCAAGCGGGTGTTTCGCATGGCGCCGATTCACCACCATTTTGAAAAACTGGGCTGGGCCGAGCCGACCATTGTGATCCGCTTCTGGATTATTGCGGTGGTGCTGGCGCTTCTGGGTCTGGCCACACTGAAACTGAGGTAGAAAAACTGTGATTGCCGCTGTCGGGTATAAGGATAAAACAATTGCCGTAATGGGGCTGGGCCGCACGGGCTTAAGCGCGGCAAAGTCCCTTATTCTGGGCGGCGCCAAGGTGGTGGCCTGGGACGACAATGAGGACAATTGCGAGGCCGCCGCCACGGCGGGTATAGAGTGTCAGGATCTGTGCAAGCGCGACTGGTCAGACATTGCCGCATTGATCCTTTCGCCTGGCATTGCCCATACCCACCCCAAACCGCACCATGTGGCTGAACTGGCCCGGGCGGTAAATATGCCGATCCTTGGGGATACGGAGCTTTTTGCGCAGGCGATCAATGCCATTCCCAAGGAAGACCGCCCCATAGTGTTTGGCATTACCGGCACCAATGGCAAATCCACCACGACCATGTTGTTGACGCATATTTTGCGCGAATGCGGCCATGATGCCCATGCAGGGGGGAATATCGGCAGGGCCTGTCTGGACTTGCCCGCCCCGCAAAAGGGCATGATTTATGTGCTCGAGCTGTCTTCATATCAATTGGAGCTGACGCAGAGCCTGCACTGTAACGGTGCGATCTTGTTGAACATAAGCCCGGATCATCTGGATCGTCATGGCGGCTTTGAAGGCTATGTCGCGGCCAAGCGGCGGATATTTGCTCGTCAAACCAAAGATGATGTGGCCATAATCAGCATGGATGATCCGACCTCTCCTGGCCTGTGCATGCATTATAAGGCGCAAAATGCGGTGCAAGTGGTACCTATATCGGCGCAAGGCATGCTCAGCCGTGGTATCTCTGCTGTGGCTGGCAAGCTTTATGAATCTGATGGTCATGCCACGCATGTGCGCGCCGACATCAGCGCCGCGCCGGCGTTAAAAGGCACCCATAATGGCCAGAACGCAGCCGCAGCCTTTGCGGCGGCCCGTCATGTGGGGGTCTCTGCCGAGGGGATCGCCACCGCCATGCAGAACTTTGCCGGCCTTGATCACCGTATGGAAATGGTGGGCACGCTGGACGGGGTGGTGTTCATCAATGATTCCAAGGCCACCAATGCCGATGCGGTGCGGCAAGCCCTTGGCGCCTATGGGAATGTCTACTGGATTGCCGGTGGGCAGGCCAAAAGCGGCGGTCTTGGCGATTTGGCGGGCGCGTTTGATACGGTCGAAGCGGCGTTTCTGATTGGCGAGGCGCAAGAGGTCTTTGCCAAACAGCTAAAAGGCAAGGTGAAGGCCAGCCTTTGCGATACGCTGGAGGTGGCAGTGGCGCGCGCCTATGAGGCGGCACGGCAAAGCGATGCGCCAAGCCCGGTGGTGCTGTTATCCCCGGCCTGTGCCTCTTTTGATCAATTTACGGATTTTATGGCCCGGGGCGCTGCCTTTCGGGCGGCCTTTGCCGGGCTAGAGGGCGCAGAACAGCAAAAGAGGCCCGCCTGATTATGCTGGGACACGGCATAAATATTGTAACCGGCGCTTTGCGCGACTGGTGGTGGAGCGTGGACCGGGTTCTGGTCTTTACCTTTTGCACGCTGATTGCGGTCGGGCTGATTTTGTCTTTGGCGGCCAGTCCGGGGGCTGCGGCCAGCAATCATATTGCCGATCCGTTTTATTTCTTTTTCCGCCACAGCGTGTTTGCCATCGCCGGTTTGATTGTCATGGTGGCGGTGTCGCTGGCCGACCCGGTTAATGCGCGTCGCTTTGCCAATGTCGTGCTGATCGGGGCTTTGCTGGTGATGATTTATATTATTTTTGCCGGTCATGAAGCCAAGGGGGCCCAGCGTTGGGTGCGGATCGGCTCGTTCTCCTTACAACCGTCCGAGTTTCTAAAACCCGGCTTGATTGTCACGGTGGCCTGGCTGTTCTCCCGCGCCAAGGTCAAAGGCTCTCCAACCATGGTGCTGGCCTTTCTGGTGCTTTTGGTGTCCATCGCATTATTGATGAAACAGCCCGATCTGGGACAGACGGTCTTGATCACGGCCAGCTTCAGCGCTGTTTTTTTTCTGGCCGGTGTGTCATGGGTCTGGATTATTGGTTTAGGCGCGGTCTTTCTTGCGGGGCTTTATTCTGCCTATACGTTTTTTCCTTATATCTCGGCGCGGGTACAGTATTTTCTGACCCCTTCCGGTGACGGCAATTCGCAAACCGACCGGGCGCTGGATGCGCTGACCGGAGGCGGTATTTTTGGCCGTGGCCCTGGCGAGGGGGTGATCAAATGGATCCTGCCCGAAGCCCATACCGACTATATTTTTTCGGTCGCGGTGGAGGAATATGGCACCGTGGCGGCGCTGTTTATCATTTCGCTTTTTGGCCTGATCCTCTATCGCGGCCTTACCAGCGCTCTGCGCCTGACCGACCAGAGCGAACAATTGGCGGTGGCCGGATTATCGGTGCTGATCGGCCTGCAGGCGGCGATTAATATTGCGGTGAATTTGCATATTTCCCCGCCAGAGGGCATGACCTTGCCGTTCTTGTCTTATGGGGGCTCTTCTCTGTTGGGTATGTGTATAACGGCGGGGTTGTTGCTGGCCTTTACCCGCCGCAGACCGGGTGCTTTTGAATGAATAAGACCATAATTCTGGCCGCTGGCGGCACCGGCGGACACATGTTTCCGGCGCGCGCTCTGGCCGAGGTGCTACGCGCGCGCGGCTGGCGTATTGTGCTGATCACCGATCGGCGCGGCGCGGCGCTTTCTGATGGGTTCAGCGCTGAAGAACGCCATGTTATCCCGGCGGCCAGCCTAGGGGGTAAAAACCCGATACGCCTTATAGCGGGCATATTCAGCCTGTTGGCAGGCATTGTCAAAAGCCTGTGGCTGATCCTGCGCATCCGGCCCGCACTGGTGGCAGGCTTTGGCGGTTATCCATCGTTTCCGGCGCTGGCGGCGGCGCGGCTGAGCTTTACGCCCATTGTCTTGCACGAACAAAACTGTGTTTTGGGGCGCACCAACCGGGTGTTTGCCAAGCGGGCAAAGCTGATTGCCAGCGGTTTTGACGTGCTGGAAAAACTGCCCCCCACAGCCAAAGCACGCCATGTGGTGACGGGCAATCCTTTGCGCGCCAGTATTCTTGAACGCATGGATACACAGCCCGCGCACACTGGCGAGAGGCTGCACCTTCTGGTGCTGGGTGGCTCGCTGGGGGCGAAAATTTTGGGCGAAACCGTGCCAGCGGCGGTGAAACTTCTCCCAAAATCGCTGCAAAGTCGCCTTGATGTGGTCCAACAAACCCGCGAAGAGCAATTGGATACACTGAAGAAGATTTATGCTGAGGCAGGGATGCAGGCCGAACTGGCGCCTTTTTTTGATGATGTTGCCGACCGGCTGGCCCGGGCGGATCTGGTGATTGCGCGGGCCGGGGCCTCCAGCGTTGCCGAGATTGCCGCTATGGGCAAGGCCAGCATTTTAATCCCGCTGGCGATTGCCATGGATGATCACCAGATGCGCAATGCACAAAGTCTGGCGGCGCACGAGGCCGCCGATGTCATTGCCGAGGAAAAATTGACCCCGGAGCGGCTGGCGGCCTTGATGGCGGCCCGGCTGGGGAATACTGAAGATTTGCAATTGCGCGGCGCGGCGGCGCGGAGCATTGCACGCCCCGAAGCGGCAAAAACACTGGCTGATCTAATCGAAGATTTGGGATAAAATAATGCGTAAAGACTTACCCTTTGATATTGGCATTGTGCACTTTATTGGCATTGGCGGTATTGGCATGAGCGGCATTGCCGAGGTGATGATCAATCTGGGTTATCAGGTACGTGGGTCAGACATTGCCGATAATGCCAATGTCAAACGCCTGCGCAAAATTGGTGCCGATATTCGCATTGGTCATGGGCCGGAAAACATCGAAGGCGTGGGCACGGTTGTTACCTCCACGGCCATTCAGGGGGGTAATCCAGAAGTCGAAGCCGCCCGCGATCTTGGCATTCCCATTGTGCGGCGTGCCGAAATGCTGGCCGAACTGATGCGCTTAAAATGGTCGGTGGCCATTGCCGGCACCCATGGCAAAACCACCACCACCTCATTGGTGGCGGCCTTGCTGGATGGCGCGGGGCTGGACCCCACGGTAATCAATGGGGGGGTAATCTCGGCTTATGGTTCGAACGCCAAGCTGGGCGGCGGCGACTGGATGGTGGTCGAAGCGGACGAATCCGATGGCTCATTCTTAAAACTGCGCGGCGCAGTGGCCGTTGTCACCAATATCGACCCCGAACATATGGAGCATTACGGCAGCTTTGACGCATTGCGCGCTGCCTTTGACCAGTTTGTCGAGGCCATTCCCTTTTATGGCTTTGCGGTTTTGTGCCTCGACCATCCTGAGGTTCAGGCGTTGGTGGCCCGGGTGCGGGATCGCAAAGTGTTGACCTATGGCTTTACGCCGCAGGCCGGGGCGCGCATTGAAAATGCCCGTACCGAAGATGGCCAGGCGGTTTTTGATGCGGTGTTCGAGGCCAAGGACGGTCATGCGAGCGAGCGCTGGGACACTATGGTGCTACCCATGGCCGGGGATCATAATATCCAGAACGCCATGGCGGCCATTACTGTGGCGCGCGAGCTGGGCGCCAGTGAGCAAAACATCCGCAAAGCCCTGGCTGGGTTTACCGGGGTCAAGCGCCGCTTTACCCGTGTCGGCACCTGGAATGGCGCGGCCATTATTGATGATTATGGCCACCACCCGGTGGAAATTGCTGCGGTTCTCAAAGCGGCCCGCAGCCTTACCAAAGGCAAGGTGCTGGCCGTGGTGCAACCGCACCGTTTTTCGCGTTTGCGAGACCTGTTCGAGGATTTTTGCACCTGTTTTAATGATGCCGATCAGGTGTTTGTCGCTCCAGTCTTTCAGGCTGGGGAAACCCCTATCGAAGGCATGGACGCCGAGGGCCTAGTGGATGGCTTGCGCACCCATGGTCACCGCCATGTCCAGACCACAAGCCGTGAGACCGTGGCGCAGGCGCTTTCTGAATGTGCCGATGATGGCGACATTATTCTGTTTCTGGGCGCGGGCGATATTACCACTTGGGCAGAGGATCTGCAGGGTCAGTTGGAGGTGCTGGATTGAGCGCTCCGGCCATAGCCGAACGCTTGCCCGAAGTGCGTGGCAAGCTGCTTTTTGATGTGACGCTGGCCCCTTATACTTGGCTCCGTGTGGGCGGGAAGGCTGATGCGCTTTTCATGCCAGCCGACGAGGCTGATCTGACTATGTTTCTTAGCCTTTGCCCCGACGACATAGCTGTTTTTCCTATGGGGGTGGCGTCTAACCTTTTGGTGCGTGATGGCGGCGTGCGCGGTGTTGTGGTGCGCCTTGGCCCGGCATTTGGCAAAGTTTCCATAAAAGGCAATTGCATTCAGGCCGGGGCGGCGGCGCTGGATAAATCGGTTGCTAAAGCGGCGATGAAAGCAGGCCTTTCGGGGCTGGAGTTTTATGCGGGCATTCCGGGCACTATCGGTGGGGCATTGCGCATGAATGCTGGCTGTTATGGGACCGAAACGGTGGACTTTTTACGCGAAATTGTCGCCATAGACCGGCTGGGGCGGCGCGTTGTGAAAAGCGTCAGCGAGATCGGCTTTTCCTATCGCCATTCAGACGCACCAGAGGACTGGATTTTTGTTGAGGCGGTCTTTGATGGCACCCCAGATGATCCGGCAGCAATTTTGGCACGCATGGATGAGATCACTGAACAGCGCGAAGCCAGCCAGCCCATTCGTGAAAAAACCGGCGGGTCCACTTTTGCTAATCCTCCCCAAAGCAAGAATGGTCATAAATCCTGGCAATTGATTGATGCCGCTGGCGGTCGAGGCCGAAAGGTGGGCGGGGCCCAAATGTCAGAACAGCATTGCAATTTTATGATCAATACCGGCACGGCCAGCGCCGCCGATTTTGAAGCGCTGGGCGAGGGGATTCGCGGTGATGTGCGCAAACAGTCTGGCGTTGATCTGCGCTGGGAAATTAAACGTGTGGGAGAGCCATTATGAGCCGACATATTGCCGTGCTGTTGGGGGGGCTTAGCGCTGAGCGCGAGGTTTCGCTGGTTTCTGGCAAAGCCTGTGCCGATGCCCTGCGCAATAAGGGCTGGCAGGTGAGCGAAATTGATGCCGGGCGTGATCTGGCCGCGCACTTGGAAACCATCAGGCCCGAATTTGTGTTTAACGCCTTGCATGGCGCATGGGGCGAAGACGGCACGGTGCAAGGCATTTTGGAAACCTTTGGTGTGCCCTATACCCATTCGGGCGTCGCCGCTTCGGCACTGGCGATGGACAAGCACCGGGCCAAGGCGGTGCTAGAGGCGGTGGGCATTGCCTGTCCCAAAAGCGTGCTGACCAACCGTTTTGAGGCCGCCAAAAATCATATACTGCCACCGCCATACGTTGCCAAACCCAATGCGCAAGGCTCCAGCGTTGGGGTGGTGATCGTCAAGGAAGGGGCTAATCGGCCTCCGGCCATTCTGGCCTCTGATGACTGGCCTTACGGCGATGAAATTCTGATCGAGGAATATATACCGGGCCGGGAATTAACCGTGGCGGTACTGGGGGATCGCGCACTGGCGGTCACAGAAATATGCACACAGACTGCTTTTTATGATTATGAAGCAAAATATGCAGATGGCGGCTCGGTTCACCAAATCCCTGCTGACATCCCGCAAAGCATTGAAAAAATGGCGCTGGAACAGGCTTTGGCGGCGCACAGGGCGCTGGATTGTGAAGGCCTGACGCGCTCAGATTTTCGTTATGATGATGAAAATAATTTCTTAAGGTTACTCGAAATTAACACCCAACCGGGCATGACTGCGACCTCGCTTGCTCCAGAACAGGCGAACCATGTGGGGATCGGTTTTGACGATCTCATCGAATGGATGGCGGAGAATGCTCATGTCCCGTGCTTTGAAGCGGGCAAAACCAAAGGCTAAGGTCCGAACGGCACCGATACGTCGGGGCAAAACGGCAGCCAAACGCAGACCAGGGCCGCGTAAAGCGACCAACTGGTTGCATGCGCGTGCGCGTGATGTAAGGCGTGGTCACAATGTTCGGGGCACAGTTCTTAGCCTTCTGGGCGGTTTTTTTGCTGTGGTCTTATTTGCGCTTTGGGTCACAGGGGGGTTGGGGTCCGCCGCCAAAGCCACACAAGACATTATGGCCAGCAGCTTGATGGCCGCAGGCTTTCGCATTGAATATATCGAAGTGGTCGGGCCAGAGGGCCGCAGCCTGAACGCAATAGACAAAAGCGCCGTGCGTCAGGCCCTGGCGGTCGAAGAGGGTGAATTGGTCTTTGCTATCAATCTTAATCAGGCCCGCCGCCGCATTGAAGATCTTGGCTGGATCAAGGAGGCGCGCATTATGCGCCAGCTTCCCAATCGTCTGACGGTTATTGTTATCGAGCGCGCGCCCTATGCGCTCTGGCAATCGGGTGGCAAATGGCATGTGATCAGCGAAAACGGCAAAGTGCTGGTTTCGGCTGATGCGGCGAATTACCCCGACTTGCCATTGGTGGTTGGCACAGGCGGCGCAGCAGCGTTTAAGCCGTTTTTGGCGACTATGCAGGCTTATCCATACGTGCTCTCGCGGGTGCAGTTTTTTGTACGTGTTTCGGACCGGCGCTGGAATTTGCGATTGCAAAATGGCGCTGATTTGATGCTGCCGACACAAAATCCGGCGCAAGCCCTTACACTGTTCGAGCAGGTGCCTGAGGCCAGACATCTGTTGGATTTTGCATTGAAGCGGATTGATGCGCGCCTGTCGGGACAGATTTTTGTTCGACCAATGATCAATCAGAACCCGATAACGGGCAAAATACCGGAGCGTATGTCGTGAGCAAGAGGGGCGCTGCCGAAACGGTAAAAAACGGGGCCGCAGGACCGGCGGGCCTGAATTCGCGTCAAAGCGCGGTTGGGGTGCTGGATATTGGTGCCTCCAAAGTGGCTTGTTTTGTGGCGCGGGCAGGGGAGGCGCCGCGATCAATCATTCGCGTTGCCGGGGTGGGTCACCAATCCTCCAAAGGTTTACGTAGCGGCAGTATCATTGATCTTGATGCCGCTGAGGCGGCGGTGCGCCAAGCCGTCGAGCAGGCCGAACGCATGGCCGGTATTTCCATCAATGCCGTGACGTTGAGTTATTGCGGGCCGTCCTTGCGGGCGCAAAAAGTGCGCGGCATGGCCGCCATCAATGGCCGAGAAGTCAATAACCGCGATGTGAAGCGCGTTATGAAAACCGCTTTGGCCCAATGGCACGATGAAAAGCGCGTAGTCATTCATGCCATTCCGCAACGCTATAGTGTTGATGACAATATCGATGTTCTAGACCCGCGCGGCATGTTTGCCACGCGACTGGGCGTCGAGATTTGTATCGTCAGCGTTGACCGCAATCCCTTGCGCAATCTGGCGCTGGTGGTTGATCGCTGCCGTTTGGATTTGCGCTCTATTGTGGCCACGCCGTATGCAGCGGGTCTGGCCGCGCTGGTGGATGACGAAATGCATTTGGGGGCCACGGTTATTGATATGGGCGCGGCGCTGACTTCTTTTGCAGTTTTCAGTGATGGCGGGCTGGCCCATGTAGGTGCGGTGCCGCTGGGTGGCCAGCATGTAACCAATGATATTGCCCGTGGCCTTTCGACCCCGATGGCAGCGGCAGAGCGTATCAAGACCATGTATGGCACGGTTCTGGATGGCCCGGATGATGATTTTGAAATGATCGATTGCCCCGGCATGTGCGATGATCCGGGGATGAAAACCGATCAGGCGCCACGTGCTGTGTTGACCAGCGTTATTCGTCCACGCCTTGAAGAAACTTTTGAAATGGTCCGTGCTCAGTTGGAAGCCAGCGGGGTATACGGCACACTTGGCGAGCGGGTGGTGCTGGTGGGCGGTGCCAGCCAGTTGGATGGTGTGCGTGAGCTGGCGGCACGCATGTTGAACAAACAGGTGCGTTTGGGTCGGCCCTTGCGGCTTTCCGGGCTTGGTGATGCGGTCAATGGGGCCGGCTTTGCCGCCACCGCCGGGATCATGCATCACGTTATTTTTGGCCCCCGCGAAGCCATTTTTGGCGCGCCAGATATTCTTCGGGGCGGCCACAAACATCATGGCGGCAATGCCGCCAACCCGGTGCAACAGCTCTGGGGTTGGCTAAAAGATAATTTTTAAAGGCGCGTCCTTACTTCCGGTCCCAGGTACCGTTGGCATTTTTGCACAAAATAACGGTTTCAGGGTCGTAAGTGCCATTCTGGTCGGCGGTTCGGGTGGTGATGGTGTTGCAGGTGCGCCCGCGTTCATCAACAAAGGTTTGCGCCCGCTCCGCCGTGCCGCCATAACCGCTATCATTATTGGACCAATCCTGGGCATGTCCGGTTTCAATGGCCTGTACGGCAGCTTGATCCTGTAAATAACGGTCACACGATGTCAGTTTACCCGCAATGGCCTGACCGGCAATCGCGCCGCCAACAGCGCCCAGAATGGTCCCGGTTTCGCGATGGCGTCCACCGTCAACCTTGCGCCCGATAAAGCCGCCAACAGCGGCGCCGCCAATGGCGCCCAGGATTTTTTTCTTCTTCTTTTTCTTATGATTGGCGCAGGCATGTTTGCGCGCCGCATTATCATTATAACTATTGTCTTTCGCCAGTGTGGGCAAAGCCGAAAGGCCAAAGCCTGTGAGGGCCAGGGGCACCGCCAGTATCAGATGAAATTTTGCTGATTTTGATTTGGCCGTCATATCATTCTCCCGAATCGGCTGCTTTTCCAAGCCAGACCCTATATGTATAACAAAAAATGCCGAGCCGGACACTCTTTCAAAATGGTCTCAGGCCAGGATTTTGAATAATCCTTTCTTAAGCTTAACTGGCCGTTAAAGGTCCGCAGGGCACAATCAGCCTTCATATTGATTTATCCTCAGGGGCCACCTTATGCCGATCTCATTGTCTGCACCTAAAGTTTTGGAACTAAAACCACGCATCGTTGTCTTTGGTGTTGGTGGCGCTGGCGGCAATGCCGTCAACAACATGATCGAAGCTGATCTGCAAGGTGTTGAATTCGTTGTTGCCAATACGGATGCCCAGGCGCTTCATTTTTCCAAGGCGGAATGCACCATTCAGATGGGTCCGACCATTACCGGGGGGCTGGGGGCCGGTGCCGACCCGGAAAAAGGTGCGCAATCTGCTGAAGATTCCTGTGATGATATCTGCGCCCAGATCGAAGGTGCGCACATGGTGTTTATTACCGCTGGCATGGGCGGCGGCACAGGCACCGGGGCTGCGCCGGTGATTGCCCGCATGGCACGTGAACGTGGCATTTTGACCGTTGGCGTGGTCACCAAGCCATTTCGCTTTGAGGGTGATCGGCGCATGCGCATTGCCGAAGAGGGCATTGAAGACCTGCAAAGCGCGGTTGATACCCTGATCATTATTCCTAACCAAAATCTCTTTCGTATTACCAATGACAAAACCACCGTCACCGATGCCTTTTCCATGGCTGATGAGGTCTTGCATTCGGGCGTGCGTGGCCTGACCAGTCTGATGGTGCAGCCGGGCTTGATCAATCTTGATTTTGCCGATGTGCGCACCGTGATGAGCGAAATGGGCAAAGCCCTGATGGGTACAGGTGAAGCAGGCGGTGAAGATCGCGCGGTTGAGGCCGCACGGGCGGCGATTGCCAACCCGTTGCTGGATGATGTGGCCATTCGGGGCGCCCAGGGCGTGCTGATCAACATTACTGGCGGGGCTGATCTGACCCTGCACGAAGTTGACGAAGCCGCTGAACTGATCCGTGCCGAAGTGGACGAGGGTGCCAACATTATTGTGGGGGCCACCTTTGACGACAGTTTGAATGGCGTGATGCGCGTTTCCGTTGTCGCCACCGGCATTGATATGGCCCAGACGATGAAATCAACGCGCGAAACCGCTCGTGTATCAGCCCCGATTGCGGCTGCGCACCCAACACATACGCTGGCCCACACGCCGCCGACAGAGCCTGAGCCTCCAGTCACACCCGAGCCTCAAATTTTTGCACAAAACGAACCGGCAGAAACGGCTGCGCCGATGATGGATGCGTCGGGTGAAGACACACCTGCGCCAGTGATGGCCGCCCAGGATGAGGCCACACCTTATGAGGCACAGGACGATGATCCGCCTTTTATTGCTCAGCGTTCTGCCCCTGAAGAGATATTGGAAGAGGCCCCAAAACAAAGCCGCTTTGGTCTTGGCTTTTTGGGTCTGCGGCGCAAGCCTTCCGGTCCGCCGCCTGCCTTTATTGCTGATGAGATGCCAAAGATGTCCCATCATGCTGAGCCGCGCCGCGAAGCCCCGGCATCGGAAGAAGAAACACCGCCGGCAGACCTTTTTGGCGGACATATTGACGAAGAGCTTGAAATTCCTGCCTTTTTACGTCGTCAGGCCAATTAGAGCACGCGCATACTTTTAACGTCACAAACTGAAATGCTTTGTTGCTTGCGCATTGGCGGTCATGGTCCCTAAACTCATTGACCGCTATGCAGCTAGGCAGGAAGATGCTGTGCCCGAAACTTTCCCCTTCACCAAAACACCACTTTGGCAGCACACGCTAGGCCAAAGCGTCTCTTGCGCTGGACCGGGCTTGCACCTTGGGGGGCATGTCCGGCTGGGCCTTCATCCTGCCCAAGTCGATACCGGGCTGGTCTTTCGTCGCACGGATGTTGGGGCGTCAAAAGTCAGTATTTTATTGCATCCTAAGGCCGTGTGCCAGACCCGGCGCGGCACTTCTGTTGGTAATGCCCAGGGCGTTTCCATCGCCACCACTGAGCATGTGCTGGCGGCATTAAGCGCGTGCGCAATCGACAATGCCTATATCGATATTGATGGCCCCGAAGTGCCGGCCATGGATGGCTGTGCAAAAGCCTTCACCGATATGATCAGCAAGGCCAGTGTGGTGGCGCAAAAGACACCCCGGCGCTTTATTGAGGTGTGCAAGACAGTCACTTGCCGCGATGGGGCAAGGCAGGTTCGCCTTGACCCTGCTGATGGCTTATTGATTAGCGCGCATATTGAATACCCAAACACAGCCATCGGTACCCAAGACTATGAATTTCAGGCCAGCGCGGCGCACTTTATTGCCGACATTGCCCCGGCGCGCACGTTTGCTTTGGCTCATGAGGTTGCGGCCTTAAAAGAGGCTGGGCTGGGCCTTGGTGGTACGCTGGACAATTGCCTATTGGTGGATGGCATGGATATAGAAAACCCGGATGGCTTGCGTTTTGCTGATGAATTTGTGCGCCATAAAGTCCTTGATATTCTAGGTGATATTGCGCTTCTTGGGGCACCCTTGCGCGGCCGGTTCACCTCCAATTGCGCCGGGCACGCTCTTAATAATGCGCTTGTGCAGGCTTTGATGGCCGATCCTGAGGCCTGGCGCTGGTCCATTCCGGCTTCGGCTTAGATATTTCCATAATACCAGAGTCTAATGCGGCTTTTATGCCCGGGGACAAGTTTGATTTATCCACGTTTTAGAGGGGTAAATAAGGGTCAAAAAGGGTCAAATAAGGGGTAAGAAAGGTGAAAAAAGGTAAATTTAGCGCAAGTTTTGGAAAATTGAGAGGCAATATAATTCACACCAAGGCGCTAGCCCCGCATTTTGCCCCAGAACCCGTGTGGCCAGAAAATACCGTCCCTTGTGTGTGGTTTATGACGGGCCCGGCCTGTTTCGCCTCTTGAGTGAAATGGTCCGCCGTGCTTTGGTACGCCCAAAGCGACTCTTAAGGTCGTAAACATGTTTGGGGAGTTTCATCGTGGCATCAGCAGACGCACCGGCGCTAGGCACCGGGTCGAAAGACACATCATTTTTTGGCCACCCGCGCGGGTTGGCAATTTTGTTCTTTACGGAAATGTGGGAACGCTTTTCCTATTACGGCATGCGTGGCCTGCTGATCCTGTATCTGACGCAGCATTTTTTGTTTTCTGATGAACGCTCGGCGCTGATTTACGGGGCTTATGTCTCGCTGGTTTATGTGATGGCCATTTTTGGCGGATCCTTGGCCGATAAATATCTGGGCCAGCGCAAGGCGGTCACCTTTGGGGCTATATTGCTGGTCATGGGCCATTTTGGCATGGCGTTTGAAGGCTCTGGATCGAAAGAAACCATGGTTGTGGATGGTCAGGAATACCAACTGACCCTGATTGGCCGGGGCGGCGATGCCATTTCCATTGTTAAATCCGCCAATGGGCAGTCAGAGATTTCGTTCAATGACGACGCCTCGCAAATGCTGATTGCGGACCCTGCTGCGGTTGGCTTGCCGGCCATGGTTGCTACGGATTCTTATGAAACCACAACCACCCGCGAGCCGCTTTATGTGGGCATTCTATATCTGTCGCTGGCCCTGATTATTGCCGGCGTTGGCTTTTTGAAGGCCAATATTTCCACCATTGTTGGCGACCTTTATGGCATGGGCGATGCGCGCCGGGATTCCGGTTTTACCATTTTCTATATGGGTATTAATCTTGGCTCTTTTCTGGCGTCCTGGTCCTGCGGGATTTTGGGCATTGTTTATGGCTGGAACTATGGCTTTGGATTGGCCGGAGTTGGCATGTTGTTTGGCCTTCTCATCTTTCTTCGCTACCAGCCCTGGCTGGAAGGGCGCGCCGAGCCACCTGACCCTGCCAAGCTGAAAGAAAAAGTTTTTGGCCCGATCAATGTGGAATGGGCCTGTTATTCTTCGGCTTTGCTCATCATGGCGGTGGCCATAACCCTGATCATGCATCCGGAACCTGCGGCCATGCTGATGGCGGCCACCGGGGTTTTGATGTTTGTTTTCCTGATCGGTTACAGCTTTATCAAGGTCAAAGGCAAAGAACGCAGCCGCATGTGGGCCGCGATATATTTTGCGCTGGCGCAAATTCCGTTCTGGTCCCTGTTTGAACAGGCTGGCTCCTCCCTGACACTCTTCACTGATCGTCTGGTTGACCGCACCATGGGGGGCTGGTCGGTGCCTGCACCCGTGTTCCAGTCTTTAAATGCCGGGTTTATTTTTATCTTTGCCCCCATCATTGCCTGGCTGTGGATCTGGATGGCCAAGAAGAAAATCGAACCGTCAACGCCGGTTAAATTCTCTATTGGTGTCCTCTTTGTGGCGCTGGGCTTTCTGGTTCTGGTTGCCGGCATGAAAACCACAGGCGCAAGTGCGCTGACGCCAGTGATCTTTATCTTCCTGATCTATTGGGTGCACACCATGGGCGAGTTGTTGCTCTCTCCGGTGGGGCTTTCCGCCATGACCAAACTGGCACCACCACAGGCAGCAGGCCTGATGATGGGCACCTGGTTCTTGTATTCAGGCTTGTCCAATTCTCTTTCTGGCGTGATTGCCAGCTCTACGGGCGCAGAAACCATTGGCGGCAAGATCATTAATGCTGCGGCTGCCAAGGCCACCTATGTTGAGGTTTATACCAATGTGGCCTTAGTTGCTGGCGGCGCGGCGGTGTTCATGTTCGTGATCTCGCCCCTTATCAAAAAGTGGATGCACGAGGCCGAATAAGCCGCGATGGGTCTTGGTGCAGCGCGCCAGGGCCTCATCCCCCATGACGGAGACTAAACGTGCAAAACATGGGGGTTATCGGGCTTGGGGCCTTTGGGCGCTTGCTGGTTCAGCACATGCGCCCCTATTTTCATATTTGCGCCTGTGACCCTGCACCGGGGGCGCAGGCCTTTGCAGATGAGGCGGGCATAGCGCTTTGCTCGCTATCCGAATGCGCCCGTGCTGATCTGGTGGTGCTGGCGGTGCCGGTTTTGCAAATCGGGCCAGTGGCAGAAGCCATTGCGCCGCATTTGCGTCCTGGTACGAGCGTGTTTGATGTGGCCTCGGTCAAGCTTGGCCCGGCGCGGGCCATGAAAGCTGCTTTGCCTGATCATGTGCGCATTATCGGCACCCACCCTTTATTTGGGCCGCAAAGTGCCAAAACGGGTCTGAAGGGCCTGAAGGTTTCTATTTGCCCGGTGCGTGGTGCCGGGCCAAAACGGGTGGCGCAGGTAATTTCCTTTTTGCGGGAACGCTTGCAACTGGATGCATTTCTTAGCGATGCGCAAAGCCATGATCGGGATATGGCCATGGTGCAGGGGTTGACGCACTTGATCGCCAAGGTTCTGGACGAGATGGAACCTCTGCCGCGCCGCCAGACCACGCTCAGCTTTGATTATCTGGTGGGTGCCATGCAATTGGTACGCGGTGATTCGGATGAGCTGTTCCGCGCCATCGAGCGTGAAAACCCCTATTCCGCCGACGTGCGCGAGACTTTTTTTCGGCTGATTGACGAGTTAAGAGCCTCGCTGGAAAATGGAGTGGGAAAGTAAACACCCAACATCTCGTCATTATCCGGCTTGACCGGATAATCCATTTTATCTGAATTCGTATTTTTGAAGAATGGGTCCTCCGGTCAAGCCGGAGGACGACGAAATATGTGTTAGATTTTCTTAGCTTGCCGTCTTTGGTAAAGCCTTCTCAACCGCTTTGCGCACTTTTTTCGACATCGGCTTAACGATGGTCGGAAAGGATCCAACCAGATTGCCTTCCGGGTCGATCAGGTATTTATGGAAATTCCATTTGGGGCCAGAGCCGGTTTCGCGGCGCGCCCATTTGTAAAACGGGTGGGCGTCATCACCCTTGGTGACAACCTTGCTGGTCAGCGGAAAATTGACGTTAAAATTGACTTCGCAAAACTTTTTGATCTCTTTTTCGCTGCCCGGTTCCTGACCGCCAAAATCATTGCTGGGCGCACCCAAAACCACCAGACCCTGGCCGCGATACTTTTCCCACAAGGCCTGCAAACCTTCATATTGTGGGGTAAAGCCGCATTCAGACGCGGTGTTGACTAGCAACACCGTCTTGCCACGATACTGTTCCAAGGGCAGGGCCTCGCCATCGATCGAGGTAAATTCATAATCATAGGCCGAACCTTCGGCAGCGACCGCCCCGCCCATCAGGGCCAGATAGCCAATGCCGGCAAAGCCAAGCGCGGTGGTAATGCCAAGCGCTGAATAAAGACCGCGACGGCGTTTTGGGGCCGGGGTTTGGGTATTGGATTGGGGTGTGTTGGTCATGGTATTCTCCGATTTTCGTCCGCACTATAGCGCGATTGCGGATCATTCGCCACAGCTACAGACAAAGTTAGATGGTATTTCTTTTCTCACTCTGAGCGCCCTGAAGGGCAAGGGACGTCCACCATTGCCTCATGTCTTGCTCGATGCTTCGACAGGCTCAGCATGGGGTTGATTTTCTATCTCACTCTTTTCCTCACCCTGAGGAGGCGCGAAGCGCCCTCGAAGGGCGAGGCCGGGCTTAAAGGGTTTTGGACAATGTATGCAGAGCCTCTGCCAGACGCAGGCAATCATCGGCACTGTTATAGATGGACGGGGTAACACGCACACAGGCCCCCTTGGACACGCCATTGCGGTGGGTGGTAAAGATACCATGGTCCGCAAGCAGGCGCTCGACAATGGCCTTATTGCCGGCGACGCTGGTTGTGCTATCAAAGCGAAACGAGGTGATGCCCCCGTGCAGGCGCGGATCATTGCCGGTCAGCACCGAGAGGTTCTTAATATCGGCCACCGCCTCTACCCACACATCGCGCAAATATCGCAGGCGCATTTCCTTATTCTGTGCCCCGATCAGCGTATGATAATCAAAGGCAGCGGGCAGGGTAATAATGGCGGCAAAATTGGTTGTGCCAGTATGGACGCGCCCGACAATGTTGTCTTTTTCGTCTGTTTCGGCGGATGGGTTGGGGGCAATGGCATCCAGCCGCTCTTTGCGAATATACATAGCCCCGACACCGATTGGCGCGCCGATCCATTTGTGCAAATTAAAGCCTATAAAGTCCGCGCCAATATCGTCGATTTTCACATCAATCTGGCCATAGGAATGGGCAGCATCGACAATCACATCCACCCCGGCGGCGCGTGCCATTTTGGTGACGGCCTTGACCGGAATTTGCAGCCCTGTGCGATGACCAATATGGGTTAACAGCAACAGGCGCACTTTGGGGTTATCGGCCAGAGCGGCGCGGTAAAAGGCAATCAGGCCGTCATAATCAACAGGTTCCGGGATATTCAGGCGCACCACATCACAGCCATTTTTTGCGGCGAGCACATCCATCGAGGCGATCATGGAATAATAATCCAGATCCGCATACATCACCGCCTCGCCGGGTTTTAAGCGGTCATAGCCATCAATTAGCCCTTGCAGGGCTTCGGTGGCATTGCGGGTAAGAACAATCTCGCCATCCTTTGCGCCCAGCTCTTGTGCAACACGCGCCGTTGCGGCCTTAAAATCATTCTTAAACCCGCGCCGCGCATAGTATGAATTTTCGCGGTTCACCATACGCGTATGGTCGAGATAAGTATCCAGCACCGGACGGGACATCAAGCCCCAATAGCCATTTTCCAGATTGATAATATCGGGGGTGACATCAAAGTCCTTGGCGATTTCGGCCCAGTATTTTTCGTCTTTAGATATATCCATTACGGCATCACTCTCCCTGACTTCCTTGCCTTGCGCCGCCAGAGGCAGAAGGCTTGCGGTGCTGATGGCTGCTGCGCTTTTTAGCACCATGCGGCGGGTTTGGTTGTGTGCATCTGATGTCATGACGACGCCTCGTTTAATAAGGTGTGTGTGGGTGTTTATGTACAGGGTGACGGAGGCGCAGTGCGCGCGCAAGCCAAAAATAGGGGCGGCTTTCTTTTCTCGTCTCATATTGGCGCGGCGGCAGGTTCGGGCTAGGCTCTTTGCTTGCAGTGTGTTCGGGGACCTTATGAAAATATTTCTTTCTTTTCTGACCATTATTTTGGGGATTGGTTTTGCCCAGACAACGAGGGCAATGGATTTTAATCGTGAGGGCCTGTTGGCGCAGGTGCCCGAAGCGCAAAGCGCGCTGGTCCGCGCCGCAGACCGGCACATTCTGGTCGTGCGCCATGCGCGAAAAACATCACCGGATTGTAACGCTATGGACTGCCAGCTCAGCCCCCGGGGCGAGGCCATGGTGGCACGCCTGCACACGCTTCTTGGCCCAGCCCCGTTTGATGCGGCCTATGCCAGCGCCGCCTGTCGCACCCGCAATACCGCCCGCGCCGGAGGCATAAAAGTGCAATCGCACCGGGCCGCAAATGGCTTGTCAAAAGGCTGCGAAGAGGGCGCGCACATTGATCGTCTACGGGGTGATGCGTTTGCCGATGCCCAAGACAGCGATAAACGCTGGACCCTTGTCGCCGAACATTCCAACACGGTTTGCCAATGGCTGGCTGAATTTGTGCCAGAGGACACCACGGCGCGCGAAAAGGCCGGCTGTCATGACGGGCGCCTTGCCTCATCTGCCTATGGTGGCATCTATTGGCTTTATCGCGCCGGTGGCACATGGAAGCTGATCACGCTTGAAGGTGCGTTTGAAATTGCTAAACCGTGAGCGTCTGAAAACAGAAAAAGAATTGCCAGATTATGTTTACACATTTCTTCTCTGAATTACGGGCTGCCAAAATCCCGGTCAGTTTACGTGAATATCTGACGCTGATTGAGGCGCTGGACAAAAAGGTGATCCCCGACCGGGTTGAGGATTTTTACTATTTGTCACGCTCGGCACTGGTGAAAGATGAACGCGATCTGGACAAGTTTGACCAGGTGTTTGGCACCGTCTTCAAAGGCGTGGAGCGCACGGCTGATCTGGTCAGCGAGGCGGACATTCCCGAAGAATGGTTGCGCAAACTGGCCGAAAAATACCTCTCGGAGGAAGAAAAGCGCGAGATCGAGGCGCTGGGTGGCTGGGACAAGCTGATGGAAACATTGGCCGAGCGTCTAAAAGAACAAGAAAAGCGCCATCAGGGCGGCAATAAATGGATCGGCACGGCGGGCACCTCGCCCTTTGGGGCCCATGGTTATAACCCCGAAGGGGTGCGCATTGGCCAGAAGGAAGGCCGCCATGGCCGAGCCGTCAAGGTGTGGGACAAGCGCGAGTTTAAAAACCTGGCCGGTGATCGCGAGCTGGGCACACGCAATATCAAGATCGCCTTGCGCCGCCTTCGCAAATTTGCCCGCGATAGTGCCACTGAAGAACTGGACTTAAAAGGCACCATTGATGCGACCGCCAAACAGGGCTGGCTGGATATTCTGATGCGCCCGGAACGGCGTAATACGGTCAAGGTGGCGCTCTTTTTAGACGTTGGTGGCTCGATGGACCCGTTCATCGATAAGTGCGAAGAGCTGTTTAGTGCTGCGCGCACCGAGTTCAAACGCCTTGACCATTATTATTTTCACAACTGCCTTTATGAGGCGGTATGGAAAGACAATATCCGCCGCCGCTCCGAAGTGATCCCCACCTGGGATGTTTTACATACGCTGCCGTCCGATACCAAAATCGTGTTTGTTGGCGATGCCTCGATGAGCCCCTATGAGGTAACGGTGCCCGGTGGCTCGGTCGAGCATTGGAATGAAGAGGCCGGGGCGTTGTGGCTGCAGCGGGTGGTCGATACCTACACGGACGTGATTTGGCTGAACCCAACACCGGAAAAATACTGGGATTATACGGCCAGCATTTCTATGATCGCAGAGATTATTGGTCGCCACCGCATGTTTGGCCTGACACTAGATGGCATCGAAAACGCTATGAAGGAATTGGCGCGGTAAGAACGCACCGTTATAATTAACGTATTGAGAATAGGCCTTGTGTACACAAAGTGGAAAAATGTAGCCCACTGTGATAAACATGCCATATAATGAAGATGCCTTGAGGATGCGGAAAACATGAAAGTTGAAAAACCAATCGTGCAGTTTGACAGGGATAAATTTCTTGAAGCTGTGCACTATGTCTGCTCCATTTTTGACCCGGACAAGCTGGGTAATGTGAAGCTTCACAAAGTTTTATATTTTTCAGACATGTTTCATTTTTTAGATACTGGCGCTCCGATCACCGGCGATGACTATATTAAACAGAAGTTTGGTCCAACAGCGCGACATCTGGCCTGGGCAGTGCGACAGCTGGAAAAAGACAGGGTGTTGTCGGTGGAAACCCAAGATTATCACGGCTACTCCAAGAAAAAATATTTACCTATGAAAAAGTTCAAATCTGAAAAATTATCTTCAAGTGAGTTGCACATGTTAAAGGATGCAGCAAAATTTCTTGATGATTTTTCTGCACGGCAAGCCAGTGATATAAGCCATAACGAAGCTTGGCGCACAGCAAAAATGGGAGAGGTGATCCCGTACCACACAGTGTATAGGCTGTTACCCGTTGAACTGGACGAAAGCGATATGGACTGGGCTAAACAAGAAGCCAAAATTCATGCGCTTGCGTAATGAAGAGAATGGCCCGTCATACCGCTCCAGCACGTCTGAAATAGCAGAAGCGGGATATTTCAGGATCGAGCGTGTTTATCCCCGTTATTCCGAGATATTTTTCGACCTCTTGGACCAGTTGGCGCAAGCACCACACGGCATAGGCATTCCTTTGCAGCTGAAATCAGTTGAAGATAAAACCCTTCTTCTTACCGGGACGCCGCGTGTCAGGCACGCGCCTGCCACGCGGATTTTGTATGAAATAATAGAGGATAAAAAGGTAGTGTTGGTTTGGTCGGTCGGCCAAAAAAAATAGCAAACCTAATCCCGGCTCGTACCGCAGTTAGCGCTGACCCTGGAAGGCATTGAAAACGCCATGAAGGAATTGGCGCGCTAGCCGGTTATCCCGCCAATTTCGCCGGTCTGTTCCACGTATATAGTGCGCGAGGGGAAGGCAAAGTCACTGCCCGCATCGGCGACGATGTCTTTGACGGCGCAGACAAAATCTTCCTTAATCTCCAGCCATTCGCCCCAGTTCGTGGTTTTGGTGAAGCAGTAAATCATCAGATCAATCGAGCTATCATTAAAGCTGTCAATATGCACAAAGGTGCTGACTTCGGGCGGCTGGGCGAAGGCGTCGTGGGTCTGGATGTATTCTAAAACACCCCGTTGTACGGCGCGTAATTGCGCGGTGGTTGAGCCATAAACGAGGCCGATTTTCCAGTAAATCCGCCGATGGGTCATGCGCGAGAAATTGGTCAGTGAATTGTCCGATAAAAGGGCGTTGGGCACATGCACAATACTTTTGTCAAAGCGGCGGATCTGGGTCGAGCGAAAGTTGATCTTTTCGGCGGTGCCCTCGACCACGCCATCGACCTTGATCCATTCGCCGGGGTTAAAGCGCCGCTCGGCCAGGATCAGCAGACCGGCGATCAGGTTTTTAAAAAGGTCCTGTGCGCCCAGCGCCACAGCCACGCCAAAAATGCCAAGGCCCGCCAGCATGGGGCCGACCTCTATGCCCCATATTTCCAATATGGCCGCGCCGCCGATAAAGGCAAAAAGCGCTTTAGCAGCCTTTTTGGTCCAGTCCATAATGGCGGGGCTGAGCGCACTTTCCAGCGGACTCATCAGATGAAATACTGGCTCGACAGTGCGTACCAGCGCCCAGAAAATCGCATAGGCGATCAGGGAGCGCATAACATTGGCACCAAAGATTTGCGCATTGCCTGAAAGACCAAGGATTTGCACCGCAAAAAACAGGCCGACGATCAGTGGTAACAGTTTGAAGGGCGGGGCAATGGCCGCAAACAAATGGTCGTCAAATTCAGTTTTGGTCTTGCTGGCCAAACGGGACAAAATACGCAGTACATGGCGGGTGAAAAACCCGCGTACCAAAAGTGATAGCACAATGATGGATACCGCCAGTATAAGTGTACCGACACTGACACCAAAAAATGACGTGCTCCAGACTTCGCCTACCAGGCGGCCAAGCTCGCCAAACTGTTCGCCCAGGTTCTTTGCATTTTGTATAATCATATCAGCGCTCTTTGGTGTTCATAAATTCAATTTTGGGGAATTTTTCCTGGGCATAGCCGACATCCCAGGCGGTCTTGCCCAGAAATACCGGATCGCCGTCAACGTCCTCGGCCATTTGCATTTTGTGCTTGTCCATAAAGCTTTCCAGATCGGCGTCTTCGTCAGCACGGACCCAGCGGGCCACGGCATAGGGCGAGGTCTCGAACAAGACATCCAGCTTGTATTCTTCGGCAATGCGTTCGGCGGTCACTTCGATCTGCAATTGCCCCACGGCCCCCAAAATCATATCGGCACCGATCAGCGGTTTGAACAATTGGGTGACGCCTTCTTCGGCCAGGCTCTCCAGCGCTTTGCGCAAATGTTTGGCTTTCATCGGGTCTTTGGGCCGCGCCCGGCGCAGCAATTCGGGTGCAAAATTGGGAATACCGGCAAATTGCACTTTGCCACTTTCGCTTAAACTGTCGCCAACCCGCAAGGTGCCATGATTGGGAATGCCGATCACATCGCCGGCAAAGGCCTCTTCGGCGATGCCGCGATCCTGGGCAAAAAACATAATCGGCGCATTGATACTCATCACTTTACCCGCCGTGGTTTTTAACTTCATGCCGCGCTTAAACTTGCCCGATGCCAGCCGGGTAAAGGCCACACGGTCGCGGTGGTTGGGGTCCATATTGGCCTGAACCTTGAAGACAAAACCGCATGTCTGGGCGTCACCGGCGGCAATAACATCCTCTTGTCCGCCGCGCATGGCCTTGGCATCGCGGGGCGACGGGGCATGTTTGGCCAGCGCGTCCAAAAGCTCGATGACACCAAAATGACGCAAGGCAGAGCCAAAATAGACCGGCGTTAAATGCCCTTCCAGATAGGATTTCTGGTCAAAATCGGGATAGGCCTCACTGACCAGTTCCGCCGCTTCGCTCAGCTCTTCTAATTGCCCATCGGGCAGCAGCTCTTCAATCTGTGCATCATCCATGGGGACACGGCGCGAGGTCTCGGCTCCGGTCTTTTTCTCGAACGGCAAAAGCTGTTTATCGCGCAAATCCTGAACGCCGCGAAAGCGTTTGCCCGATCCGGCGGGCCATTGCATGGGCGCAACATCCAGCGCCAGCTTGTCGGCAATTTCGTCCAGCAATTCCAGCGGGTCCAGTGCCTCGCGGTCCATTTTGTTGATGAACGTCAAAATGGGAATATCGCGCAGGCGGCAAACTTCGAACAGTTTCAGGGTTTGTGGCTCGATGCCCTTGGCCGCATCCAGCACCATGACGGCGCTGTCGGCGGCGGTCAGGGTGCGGTAGGTGTCTTCGGAAAAGTCTTCATGGCCCGGCGTGTCCAGCAGGTTGAAAATCAGGTCCTTATATTCAAACGTCATCACCGACGAGGACACAGAAATGCCCCGTTCCCGCTCGATCCGCATCCAGTCTGACGAGGTGCGGCGGTTTTCACCGCGCGCGCGCACCTGACCGGCCAGATGGATCGCCCCCGCCGCCTGCAAGATGTGCTCGGTCAGCGTGGTTTTGCCCGCATCGGGGTGAGAAATAATGGCAAAGGTGCGCCGCCGTGCGGCCTCTTTGGCATAGGGGTGGTCGGTCATGATAATCTGGGCCTCTTTATGAAGACCGCTTAGCCCGTCATCGCCAAAACTGCAACCGTCAGGATCAACGCAAAGCCGCCCAAACGGCTTCTTCCACACCGGATGTGGTCAATGTTCCGGCTTGTTGCTGGGAATGCAGGGCCGATATGGTCATCAGGGAAACCTCGGCCAGCAAGACGCCGATCTGTGCGGACGACTGGGCACCGCTTTGGGGTGGGCCGGCGAGCACGGCATTGGCTTCGCTTTTGGCGGCCATAATGGTTGCCAATTGTGCAGCGCGGACAGGGTTGTGATGGACGAGCAAGGGGTTGGCAAAAATTTCCTCGCGAACCAGATTTAAGACCTCATTATGGGGTAAAGCATCAAATTTGGCCTGGGATAAGGGGAAGGCAAGGCTATGAATAACCTCGGATGGGCGACCTATATCAAAAACCCTGTCATTAAATAAAAACAGCATTTGTCTACTGCGTCATGTTCTGCGCCAAGGGTCAAGAGGCGCGTTCGTTCTCAAGAAGGAAGGGCCGGCCTTTTTTGTCCTCAATTTCAATCACCCACAAATCCGGATCATGTTTTCGCGTTTGCCTGATCCAGTTATCAATATCTTCCTCGCTTTGCGGCTCTGGGCTTTGGGCCACCCATATCCGGTTATAGTGTTCATCTCTTTCGGGCAGCCACAAAACGGCACATCCGTTCATATGGGAGACTTTGATAGCCACCATGCCGGCAGTGTCATCGCCATGATGGCAGACATAGGCAAAGGCCCCGGCCAGACGCGCCCGGCGGATCAGGGCATCGGCCCAAATGCTTGATTTCAATTGTGGCGCAGTCATCTGAATGAGTTTGGCCCCTAATACGCGTAAATGGTGGCTGAATTCTTGCTCATACACACCTGTAACGTGAATTTACAGGGGCAAGGTGTTTCAACATGGCACGATTTTTCTTGATTTGCATACTGATCCTTACAGGCATGGGGCTGGCGGGGCAGAGCTTGGCACAGGAAAGCCTGCGCACTTTGAGCAATATGGAGCGTGACCAGACGTTGGACTGGAGCAATCCTGAACTTGGCTTTGATGTGATGTTGCCGCCGGGGGCCAGCGCCGCCACGCTGACACTTTATGCTGAGCCTGGCCAGACCTTGCCAGCGCCCGGAACCATACTGGTTGTTAGCATGAATGATCAGCCGGGGGTTGTTGTGGCCCCACGGCCAGAGGCGTTCAGCGCCCGTATTGATCTGCCTGCCGCACATTTGCGCGCGGGCAAAAACCATATCCGTATCGGTTTTGAGGGCAATATGGACAGTGCCTGCCCGATAAAATCAGATGGGGCCTGGCAAGTGGATCTGGCGCGCAGCCGTTTTGACCTTTCTGTATCAGCCAATATTGCCTCGTTTGAGGCGCTGGAAGACTGGCTGTCTGCTGGCCAGTGGGCACTGGATCGGGTGAGTATTTCTCAAGGTGATCTGGACGAGGCCCATTTTGCTGCCCTGGGCGCGCTGATAACCCAGGGGCTGGCTGTGCGGGCTGGGCGTGTGCCACAGATTGTTGCCGCCGATGGTATCGCAGGCCTGGACTTTAAAGTGCGCATAAACCCCGCCCTTGCCGGGGCCGCAATGGCGCTGCGTCCGGGCGTTCGTCCGGTGGTGGAATTTCAGGGCCGTAATCAGGAAGATGTGCTGACTATGGCGCGCTTGTTTGCCGGGCGCATTATCCGCGTAAAGGGCACACGAGCCATTCCGGCCATGCTGGCCGGGGCCGCCATGATTCAGGGGCCGCAAGCGCTGGACGATATAGAGAAAATTCTGGCCCAACCGGCATGGGACACCCGCCCTTATGTTAACACGGTGCGGGCCCCCCATCATGGGTTAACCCGTCTTGTCGTCGAGATGGAGCGCCCGGACTGGGTCAGCCCAAATTCAGCGGTATTGATCAGCATTGATGGGCAAAAGCCAATAAAGAAACGCCTGAAAAACCAGATCAACCATTTTACCATTCCCATGAAACGTAAAAGTGCCACGGTGGTTCGGGCTTTCAGTATTGAACATCAGGGACAGCCGGTTGATGGGAAAAACCATTGCGTACAGTCCGGCGCGGGGGCCCCGGCACGGGTGCTCTCTGCCCGCATTGAAACCAACGGCTATGAAAGCGCCCAGGGGCTGTCTCGTTTTGCCATTGATGGCGCACCTTTTGCCATAAGTGCAGGCGAGGGGGCAGCGATTATTTTTACCACCCAGTCTGATGCACAATTGCGCGCCGCATGGCGGGCCATGGCCCGGGTGGCACTGATCTCTGGCACGCCCTTGACGGGGGCCTGGTATGGCCGCTCCCCAAGGCTGGCCCCCCAAGGCGCGGCGTTGATGGTCTTTGGCCCGCGTCACCAGCTTGCCTCAGACATGTTAAATGGCTTGCCACAGGTGTTTGCCACCGGCGCAGCGGCTGGCCCCGGTGATTATGAGCGTCGCCAATACCGCCCCACCATCGCTCGTGCGGCGTTTGCCGCCGATACCGATCTGCCAGCGGGGCTGGGCGTTGCGGGCTGGACTGAGCGGAATGGTCAGCCGGTTCTGGTGATGACCGGCGATGCGCCGGGCGATTATATCCCGGCCATGCAGGCCTTTGCCGATGGGCCGGCGCTGGATTTCTTTGCGGGCCGTGTGGTGCGCTGGCGCGCTGGTCTGGTGGAAATTAACGATATTGGCGGGGGCGGGGCTGTGGCCCCGGCCAAAAAGAACCGCATGGGGCTATTATTCCTGATCGCAGGGCTTTGCCTCTCGGGTTTGTGGATCCGCATTTGGCAGCGACTGTATACAAATTGGACACCCGCATAAACGAGATCGCAAGACAATGCCGCTATGGTCCCCTGAATGAAACAGGGGATTATGGTGTTTTTACGCGGATTACTTTTTATTACACTGGCCTGTTTTGGCTCTGCTGGCAGTGCCTTTGGGGCCGAAGCCTATGAGGCGTATCGGGAACGCACATCCATGTTGCTGATCGCCGCCCATTGCGAGGCGCTGGGCGATCTGGAACACGCGGCGCTGGTCTCGGGTCAGGTACAGGCGCGCGGTGCGTTATTGCGCGCCGGTGAGGACCCGCAGGCGCTGGACGATCTGCAAATTGACCTCTCGCGCCGGGCACAAAATATCGCCTGTGAACGCGATGACGTCAAAGCAGAAATCGCCAGAATGCAAGAGGCTGCCCAGATCTGGTCGCGGCTTTACACCATGCGCTTTCCGGCGCGCTGGCAAAACTGGGAAGCCAGGCGCGATGATGCCCGCGACAAGGCGCGCTGGCGCATTCGGGCACCGCTGCGCAGCACCTCGGGTGGTGTGGTGGATTTTGGACTGGTGGCCGAGGGTGAAAAAGTATTTCTTGATCTGGTTATTATGGACCAGCGGGCACCCTCCAGTGTCATTCTGAATATGCGCGATGCGGACCGGCTGGCGGCGCCCCTTGATACAGACATGCTGCGCCTTATGGGGCGAAAAGGGGATGATCCGGCCAGTTTAATGCCCCCCAAAAGCGTTATGAAAAGCTTTTTTGCTGTCGATAAAATGATAGCGCCAGAGTCCCTGACTGGCGAGAATGGGGCAAAGGCCAAGGCGGTCCTGTTTCGCTTTTCCGATAAGGCGCTGGACGCTTTTACAAAGCTGGACCCTCGCGATGTCGTCTCACTGGAACTGGTTTATCCGGGCCGGGGACGCAACGCGCAAAAACGCGAACGCATTTATGCCGAGGCCGGGGATTTTGTCGCCGCGCGCCTGTTCGCTGAAACCTTCCCGCAGGAACGCAAAGCCCCTGCGGTCCGATAAATGCCACCACCGAACAGGGTTCGGGCACAAACCCTGAACTGCACATATTGTTGCTGAAACGTAATCTCCATCGCGGTAATTTTAATTGGTTCGATGCGCGTTAGCGCGTAAGGGGGCCTCAGCATTTTCTATGGACGGATAGTACGTGAATACAATCAGAGACATCTGGGTTTATGGCGCGCTTGTGTGTGCGGCTGGCTTGCTCATTTCAGGGCCGGTTCAGGCACAGAGCGTTAAGACAACAAAGGCGGCGCAAGCCGCACCTGCTGTTACCGAAGGTGTTTCCCTCTATAATCAGGATTATTTTGCCGGTTATTTTCCGGTTACGGCGCTGGATATGGTGCGTCAGGTGCCGGGCTTTGCCATAAGTAATGGCGCCAATGTCCGTGGATTTGGTGGTGCTCAGGGCAATGTTCTGATTGATGGGGAACGGCCCAGTACCAAGTCTGATGGCCTTGAGAATATTCTACAGCGTATTTCGGCTGATCGTGTTGATCATATTGAACTGATCCGAGGCTCAGTCCCCGATATAGATATGCGTGGCCTTAGCCGGGTGGTTAATGTTGTGCTGGCCACGGACAAGAAGAGTGACCGCAATAACTGGTCATTGGAAACAACATTTTCGCGAAGGCGGGCCGTTGTGAATGGTGAATTTGTACACAATTTCACTATGGCCGGTGCAGATATAACCCTGGGGCTGACCAGGCAGGGTGGGCCGTTTCGCTCAACAGGCATAGAGCGCCGCTTTGCCCCTGATCTTAGCGTACAGGAGCGCCGCGATGAGGCCGCGCAAAGGAATTTTTCCTTCTTGTCGCCAACCTTTAATCTGGAAAAGAAATTTGCCAATGATCATGTGTTGCGGCTGAATGCTAAAGGCAATGACACAAAGTTTACGCGCAATGAGTTTTCGTTTGTAGAGACCCCGACGCCAGACGTCTTTTCCTTTTTACGCTTTGATACAAATACCGCGCGTTCAGATACGCGCAGCTCGGAATTTGGTGGTGATTACAGCTTTCCAATTGGGAAAACGCTCGACGTGAAAATCATTGGCCTGCGCAATGATAATAAAAGCGACGGTATTTTTTCATCAACCAGCATAGATGGTCAGGGACTATCATCCGCCTCGCGCGTGACCACGCGTAATGTAACCTCCGAGAGTATTTCCAGAGTGGTGGTTGATTGGGAGCTAAGCAAAAAGCACAGTCTGCAATTTTCTGCTGAGGGTGCGTTGAATGCTCTGAATGCCAATTTACAATTGGACGTTGATAGTGGCACTGGCTTTGCGCGCGTCGACCTGCCTGTCAGTGATACGCGGGTCAAAGAGCGTCGCGGGGAAGTCTCGGCCTCCTGGGTTTATATCCCCAGCGCCAAATGGACGCTGGAAAGCGGATTAAAATTTGAAAAATCACGTCTAAGCCAGAGCGGCGATGCCAGCCGGACACGGAATTTTTCTTTTCCCAAGCCGTCATTCACCGCCAGTTATAATATGAGCGATCAAAACCAGCTTCGCCTGACGGCAGTGCGTAATGTGTCGCAGTTGAATTTCAATGATTTTGTCACTTCGGTTAATCTGACCGATGATCTGACCGATGTCGGCAATCCGGAGTTAGAGCCTGATCGCACCTGGACCGTGAAGGCGGAATGGGAGCGGCGGTTTGCCAAAAAAGGCTCGGTGACCTTTAGCGCTAACCGTGACTGGATTACCCAGGTGCAGGGGCGGGTGCCGGTTGATAACCGCTTTGATGCCCCCGGTAATCTGGGCAGTGCCACACGCTGGCGCCTTAGCATGGTTGCGCGCCTGCCGCTGGATTTTGTGGGTCTGAAAAATGCCACGCTGGATGCCACTGGCTTTGTCACGGACTCGTCCGTTATAGATCCGGTAACGGGTGTTCGGCGTGCCCTTGAGCGTGAAGCGCACGATAATTTCACTTTTAGTTTTCGCCAGGACATTAGCGCCAAACGCATTGCCTGGGGCTGGGCTTATAATAACGGGGTTTCACGGCGACAATTCAGATTGTTCGAGGAACGGGTGGATCGTTCCGGTGGTGGGCGGGGCAGCCCCAAGGCCTTTAGTGCGTTTATTGAAACAACCCGGTTTGCTGGCGTAACGGCGACGTTTGACGTGCGCAACATTCTCAATCGTCCAAGTACCCGCAGCCGGACGTTCTTTGATGGCCCGCGCTCGGACATGGTTATCAGCGCCATAGAATCACAGCAGCGCAAATCGGGCCTGCGCTACAGGCTGCAATTGCGCGGATCGTTCTAAGTCGGCAGTTCTTCGGTTTCTGATTGCTGTTCGGCACCGCAAACCCGCAACACTTCTTCAACGGTGGTTGTGCCCTGGCGCGCTTTTAGAAGTCCATCTTCCAGCAGGGTTTGAAAGCCTTGCTTGCGCGCCACTTTGAGAAGGCGGGACATATGCGCGTGGTCCAAAATGGCATCGCGCAATTCATCATTGATGGCGACAACTTCAAAAACCGCAATACGCCCCGCATAGCCCGTATTGGCGCATTGCGCACACCCTGTGGCCTTTTTCCAATTGGCCTTTTCTTTTATTTCCTGGGCCATGACCAGGCCAGCTCGGCTCAGCCGTTTCAGCATGGCCTCGCCTTCGCCCACGGTATCTGTGGCGGCGCAATGCGGGCACAACCGGCGAACCAGCCTTTGTGCCGCCAGCCCGCGAACAGCGGCGGCGATCATATAAGGCTCCAGCCCCAGATCTTCCATCCGCGCAATGGCGGCAAGGGCTGAATTGGTATGCACAGTCGAGAGCACCAAATGCCCGGTCAGCGCCGCCTGCGCCGCTATGGTGGCGGTTTCACCATCACGGATTTCCCCGACCATGATAATGTCCGGATCCTGACGCAAAATGGCGCGCAGGCCCTTGGCGAAGGTATAACCAATCTCGGCCTTGGTCTGGATTTGCACAACCCCGTCCATGTCATATTCGATTGGGTCCTCAATCGAGATGATTTTGGTCACACCATCATTGAGTTGTTGCAGGCTGCGATAAAGCGTTGTGGATTTGCCTGATCCGGTTGGCCCGGTGACCAGAATCACACCGTTGGGGCTTTGGGTTAGCTCTTGCATGACGGCATTGGCGCGCCCGGTCAGGCCAAGGCCCTTCATATCGGGCAATTCGCCTTCTTTTTTGAGAAGGCGCAGCACCATGCTTTCGCCCCATGATCCCGGCAGGGAAGACACCCGCAAATCAATCGCATGCCCGGCAAAGCGAATGGTCTGGCGTCCATCCTGTGGCAGGCGTCGCTCGGCAATGTCCATGCCCGAAAGCAGTTTTACCCGGCTGGTGATCGCATCTAAAATACCCCTTGGCTCGCTTTGGCGGGTGTGCAAAACCCCATCAATGCGATAGCGCACTTTAAATTCATGCTCGAAAGGTTCGATATGAATATCCGAGGCATTGTCCTTTAGCGCCGTAGCAAACATGTTGTTGACGAAATCAATAACCGGCGCTTCTTCGGCCATTTCTTTCAGGCGCGCCGTATCGTGCAGATCACCGTCATCGTCTGAGGCGGTGCCAAGACTCTCATTGATATAATAGAGACAGCGCTCAATAAACTGGTTGCTGCTCAGCCAATAGTGAATGGCCCCGGCATCAGCATAGCCATTGCCATCTTCATCCTGTTGCGCACAGATCCTGTGCCAGCGTCCTTCGATGTTTTCCTGAATGGCCGGGTTCAGAATGTGCCGGGCCACCACGTTTAAGGCCTTTTTGCCATTTTCCTGGCTGATCCAGATCGCGGCAGTGTTGGCCAGAAACCAGCGCGGCGATATTTTCAGAAGCTGGATGGCCTGTTCATGCTGTTCAGAGTCGCCGGGCGCAGTGGCGACATCCAGAATAGGTAGATCCAGCTGTTCAGAAAGAGAGGCCAGCAAGGCCTCTTCGGTCAAAGCCCCCAGGCGCAGGAGGGCCTGACCGATCAAGCCGCCGGTTTCCTCCTGCAGGCGCAAGGCCTGTGTCAGGTCTTTTTGGGTTATTAGCCCCCGGTTTAGAAGAATTTGACCAATGAGTTCAGTATGCATGCCTGCCTTATAGGCGGCGCGTCGTTTCTTGAGAATAGCAAAAAAAGATAAAATCACTGATACAGGCATGCGGGCGACAAAAAATGGCGCGGGGTATGCATAATGGGCTGCCTCCTCGCATTTACGCCTGAGGGCGCATAGTATAATTTGCAATTGCGATTGGCATTTTGCCCACAATCGCATGTTAGCCTGATGACGTAATGGATGTTTTGAACCACCAGAGCAGAACCACCCAAAGCGGGTTTTCATTAATGGAAACCCTGTTGGCGCTGGCCATTATGTCGGTGGCCTCACTGGCTTTGTTTCAGTCTACGGTGACTTTGTTACGCCTGTCAGATCGCACAGTGAATGCAGCCTTAAAATCCCAAGACGAGGCCATAATTCAAAAAAGCTTTTCACAGCTGGTCGCAGGTATGGTTCAGGCTTGGCCTGAGGACAAAAAGCATGTTTTCAGAGGAGATGCGGAAGGGTTTTCTGGCCTGACCCGGACACCGTTTCACACGCTGACACCTGGGTTAAACCCATTCTCCCTAAGTGTGCAAAATGATGCGGACAAGTCCAGACTGATCTATCAAAGCGGGGATGTTGAATGGGTCTTGCAGGAATTTGCATTTCCCAATGCGCGCATCTCCTACCTTGGCGCTGATCATGCCTGGCGCCCAGTCTGGCCACCAAAAATGACACCTAAAGTTGATAGTTTTAATAGTGAAGAGTTCTTTTTCCCCCCGTCTTTTCCTTTGGCAATCAAACTTTCAATAGGCCAGGATGATGGGCGCGAGGCCATGGTCTGGATCGCCGCCACCGAAAACCGGGCGGAATTGCCTGTCTCGGGAGAGTTTTAGGTGAACCTCCCTGCGCACCATAAGCCCGGACAAGACGCAGATGGTTTTGTGCTGCCCTATGTTCTGGTCGTTATCTTTATACTGGCGCTAACCAGCGCAATTGCGATCCGTTCGTTAAACACATCTGGCCAGATCATTATCGACCTGAATGCAGATATGCTCGCTGAACAACGTCTGGCGACTGCCGAGGCGGACACACTTTATGTCTTCCTCACCAGCGCGGGGGTCAAAGGCGGTATTGATACCAGCAATACGGTGTGGACTGCGGAGGAAGAGCTTGACGGGTTTGATGCTTCTCGTTTGTCCGATGGGGCCTTGTGGTCAGCAGCCGGGGGGGGGCGCGTTTCAAAATACGCATCAGGCGAGGTTAGCGTTATTTATCGGGACACCTCGGGATTGATACCGATCAATCAAGATGCGCCAGAAATGATGGCCATGCTGTTTAAGGGGCTGGGCCTGGGACTGAACGACAGAAAAGCAGCGGCGGCAAAACTGGCGGATTATATTGATCAGGATAATCGCCGTCGTTTTCGCGGTGCAGAACGGGCTGATTATCGGTTGAAAAGACGCCCTCGGCCCAGCAATGCGCCTTTGCGCGCCTATGAGGAATTGTATCAGATAATCGCCTGGGATGATTTATTAACACCCCAGATGAATAAGCGTTTGCGTGATTTCACAACATTGACCACTTCAAGCGCTTATTATAGAACGAAATTCCTAAGCTCCGAGCTTGCAAATATTCTTGGTGTGGACGGGGAAGGTAAGGCAAACACAACGCTTCGTCGTCAGAATATTGACATCGCTGACCTTGCGTCATTGATAGATGAAACGCCGACGCTGCAAGGGCGATTTATTTTCTCTACGCCAAAAATATCAGGAAAAATAATCGTTAGAGTTGTTGAATTGGAAAAATCGCCAAACGCGCCGAGTGGACCGTTCAGGAGATATTTTATATTTGAGGAAACAAGGGATGTCGGTGACAACAATGACAACATTGAGGGCAAAACCTTTCTCCCTGTTTTCACGGCGCTTGATAGGCGCGTTCAGTAATGGCGCGCTGGAAACGGTCAAAGATGGCGGTTTGCTTCATGTTGATGCCATTATTGTTTCTCGTGCGCTTTGCGGTTTTCAACGCATAAGTCTACCGAACGGGTCTCGCAATGCCATCAAGGCTGCCTTGTTGCAGGCCGAGCGTGATGCGCCGTCTGAAGCCAGCCTGTCACAGCTTACCCAGGATCCCCAGAACAAGAAAATGGCAGGGCTGTGGACCTGGCCTGCAACCCAAAGCGCGGATGGCAAAAACGCTTCGACGCCCATACGCAGCTTTCCGGAAACGCTGGCGCGTCAGCCGATGTCATCTGGCAGACGTCTGGTACAATGCCTTGACGGCGTAGAGGGACAGGTCTGGGATCAGGGAGGGCTGATTGCCAGCCGCTGGTGGCCTGATGCGCCGGAACAGGGGCAATGGCTGGCATTTTTGCGCTCAGCACGTCTGAAAACGGATGAGATTGACCTTGCCCCCCCTCCTGTTACCGAGGTGCCGTGGCGAACTGATCTTCCTGTATTCCAGGGTGCACTGGATTTGGCACAATCCTTGGTTACACCGCTGCGTTTGGTGGTGGTTTCAGGAACAGTTCTTGGTGCTGTTCTGATCTATTCCGGGGCGCAATATTTACATTATTCTCAAACCCTGAAATCTTTGCAGACGCAGATCGCCGCCAGAAAGGAATTGGTCAGTGATGTGTTGGCTGATCGCAATCAGGCCATGCAAAACCTCCAGACTATAAACACAATGATACAAATGGGCGGGTCGACGGCCTTGCTCGAGGCCCTAGCCGGTATGTTAGGCAAGCTGCAGGGTAAGGATTTGGAAATATTAAGGGTTTCGCTGACTGATGGACAAGTATTTGTCCGGGTGAAGGGAAAACCGGATGTCAATGGTGCGGCCCTGGTCAAGCTTCTTGAGAGCGACAAGGCTATCGAGCAGGTTTCGGTTAATTTCAAGCGAAACGATGTTATTGATGTGAATGCTTTACTTGCGGGATATAACAGCCAATGAGCGCCCTATTGTCTTTATTCAAGGATAAGCTGACGACCAATGCCGCCTATGGTCTGGTTGTGCTCGGCACTCTGCTCGGCATGTTATTCCTCAGTAATCTGTACGAATTTGTGGTGCAGGTTCAAACAAATGCACTCTATGCAGAGCGCGAACTGGCCAAGTTGAACACGATCAAGAAATCTGATGTCTGGTCGCAACGGGTTGAGGAAAGCGAAAACGCAAAAAAAGCCTGGGAAAACACCAAATTACAGGGGGAAACAGTCGGTGTGCTAGCGGCCAAGATCCAGCAAAAGCTGATTACCTTGTCAGAAGGCGTAAGCATGATGAACCCACAAATCAGGGTCAATAACGAACTGATTGAGGTGGATGGGCAAACCATTATGCGGTTCAGCCTTTCGGGGACCCTGCCAAGACACTTTCCACCCATCGACCTTCTGTTGGCTCTGGCTGAGGAGGACAAGAGAATCATTGTTGATGAGGTGGTTACTGATTTTTATAAAGGAAATCGCAGTTTGATCAGGTTATCAGGCATGGCTATCGTTCACATTATAGATGATTCAAATCAGGCGGGGAGCAAGTGATGCCCTCATCTGTGCGTTACATTGTTGTTGTGATAATCCTGATTTTTGCGGGTGTGTTTGGTTGGCTTGGCAGCAAAACACAAAGGCAAGAATTAAATGCGAACAAGGCAGGGTGGCAAACCCCCGCGCTTCCGGATGGCGGGCGAGAAAAAATTGAGCAATTGCGCAAACAGTTATTGGCCACGTCCTATTTTGCAGATAGCATTGATGCGCAAAAGGGGGATCAGAGCCGTCTTTCGGAAGAGGATGCCGCCCAAGCAGCTTTTGAAAAAGAATACGGACGCTTTCCCCATATTATTTCAATATCGCGTATTAATGGCCGCGAGACAGCGCAGCTTAGAATACCCGAAAATATGGTGCTAACTGTTCATGCTGGTGATGTGCTGGAGAGTGGCTGGACTGTTAAGGAAATTAATTCTGATCATTTAGTCGCGGAAGCCGGTTCCGAACGCTTCTCTTTTGCTGTATTTGAGCATAAGAATAAGCCACCGCAAGAGGGTGCCAAGCAATAGGTTCTGTGCGCGGCTACGGACACTGGATCGCGTAAAATAGGTTGATAATGTATAAAAAGACGAGAAGAGCATCATATTTTTTGCGGGCGATAGCCTTGGGCATGGCTGTGATCATGCTGAGTGCCTGTGAGACAACCAATGTGGTGAAAGAGTTATCTTCACAAGGCGGAAGTCTGGCAAACAGGGTCAACCGGCCACCACAAAAACCGTTGGACCCTGTGCTGGATGGTGCGGGTGTTGTTGATGAAACAAAATTACGGGAACCTACTGAAATCAAGCCGGTGCCTCGTATCTCAGTGCGGCAAAAGGATGATGATGATGGAAAATCAGCACGCCCGCCAAAAACATCTGTTAAGTCGATTCAGGCCTATGTAACCCCTTCACCATTACCAGAATTTATTGATGTGGTTTTTGGTGAAATGCTGAAGGTCCCCTATGTTACGGGTCCAGGCGTGGCGGCGCGTAAAGATATTGTACAATTGCGCTCTTCGGGGACGTTATCCGGCGAAGTATTTTTCAGCCTTATTGAGTCTGCTCTCAAAGAGTATGGCGTTCGTGTTGTCCCCGAAGACGGCGTGTACCGTATACTGGAGGATCAGGCCTTAAAAGCACGCATGCCACGCTTTATTCGTTCGCGGGCCCAGCCGGGTACGCCACGGTCATTGCGTCCGGTTATCCAGATGGTTGAGCTTTACGCTGTGGATGCAAACAGTATGACCGGCCTTTTGAAACAGGCGATGGGTGGTGGAAGCAAGAATGTAAAAATCCTGCCAAACCCGTTGAAAAATACCATAACGCTCTCGGGCTTGCCCGAAGAGGTTGATGCGGTGCTCCGTATTATTAAAGAACTTGATGAACTGAATTATGCCGGGTCTACAGTGCAACGATATTCACCCGTCTATTGGGAAGCCAAGGCCCTTGCAAAAGAAGTTAACAAGATTTTGAAGGTGGAGGGCTGGCAGGTGACGGTTAACCTTTCCGCGCCACGGGCTATCAATTTGCTCCCCATTGAGTATTCCAATGACATTTTCATTTTTTCTCGCAGTAAGGTGATTAGTGAGCGCACTATTATCTGGCTGAAGGAATTGGATCGCCCGGTAAAAGCCGGGGATTACAACCAATTATTTATCTATCAGGTTGCCAATGTTGATGCGGTGGATCTGGCCGGGACAGCAAATGCAGCGATTAATGCAGGGCAATTTCTTGAAAACCAAGGGCGTGGAGGCGAAAGAACGGCGGGTTTAGCCACGGGAGAGGACGGGCGAGGAAAATCCCAAAAAGGCAAAGCTGGCGATAAATTTGTTGTTGACCCGATTGGTAACCGGCTGATTTTTTCAGGCACTGTTAATGAGTATGAGCGGGTATTACCGCTTCTGAGACAACTGGATCGTGCCCCGGCTGAGGTGCTGATTGAGGTGACAATAGCCGAGGTGACCCTGAATGACAGCACCAAATTTGGCCTCGAATTTTTTATCAATGATATTGGTGCCAATAATTTCAGAAACACCTTTGGCACACAGGGGCTGGGTGTTGGCAGCACGGGATTTAACGTTGCTATTGCCAAGGGGGATGTCACGTTAAACGCAAATACTCTGGCAACAAACAGCGACATCAAGGTGTTATCCACGCCACGCCTTATGGCCCGTTCGGGCGGCTCTGCCAGCTTCACCGTAGGCACAGATGTGCCTGTAATCACCTCTCAGCGCGCGGCAAATTCCCAATCGACCACCGGGGTCACGGATGTGTTGCAGACGGTATCCTATCGTAAAACAGGGATTATCCTGAATATCGAACCCATTGTGTTCAGCAATAACAGGATTGATCTGACCATTAGCCAGGAAGTGTCGGCGACAATTGATTCAGGAAGTTCCACAATTGCCAGCCCAACGATCTCAAATCGCTCATTGGAAACCCAATTGTCCCTCCAAGACGGGCAAACCGCAGTGCTGGGCGGATTGATGCAGGATACGATTACCCGCAAGGAAAGCGGCATACCGTTCCTTAAGGATATTCCTTTGCTGGGCAGTGCATTTTCTTCAACTACGGTTACCTCTGACCGGACCGAGCTTCTGGTGCTGATCACAGCCTATATTATGCGTGGCCCAGAAGATAAAGCGGCCTTTGTAGAGAGCCTCACCAATGAACTGGATGCCTCTTTGAGAAAGCCAAGCCGCCTGATAACACTATTACCGCGTGGGGGCCTTTTGGGCGCAAAAAAGGGTGCGGATGAAACCGTGGACTAGCTGATGCGTATTGTTGGCCCAGACTTTATATCTGCCAAAAAGGACAATACGGACAGCCAGGGAACTGCGGGTTTTTCCGTTCTGGAAGCCATTATTGCGATTGCCATTCTGTCGATTGCTTTTCTACCGCTTCTGGAACTTCAAAACCAGATGGCGCGTACAACCATAGCGCTGGAACGTAATGAAGAACTGATGCAGGCCAAGCGCTCGGCTTTGGCTTATGTCCGATCACTAAACCCGATGCAAAATCCAGATGGTGATATTGATCTGGGTACAGCCCAAATGCATTGGCAGGCAACACCCATCTCAGAGGAGCGCCCGGTTCTTGGCAGTGGCGGGCAAAAAGGGCGTTTTGTTGCTACGCTTTATGATGTCAAGGTGACGCTGACTTTTGAAAACCAGCGCACGCAGTCATTTTCCACACATGCCACGGGGTGGCGGGCCACCGCTTCCATGCTGTCGCGTTTTTAATTTTTGTCCCCTGTCGCTGCGGCAACCCGAAGAGGGCGGCACTCCGGCGCGCTAAAGTCATAAAGCGCACGTCGCCCCTGAGGGTTGATCATCAGAATTCTCCCGCCCAGGCACATGCCTGATGGCGTTAATGCAATCGCTTCCCCCTCTGTACGCCAGCCTTTGGGCAGCGATAGATGCCAGACATTGGCTATGGCTGTATCGGGTGGATCAGACGTATCTGTGACGATAACGGCGCTTTGGCCCAATAACAGCGCTTTGGCGCGGTAATTGCGCACTTCTGCTGCGGCGGCTTTCGACTGCGATGAAAAGCGTGCGCTTTGCAGGCTGCTAGACAGGGATGCTGTGGTCAGGGACACCACAATGCTGATGATGGCCAGAGTCACCATCACCTCCATCAGGGAGAAGCCGCCATTTGTCTGGGCCGCTGAGGTATGGAGGTTGGTGCAGGGCATGGATTTCCTACATTGCAATATCGGCATTCAGCCCTTTTCCGCCTACAGCATTATCGGCGCCGTATGAGACAATTTTCGGGCTGGTCTGGCCACCCCGGTCATCAGTTTTGGCCAGGTTATAATGATAGGGATTGCCCCAGGGATCTTTGGGAAACTCACCTTCCAGATAGGGGCCAAACCATTGCGATTGCAGGTTAGGGTCGCTGGGCATCTTGACCAGAACGTTCAGGCTTTCCTCGGCGGTGGGGTAGCGCCCAAAATCAATACGAAAGCTGTTCAGGGCCAGTTTTATAGTCTTGGCTTCAGCCTTTGCGGCGACAACTTTTGAACGATCCAGTTGCGCGAACAGACGCGGCGCAACCAGGGTCACAATGGTGCCCATAATGGCCAGCACCACCAGTATTTCCAGCAAGGAATACCCGGCGCGGCGATCGCGGCATTGCTCTTCGGCTTTCGCGGCGGGACGAGAGGCGGCGTGTGTCTGGGTCATATGTCAAACTCGTAAAGACTGGTCATGGCGAGCACAATGCTCAAAACAATAGTACCAACAATCATGGCAATAAAAAGGATTGCCGCCGGTTCGGCAATGGCGGTAAGGCCCTTTGCCCGCTCGCGGGTTTCCTTTTCCTTGGTATCGGCGATGAATAATAGCATATCTGCGAGCGCACCGGAATTACGTCCGGTGCGAATAAGGTCGATGGACAGGGCATCCATGGCCGGCAGATGCTCTTCCAGCACCTCGTCAATATTACGTCCAGCGCGGATTTCGCTGCGGGCTGCATCCATGCCGTTCCTTAACTCACGCGAGTTCAGGCCCGAAAGGCCAAGGCGCAAGGCGGTCAAAATGTCTGCGCCATTATCCAGCGCAATGCCCATGGTGCGTGCCCAGCCGCCAATGTCAGACTGGATCAGAAAACTGCCAATAACGGGGCTACGCTCTGCCAGGCTGCGCACCTGTTCGCGCACAGTTTTGTTTCTGGCAAGAAATATACCCCCCGCAACAAGGGCAATCGCCCCGCCAAGGAAAAGGGTGGTATGGGCTTTCATCCAGACGCCTGTGGAAATGACCAGATTTGATATGGCGGGCAGATTGTCCCGGTTGTTGCCGATCATCGCGTCAAAACGCGGCACCACGAACATGAACATTAAAATCACGATCAGGCCGCCTACGCTAGCCAGAAACATGGGGTAGGCCAAAGCCCCGCGAATTTCGCTGCGCATGCTGTCTTCAAATTCCATACGTTCCGAGGCATCGGCCAGCGCCTTTGCCAGCGTGCCGGTGGCTTCGCCCAGTTCCGCCAGGCGTGGCACATAACGGGGCAGGTCCTGCATATGGGTTTCCAGCGCGCCTGACAGGCGTTGCCCGGCGCGCAGGTCCGAGCGGATGGCGTTAGCGCTTTTGGCCAGCGCAGGATTGGCATTGGACTTGGCCAGGCTTTTCATGGCTTCCAAAAGGCCCACACCGGCTTTTAGCAAGGTGGCCAGTTGGCGGATGAATGCCGACTGGTCCTTGCGGGTGATCTTGCGGGCGCGCAGGCGTTCCAAAAGTACTGATTGATTGCGTTCGACCAAAGAGAATGGCGAGAGCTGGCGCTTTTCCAGGGCCGCAAAAGCGGCATCCTGATCGGCCGCTTCTATTGCGCCGCTGACCGTAGAGCCGTTTCGTCTTAAGGCCTTATACTGAAATCTGGGCATGGCTTCTCAATTGCATATTGCTGTGCAAACTACACTTAAAACCATCGTGAAATCAATCGCCTGAATGAGTCTGGTCGCTGTCCGGCGCGCCCAGGCGTTCGCGGATCACAAAGGCCGGTTTTTTGGAGGTAATATCCAAAAGACGAATAAAGTATTGCCCCGTTATGCCAATGGCCGCGAGATTAAGGCCGCCGATCAGCAATATCGCCACCATTAGCGAACTCCACCCGGCCTGGGTGGGGATGTCCAGTAGCTTGCGGACGATAACCACCATAGCCAGCGCAAAGCTCAAGGCCGCAACCACAAAGCCAAGACGGGTGAAAACCTGCATCAGAAAATTTGAATTGCCCACCAACAGGTCACTAAACTGGCCCCAGCGGCGTGTGAGCGAATAGCGTGAGTGCCCTTGTGCACTTTTGTGGTGTTCGCTGGGCACCCCGACCACATCATTGGTCACCTGACGGATCAGGGCCGGAATAAACGGGCGGTTGGTTTTTATGGCCAGCATGCCATCCACCACATGGCGGCGGATTAGTTTTAACGGTGATAATTTTACCTGATAGCCCAGCATCGCCTTGTCAAAGCGTGCCTTGATCCAGCTTGTCATGCGTTGCGACACTGTGTGTTGTTTGTGGGCATGCGTGGCCGTAACCGTGTCGTGCTGTTCATGGGCGATCAGCAAAGGAATGTCCTCGGGGCTTTGTTGCAAATCATCATCAATGGTGATGACCCAATCGCCTCGGCTGGCCCCAAGGCCACATAATACAGCGCCCGGTTTGCCAAAGTTGCGGGTCAGGCGCACGACCATCACCCCGTCTTGCCTGGCCAGATCATTCAGCAGCGCTTTGGTTCTTTCTTCCACCGAGCCATCATCCACCAGAATGATCTCAAAACTGGCCTTGATGGTATTGGTAAAAACGCTTTGCAGGCGCGCCACCAGATCGCGCAGGCTATCGCCGGTATTATAAACCGGCACAACAACGCTATAGCGCGGTTTTTTCGTGGGTGCGGTCATATCGCCTCACTGCGCGCCACAACGCGCTTGATCATCTGTGTGCGTCGCTCTCGCTGTTCGGCTTCGCGTGGGGACGGCGGGTTAACGTCTTCACCCGGTGAAAGGCGTGTCACTAGCGCTTTGAATTCGGCCTCTGCTGCAGTGGGGCTTAGCGTATCTGCATCAGTGTCCAGCGCATAATCAAAGACGTGCATGAGGCGGGCACAACGCAGTTCCACATAGCGAAGATCAGCATCGCTGAGCACGGTTTTATATTTTTGTGCATTACCGGCAAGCACGGGCCGGGCGAGGTTTTCCCAGGCCTGAGTGCGACTGGCATTGCGCTTTGTGCGTTGATCCTGATGAAAGTTCAGCATGGCCGGATCATAGGCAATTCCCAGGTGTGTGCACAAGGTGTGCCCTACCGCTTCGGTGTTGCTAATCAGGTCTTCATAGCGCACACGAATCATCCGCCCGGATGGTTGTGTCTGGTGAAAAATATCCAGGCTGGCACTCTGATCTTCCAGCCAGACATCCACGGCGCGTTTAACGCCGCCGGGCATGGCACGGGTTTTTACCCAGCTTGCGGCCACATCGCGCGGATCGCGCACAGAAAAGACAAAGCGGCAGTCGGGCCAGTTGGCGAGCAAAAACGGTACAATCAGATAGGTGTAATTCTCTTTGACAAAACTGATGCTTTCGTTTTTCCGCCGCTCCTGCGCATAAAGATATTCAAAGACACAGTTCATGGTGCGTTTTGGGCAGGCGGCTTTTATGGCCTCTATAGTGGGGGCGCTTTCCCATGCGCCAATCATCCATTTTTGGGCCTCGGTAATGTCGTGTAAAAACGCATTCCAGTTCGCTTCATCTGATAGGGGGTGATAACCATGGGCATTCAGGCCAAAAAGGCGAAAGAGATGTGATGGCGGTGGACCGGAGACGGCCTTATGACCATTCATGAATGAGGTAATCAAATTGCTGCCCGCGCGTTCCGAACAAATCAAAAATGTAAATGCCATGAACGTCCCGCCTGTGATCTTCGCTAGATCATGGCCTAAACTATAGAAGTTCAACGCAAATGAAACAACGTGCGTATTAGCCCTTGCTGGTTATTTTTCGCAGAGCCTGAAAGTGGTCTTCAAATAAAAACATGGCCGGGTCAAAGGCGGTATCGCCGTGGGTTATGTTTTTCCAGCGCTCGCATTCTTCATGTTTGCGGCTTTCATCATAGGCATAGTGTGCCAAAGTCTCGCGTTCCAGATAATCGCGGGCCGGGCCGTCTTGAAGGCGCGCCAGCACCGCCTCGGGTTTTATATCTGGCGCATAGCCGGTCAGCCGCATCTCGCCATAACAGAGCGCTTCGATAAAGCTGCGCTCGTCATCGCCAAGCACCGTGCGGTGGCGCCCAACCGCTTTGGTGGAAATGCCGTCAAAGCGATCGAACGAGCTGTTGCCGGCCCAGCTTTTGCCGCTCTGGCTTTGCAAGGAAAAATCACCAGAGGCATTTTTAATGCCCAGCCAGTCCTGCCAGCTTTGCCTGTGGCTCTCCGGATTGGCCACCAGATCCTCATAGCGCACGCACAGCACATTTTCGTCTTTGGCATAACGGCTGAACCAGGCGGCAGATTTGCGCCATTGCCGGGCCATAAACAAAAGTGGCCTCGCGGTGCCGACATGCTGACCGCCCTGACCGTAATAGAGCGAGGTTGCAACATCTCTTGGGTCGCGAATGACCAAAATGGCCTTCATGCCGCTTGCCAGAAAATAGGGGAGATAGTCTTCAGCGTTAGTTTCCTTCCAGGCCCTGGCCTTAATATCTTGCGCCGGTTTCTGGGTATGAGTAACAAAATAATGGGCGGCAAAATTGGCCAAATCACCGCCCTGCCAGGTGTCGAGGGCGGTTTGCGGATTGTGCGGCTTGAATTTCTGCCCTGAATAGTCGCGCATGGCCGTCATGGCCGTCTTCAGCAAGGCAGGGTCAAGTTCTGGGTTTTGCAAAAAGCCAAGGAAATGCCCCTCTGCATAGGTGTTTTCAAATTGCTGGTCATTCAGGGGATAGGCGCAGGCGTGCGCCGGTGCCCCGTTTTCTTGCAAAAAGGCGGCTTTGATCTGGCTGAGCAGCAGTGGCAAGGGTTGGGAAAAACAATCCACGCCCGGTACATTCCACAACAATCTGTCGATCAGCGTGGTGCCGGAACGCATTTGCCCGGTGACAAAGACCAGTGGCGCGCTCATGAGCGCAGCGCCGACGGGATGGCTGAGGACAGCAAGGTGTTCCGCGCCGCCCGGCCCTGGGCCATCAACAGATCCAATGCCGACATATGGCTTTCAAAGCCGGGGTAAACCTGGGTGTAGCCTGGGTGCTGATAGTCCTGAAAAACTAAGGTAATGCCCTCTTTTTTCAGCGTATCCGCGTCCAGATAGGAGGCCGCCGACGGTCCGGTATAATACACATCGGCACCCACATGATGGCACAATTCAATGATCCGGGATCGCGGGTCGGTGGTGACGCTCTCTACGTCCAAGGCGCGCTGGGTAGGTGTTTTAATGTCCAGAAAATCAGCAAAATCCGCGGTCAGGCCCATGGTCAGATCGGCGAGCAAATCAGGGGGCGTGTTCAGACGGTTTTCCAGTATGGGAAATACCTCTTCAAAGAACGGCGCGCGGGCATAGTTCTGCCTGACCGTTAAAAGATGCGTCCGCGCCCAGTTTTTATGATAGCTGATGCGCACATCGCAAAGCCGCGTATCCCTGCCGTCATTATGCACTGGTACTGTCAGCCAGCACCAGTCTTTCTTGGTGCGGATACGGTTGCGATTGCGCCAGTCCCGTTTGGTGTACTGCACATCATCAAGATAGATGAAATGATCGCACAGGGCCATTTGCTCAAAATAGCCAAGCCAGGGCAGAAAAACTGGCTGCATGACGGCGAGGCTGGTCATGGCTTATCCTTTGCACCCGGGCGGCTTATTTCTGGTAAAAATAGACTGATCAAGAGGCCCAGCGAGGCGGCGCTGACCACGCTTAGGCGCAGCAAAATGGCCGCGCTGACACTCAACGCCGCAGGCACACCAAAAAGCGCAGCAACACCGGCCACCGCGCCTTCGCGCAGGCCCAGTCCACCAAAGGCCAGTGGCAAAAGCGTCACCAGCGTGCCGGTAACACTGGCCAGCAGCGGTACGAAAAAGGAAAGGTTCAGGTGCAAGGCGACAAAAATCAGCCACAGGGAAAAACCGCGCAACAGGATTACCCACAGGCTGACGACCCAGATGCGTAGGCTAAGACTGCGCAGGGCGTTAAGGCCGTAGTTCAGCCGCAATTGCAGGGCAGGGGGAGCAAAGCGAGGCAGGATTTTAACACCCAGCCACAAAAAAATTCCCACCATAATGCTGCCGCCCAAGACCCCATAACCAACGCGCACAGCAAAGCCGTGCAAGGCCACATTGCCGCTTAAGATCAGGTAAATGGCCGCCCCCATGGCGATCATGGCGGTCATGGTAATGCCGGCCAGGCGCGCCGCCAGTAAATGTGCCGCTGGCTCAGACAGCGCCCCGGTTTTCTTTGCCGCGCCTTTGGCATAGCCCATGGCGCGATAGGCATCGCCGGTGAGAAACCCAAAACCCATTTGCGAGAAAAATGCCCCGCGCAGCGCCAGACGCAAATGCTGCACATAAGGCAGGCCACTGACCGGGGTCATAAAGTGCAGGCGCAAGGCATCAAAGCAAAACACGCTGCCGCGGACTAAAGCGGCCAGCAATAAAAGGGCAAAATTGGCCCCCGCAGCGGCTTTAAACGCCGCGCGCACATCTATCAGCGTGAAAATAAAATACAGCAAACCAACGCTGACGATGATTTTGAGCGCCAGAAAGGCCGTGGATTTTAGCGTGGCGGACATTGGTTTACTCCGCCCCTTTTGATTTGGGAGCCAGCAGTACAATATCGGTTTTGATATAAGGCGCAAAGGCGGTGCCTATGATGCGGTAATCGTTTTGTAGATTAAACCCTCTTTCGATGATGGGGGATGGGTTCAGGCGGTTTTTATACCCCGGCGCATCCAATATCCAGGCGCGGGATAGCGCCTCATCGCTCATTTGCGCAATCACATGCGCCAAAAAGGCGTCCGAGCCTTTATAGGCGCTCAACAGCCAGGGCGTGAAGGCCGGACGGGCTTGCATATGATATTGTGCCATGGGCAAACGGCCCGACAGGTCAATCAGGATTGGTCGCTGGCCCACTGGCCCCATCTCATTGGCGGCAGTGCTTAGGCGATCGAAAAATGCTTTGGTCAGAGGATCAAGTCGCAATGTGCTGCGTTCGCCGCGAATGCTGGTTTTTTGGGTTTGTCCACCAAGAGGTGTTTCCAGCCGGTAAGGGTGGTTGATCATGGTGGTGCGTGTGGCCACCATGGGCAGTATGAGCGCGCACGTCATGGCCAGCGCCCAGATATAGCCTGTGCCTCGGGCCATGTTCAGGGTGACGAGCGTACAGGCCAGCACCACAAACACGCTGGCGATGCCGGCTTTGCGGATCCAGTAGCCGGTGCCAAACACGGTCAGGCTCAGGGTTGTCAGGATCAGAAGAATGCACACACTGGCCAGACGCCAATACAAAATCCGCGTCTCTTTATGGGGTGCCATAGCGCCTGCAAAAGCGCAGGAAAGGGCGGCAATCAGCCCAAGATTAAACACATAATAAGCAAGTTCATCCAATGAAAATTGAGTCAATGCCTGGCTTTGCTGCCAAAAGACCACCTGCATCCAAGCCAAACCGGCAGCGCCCAAGGCCCCTCCGACAAGCCGAATTCGGGCCGACTGTTGGTGGCGCTCGGCAATGCCCGGGGCGCTTATGGCCCCTCCAATACTGGCAAGCAACAGCGCCCATGGTGCCGTATGCAGCACGCTGGCTATTTCCTTTTGCAGCAGAGTGAAACTCTTGGCAACCAATTGGTTGGAGCCTAGAATCTCACGCTTCAACAGCCCGCCTTCAATGCGCGCCAGTGTTGTCTGGAGTGGCTCGATAAAAACCTGCACCAGCACAAAAAAGAGCGCGGCGCCCAAAAGCGCAAAGAGTATGAGACCCCAAAAGCGCGTCCAGCTATGGCGGGCCACAACCAGATAAAGAAGCGCACACAGCCCCGCCAGCGCCAGCGCCGTGACCGGACGGGTGGCCACCAGTGCCAGACCGGCAAACCCTGCCAGCATGGCCGCGCCCTTAAAGGACCAGCCTTTACTGTCATCAATTTGTGATACGCTAAATGTGGCGGCTAAAACCAGCGCCATCAGGATCACCCCAATGGCGTTATAAGAAGGATCAGGCAGCCAGTAATAATAATAGAGGCCAGCGCTGCCGATCCCTGCGGTAACAAGAAGCCATTTCTGCAGGGGGGCCAGGACTTCGCGTAAGACGGCTCTGGCGGCGATAAGAAAAAGGGCCGCGCTGCTGGTCGAAAGCAAGGCAAACACCAACAGTCGATTGACCAGAATGTTATCCGGGTGCGGAATCAGATTCCAAACCAGTGCGAACTGGGTGCTCATCATTCTGATGTCGACCAGATGATAAAGACTGACATAATAATGCCCGGTGTCTGAGACATCGAGACCACGATCGAGATTAAAAAGAACACCCAACGGCAGCCACAAAAACGCCAGCCCCAACAGCCCGCTGAACAGCATCAGGGCCAGAGAACGCCTGTTAAATTCCATCACGATTGTGCCAATCCGTTCTGCTGTAGAAACGCCTTTAAGGTGGTAATGACCAGATCCAGTTCCTCATCGCTCATGGCACTATAAAGCGGCAGGCGCAGCAAGGTCTGTGCAACATCTATGGTGTGGGGCAGGTCCCCCGATGCGCGCCCGTATTTCAGACCCGCCGGCGTGGTGTGCAATGGCACATAATGCGGCGCCGTTATGATGCCACGGGCGCGCATAAAGGCGGCGCAATCATCACGCAATTTCTGACTGGCAAAGCGAATGGCGTAAATATGGGCGTTATGCGTGGCGGCCTTGGGAATATAGGGCGTGCGTAGAGAGTTCAGGCGGCCAAACTCAGTGTCATAAGCCTGCCAGATGCGCATCCGCGCTTTGGTTAGCGGCTCTTGGCGGCGAAACTGGCCCAAAAGGACGGCGGCGGCCAGCTCGCTCAGCAAATAGGATGACCCCAGCACTCGCCATTCATATTTGTTGACCTGACCGCGCAAAAAATCGGCCCGGTCAGTGCCCTTGTCGCGGATAAATTCGCAGACTTTGACCAGCTCAGGGTCATTGACCAGCAAGGCCCCACCTTCGCCGCAGGTAATGTTTTTGGTGTGATGAAAGCTGTAAGCCCCCATGGCCCCAAAGGCCCCAAGGGCCTTGCCGTTCCAGCGCGCGCCCACCGCTTGGGCTGCATCTTCCAACAAGACCAGATTGTGCTGGGCACACAGATCGACAAAGGCCTCCATCTCACAGCCTACCCCGGCATAATGGACCAGCATGATGGCGCGGGTTTTGGGGGTGATGGCGGCGCGTGCGGCCTCAATATCAAGATTAAGGGTTTGCGGATCAATGTCGGCAAATACGGGCACCGCGCCGCGCAGGGCAAAAGCATTGGCGGTGGAAACAAAAGTAAAGGCCGGCACTATGACTTCGTCGCCGGGGCCAAAGTCCAGCGCCAGCGCCATCATTTCCAACGCCGCCGTGCACGAAGGGGTAATCAAGGCGCGGGCCGTTCCTGTCGCTTTTTCTATACGGGCCTCGCATTCGCGAGTTTGCGCCCCACCGCCTTCCAGACGACCGCTATTGATGGCCTGCTCGAAAGCCTCACGCTCTTCGTGCCCGTAATCGGGTTTGCAAAACGGGACAAGTATTTTTGGGGAAGGGGGGCGCGTATTCACCATGCAGTGGTGATAAACAGTGCACCGGCGCGGGTCAAAAGATTTGTGCGTAAATCCGCCTCAGTTAAAGAGAAAAGCTGGTACCGCAACCACAGCCGCTTTTGGCGTTGGGATTGTTGATTTTAAAGGCCGCGCCGATCAACTCATCCGAATAATCAATTTCCGAGCCGGACAGAAAATCCAGTGAGATATTATCAATGACCACTATGGCCCCGTCGCGCTTAATCACCAGATCGTCTTTTTCCGGGGCATCAGCAAAATCAAAGGTATAGGAAAACCCGGAACAGCCACCACCCACCACGGCAACGCGCAAGGCGGTTTTCTTGTGCGTGCTCATAATGGCAGTGATGCGTTTGGCCGCCGCAGCTGAAAGACTCACATCTGTGTCACTCATGGGTTTTGCTCCACCTTAGCAGTAGGAAAAGGGACTGGTTTTTACTATATGGGGGTATCTTTTCTTTTTTCAAAGTAAATTCATGTCAGAAACCTTCATAATTCCACCGCGCGCCCCCTTTGCCTCAGACCCGTTGCAAACCCGTGGACGTCTCTATCCCCAGGCCCCCAGTGCCACCCGCACCGCCTTTCAGCGCGACCGGGACCGGGTCATTCACTGCACCGCTTTTCGCCGCCTGAAGCACAAGACGCAAGTTTTTGTCGCCCATGCGGATGATTATTTTCGCACCCGTTTGACCCATTCGCTGGAAGTGGCGCAGATTGCCCGCTCTATCGCCCGGGTGCTGGGGCTGGATGAGGATCTGGCCGAGACGCTGGCGCTGGCGCACGATCTGGGCCATCCGCCCTTTGGTCATGCGGGCGAGGACGTTCTGGACGAGGCCATGCAGGATTATGATGGTTTTGACCACAACGCCCAGACCTTGCGCATCGTCACCAAGATGGAGCATGTCTACCCGGATTTTGACGGTCTGAATCTCACTTGGGAAACCCTGGAGGGGGTGGTCAAGCATAATGGGCCGATGTGCAAATCTGCCTCAGATCGTGATGGTTTACCCTGGGCCTTTATTAATTTCGAGGGGTGGGAATGGCTGGAACCACACACCTATGCCGGACCCGAAGCCCAGGTGGCAGCACTGGCCGATGATATTGCCTATAACAATCACGACATTGATGATGGCCTGCGTGCCGGCATCATCACCATTGATCAACTTATGGAGCTGCCGCTGGTTGGGGATACATTTGAAGAAGTGCTCAGCGCGCACCCGAATTTGTCGCCAAACCGGGTAATTCGCGAGGCCGTGCGCCGCCTGATCGGCAAATGGGTGAATGATCTTTTGGAAGAATCGCGCAAACGCATAAAGGCCCATAATCCGCAAAGCGCAGACGAAGTGCGCATGTTGTCAGAACCCATTATCGGGTTTTCCGATGAAATGATGGTCAATATCAATGCGCTGCGGGCTTTCCTGTTGGCTAAAATGTATCGCCATTACACGGTCAATCGCACCCGCACCAAGGCGCGTCGCGCCGTGCGTGAACTGTTCGATGTTTTGTTAAACGAGCCTGACCTTCTGGAAAACGAGCTGTTTGCCCAGACCGATGGCCCGCGCGGCAAGGCCACGGCGCGTGTTGTTTGCGATCATATTGCCGGTATGACCGATACTTTTGCCATGGAAGAGCACAAGCGCCTGTTGTCTATGGACAGCTATCTTTAAGCTATGATGCCGATTGCAGGTGATTCGCACGCAGAGGTGATGGAAAAGAAGAATGGTTGAAAAGGACGATGGTATTTACGCCCCGGCGCATAGTCGTGATGGCTTTGATGCGCGCCAGGATGGGGACGAAAATCGCGGGCCGCTTTTGCTGGTGGTCACGATGGCCGTTCTGCTTGCCTTTGCTGCGGTTGTTTATACCGCCTACCAACAGGGTCTGCGCAAGGGCGGTCGTGATGCGGCCCCCCATGTGACCGCTGAACCCGGCCCGATCAAGACAAAGCCGACCCAAACCCGGGGCACGCCGACGCCTAATCTTGGCAATAAGGCTTATGAGCCGCTGGACGACATCAAGGCCGCGCCAGTTGAAAAGATCAAAACCGCACCTTTGACCGAAGAACCCATGAAGCGGCCCACACGAGCAACGCAAACACCCAAAACAACGCCGCCTGTTGTGAAAACAAAGCCAACACCAAAAAGCGTGCCCGATATTGCGCCCAAAGTGGTGCCGGTTGTGAAGGCAAAGCCAAAAGTCACGGCCAAGCCAACTCCGGTGGCTGATGGGGCATTTCTGGTACAGATTGCGGCGTTTCGCTCCGAAGATCAGGCGCTGGCCGCCTGGGGCAGGCTGGCCGGAAAGCTGGGGCAGGCGACCTCTGCGCTAAAGGCTGACGTGCAACGCGCTGATCTGGGGGCCAAGGGGGTCTATTATCGTTTGCGTGCCGCCAGCTTTGTCGATCGCGCCGGGGCTGCGGCCTTTTGCGATCAGCTAAAGAAAAGTGGTCAGGATTGCATAGTGGTGCACCGTTGAGTGCGCGTGCGGTCATTTTTGGCTGTGCGGGCCTGACCCTTGGGGAAGAGGAAAAGCGCTTCTTTGCCGATGCCGATCCCTGGGGCTTTATTCTTTTTGCGCGCAATTGCGCTGACGAAGTACAGATTGCGGCTTTATGTGCAGATTTGCGTGCTGCGGTTGGCCGTAATGCGCCAATATTCATAGATGAAGAGGGCGGGCGGGTTTCGCGCCTGCGCGCCATTGGTGGTCGCCTTGGCCCAGCGGCAGATATTTTTGCGCGCTCCGGCCTGCCATTGGAGGATCAGTGTCAGGCAGTGCAGGCCAATTATGCCGCCATTGGCGCGCGTCTGATAAGCATGGGCATTGATGCAGACTGTGCGCCAGTGCTGGATTTGCCAATGGCCAACGCCGACCCGATCATTAGCGATCGGGCTTTTTCCACCAACCCGGAACGGGCCGCCATATTGGGCCAGGCTTGCCTTGATGGCCTGAACAGTGCCGGTGTGGCCGGTGTGATCAAGCATATTCCGGGGCATGGCCGCGCCGATGTGGACAGCCACAAGGCTTTGCCGGTTGTTTCGGCCAGCCGTGAAGACCTGAAAGTCCATGACTTTGAACCTTTTAAACGCCTGAAAAATGCGCCCATGGCGATGACTGCCCATGTGATTTACAGCGCCTTTGACCCGGACAATGTGGCCACCTGTTCGCGCATTGTGATTGACGAGATCATTCGCGGCCAGATCGGCTTTGATGGCTTGCTGATGAGTGATGATCTGGACATGCAGGCGCTGGCCGGCTCGCTGGGCGATCGGGCCGAGGCGGTACTGGGCGCCGGATGTGATGTGGTGCTGCAATGCAGCGGTGCCTTGGACGCCATGCGCGAGATTATGCCTTTTGTGCCGGTGCTGGCCGGTGGCGCTTTACGCCGTGCCGAGGCGGCGCGGGCGGGTGTGGCGCGCACGATCATCGATGTGGCTGATGCCGAAGCAGTGGCCGAGATGTGGCTGTCGCGAATAATGGGTACACGCGCATGAGCATCAGCGATTTTGAGGAAGACCTTCCCTTTGAAGCGGCCCGCCAGGCGCTTGGCGAAAACACGCCCTTGATCGTTGACCTGGACGGGTTTGAAGGCCCGCTGCATGTCCTGCTGGAACTGGCGCGCAAGCAAAAGGTTGATTTGCGCAATATCTCCATTCTTGAGTTGGCGGACCAGTATCTTTCCTTTATCGAACGCATCAAGGACGTGCGGATCGAGCTGGCGGCGGACTATCTGGTGATGGCCTCGTGGCTGGCCTATCTGAAATCCAGACTGCTTTTGCCAGTGCCGCAAAAAGATGGCGAGGAGCCAAGCGGCGAAGAAATGGCCGTGCGGCTGGCCTTTCGGTTGCGCCGCCTTCACGCCATGCGGATGGCCTCGAAGGCTTTGATGAACCAGAACCGCACCGGCATTAATATCTTCACACGGGGCGCACCCGAGGGGGTGCGCCGGGTTACCTCGCCGGTGTACGAGGCCGGCATATATGATCTCTTGAAGGCCTATGCGGTGCGCCGCTCGCGGGTGGCACGGGCGCATCTGACCATGAAAACCCCCATTGTTTACGCGCTTGAAGAAGCCCGCGAACGGCTGGAGCGTATTTTGGGTAAAATCCACGAATGGACGGCATTGGATGCATTATTACCCAAGGGGATCAAGGCCGGTGCCAACAAACCGCCGCGTTCGTCCATACTGGCCAGCTCGCTGGTGGCGTCACTGGAACTGGCCAAGGAAGGCAAGGCCGAATTGCGCCAATCCGGGGCCTTTACCCCGCTTTATGTGCGCGCCTGTTCTGGCAAGGACGTGGGAGCCGGCTCATGAGCGATCATGATAACCCGACGCTGGATGCCATTGAGGATGCCGTTAAAACGCTGGCCGAACGCATCAAACGTACCGGCAGGCCGGAACATGCGCCGCAATTACCGGGCCTGCACCCGGTTAGCGCGCGCGATGAAGAACATTACCGTATGCTGGAGGCCTTGATATTTGCCGCCGCCGAGCCACTGGATATGGAAACCATACGCACGCGCCTGCCGGGCAATGCCGAGTGCACCGCTTTGCTGGCCCGGATGGAGCAGGATTATGCGGCGCGGGGCATTAATCTGGTGCGGGTCGCCGATAAATGGCGGCTGCAAACCGCGCCGGATCTGGCACATATTCTGGTGGAGGAGCGCGAAGAGCCGCGCAAGCTTTCCAATGCGGCGTTGGAAACCCTCTCGATCATTGCCTATCACCAGCCGGTGACACGGGCCGAGATCGAGGACGTGCGCGGCGTGGCGGTCTCCAAAGGCACGCTGGATTTGCTGATGGAGATGAAATGGGTGCGCCTGCGTGGCCGTCGCCGCACGCCCGGCCGTCCGGTTACCTATGGCACGACGGATGCGTTTTTGAGCCATTTCGGGCTGGAGCGTATTGATGATCTTCCCGGCAAGGACGAGCTGAAGGCCGCAGGCCTTTTGGACAGCCGTGTCCCTGCGGGTTTTACCGTGCCCAGCCCCTCCGACGACATGGACGATGCAGAATTACCGCTGGACGAACCCGCAGAGGGAACATCCGAATTTCACACCGATTATATGGGTGAGCAGGATGAACAGTAAAAACACCTCGCCAAAGCGCCATGCGACGGGTATTCTGAGTGCACGCGTTTAAAGCAGTAGAAAGGCCATTATTATGGGTTCTGTCGGTCCCTTACAAATTATTGTTGTTGCCGTCGTTGCGTTGATCCTGTTTGGCGGGCGCGGTAAAATCTCTTCGGTCATGGGCGATCTTGCCAAAGGCATAAAAAGCTTTCGCAAGGGTCTGAAGGACGATGACCCGATTATCGAAGACAAGGGCGAAACCATTGATGGCACCGCCCGGCGTGAGAAAAGCACGTCCACCGAAGATTAAACCATTATGTTACCGCAATTAGGGTTTACCGAATTTCTGCTGATCGCCATTGTTGCTTTGGTGGTGGTGGGGCCGCGTGAACTGCCGGGCATGTTACGCAAAGTCGGCGGCTGGGTGGCCAAGGCAAGGGGTATGGCTCGCGAGTTTCAGGGTGCCTTTGACGATATGGGCCGCGAAGTGGAACTAGACGAATTGCGCAAAGAGATCGAAGCCATCAAAAACGCTAACCCCATTGCCGACATCGCCGATGACTTGAGCAAAACCGAAGATGAAATGCGCGATGACGCTGCCTCCTGACTCCAAGCCCGACGATCATGACGCCGAGGACGAGGTGGAAGCCAGCCGGGCGCCGCTCATGGACCATTTGCTGGAACTGCGCACCCGGATCATCTGGGCACTGGTCGCCATAGCCATTGCCTTTGCTATCTGTTTTGCCTTTGCCCTGCCGATTTATGATCTTTTGCTAAAGCCGTTTTCGGTCGCCGCCGAACTGGTCAGCAACCAGACAGGCACGACCATTGTACCCAGGCTGATTTTTACTGGCCCGATGGAGTTCTTCTTCGTCAAGGTCAAGCTGGCGCTGTTTGGCGCTTTGATCCTGGCCTTCCCTTTTATTGCCTTTCAGGTTTATCGCTTTGTTGCCCCCGGCCTTTATCGCAATGAAAAAGGGGCGTTTTTGCCCTTTATGGTGGCCTCACCGGCGCTCTTCGTGCTGGGGGCCAGCTTTGTCTATTTCGTTATGATGCCTATGGTCATGCGCTTTTCGCTGATGCAGGAACAGGCCCCGGATAGTGCGCGCATCGCGATCGAGCTTTTGCCACGGGTTAGTGAATATCTCAGCCTGATTACCGCGCTGATCCTTGCCTTTGGCTTTTCTTTTCAATTGCCGGTGGTGCTGACCCTGATGGGTCGTGTGGGCTTGGTCAGTGCGGCGGGCCTGCGCAAGGGGCGCAAATTCGCCATTGTCGGTATTTTGGCCTTTGCCGCGTTTTTCACTCCGCCCGATGTGATCAGTCAGGTGATTTTGGGCATTCCGGTTTTGCTGCTTTATGAAATCTCGATTTTCAGTGTTGCCCTGATTGAACGCAAACGCGACGAGGAAGACGAGGAAGACGAGGAAGACGAGGTATAGCCGACAACAAGCCCCAACCCCTCACCTTATTCCTCTCCCATTTTCCCTTTGGGGGGAGAGGAAAGAGCCTGCGTAATGCCAGCATTTTCTACTCCCACACTTTCTTCGTCATCCCCCGGCTTGACCGGAGGATCCATTAAGAAGGCAAGTGCGTGATTATCCTTCGCCGGTATGACGGAAGGGCAAAGGAAAGTAACTCAGGGCCCCCGGGCGTTAGACCCGGGGTCCACAAAGATAGATCCCGGATAAGGCTTTGCCTTTCCGGGAACCCTAAAGAAGGGCCAGAGCGCCTTCATCCTTCGACAAGCTCAGGATGAGGAATTCTTATATATCACAAACCTCATCCAGAGCGTCCTTACCTTGAGGGATTTTCGAAGGAAATTGTCTCGAAGGGTGAGGGCAAAAGGAAAAACAAAGCCCAAAGCGCAGATTGCCCGGTGGACGAAAGGTTAGGCGAGGGGTAAACCCCAAAGTCTGAATTTTGATGGATACCGAGCCATGCACGACATAAGAGCAATCGCCAAAAAACCCGAAGATTTTGATGCCGCCATGGTGCGGCGGGGCTTGCCTGCGCAATCGGCTAACCTATTGGCGCTGGATGAGGCTAGGCGCGAAGCGATTAGTATTAAACAAGATGCTGAGACTGAACGCAATGCAGCATCAAAACAGATCGGTGCGGCAAAAGCTCGTGGTGATGAAGCTGAATTTCAAAGATTACGGGCAAAAGTTACCACACTGAAATCTGCGGAAGGTGATCTAAACGAAATCGCAGTTCAAGCTGAGGAGAAATTACAGAAAGCCCTCCTCCAGTTACCTAACCAATTAGACAAAGATGTGCCCGATGGGGCGGACGAGAGCGCTAATAAAGAGCTGCGCAAATGGCACTCCCTAAACAGACCTGCGCCGATTGCTATGGCACTCGGCTTTGAAGCCAAAGACCATACCGAGCTTGGCGAAAATCTGGGCCTTTTGGATTTTGAATCAGCGGCCAAAATTTCAGGCGCACGCTTTGCCTTCTTAAAAGGCGATCTGGCGCGGATGGAGCGGGCGCTTGGGGCCTTTATGCTGGACGTGCAAACGGTTGAGCATGGCTTTACCGAGGTTTCGCCGCCACTTCTGGTGCGCGATAATGCGCTCATAGGAACCAACCAATTGCCAAAATTTGCCGATGATCTGTTTGAAATAAAATCCGAGATTTCTGAATTGGAAACAGAAATTGAGGCAAATGAACATAACTTAAAGGAATATAACACTCTTGAAGAGATGCTAAAAGAGTTTGGAACTCACATAAATGACCTCAAAGGTAAGGCTTTAATGTCATTCCAAGAGTGGAGCGATAAAGGCAAATTTTTTCAGGAATGGAACGACGAGAAAAAACATTATAAATCTATCAATGAAATGACAAAAATAATTCTATCAGCTCAGAAAAGAACATTGGTAGCTTTGAAAAAACTAGGCGATGCTAGGCACTGGCTGATCCCCACCGCCGAAGTGCCTTTGACGAACCTCGCGCGCGAGGCCATTCATGATGAGGCGGGCCTGCCGCATCGCTATGCTGCCTATACGCCGTGTTTTCGCTCCGAAGCCGGATCGGCAGGCAAGGACACGCGCGGCCTGATCCGTATGCACCAGTTTATGAAGGTGGAAATGGTGGTGATCACCACACCGGAGAAGTCCGCCGCCGAGCATGAGCGCATGACCGGATGCGCCGAAGAAATTCTAAAACGCCTGGAGTTGCCTTACCGGGTGATGTTGCTGTGTTCCGGTGATACCGGCTTTGGCGCGCAAAAAACCCATGATCTGGAAGTCTGGCTACCTAGTCAGGACACTTACCGCGAAATTTCGTCGGTGTCCGTTTGTGGGGATTTTCAGGCTCGGCGCATGAACGCCCGTTTTCGTGCCGCCGGGGAAAAGAAGGCCCGTTTTGTGCACACACTAAACGGTTCCGGTCTGGCGGTGGGTCGCACCTTGCTGGCGGTAATGGAAAACTACCAGCGTGAAGATGGCAGTATTGAAATCCCCGCCGTTATTCGCCCCTATATGGGCGGGCAAGAGGTGATTAAACCCTTCGACAAGCTCAGGACAGCGCCATGATCCCGCAAAACCCCCGCATATTGCTCTCCAATGATGATGGCATTGATGCGCCGGGCCTAAAGGTGCTGGAACGCATTGCCTATACCTTGTCTGATGATGTGTGGATTTGCGCCCCGGCATCTGAGCAAAGTGCCGCCAGCCGCGCGCTGTCCATACGTGATCCTTTGCGGGTGTCCCGGCGCGGCCCCAAAAGCTTTGCCATTTATGGCACCCCCACGGACAGCGTGATGATGGGGGTTTTGAACCTGATTGAAGGCAAGCGGCCTGACCTGATCCTTTCGGGTGTCAATAAGGGGCAAAATCTGGCCGAGCATATTACGCTTTCGGGCACCATTGCGGCGGCCATTCAGGGCATGGAGATGGAAATCCCTTCGGTGGCTTTATCGCAGACCTATCCCTTTACCGAAAAGGCCACCATTTACTGGCAAACGGCAGAGGTTTTTGCCCCCAAAGTGCTGGAGCGTCTGTTTGTGCGCAAATGGCCAAAAGACGTGTTGATGAATATCAATTTTCCCGATTGCTTGCCCGAAGACGTGACTGGCATTGAAATGACTCGTATGGGGCGGCGCGACCAGAACCAGCTGGAAGTACACGAACGCGCCGACCCCGGCGGGCGACCTTATTACTGGCTGGGCTTTAACGGGCGTTTGTCCACCCCGCCCGAAGGCACGGATTTGCGCGCCATTTATTCAAAACGCATTTCGGTAACGCCCTTGCATCTGGACCTGACCCACGAAACCACGCTGGCAGGATTATCCGATGCGCTTGACGGCATTTCACTATAGGTGGTCCAGCGATGAATGAGGGCGGACCCGATATGCGTGTTGTGCAGCTCATCATGGCGCTGCGTGCCGCCGGTATTGTTGAACGGTCTGTGCTGGGCGCAATGGAGCGTGTGCCGCGCGATGCCTTTGTCACCAATGAATTTTATGAGCGGGCCTATGAAAACCGGGCGCTGCCCATTGCCTGTGGGCAAACCATATCCCAGCCCTTTGTGGTGGCGATGATGACCGAGGCCTTGTGCCTGACGCCGCGCCTGCGGGTGCTGGAAGTAGGTACGGGCTCGGGCTATCAGTGCGCCATCCTGTCGGTATTGGCGCGCCGGGTCTATACCATCGAGCGCTATCGCACCTTGATGAAAACCGCCGAAGCGCGTTTCGAGCGCCTGCGTTTGCGCAATATTGTCACCCGCCTTGGCGATGGCATGCTGGGCTGGCCCGAACAAGGTGAGTTTGATCGCATTCTTGTCACCGCCGGGACAGAGATATGTCCGCCCGCATTGCTCTCGCAACTTTGTGAAGGGGGGTTGCTGGTGGCTCCCATTGGCCCGCCAGAGGGACAGTTTGTCACCGTTTTTCGCCGCGATGGTGATGTTTTTCATCAGCGTCAGGTGGCCCCGGTGCGCTTTGTGCCGCTGATCGCCGGGATCGCGCGTACGCTGTAGTGTTCCGTTAAGATTAATAAGACATTATCAGAGGCATGTTTCGCTATGCTCTGACAACAACCCTGATTTTAACGCTGGCTGCTTGCGGTACGCCGCGCGGCCCTGCGCCGGTGGAGTATCATGATGATGCACCGCAAAGCCCACCGGCTGCATTGCTGAACAATGATGTAGTGCCTTATGCCGCGCCAACCCAGCCCGTTGAGAGTGAAGCGCTTGAACCGTTGGAGCCAGTTGTCAATCCCTCCTATAGCGCGTCCTATGACCCTTCTTATGATCCTTCTTATGCGCAAACCGGGGCACAGGCTGGCAGGGACTATGCGCGCAATGTGTCGCGCCCTTCGGTTGATTTTCCTGATCCCCCTGTGGGAAAAGTGGCCAATGTGGCCTTTGATGCCCAAAAAGCAGCGGCGCGGAATACCGCTTCGGGGGCAGGGCAGGGCGTAAAGTCTGCGGTGAACACCGCCCGCAAGGGTACACAGTATGGACGAAAACTGGCCGATGCACATGATAAGGTTTCTAGCGATAATCCAGCAAAGGCAAAACGTGCCATCAACGCCGGTCAGCAGTTCGGTGCGCAAACGCAAGTCATCTCCGCAAAGTCTCGCCCGGCGTCCATTAAGGTGGGTAAGGGCGATACCCTGTTTGCTCTTTCTGAGAAATACCAGATTGCATTAAAGCCGTTAATCGCAGAAAACAATCTCAAGGCGCCCTATGCTCTGAAGGTGGGGCAGACCTTGAAATTGCCCGCACCATTGCATTATCGTGTGCGTCCCGGTGATACGGTGATGGCCATTGCCCGGCGTTTTTCGCTGGATTTTAGATCCCTGGCGCTGATTAACGGCATTAACCCGCCTTATGTCTTAAAGGCCAATGACCTCTTGGTGCTGCCCTCATTAGTGCGCGGCAAGGACGGGGGCTGGAAAAGCGCGTCTATTGGTCGAAATAAGACGCCAAACAGCAAAAAAACGCCAACGATGGGGAATGGGCCGCAAACTTCGGTGCGTGCGCCGACCAAAACGTCAACCTTTGTCTGGCCGTTAAATGGCCGGGTGGTTTCCACCTTCGGGGCCAAACCCGGCGGCACACGCAATGACGGGATTAACATTTCTGCGCCGGCAGGTACGGCGGTACGTGCCGCAGGCAGCGGCACCGTGGTCTATGCAGGCGCTGAATTAAAAAGTTTTGGCAATCTCATCCTGATCCGCCACCCCAATGGCTGGGTCAGCGCCTATGCCCATAATCGCAAGCTGTTGGTCAAAGAGGGGGCAACGGTCAAAACTGGCGACACTATCGCCGAAGTGGGGGCCACAGGCTCGGTCAGCACACCGCAATTGCACTTTGAAACCCGCCGGGGACGCGATCCGGTTAACCCTATGACGCATTTGCCGAGAAAAAGCTGAGTGTATAAATCTTTAAAAAACAAGCGACTATACTTATTTAGTGTGCCTAAAAACAAATCGATAAAATTTTATCTATCTTTTTAAACGGGCGTTAGAGCCTGCTTGTTAATGTGCAATCAACGGCGACCAATGAAGGCGTCGAGATAAAAAACATTCGGGGTGTCTCATATGAATATTGTAAAAAAAATGGTAGTTTGCGCTGGTCTGGTAATAGCCGCAAGTTCAATGGTCGCAGTGCCTACGGCGCTTGCCGCCGACGGCGGCTTGGTCGCGAAAAAGCGCGTTGCGCCGGTTTACCCACGCGGTGCTGAGCGCCGCAAGATTGAAGGCCATGTGGTCGTCACCTATACGGTTGATACCGAGGGCAAAGTCAGCGATGTTGCTGTGGCAGAGGCGGTGCCCGAAGGTGTGTTTGATGATGCGGCCATGAGAGCGGTTTCCAGATGGAAGTACGAGCCACCGGCAAGTGTTGTTGAAGGTGCAAGAGCAAGAATTACCTTTAAGCTGTAAGAAATACAAAGATATACATGCTTATCTGGCTCCCCCGCTTGCGGGGGAGCTTTTTATTAACCAAATGCGTTCACGCTACCCTGATTAAAGACGGTAAGATACGACCGTTTTGACATGAACTCGGGGAGGCTGTCATCAAACGCTTTGAATTTCTGCAAACTATTAGTGCCCGCTTATTGCTGGCATTTGGCGCCGTTGCGGCCTTTACAATTATTTCCGTGGGCATAGGCCTGTGGAGTAATGCCAAAACATCCGCTGTTCAAAAAGAGATCAGCAATGTCCATATGGCCAATCTGGATAATTCGCTAAAATTATCCGTAACTGGCAGTGCGCTACTGAGCGCGGTTGCCGATCTGGAACGTGCGCTAACGATCGATGAAGAAAAAGAAGCGCTAAAGCGTGTGAACGCTCAGAATGCGGCACTGGTTGCCCAGGTTGAAATCGTTAAAAAGCTTCAGGTTAATGGCAATGCTGTTGTTGAAAGCCTTATAGATGAGGCCAACGCCTTTCCCGAACTGGTAACTAAACTTGATCAATTGGTGGCGGATCGTATTGAACGGCGCACACGGATCGAAGATGCGTTCGGTGCCGCGCGTTCCCTGCGACAAAGCCTGAATGCAGAACTGGAAACACAGCTGGAAACAGCTGAGGATTTTGATATAGAATCCCTATTGCGCATTTTGATGTCGGCCAATGTGGTTACCGTGACCTATGCCGAATCTATCGCCAGTAATTCCGTCAAGGAAATAGAAAAAATTGAGGAAGCCTATGCTTCCGCTGCCAGTGAAATGAAATCCAATGTGGCTATTATGGGTAGTAGTTTGTCTATGAAAGTCCGTGAAGAGGCTGGCACGTTAGTGGCGCTGGGGGCTGATGAATTCTCGATTTTTGCTGAACGCAAAACGCAATTGATCAAGGATGCTATGATCAAAGACACGGTTTTAGAGCTGGAAGGGCTGTCTGTAGCTCTGGACAAGGACGTGACGCAATTTGCCAATCAAACCCGTGAGGCAGCAGCCAAGGCCAGCAAGCGCGCCTCTGGTGCAGCGAGCATGGGGCGTATACTTCTTCTGATTATGGCCGTGGCCAGTATAGGCGCCAGTGCCGCTATTGTCTGGTTCTATGTTATTGGCAATGTTTCGCGCCGCCTGACCGGCATGAGCGCCAGCATGCGCCGCCTTGCCGAAGGCGACATGACGGTCGATGTTAACCCTGCCTCCCATGATGAAATTGGCGAAATGGGGCGTGCTTTGGCCGTGTTTAAAGAAAACATGATCAAGGCGAAAAGCTTGACCGAAGAACAACAGCGCACTGCACAAGAGCGGATCGAGCGTGCAGAAAAAATGGGGGTAATGGTCAAGGCATTTGATACAGACATCTCCAATTTGCTGCAATCCATTGGGGCCTCCATGGATGAGCTAAATACCAGTGCGCAGGTTATGACCGAAGTTGCCGAAGGCACAGCGGGCCGTGCCAGTTCAGTGGCGTCGGCCTCTGATATGGCGGCGCAAAATGTTCAGGCGGTGAGTGCCGCCGCCGAAGAGTTGTCTGTGACAGTGGACTCCATTTCTGAACAGGTTGGCCAATCGGCAGAGGTTGCCGCCAAGGCGGTGCGCGAAGCCGAAAAAACAACCGAGCAAATGAAGTCCCTGCAAGAGGTGTCTGCGGGTATCTCCGAGGTCACGGCGTTGATTAATGATATTGCCGAGCAAACCAATCTTCTGGCCCTGAATGCCACGATTGAGGCGGCCCGTGCTGGTGAGGCCGGCGCTGGCTTTGCAGTTGTGGCCTCTGAGGTGAAAAGCCTGGCCTCGCAAACCGGCAAGGCAACCGAGCAAATCTCTGTTCAGATCGAGCAAATGCAATCAGCCACGACCAGTGCCGCCGATTCACTTTCCGGTATTCGGGAAATTATTCAGGAACTGGCCGAAAGCTCTGATTCTATCTCTCATGCTCTGGGTGAACAGAGGCAGGCGACACAGGAAATTGCTTCCAGTGTGGTGCAGGCTTCGCAAGGCACAGCCGAGGTTAATCACAATATCGGCGGTCTTAGCGATTCAGCCAATGAAGTTGATAGCGTATCCTCGCAGGTGAAAATGGCGGTGGGCAGTCTGTCCGAGCAATCACAGCAATTGCGGCGCCATGTGGACACCTTCCTGGCCGAAGTGCAATCGGCCTAGGTCAAAAGGCACGGATTTAATGAATCGGCTTAATGCGGTGGTGTGATTTGTAATGATTACCCCCTTTGGGGTAATTGCTTTTCACGCCGCCGCACCTATATTCCCTCACAACCGGGCGCATTTGCGCCGGTGCCGTATCCTGGAACATTCCGGCGCGGTATATGTAGGGGAGAACTTATGACCGTATCGCCGATGATTGCTGTTATTTTTCAGGCAACAGATGCACCCAGCCCGTTTTACAGCATTGGGATGATGGTGGCACTGTTTGCCATTTTCTATTTCCTGTTGATCCGTCCACAACAAAAGCGTGCCAAAGAGCATCGCGGTATGGTTGGTGCGGTTAAACGCGGCGACCGCGTGGTAACTGGCGGCGGTCTGGTTGGCAAAGTTGCCAAGGTAACAGAAACCGAAGTGCAGATTGATCTGGCCGAGGGCGTACGCGTAACCGCCATTAAGGCGACCTTGCAAGACATCCAGTCTAAAACATCGCCTAAACCGGCCAATGACAGCGCCGCGAAGTCTAAAAAAGCCTGAGTTTCGGACACATAAACATGTTGCACTTTTCCAAGCTTAAACAAGCTTTTATCTGGCTGATCGTGCTTGCAGGGTTACTCTATGCATTGCCTAATGTTTTGCCCGATAGCATTCGTGGCTCCAATGATGTGCAGGGCACCTTGCCGGGCTTTATGCCCAGCAAAACCGTAAATCTTGGCCTTGACCTGCAAGGCGGGACACATCTGCTTTATGAGGTTGATGTGGACTCGGTAAAGCAGGCAAAGCTGGAGGCGGCTGCCGATGATGCGCGTCAGTATTTGCGCAGCGAGAAGCCACTCATTCCAGCGACGGGCTTTCGGGTGGCGGGCGACAAGGTGAGCTTTCGCCTGGCGAGGCCCGATCAAATGGATCTGGCGCTGGAACGCTTAAAGCCGATTAACACGGTCGATCAGGCCCTGATGCTAACGGGCAATTCCAAGCCACCTTTTATCATTGAAAGTGACCCGAAAAGCGGGCGCGTAACCTTGACCCTGACTGCAGACGCCTTGCAAAAAGAGGCCAAGGACGCCGTTGCCCGCTCCATCGAAGTGATCCGACAGCGGATTGATGAGCTGGGTACGCGTGAACCGACCATTCAACGCAAGGGCGATAATCGTATTATTGTTGAAGTGCCAGGCAAAAGCGATCCGGAACGGATCAAGGAACTGGTTGGCCAAACGGCCAAGATGAGCTTTCATTTGCTGGACACATCGGTCACGGTGGGTGAGGCACAGGCCGGGCGTATTCCGCCTGGGGCCAAACTGGTCGAGGGTTCAAATCCGTCCGAGCCTTACGTGTTGATCCGTCGCCGTCCGCTTGTCGATGGTGAGGATCTTGTGGATTCAAAGCCCAGCTTTAACCAGAGCGGACAGCCGGCAGTCTCCTTTCGCTTTAACGGCAAGGGCGCGCGGCGTTTTGGCAAGGCCACGGCAGAAAATGTCGGGCGGCGCTTTGCCATTGTTCTTGACAACAAGGCGATCTCTGCCCCGGTTATCAATTCTCCTATTCTGGGCGGCTCAGGCATTATTGAAGGTGGCTTCACCACCGAAAGCGCCAATGATCTGGCGATCCTGTTGCGCGCCGGGGCATTACCCGCCAAACTGACCGTGCTTGATCAGGGTACTGTTGGCGCTGAGCTTGGGGCCGATTCTATTCGGGCCGGGGCCATTGCGCTGATTGTTGGCTTTTTGGGCGTTGTGATCTTTATGGTGCTGGTTTATGGTATGCTCGGCTTGTTTGCTGATGCAGCACTGATTGCCAATGTGCTTTTGATGATGGGGGCCTTGTCGGCCTTGCAGGCCACACTGACCCTGCCGGGTATTGCCGGGATTATCCTGACCATCGGTATGGCGGTGGATGCCAATGTACTGATTTTCGGGCGCGTGCGCGAAGAATACCGTAATGGCAAGACGCCGATGAATGCCGTTGAAACAGGCTATACCAAGGCGCGCTCCACCATTCTTGATGCCAATATCACCACGCTGATTGCGGCGGTTCTGTTGCTGCAATTTGGCTCTGGCCCGGTTAAGGGTTTTGGGGTGACGCTGGCCATCGGGATTGTCACATCCGTGTTTACCGCCTTTGTGTTTTCACGCCTCCTGACCGCATACTGGCTTAAGAAGGCCAAGCCAAAATCCCTGCCAATCTAAGGATCAAGGAACTCTTGTCATGGCGTTTGCCCTGTCCCAATACATACCGCTTGGAACAAAGATTAGATTTGTTCAGCAACGCTTTATTGCTTTTTCCCTGTCGGGTTTAGCGGTTGCGGTGTCCATTGCCGCTTTTTTGATACTGGGTTTGAATTTTGGAATCGACTTTCGTGGCGGCTCTCAAATCCAGATCGCGACACAAGGCCCGGCAGACCTGACAAGGATCCGTAGCGTGGTCTCGGATCTGGAACTAGGGGATGTTCAGGTTCAGAACTTTGGCAGCGATTCCATTGTGCGTATCCGTATAGAGCGTCAGGCCGGGGAAGGGATCGAAGGGGCCAATGCCCAGCAATCGGCTATTGCCATCGTGAAAAAAGCACTGGATGCTAATTTTGAAGGGATTACGTACCGGGCGACCTCGGTCATCAGCCCTAAAGTGTCCGGAGAGTTGGTCAATGCCGGAATTTTTGCGGTTGGTGGTGCGCTCTTCTTTATGCTCATTTACATCTGGTTTCGCTTTGAATGGCAGTTTTCGGTGGGAGCTGTGGTGGCGCTGGCCCATGATGTAATTCTCACCATTGGTATGTTTTCCATCTCGCGGTTGGAATTTAATCTCTCTATCATTGCCGCCATTCTGACCATTGTTGGCTATTCCATGAATGACACCGTGGTGGTGTATGACCGGATCCGGGAAAATTTACGTAAATACAAGCGCATGCCGCTTATGGATGTGCTCAACCAGTCGATCAACGAAACCCTGTCACGAACGACCATTACCTCTCTGACCACCTTGCTGGCGCTCTTTGCGCTGTTCTTTTTGGGTGGGGAAGTGTTGCGCGGGTTTTCGTTTGCCATGATTTGGGGTGTGGTGGTTGGCACCTATTCCTCAATCTTTGTTGCTGCGCCGATTCTGTTAGTGTTGGGCGTTAATCGCGGTGAATTTGAAGAGTAAATAATTTGCATTTACCGCTTGCGGCGGATTGACGCGCCCCCCCTGTCATGCGCCATAATAGGCCATCATAGATTTTCAGGGGGCCAAAATGGCTGGTATACTCTCTAACCTTCGTTCGACAATTATCGTCTCTCTCATCCTCGCCTTATTGATGTACGCACTTTATTACGTTCTCGCAGGCGGGGAATATAATGGCGGTCTGGTCGCTATTGCCTTTTTGCGCTGGCTGCATGTGGCCTCCGGGGTCATGTGGATTGGCTTGCTCTGGTATTTCAATTTTGTGCAAATTCCCAATATGGCCAAAATTCCTGACGAACAGAAACCTGCCATTGGCAAAGTCATTGCGCCGGCGGCGTTGTTCTGGTTTCGCTGGGGCGCAGCGGCGACCCTGATCACGGGGCTGGCGCTTGCTGGCCACCGTGGGTATCTGATGGAAACTTTGACCATTGGGGCCATGGACGGCTTTGCCAATGCACAGCACGTCTTTTTGGGCCTTGGCATGTGGATGGGCATTATCATGGCGTTTAACGTCTGGGTGATTATCTGGCCTAACCAGAAAATTGCTCTGGGTCTGGTTGATGCCCCAGCCGAAGCCAAGCCGGCGGCGGCCCGCACCGCCATGTTGTACTCACGTACCAACACGCTGTTGTCTCTGCCCATGCTGGTGGCGATGGCCGGATCACAAACGCTTTTTGGATAAGGCCAGGCATATAGCCTTAAGAGAAAACCCGGCGTTTTGCGCCGGGTTTTTTATTGGCTGAAATGAATATATTGTCTAAACGGCCTCACCATTTTTGAGGATATGAAAATTGTTATCAGCATCAGTCAGGGCCTCGCTGTGGCCATCATCATAAACACGCGCCGCGTCATCCGACATATACTGTATGATATAGGCCTTGCGCGTATCATTGGTCAGGTTGGGGCCAGTCATATGTGGGGTGAGTGAGGAGAAAATCACCATGTCGCCCGCTTTGGCAGGGGTACAGATGGCCCTGTCCACAATGCTGTCGTGATCCAGGCCGGAGATCACCAGGCCTTCTTTGCTCTGGTCATGGGCAAACGTGCCATTGCGATGCAGACCCGGCAGTATCCATGGGCAGCCATTAGAGGCATCGGCATCGGTTAACGCCAGCCAGCAGGTCACATAATCCTGTGGCTCTGTATAGGTATAGCCATTGTCCTGATGCCAGGCAAAATCAGCAACGTGACGGGGTTTTTTATAGACTGCCTGATCCCAATAGAGGCGCACATCGGGGCCAATCAGATCATGCATAAGATCGCGCATCAGGGTGTTCTTGGTAAAGGTCTTTAAAATAGGGTTTTGCGCCGCTATGTTGCAGGCAAAGGTTATCTGGTTCGTAGCAAAGGTAATAGCCTCGCCACCTTCAAAGCTAAGGACGGTTTTAACTTCGCGCTCCTCTAACTCATCAATGGCCTCTATGAGGATAGCCAGTTCATCGGCCTGCACCGCGCCGGACACAAGCGTGTATCCCTTTTCATTGAAATTTTGTACGTGCTCCGTACTGAGCCGCCGCAAGTTTTCCGTTGGGCGTGCCCGCCAGGTAAACCCGGAGTTTAGCTTATGACTTGGCGGCAATATCATTCGCTTCGTTTTCCCCCGGTGCGAATAGTGTTTTAACACTCAAGGTCCAGTTTGCCATATCGTCAAGCGCTCTGGCTGTAATAAGACGCCTTCTGGCGCGGGTTTTATCCTTTCCGCGCAGTTTTTTGCCATTTTCGTCCTGAGTTGGTGCTGGAATAGACGGAAACAGGCCAAAATTGATGTTCATGGGTTGAAAACTGCGTTTTTCGGCTAAATGGCCGCCGGTGATGTGGGCCAGCAAAGCCCCCAGCGCCGTTGTCTCCGGCGGCGTGGTGATTGTTCGTCCCTTGGTCTGGGCCGCTGCAAAGCGTCCGGCAAGCAGACCACAAGCTGCACTTTCCACATAACCTTCCACCCCGGTCACCTGGCCGGCAAAGCGCAGGCGCGGTTCGGCCTTCAGCCGCAGATTGCCATCCAGCACTACGGGTGAGTTTAGAAACGTATTTCTGTGTATGCCGCCAAGGCGTGCAAATTCAGCATTTTCCAGTCCCGGTATAGTTTGAAATATGCCCTGCTGCGCCCCGTATTTCAGCTTGGTTTGAAACCCCACCATATTATAGAGCGTGGCCAGAGTATTATCCTGTCGCAATTGCACAACGGCATAGGCCTTGACGGTTGGGTTGTGCTCGTTGGTTAGCCCTACGGGCTTCATGGGACCATGGCGCAGGGTTTCGCGCCCACGCTCGGCCATAACCTCGATCGGCAGGCAGCCGTCAAAATAGGGGGTGTCTTTCTCCCAGTCTTTAAACTCGGTTTTGTCACCACCCAGCAGGGCGTCAATAAAGGCCTCGTACTGGTCCTTGTCCATGGGGCAATTGATATAATCGGCGCCATCGCCCTTGTCATATCTGGACTGGAACCAGGCCGTATCAAAATTAATGCTGTCGCGATGAATGATCGGCGCAATGGCGTCAAAAAATGCCAGTGAATCCTCACCGCTGATCTCTAATATCGCCTGACTGAGTGCGGGTGAGGTGAGCGGCCCGGTGGCAATGATCACATTGTCCCAGTCTTTGGGGGGCAGGCCAGCGATTTCGCCGCGCTCTACGGTAATCAGCGGGTGGTCTTCGATGGCCTTGGTCACGCTGTCTGAAAAGCCATTGCGATCTACGGCCAGTGCACTGCCAGCGGGCACCTTGTGCTGATCGGCACAGCTCATGATCAGCGAGCCGCAGGTGCGCATTTCCTGATGCAGCAGGCCGACCGCATTATTCTCATGGTCATCAGAGCGAAAAGAGTTAGAGCAAACCAGCTCAGCCAGCCCATCGGTCAGGTGCGCCTCTGTGCCGCGTTCGGGGCGCATTTCGTGCAGGATAACGGGTATACCAAGGGATACGCATTGCCAGGCCGCTTCACATCCAGCCAGGCCACCGCCAATAATATGGACTTTTTTTTTGTTCATCAGGCGGTATTTCGTGTCATATGGCTTGCGTCAAGGCACCAAGCTGCGCTAATCCTTCTGGAATGCAAAATTTCTGGGGGGATGAAATGCGTTTATTTTTATTGTTTGTTGGTGTGTCTGTTTCTCTTTCTCTTATATTAACGGGTGGGCAAGCTAAAGCGGCTTCTCCGATGATAACAGCCTACAAGGCCTATCTTGCCGCTATGGATCAGGGGGACCTGTTAAAGGCAGACACGCAGGGTGAAATTGCATGGCGTGAAGCGGAAAAAGCCAAGAACTATAATTACAGCGCTATTCTCGCCTATAACCTGGCAGAGTTACGCATACGCCATTTACCAGCCAGGGACGCCGTTACGCCGGCAAAACGCGCATATGAACTTGCTAAATCAACGCCGGATAGTGCGCTCAACGTTTCGGATGCGCAAATCCTTAGTGCCTTGGCAGCCATAATCAAGAAGCGGACAAAGTCCACAGACCGCGCTGTGCGCAAAGCACTTGGTCAATTGAAGGATGGGCAGTATGAGCCAAATTATCCAATTTTTCGTGCCCATTATGAACTGATGCGTGCCGCAGACTCGCGCGGTGAACTTAAAAGAGCAATGCAGGAGTCAAAGATCGCGCAAGCCATCTATGCGGCTGCGGAAATGGATGATCCAGTAATTTTGGCTTCGGCGAAGATATTTTATGCTTCCGAGCTTCTGGCCTATACGCGCTTTAAGAAAATGGAAGAAGCTCGCGTAGAGTTTCAGGCGGCATTGGATCTGTTGGGGCCACAGCCATACAATAATCCCAGTCACCTGGCGCAGAATATCAGAGTCTGGGAAATGGTTGCCAATGCGGTGCATGAAAGTAATGGAGAGCCAGATCAGAAGCTGGGCCTTAATGTCCCGGATATGGTCGGAAGACCGGAAAACTGCCCTGAGGTGCAATGGATTAAACGTGACGCGCCAAAATATCCGCGTGTTGCAGCTGTTAAGGGCTATTTTGGTGCCGCTTTGCTAAACTATGCTCTGGATGAAAATGGCCAATTACATGATATAAAAGTTTCTGCCGAACTTCCTGTCAGACGCTTTGGGCTTCTGGCAGCGGAAACTATGAAAACATGGCGCGCCAAGCCGTTAAAGGGCGCCCCAGCGGCCTGTATGAAGCACAGGGAAGTGCCCTTTAAGTTCATTTTCGAGCCGGTGAAGAAGAGCCTACGCTAGCATGGAGATGCCTCTGTCTTCATAACGATACTGGCAAAGGCCAGATGGGACGTTATCGCATTTAAGTGGGTGCCTCGGTTCTTGACATTGTCGGCAAACTGGGCATTCATCGAATAACGATAATTAGGGGCCTGTGATGGCAGAGCATTCCAATCAGGTGCCGGTGCTGCGGTGCGTTGTTTCGGCATTTTTATTCTTGCGGCGCAATCTGGCATATGTGTACGGTATTGGCGCGCTCTATGTGGTGGCCAATATTGCCAGCACATGGCTGTCATTATACCGGCCACAAGCGCCCATGATGCAGGGACTTGGTGCAATTCTCAGCATAATCCTTATCCCTCTGGTGGTGATGCTGTTTGCCGCCTTTTTGCGCCGTGGTCTGGGGATGGGTGATCAAAGGGGAAGCGGTCTGCAATTCGGCACGGATGAGTTACGTCTGTTCCTGACGATGTTTGCCGTTGGCGGTGTCTCAGTCTTTATTATATTTTTGGGTGTTCTGGCGGGGATGTTCATGGTCAGCGCCGTTGTGGCCAGTGTCGTTGATCCGGCTATTATCGAGGCGGAACCGGCCAGTGCCTTTGCCCATGCGGGCATGGCGGGCATCATGGCGGCTATCGTTGCGGCTCTGGGTGTCGGGGCGTTGGGGCTTTATACGCTGGCGCGCTTCTCACCGGCTTATCCTGCCGCCATAGCAGAGCGGCGTGTGGTCATTTTTGAAGCTGCCACCTGGAGCAAGGGGCAGGGCTGGCGTATGGCGCTGGCGATCTTACTAACAGGCCTGCCATTTTATCTAATCCTGGCGCCGGGGATGATCCAGTATGCGCAATATATTCTGGCCCATTTGCCCAGTGGTGGTACGGGCGCGGTGGTTGTACCTGAGGGGTTCGACCTGAAACCATTTTTCTGGTTTTTTGCACTTTCGGCTTTGATCTGGCCAGCTTCCAAAGGGGCCATTAGCGGCCTTTATGTGACCTTTTATCGTGGCCTGCGCGCCAATGAGGGGAAACCATCATGAGAGCAGCAGAGCAAAACGATCTGGATATTGATGGCATTATGCGTGCGGGGTTTGCACCTTTTAAATCTTCCTGGTTGTCCGTTTTGATACGCGTTGGCATTCCTTATTTTCTGCTCACACTAATGCTTTGGGGCGTGCTGGGTTGGTTGTTCTTTCAGCTTGGCGCACCGGCTTTTCAGGCCATCATCAATGGTGAAAAACCCGACCCGGAACTTGTAAGGAGGCTTCGGCCACTCAGTCTGGTTGTGGTGCTGGTGATCATAATTCCTGCCGCTCTGGCACGAACGGCGCTGTTTCGGTTTCATGCAGGCGAAGGGCTAAAAGGGCAGTTCCTTGCCTTTCGGCTCGGCGCGGCTGAAGTGCGGCAGTATTTTGCTCTCTGGTTGAAATTCCTTATCGTCTATGCGTTGCCATTGGCGGTCATGGTTGGCGCATTTTATGTTGCCAGCAAGGTGGATACGCGCTGGATCAAAGCGATTTTGTTTTTGTCAGGCCCAATATTATGGTTTGTTCTGATGGTGCTTTTTGGGGTTCGCTTTACGCTGATCTATGCACAAATTTTCTCAGGCGAGCGCATGATGTTCTCGCGTTTGTGGCGGCTAACCCGTGGACATTTCTGGGTTTTGTTTCTTGGCTTTGGGGTGATGATGGTTTTGTATGGACTTGTCTCCTTATTGATTTCGTCTCCGGCCAATATGTTGTTCTACGCTCAGGATGCCAGTGGCTGGCTAGGGGATCCACAGATCCTGAAGGGGATGGACCCTGATGATGTCATAGCCCTGATGCAGACAACATTCCTAAACGGAAAAGCCGTCATCGCCATTACTTTGCTCGTCCTGATACAATTCATTATGGATGTATATCGCTTGATGATGTTCAGCGGCGCGTCTTATTACTGCGTTCAAAAGCTGGAAAACTCCCAACTATAATAATTATAAAAAGGTGCGATCATGACCAATTCACAGAGCACACAACGCCCGATTAAGGCACAGCCCTATGGGGATTACGGCCCAAAATCCCGCCTTCACCCAATCTATGCAGCGCTTGTCTGGGGCGTTGCCGTATTGGTGATGGTGTTAGGCCAGTCGCTCTCTGCGGCAGCGGGCATGAGGCTTGGCAGTGTTGATATTGCCGCCATGAACGAGCCAAAAAACCTGCTTTACTTTCTGATCGCCGGGTTCGGCGGCGCGGCTATATTGATGATGCTTTGGGTCAGGTTTGTTGAAAACAGACCTCTGGCCAGTATGGGATTTCGCAAGGATCAGGCGCTAGGCCGGTTTTTTCGCGGTCTGATTTTGGGGCTGACCTTTTGCGCTATTGTCGTTGTCGTTATTTTTGCCCTTGGCGGATATACAATCGCCGCAATGGCGCCGGCCTTTAACGCGCCGGGGGCCTTAGCCATTATCGCGCTGTTGCTTGTCGGGTTTATTGTACAAGGCTCAACAGAGGAAATCATGATGCGCGGCTGGGTGCTCTCGGCCATGGCGGCGCGCTTTGGCCTGGTCATCGCGATTTTGGTAAACTCGCTTATTTTTGCCGCTTTGCATTTGGGCAATGAGGGGATCGGCAATGTCAACTGGATCGCCATGGCTAATATTGTGCTAGTTGGAATATTCCTGTCGCTTTATGCGGTGCGTGAAGGCTCATTACTGGGCGTCTGTGGCTGGCATGGGGCCTGGAACTGGCTCCTGGGTCTGGGCTTTGGTCTGGATGTCAGCGGGATAACCATTGACGTTCCGGCGCTTATTGTAGATTTTGACAATAAGGAAGACATGGCAAACTGGCTGACCGGCGGCACATTTGGGCCGGAAGGCAGCCTGATTGTCAGCATCATTTTGGGTCTGGGCGTTGTCTGGTTTCTGGTGATACCAAAACGCAAGGATAAAACAGCATGAGTGGATTTTCAGCCGATAAAGCCGCATTTTTTGTTTTTGAAAAACGAGAAGACCCCCGCGCCTGGCGGCGACTGGGTTGGGTCTATGTTTTTGTTCGCTTCGTATTGCTGGCCTTGCTTATGGTGGCCATGGCGCCTTTTATCCTGAAGTCTTTGCCAGACTTGATGGCGTTAACGCCGGAATCCACTGAATTTAGCCTGAAAATACAATCGCTCAGTAATGTTATTCAAGCTGCCAGCATGGTGGTTGGCCTGTTTTTTCTGCCTGTCTTTATCTCCATTTATACGGCTTTGTTGCGGTGGATGATCCATGGCCCAAAGACTGGCAAGCGGATTGGTTTGCGCTTTGGCGAACAGGAACTTCAGGTTCTTGTGGTGATGATTGCGGTTACTCTGGTCGTCGTGCTTGGCGTATTGCTCTCCATGATTCCGCTGGGGATTCTCATTGCTGTGACGGTGGCTTTGTCAAAAAGCGACGGCGGCAGCACATTGGCGCTTATGGCCACTATTGGCTATGGCGTGTTTTGGCTGGGCGGCATTATCTGGTTCTCGGTGCGGCTTTCTCCGGCGGCGGCGCTGACGGTAAAGCGCGGTAAAATACAGGTTTTTGAAACTTTTGCCGTCAGCAAGGGGCATTTCTGGGGCTTGTTTCTGGCCTTTGTGGTACAGTTTTTTATTATTCTGGCAATGTCGATTGGCTTGATGTTTCTGGCGCTTCTGGTGTCCCTGCCGTTTTTGGGTGTCGGGGTGGCTATGTTTGGCTGGCAGGAACCGGATATGGCGAATGTTAATGCCTATATTGGGCTGGCCGCCGTACCGCTCGCCATTATTATGATTGCCGGCATCGTTACGGAATACTTGCGCTATGCCATGTATGCCGGTGTCGGCGCTTGCTTGGTGATCAATGCGGATGATGTGGCGACAGAGATTTCAGATCCTGTGCCCGCACCCCCTAAAGAGGGCGAAGAGGTTGTAGAATTAGAGGCGGATGCCCCTAAAGAGGACCTTGAAAAGTCGCCCGAAGCGGACGCCACTAAAGGTGGTGAGGCAGAAGAGGTCGCACCCAAAGACGAGACTGAAAAAGATACATGAATGTTTTTGCCGCCCCCGGCGAACAGTCTCGCTCCACCCCGGTCTGGGCGGCGTTTATCCTGCTCTGGGTCTTCTGGCTGGTTGCCAATATTGTGGCACTACCGGCCATCATGCTGGTCATGGCGCCGGCCTTATTGGCGGGTCAAGGCGTAGACCCGTCCCAAATGGGCCTGACGATTATCCTGACATTGTATCTGATGTTCAGCGCCTTTGCCGCCAGCGTGATTATCTGGATCAAAGTGTATGAGCGACGCAGTTTAGCCAGCGCAGGCCTGATCCGTCGCGGGGCGGTTGCGCGCTATCTGGGCGGGCTTTTCTGGGGGCTTGCCTTTGCGCTGGTGCTGGTGCTGCTGGCGGTGATGACGGTTGGCCTTGTGCCAGAGGAAGAGGCAAGCGGGCCATTCTCGTGGATGGTGTTTTCGCGCCCGCAAACCCTGCTAGTTTTTGCGGCGCTGATCTTTGGCTTGTTTGTCCAAAGCGCCGCCGAGGAGATTATCTGTCGGGGTTGGGTGATGTCCAGTCTGGCCATGCGCCATGGGCGAACCGCTGGTTTGGTGCTCAGCGCGCTCTTTTTTGGCTCACTGCATGTACATTTTCTACTTACCGGCAATTTGCTGGCCGGGCTTGTGGCGATGGCGGCGGTCACCCTGATGGGATTGATGCTGGGGTTATATGCCCTGAACCAGCGCTCTCTGGCGGGGGCAGCGGGCATGCACGGCGCATTTAACGCAACCGTTTTTGGGGTTACGCTGGCAGCCATTTTGGGTGCTGGCGAAACAACAGATCCGCTGGCCGGTCTAAATACCGCTTATGAGCTGAGCACGCAGCCCTTAACCTTAAGTGCAGAAAGCTTTATACAGGGCGCACTGGCGCTGGGCGTTTCTCTTTTCCTTTGGTGGCGTTTGCGGAGAACATTCAGCTCTGATGATAAGCAATGATTGGTTCAAAGCCACCCATAATCATGCGCTTTCCATCAAATGGCATTTCACCCATATCTTTCATCCGGGGATCGTTCAACATGCCTTTATGGGCGACTGCACCGGCCTTACGGTCGGGCCAGACGACCCAGGAAAAGACTATCTTTTCACCTGGCAAGGCTTTTACAGCACGACGATAATCAGTTTGTTCTCCGTCTGGAACTTTGAGTTCCCAGTTCTCGAAAATTTCAATGGCCCCGAAATCCTTGGCGACCTCGGCGAATATCTTTGCCATGGCGATATAGGCATCTTTTTTTTCTTCAGCTACGCTCAGGATATATCCGTTGACATACATGTTCTTACCTACTTTCTGGCTGTTTCCAGCATAGGCTTCAGATAGCGCCCGGTCCAGCTTTCCTTGCATTTGGCAACGTCTTCAGGCGTGCCATCGACCACGATTTGCCCACCGCCATCGCCGCCTTCCGGGCCAAGATCCAATATCCAGTCGGCCTGTTTGATCACATCAAGATTATGTTCGATCACCACCACGGTATTGCCGTTTTCCACCAATTCCTGCAACACCTCCAGCAGCTTGCGCACGTCCTCAAAATGCAGGCCCGTGGTGGGTTCATCCAGAATATAGAGCGTTCGGCCAGTGGCGCGTTTGGATAGTTCTTTGGAGAGTTTCACCCGCTGCGCCTCGCCGCCAGAAAGCGTATTGGCCCGTTGCCCGACATGGATATAACCAAGGCCAACCCGTTGCAGGGTCAGCATTTTATCGCGCACGCTGGGTACGGCCTTGAAGAAGTCGGCGGCCTCATCAACCGTCATGTGCAGCACATCTGCGATGGATTTGCCCTTGAACAAAACCTCCAGGGTTTCGCGGTTATAACGCGCGCCCTTGCATACATCGCAGCCAACATAAACATCAGGCAAAAAGTGCATTTCGATCTTGATCACCCCATCGCCCTGACAGGCCTCGCACCGCCCGCCCTTGACGTTAAAAGAGAACCGCCCCGGCTTATAGCCACGAGTTTTGGCCTCGGGCAGGCCGGCAAACCAGTCTCGAATAGGCGTAAATGCCCCGGTATAGGTCGCCGGGTTAGAGCGCGGCGTGCGGCCAATGGGCGATTGATCAATGTCGATCACCTTGTCCAGATGCTCAACCCCATCAAGGTATTCGTGCGTCATGGGGAACTTGGATCCGCCATTGAGCTTGCGGGCCACGGCCTTATAAAGCGTTTCAACGGTCAGGGTGGATTTGCCGCCCCCGGACACGCCGGTCACGCAGACAAATAACCCAAGCGGAAATTCTGCGCGCACGTTTTTCAAATTATTGCCGCAGGCACCTTCAAGCACGAGGGTCTTGCGTGGGTTGGGCGTGCGCCGCTGTGCTGGCACGGGCACCGAACGCTTGCCACTGAGATACTGGCCGGTGAGGCTCTTTTTGGATTTCAGGATTTTTGCCGGCGTGCCCTCGGCCACCACTTCGCCGCCATGAATGCCCGCCAATGGCCCCATGTCGATCACATGATCGGCGGCTAAAATGGCCTCTTCATCATGTTCGACCACCAGCACCGAATTGCCCAGATCGCGCAGATTTTTCAGGGTTTCCAGCAGGCGTGCATTATCGCGCTGGTGCAGGCCAATGCTTGGTTCGTCCAGCACATAGAGCACGCCGGTCAGGCCCGAGCCGATCTGGCTGGCCAGACGAATACGCTGGCTCTCGCCGCCCGATAACGTGCCCGATGCCCGGCTTAAAGAGAGGTAATCCAGCCCGACTTTATTGAGGAAAGACAGGCGCTCGCGAATTTCTTTCAACACCCGCTCGCCAATGGATTTTTGCTTGTCGGTTAGCGTATCTTCCAGCGCCAAAAACCAGTCATTGGCTTCGGCGATGGATTTGGCCGTGGCCTCGGAAATATCCAGCCCGCCAAGTTTTACCGCCAATGCCTCGGGCTTTAGCCGTTTGGCATGACAGGCCGGGCAGGGGGCAGCGGACTGGTACTTGCCCAACTCATTGCGCACCCAGCTACTGTCGGTTTCGCGCCAGCGCCGCTCCAGATTGGGCACCACCCCTTCAAAGGTTTTTTCGGTCTCAAATTTGCGTTTGCCTTCGGTATAGACAAATTTCAGCGCTTCCTTGCCGGTGCCGTAAAGCAGTTTTTGGCGAAAGCCCTCATCCAGATCAAACCACGGCACATTCATGTCGGCGTTATAATGGCGGCACAACGCCTCCAGCGTTTGGCGATACATGCGCGAGGCGCCCGATGCCCAGGGTTTTATTGCGCCTTTTTCCAGGCTGATTTCCTCGTTTGGCACTACCAGCACTGCATCAAATTCCAGCCGTTTGCCAAGGCCATCGCAGGACGGGCAGGCACCAAACGGGTTGTTGAACGAAAACAAACGCGGCTCGATCTCCGCAATGGTGAAGCCGGAAACCGGACAGGCGAATTTTTCAGAAAACAGAAGGCGATCCTTACCTTCCCCGTCGGCAGGTTCCGCCACGGCCAGCCCATCGGCCAGATGCAGGGCGGTTTGCAAGCTGTCGGCAAGGCGGCTTTCCAAGCCTTCGCGGATCACCACCCGGTCCACAACCACGTCGACATTATGTTTGAATTTCTTGTCCAGTTCCGGAGCATCTTCGATGGCATAAAATTCGCCATTCACCTTCAGACGCGCAAAGCCCTGCTTCATCAGGTCGGCAAATTCTTTACGAAACTCGCCCTTGCGACCGCGTACAATCGGGGCCAGAAGATAAAGCCGTGTGCCCTCATCCAATGCCATCAGGCGATCGACCATCTGGCTGATGGTCTGGCTCTCGATCGGCAGGCCGGTGGCTGGCGAATAGGGCACGCCAATGCGCGCCCAGAGCAGGCGCATATAATCGTAAATCTCGGTTACTGTGCCGACGGTTGAACGCGGATTGCGCGAGGTGGTTTTTTGTTCAATCGAAATGGCAGGGGACAGGCCCTCAATGCTTTCTACATCGGGCTTGGCCATCAGTTCCAGAAATTGCCGCGCATAGGCCGACAGGCTCTCGACATAGCGCCGCTGGCCTTCGGCATAAATGGTATCAAACGCCAAAGACGATTTGCCCGAGCCAGACAGGCCGGTAATAACCACCAGCTTGTCACGGGGGATGTCCACACTGACATTGCGCAAATTATGTTCTTTGGCGCCAATGACGCGGATAAACTTCAAAGGATCAGACATGGGAACTTTTACGACTCACTTGACGAACGGAACATAAAGTGAACAATAAAGCGTGTCCACTGGCAATGCCGCGCAGATAAGCATGGACAGAGAAGAGTTTCGAGAGGCGGATACAGGTTTTGCATGTGGATTGCGTTTTTGGGTGGACGTGAGGGTGCGAACGTGAACAATCGCTCAGAATCAAAATTCAGAGACTGGCTGGATGGTATGGCCAGACAGGGGAGAGAAAAATGGCGGGTGTAAACAAGGTAATTCTGGTTGGTAATCTGGGTGCAGACCCCGAAGTGCGGCGCATGAATAATGGCGACCCTGTGGTCAATTTGCGTATTGCCACCTCGGAAAGCTGGAAAGACAAACAGTCTGGCGAGCGGCGCGAGAAAACCGAATGGCACCGGGTGGTGATCTTTAACGAGCATCTGGCCAAAGTTGCCGAGAACTATCTCAAAAAAGGCTCCAAAGTGTATGTTGAGGGGCAGATCGCGACCCGCAAATGGCAGGACCGCGATGGCAATGACAAATACACCACCGAGATTGTGCTGAACCGTTTTCGCGGCGAATTGCAAATGCTGGATAGCCGCAGCGATAGCGGCGGTGGTGGCGGCTCCTATGGGGGCGGTGGCTCACAAGGTGGCGGTTCACAAAGCGGTGGCGGTGGGCAGGGCGGCGGTGGCCAGCCAGAAAGCTTTGATCGTGATATGGATGACGACATCCCCTTTTAGGGGCGCGTATGCCAGCAGAAAGAAACCAAGGGGGTAGCGCAGACCAATCCGGGGTCGCTATTTACTTTCCCATTTCGTCACCCCGATGAAAATCGGGGTCCAGGTGAAGCCTCCTACTGAATGCCGGTTTTCACCGGCATGACGTCCATATACAAACCCAAATTATCCACTTTTCATCTTTCGAGACGATTGCTCTGCAATCCCTCAGGATGAGGGCGTGCGTTATATATCTCCTCATGCTGAGGTGCGAAGGCATAGCCGAGCCTCGAAGTATGAGTGGTTTTTCTATTATTTTTCGCCAGGTTTTTCCCCATGCTTTGCCCTAGTCCCGAAGGTCTCTGACTGCTAGGATTACACCCTTAATTCCGCCCGATTCGAGGTCAGTCGAAAGGCATTGAACGGGCGGCATTTTTATAAGGGTATTTAGGGGATTGTGCAGTGACGGAAACGGGCGATAAGACTCCGGAAAATTCGCAAAATAACGGCGGCGAAAACCCACCGTCCGATCCGCCCGCACCGCCTTCGGGGCCGAGCAGTGAAGAGGGTGTGGCGCCGATTTCCATCGTCGAGGAAATGCGCAAATCCTATCTTGATTACGCCATGAGCGTGATTGTTAGCCGTGCCATTCCCGATGTGCGTGATGGTCTGAAACCTGTGCATAGGCGGATTATCTACGCCATGCACGAAAGCGGCTATACCCACGACAAGGCCTATCGCAAATGCGCCCGCGTGGTCGGCGAAGTGATGGGTAAGTATCACCCCCACGGCGATCAGGCGATTTATGATGCGCTGGTGCGTATGGCGCAGGACTTTTCAATGTCGCTGCCGCTACTTGACGGGCAGGGCAATTTTGGCTCGCTTGATGGCGACCGGGCTGCGGCCATGCGCTATACCGAAGTGCGCCTTGGGCGCTCTGCCGAGGCCTTGCTGGCCAATATTGGCAAGGGCACCGTTGATTTCATTGAAAACTATGATGGCTCGGAAAGTGAACCTGCGGTTCTGCCGACCCGTTTTCCCAATATGCTGGTCAATGGGGCTGGCGGCATTGCCGTGGGCATGGCGACCAATATTCCCCCGCATAATCTTGGGGAAATAGTTGATGCCACGCTGGCGCTGATTGATGACCCGGAACTGGATGAAATGGCGTTGCTGGATATTGTCCCGGCTCCGGACTTTCCCACAGGTGGTCTGATTGTCGGGCGCGCCGGGGCGCGTTCTGGCCTGGCCAATGGCCGTGGCTCGGTTGTGATGCGGGCGAAAGCCTCTGTTGAGGAAATTCGCAAGGGCCGCGACGCGATTATCGTCACCGAAATTCCTTTTCAGGTGAACAAGGCCACGATGATCGAAAAAATCGCTGAACTGGTGCGTGACAAGCGGGTTGAGGGCATTTCTGATCTGCGCGACGAATCTGATCGCGATGGTCTGCGCGTGGTGATCGAGATCAAACGCGATGCCAATGCCGAAGTGGTGTTAAACCAGCTTTATCGGTATTCGCAATTGCAGACCAATTTTAGCGTTAACATGCTGGCGCTGGATCATGGCCGTCCACAATTGATGAATCTGCGTCAGATGCTGAACGCCTTTATCATTTTTCGCGAAGAGGTTGTGGCCCGGGCCACGCGCTTTGAGCTGGCCAAGTCGCGCGATCGCGCCCACGTTTTGGTGGCGCTGGCCGTGGCGGTTGCTAATATTGATGAAGTCATTGCGCTGATCCGCAAAGCGCCCGATCCGGCTTCGGCCCGCGAAGTTCTGATGGGCCGCGCTTGGCCGGCCCGCGATATGGGGGCATTGGTCGAGCTGATTGCTGATCCGCGTTCGCGTCTGGATGAGAACGGCAATATTCGCCTGACGCTGGAACAGGCCAAGGCTATTCTTGATCTGCGCCTGCAACGTCTCACCGCGCTTGGCGGCGAGGAAATTGGCGATGAAGCCAAAAAGATCACGGCCACCATTGCTGATCTGCTGGAGATCTTAAAATCCCGCGATCGGGTGATGGACATCATCCGCGAGGAATTGCGCGACTCTAAAGAACGCTTTGCCGTGCCCCGGCGTACACAAATCATTGATGCCGAGCTGGAAATCGATGATGAATCGCTGATTGCCCGCGAAGATATGGTGGTGACCATCACCTCGGGTGGTTATGCCAAACGGACCTCGCTGGACACCTATCGCGAACAACGCCGTGGTGGCACGGGTCGGGCCGGGATGACCACCAAGGACGAGGATTATGTGACAGAAATTTTTGTCGCCTCGACCCATGCGCCAATCCTGTGCTTTTCGTCCACCGGCATGGTTTACACCATGAAGGTCTGGCGCTTGCCCCAGGGCGATCCGCGTACCAAGGGCAAGGCATTGGTGAATTTGCTGCCGCTGGACAAGGGTGAAACCATCACCTCGATTATGGTGATGCCCGAAGATGAGGCAAGCTGGTCCGAAATGGATGTGATGTTTGCCACGCGTTCGGGCGGCATCCGCCGCAACAAGCTTTCTGACTTTGCCAATGTCATGCGCAATGGCAAAATCGCCATGAAGCCTGATGAAGGCGATGGCATTGTTGGCGTAAAGGCCTGTTCAGCCAGCGATGATGTGTTGCTGACCACCCGAAACGGCAAATGTATCCGCTTCCCTGTGGAGGCCGTGCGGGTGTTTGTCGGACGCACCTCTACCGGGGTGCGCGGCATAAGGCTGGCCGATGGGGATGAAGTGATCTCGATGGCGATTCTGCGACATATGGATATTGTGCCTGCCGAGGCGCGCGCTTACCTGAAACATGCCAGCGCTATGCGCCGCGCCATGGGCGAGGATGATGAGGGCGATACGGCTGTTGTAATTGATGACGATGATGAGGGCGGCGATGAAGACCTGGCCCTTGGGGTTGAGCGTATTGCCGCATTGGGTGCCGCCGAACAATTTGTTTTGACTATATCCGATAATGGTTATGGCAAGCGCACCTCGGCCTATGAATACCGGGTATCCGGGCGCGGCGGCAAAGGCCTCTTTGCCCATGATTTGCGCCTTTCCAAAATGAAGGGCGCGCATCTGGCGGCCTCATTCCCGGTTGAGGATGGCGATGGGATTATGCTGGTCACTGATGGCGGCCAATTGATCCGCGTACCCACCCACGGTATTCGCATTGCCGGGCGGGCCACCGCCGGGGTCACCATTATTCGTCTGAAGAACGATGAACGCGTTGTGGCGGTGCAACGCATCGTTGAAACTGAAGAGGACGATGATGGCCAAGATGGTGATGGGGAGAATGTAGCCGACAACAACGTTAAGACAGATGATTGATTTTTCACTGTTTTTTGGTTTCCTTGCGGCCAGCACCGTTCTGATTGCCATTCCCGGGCCGAATGTCATGTTGATTGCCGTGCAAAGTGCGGCTCATGGCCGCCGTGCGGGATTATTCATCGTCCTTGGTCTTACCACTGGGCAAGCCTTACAGGTTTCTCTGGTCCTGCTTGGCCTGTCGGCCCTGCTTTCCTTGTGGGCTTCAGGCTATGTGCTACTCAAAATACTGGGCGGCGGGTATTTACTCTGGCTGGCTATTCAGGCGTTTCTACATGCGAAAAGACATATCGCTTATAACGAACCATTGGCACCGCCCACATCATCGCACCTTTTTCGCCGGGGTGTTCTGGTGGCGCTTGCTAACCCGAAAACCATGTTGTTTCACGCGGCATTTTTGCCTCAGTTTGTCTCCGGTATGTCTCCGGTTGTGCCGCAACTAATAGTGCTGGCGATCAGTTTTCTGCTGATTGCCTGGTGTCTTGATAGTGTATGGGCGATGGGTTTTGGCAGCTTGCAACGTGTGATAAAGCACCCAGTTGTGCAAAATGGCTTGAACTGGGTATCAGGTGGTGTGTATCTGGTTATGGGCATATTGGTCCTGACACGCCGGTCGCCCGGGTAAAACAGGCAAAGTCATATGAAAATTGGTCTCTATCCCGGTACGTTTGATCCAGCCACAAATGGCCATGTCGATATTTTGGGCCGTGCCGTCAAGCTGGTTGACAAGCTGGTTGTGGGCGTGGCCCGTAATGCCGCTAAAAATCCCTTGTTTAGTCTGGAAGAGCGGGTGGAAATGATGCGGGCCGAAGCGGTGCCGTTTTTAAATGTAGCCGAGATAGAAGTGCGGCCCATGACAGGCCTGTTGATCCACTTTGCCCAGGATGTAGGCGCACAGGTGATTATCCGGGGGTTACGGGCGGTATCTGACTTTGAATATGAGTTTCAGATGACAGGCATGAACCAGCGCCTTAATCCGGACATAGAAACCGTGTTCTTTATGGCTGATCCTAGGCATCAGGCTATTGCCTCGCGCCTGATCAAGGAAATTTCCCGGCTGGGCGGCGACATTACGCCCTTTGTCTCGCCCATGGTCGCCGAAAAACTGATGGAGAAAATCAGCAACAATGCGTAAAATTATACTCTTGATGGCTGTGGTCTTATGGGCCTGCGGGGCCCCCAGCCAGGTGGATTCTGCCAAGGCACAGGAAAACCAGCGTGCGCCGGGCACCAAGGCCAGTGAGGAGATCAAGGCTCAGGATGAGGCAGACCCGGCCCATCCTTTTGGTGCCGCTTTGCCGAATGGCCTTCTTGGGCCGCAAGAGGCCACGGACCAATGGCGCGAAGTGGCCCCCCAAAACCTCCTTTATATGAAAACCCTGCACGGCATAACGCTGATTGAAATGGCGCCGGAATTTGCCCCTACCCATGTTCAACGTATGCGCGAACTGGCCAGTTCCGGCTATTTCGTCGGCCTGCCATTTCACCGGGTGATCAAGAATTTTATGGCGCAGGCCGGGGATGGCGATCTGGTCAAACGCCCGCCGCCAACCACCAAACCAATGAAGGGTGAATTCACCTTCCGCCGCTCGCCGGAGCAGAAATTGCAGGTGATCGGCGAAGATCGCAGCGCCAATACGGGCTTTGTAAAGGGTTTTCCCGTGGCTTCACAATCAGATGCGCTGGCAATGATGACCGTCGATGGCAAGGTCAAGGCCTGGGCATTGCATTGCTCCGGCGCGGCGTCCATGGCGCGCACAAATGATCCAAACAGTGCCAATGCACAATTTTTTATTACGACCGGGTACCCTGATTGGCTGAACGGAAAATACACCTCCTGGGGACGGGTGCGTGCGGGACAAAAAGCGGTCAAGCAGATCAAGCTGGGCGAGCCGGCTTATCCTCCGGACATGATTGATGGTCTGGCGCTGGGCAATGATGTTCCTGAAGATAAACGAGCGCGCGTCTGGGTATTGCGCACGGATGGCAGCGCGTTTGCCCGCTATCTTGAAAGCCAGAAAGGCGAAAACGGGACGTATCCCGATATTTGCGACATCACCGTGCCGGTCCATGTGGAATGGGCCGATGCCACCGCACAACTCTCTCAAGTACAGGAAGAACAAGAATGAGCGATACTGACCAAACACTTAACTTTGAGCTTTCCACCGGGCCGGTTAAAATCCGCCTGCGCCCTGATCTGGCGCCCGGCCATGTGGAACGCATTACCGAGTTGGCCAATTCGGGCTATTATGATGGCCTGACCTTTCACCGGGTTATTGATGGTTTTATGGCCCAGGGGGGGTGCCCGGATGGCACGGGTATGGGCGGTTCGGGGCAAAACCTGAAGGCTGAGTTCAGCGCCGCACCGCATTCCCGTGGCGTCTGCTCGATGGCGCGTTCACAAAGCCCCGATAGCGCCTCATCACAGTTCTTTATCTGCCTTGATGATGCAAAATTTCTGGATAACCAGTATACCGTCTGGGGCGAAGTGATCGAAGGTATGGAGGCCGTTGATGCGTTGCCAAAAGGCGAGCCACCGGCAGAACCAGGCACAATAATCAAGGCCAGCATAGCCTAACGGAGAGCCTCATGAGCTGGATAAAGCGTATATTATTCAAGGAATCCACGGGTCGCCTGCGCCGGATTTATGACCGGGTCAGTGGCCCGTCGGGACAGCTAGATAACGTTTTGACCATTCATTCCCTGCGCCCCCATACGCTGGAAGGCCATCTGGCGCTTTATAAAAACACCCTGCACCACGGGGCCAATACCCTGACAAAATCCTTTCGGGAAACCGTTGGGGTTTATGTCAGCGCTCTGAATGGTTGCCGCTATTGTGTCGAGCACCATTTTACCGGGCTAAAACGCCTGCTAGAAGATGATGATCTTGCCGAACGCATACGCACGGCCCTGGAAAGCAATATTCTGGAGCCGGTGTTTAACTTGCGCGAACAAGTGGCCTTGCGCTATGTGCGCACCCTGACTCAGGCCCCCTATGCCCTGATCGAACAGGATATAAACGACATGCGTCAGGCAGGCTATGATGACGGCCAGATTTTGGAAATTAATCAGGTCGCGGCCTATTTTTCCTATGCCAATCGCACGGTTCTGGGCCTTGGGGTGCAAACCGATGGCGAGGTTTTGGGCTTATCGCCAAGTGATGCGTCTGACCCTGACAATATGGCGCACGAGTAGGCGGGCTTTGGCCCGTTTTGCTGCATCATGCGCGTTGATCTCTTTGATTTTAACCTGCCCGAGGCGTGCATAGCCCTGCGCCCGGCTTGCCCACGCGATGCGTCGCGCCTGCTGGAGGTCACGCCGGGCGAGCCTTTGGCCGACCGGATGTTTACCGATCTGGCGGAGCGTTTGCGCCCGGGCGATGTGCTGATCCTTAATGACACCAAAGTCTTGCCTGCGGCGCTTTATGGTTCGCGCCCGGCGCGTGAACATGGCGGGGGCGGTCCGGTGCGGGTCGAGGTCAATTTACACAAACGCCTTGATGCGGCGCGCTGGCGCGCCTTTGTGCGCCCGGCCAAACGCTTGCGCGATGGGGATGTCATTGCCTTTGGCGACGACAATGAAGCCTGCATGGCCGGGGCGTTGAACGGGCGTGTGTGTGACAAGCATGAGGGCGAAATTACGCTGGCGTTTGAATTTTCGGGTGCCGTGCTGGACGAAGCGATTGCCCGGGTTGGGCAGATGCCGCTGCCGCCTTATATCGCCCGCAAGCGCGCCGTTGATGCGCGCGATGAACATGATTATCAGACTATTTTTGCGCAAGAATTAGGATCAGTAGCGGCGCCCACGGCCAGCCTTCATTTTAGCGATGCCATGTTTGCCGCGCTGGATGCCCGGGGTGTGACACGCCAAATCCTGACCCTGCATGTGGGGGCGGGCACGTTTTTGCCGGTCAAAACCGACGATACAGCGGGTCATAAAATGCATGGCGAGCGTTATGAGGTGAGCGAAGTTACCGCCGCCGCGTTAAATACGGCGCGCGCGCAAGGGCGGCGCATTATTGCCGCTGGCACCACGGCCCTGCGCACGCTGGAAAGCATTGCGGACGCGGATGGCGTGTTGCACGCAGGTTCTGGTGACACGGATATTTTTATTACGCCGGGCTATAAATTTCGGGCGGTCGATGGCTTGCTGACCAATTTTCACTTGCCACGGTCGACGCTTTTTATGCTGGTCAGTGCACTGGCCGGGCTTGATGAAATGCGTGCCGCCTATGCCCACGCCATTGCCGATAATTACCGCTTTTATTCCTACGGTGATGCGTCGCTTTTGTGGCGGGAATTGTGATAAGTTGTAAGATAAAACCTACTATTGGAGGCGAAATTTTATCAATGCCTGTAGAAACATTAAGCCACCTAATTTATGATGTTCTGCCAGCAGCAGAGGATTACGAAAAGGCTGAATTGAGACTATCTCAAGAACATGACCCTGATAAACCAGTATCAGATTGGATGGTTGCAGCAAGAGGAGCAAAACGCAGAGCAGCACAGTTGGCCGTTTCAATTGACGGTCTAACAGATCGCTTTGCTGATGAGCAAAATCTCACAGTGAAGAGTATTCGGCGATCCATTACAAATCATTGTCTCTGGCCGGGAACTGAAACACCGAGATTAGGTGCTCATGAAAGGGTGCGAGCTGTGGCAAACGCCTACAAGCATTATAACCTATCTAACCCAAATTTGCTGATTGATCATAATGATGATGTAATTGCGGCTGGGGCAGGGTACGGAATCGATGGTTATGGCGTTGGGAAATGTGGTGGCGTTGAAATTCTGGTTAATCAAAAAGATGGGGAAGTTTTTAAGTTTTTAGGTGATGTACCAGTTGCAATTTCGGCTTGGTTCAAGTTCTTGGGACATCAAGGTGTGCAAATTCCGCCTGGGTCATATATGGTTTGCGGGATTGAAGTGCACACTTAGGTGTATTCTTTAAGGGGCTGTCCCAGATAACGCCGATTAGGTGTTATAATGGACGGCATGAGAAAGTCACGATTAAGCTCGTATAAGCAAGGGCGACTGATGGAGCATTTT